>NZ_JBIAVB010000047.1:0-1059 GCF_042893675.1 Streptomyces sp. NPDC001594 | reverse complement strand
GGGGCTGTCAATCGAAGGGTGTAACGGGGGTGGTTGGGGTTACTGGCGGGCTGCGGAGAGTCGGCCGTCGAAGGTGATGTCGAAGGCGTTCAGTGCGGTCTTCCAGCGCATGGTCCAGCGGGCCTGGCCCCTGCCGGTGGGATCCAGGGACATGATCGCCATGTAGACGCATTTCAGGGCGGCCTGCTCGTTGGGGAAGTGGCCGCGGGCCTTGACCGCCCGCCGGATGCGGGCGTTCACGGACTCGATCGCGTTCGTGGTGCAGACGATGCGGCGGATCTCAGTGTCGAACCGCAGGAACGGGGTGAACTCCTCCCAGGCGTTCTCCCACAGCCTCACGATTGCCGGATACTTCTTCCCCCAGGCGTCGGCGAACTCGGCGAACCGCTCCAGTGCCGCCTCTTCGGTCGGGGCGGTGTAGACGGGCTTGAGGAGCTTGGCGATCTTGTCCCAGTCCTGACGGGCCGCATAGCGGAAGGAGTTCCGCAGCAGGTGGACCACGCAGGTCTGGACGGTGGTGCGGGGCCAGACGGTCTCGACGGCGTCGGGCAGGCCTTTCAGGCCGTCGCAGACGAGCATGAGGACGTCGTTCACGCCGCGGTTCTTGATCTCGGTGAGGATGTGCATCCAGTGCTTGGCGCCCTCGCCGCCGTCGCCGGCCCAGAGCCCGAGGATGTCCCGTCGGCCTTCGGTGGTGACGGCCAGGGCCACATATATGGGCCGGTTCGCGACGGCGCCGTCGCGGATCTTCACGTGGATGGCGTCGATGAAGACCACCGGATAGACGGCGTCGAGCGGCCGGTTCTGCCACTCGGCCATGCCGTCGAGAACCTTGTCGGTGATTGTGGAGATCGTCTGGCGGGAGACCTCCGCGCCATAGACCTCCGCGAGGTGGGCCTGGACCTCGCCGGTGGTCAGGCCCTTTGCGGACAGGGAGATGACCATCTCGTCCACGCCGGTCAGGCGCTTCTGCCGCTTGCGGACAATCTTTGGTTCGAAGGATCCGTCGCGGTCGCGGGGCACGGATATCTCGACCGGACCGACATCGGTCAGCACGGT
>NZ_JBIAVB010000046.1:0-1193 GCF_042893675.1 Streptomyces sp. NPDC001594 | reverse complement strand
CGGGGCGCTGGGGGTCGGCGCGGCCGGGGAGGGCTCGGTGGGCGGCGGGGGCACAGCGCCGGTGGGGGCGGCGGCCGAGGGCGTATCGGTCGTGGGTGCCGTGAGGGAGGCGGCGGGCGGGGGTGCGGGGTGCCGGTGGGGCTCCGGGCCGCCGAGGGCCGCGGCCAGGCCGAACGCGAGGGCCGCGACCGCCGCGACGGCGCCTCCCGCGAAGGCGGAGTGCCGGCGACGGCGCCGGGAAGCGGCCATGCGCCGGACCTCCGCTCCCGTCGTGGGCGCGGGGGCGGCGGCGCTTTCGGCCAGCTCGCGCAGGGCGGAGGACAGCTCATCGGCCACGGTCATCCTCCTTCTCCTCGCCACTCGCACCCAGCGCGCCGACCTCGGTCGCCGGCAGCAGCTTGGCGAGGGCCGCCCGGCCGCGTGACAGGCGGGCCTTGACCGTACCGGTCGGAGCGCCGGTCTCGGAGGCTACCTCTTCCACACTGAGGTCACACAGGTGGTGCAGCACTATCGCCAGGCGTTGGGGCTCCGGGAGCCGGCGCAGCGCCGTGACGAGGGCGACGTGTTCGGGACCCGGCCCAGGGGCGTGCTCTGGCGGCGGGGTGCGGCGTACCAGCTCCAGCCAGCGCCGGGCCCGCCGCCAGTGGCTGACCGCGAGACGCATCGCGACGGTGCGGATCCAGGCTTCCGGGGCCTCACCGGCCAGGAAGTCGCCGCGCCGGTCCCAGGCGCGTACGAAGGCTTCCTGAACGGCGTCCTGGGCCTGGCCGTGGTCGCCGGTGAAGGAGTACACCTGGCCCACGACCCGTGGGAACGCCGACGCGTAGAACGCGTCGAACTCCTCCTCCGTCATCCCGCCCCCCCGCGGTCCCAGAATTCTTCCGATCCGCATGCAACCCGCCGACCCCTGGCGTGCGTACAGGTCGTGTACTGCGAAGAACACCACACAGGGGGCTCTGTTGACCAGGGAAAACAAGGTAATCGCGAAGGCGGCGGCCGCGGCCGTCCTCGGTGCGCTGCTGCTCGCGTCCACGGCGTGCGGGCCGGGCGGGGCCGACGCATCGGGCGGTGGCTCCACGACCTCGGCGCGGCCGAGCGCGACGAACTCTCCCATGACGGGGGAGACGGCTTCGGCGAAACCGGGCGAGGCCTCGGCGAAGCCGGGCGCAGGTTCGGGCAAGCCCAGCGCCAGC
>NZ_JBIAVB010000045.1:0-1220 GCF_042893675.1 Streptomyces sp. NPDC001594 | reverse complement strand
CGGGATCCGCCAGGGTTCGGAGCCGTTGGCGAGGTAGCCGTCGGAGAGCAGGAAGACCGGCGTGCGGTAGGTCAGGGCGATCCGGGCCGCGTCCAGCGCCGCGTCGAAGCAGTCCGCGGGGGTGCGCGGGGCGACGATGGGGACGGGGGCCTCGCCGTTGCGCCCGTACATGGCCTGGAGGAGGTCCGCCTGCTCGGTCTTGGTCGGCAGGCCCGTCGAGGGACCGCCGCGCTGGATGTCCACGATCAGCAGGGGAAGCTCCAGGGAGACCGCCAGCCCGATCGTCTCCGACTTCAGCGCCACACCGGGCCCGGAGGTGGTGGTCACGCCCAGGGCCCCGCCGAAGGCCGCGCCCAGGGCGGCGCCGATGCCGGCGATCTCGTCCTCGGCCTGGAAGGTGCGCACGCCGAAGTTCTTGTGCTTCGACAGCTCGTGCAGGATGTCCGAGGCCGGGGTGATCGGATAGGAGCCCAGGTAGAGCGGCAGGTCCGCCTGCCGGGCCGCCGCGATCAGCCCGTAGGACAGGGCCAGGTTCCCCGAGATGTTGCGGTAGGTGCCCGTGGGGAACGCCTTCGTCGCCGGGGCGACCTCGTAGGAGACGGCGAAGTCCTCGGTCGTCTCGCCGAAGTTCCAGCCCGCCCGGAAGGCGACGATGTTCGCCTCCGCGATCTGCGGCTTCTTCGCGAACTTCTGCCGCAGGAAGCTCTCCGTGCCCTCCGTCGGACGGTGGTACATCCACGACAGCAGGCCCAGCGCGAACATGTTCTTGCTGCGCTCGGCCTCCTTGCGGGTGAGGCCGAAGTCCTTGAGCGCCTCCACCGTCAGGGTGGTCAGCGGCACCCGGTGGATGTTGTAGGCGTCGAGGGAGCCGTCCTCCAGCGGGGAGGTCGCGTAGCCGACCTTGGCCATCGGCCGCTTGGTGAACTCGTCCGTGTTGACGATGATCTCCGCGCCGCGCGGCACGTCCGCGATGTTCGCCTTCAACGCGGCCGGGTTCATCGCGACCAGCACGTTCGGCGCGTCGCCCGGGGTGAGGATGTCGTGGTCGGCGAAGTGCAGCTGGAACGAGGACACCCCGGGCAGGGTCCCGGCAGGGGCCCGGATCTCGGCGGGGAAGTTCGGCAGCGTCGAGAGGTCGTTGCCGAAGGACGCCGTCTCCGAGGTGAAACGGTCACCCGTCAGCTGCATACCGTCACCCGAGTCACCCGCGAAACGGATGA
>NZ_JBIAVB010000044.1:0-1426 GCF_042893675.1 Streptomyces sp. NPDC001594 | reverse complement strand
CCGACCAGGGCGGTGGCGTGCGTCAGGTTCGGGAAGTACCCGATCCGGACCTCGGACGCGGAGAGCGCCTTGGCACCCTCGGCGGACGCCCCGGCGGGCTTGTTCTCCGTCTTCTCCGCCTGGGAACCGTAGCCGCAGGAGGCGAGGACGCCGATCAGCAGCGGCAGGGCGGTGGCGGCGGTGACACCGCGGCGGAGCAGGGTCTTACGGGTGACAGGCACGGGAGGACTTCCTCTCGACGCGCCGTCTGTGTCTTACGGCGCGGTCTTTCGGGGGTGGAGCGGGGACGGGTACGGCTCGTGGAGGACGCGAAGGCGGGATGCCGACGGCAGTGCGGTCATCGCGCACATCGCGCCACTCCTCCCTGGCCGCTGCCGAGGGCGCCGCTGCCCACCCGGCCGCCCTCCTTGGCGAAGGTGGTGTACATGTCGGTCCGCATGACCTAGAAGTCCCACCCTTCTTCGTCCGCCGGTACCGCTTCGGCCTTGGAGGCGAAGGACTCGCCCGCCATGCCCGCCGCGAGGGTGGTGCCGTCGGCCGGGTCGATCAGCAGGAAGGACCCGGTGCGGCGCGAGTCGGCGTACGCGTCGAGCGCGAGCGGCTCGGCGGTGCGCACGACGACGCGGCCGATGTCGTTGGCCACCAGCTGTCCCGGTGCGGGGTGCTGGGAGAGGTCGTCGAGGGTCAGCCGGGACGGGATCTCCTTGACGATCGCCTTGACCGTGCGCGTGGTGTGCTTGAGCAGCACCCGCGCGCCCACGGCCAGCGGCTGGTCGGCCACGTGGCAGACCGTCGCGACGACGTCCTGGGTGGTGGCCGGGGCGCTCGCGGTCGGCGCGATCAGGTCGCCGCGTGAGATGTCGATGTCGTCCTTCAGCCGCAGCGTCACCGACTGCGGGGACCAGGCGATGTCCACGGACTCACCGAGCGCGTCGATGCCCTCGATGACCGAGGTCTTGCCCGACGGCAGGACGGTGACGGCCTCGCCGACGCGCAGCACGCCGGAGGCGATCTGGCCCGCGTAGCCGCGGTAGTCGGGGTGCTCGGCGGTCTGCGGACGGATCACGTACTGCACCGGGAAACGCGCCGGGCAGGCGGTGAGGTCGTGGCTGACCGGGACGGTCTCCAGGTGCTCCAGCACCGTCGGGCCGCCGTACCAGTCCATGTTCGCCGACGGCTCGACCACGTTGTCCCCGGCCAGCGCCGAGATCGGGATCGCGGTGATCTCCGGGACGCCCAGCTCGGAGGCGTAGGCGGTGAACTCCTCGGCGATGCGCGCGAAGACGGCCTCCTGGTAGTCGACGAGGTCCATCTTGTTGACGGCGAGGACGACGTGGGGGACGCGCAGGAGGGCGGCGACGGCGGCGTGGCGGCGGGTCTGCTCGATGACGCCGTTGCGGGCGTCGACGAGGACCACGGCGAGGTC
>NZ_JBIAVB010000043.1:0-1443 GCF_042893675.1 Streptomyces sp. NPDC001594 | reverse complement strand
TTTTTCCCGCGTGGCGCTGACGACCGGCTGCCGGGAAAAGGGGGCCACATCCCAGGTCGTCACCAGACGACCACCCCCTCCCGGCACACCGGGAGAAAGAATGATCAACCTGGAAGGCACACTTCCGAACGACCGCGTCTACGAACCCGTCATCGACCGACACGACGCCTGGATCGTGGTCAACGGCATGCAGGGCTGCCCCAAGAACTGCGGCTACTGCTACCTGAAGGACCGCAACCAGACCCTCGTCAAGCCGGTCATGGTCGCCACCCCGGAGCGGACCCTGCAGCAGCTCCTCGACAGCCCCTACTACACCCCCGACGCCAAGCTGGCCCTCTACACCTGCACGGACGCCCTCGCCACTCCGCGCAACCGCCACCACCTCACACGGCTCCTCGACCTGATGGCCCAGGCCCGGCTCAAGAACCCGGTCTGCCTGATCACGAAGTGCGCCTTCACGCAGGACGTACTCGACTGTCTTGTCCGGGTTCAGATAGCCGGTCTCAAGGTCATCGTCTTCCTCAGCTACTCCGGCCTCGGACCGGACGTCGAGAAGGGCATCAAGCACGACGAGCTCAGGAACAACTTCCCCGCCCTCCACGCCATCGGCACCCCGATCATCCACTACTGGAGGCCCCTCACCCCGAAGAACTCCACCCCCGAGGTCATCGACCGGGTTCTCAGCCTGGTGACCCGCTACGCCGAGTGCTCCGTGGCCATCGGCCTGAAGGTCAAGCCCGGCGCGCGGGAGCAGATGCTCGAGCTGTGGCCGGAGCTGGCTGCGGCCAGCGAGGACCTGGAGAACGCGGCGTCTGTGTGGCCGATCAGCATGCGAAAGGCGCTGACGAACCTGCCGTTCCGCTACGGCGACTACCCGATCTACGAGACCAACTCCTGCGCCCTGGCGTTCGTAATGGGACAGCCGGACCGCTCGAACATCCTCGACTCGGCGGTGTGCCAGAGGAACCACTGCCCGCTCTTCCAGCGGGAACGCTGCTTGTCGAGGCCGCCGCTGCCCACCATCGACGAGCAGGCGATCGACGCACAGCTGCGACGGCTCGACATCGATGGGACCCCCTACACGCTGGAGGTGGCAGACCGGACGGTGACCTTCAGCCGGCCCATCCCCTCCGGACACGCCAACACCCTGGCAGCCGCCCTCCAGGTGCGGGTGAAGACCCCGAAGAGCGACTCCGACCTCTACTGGCCGGGCAAGGCATCGGCCGGCAAGCCTCTGACGATCGAGGGTTGAGACCGGGCTCTCATCCGACCATCCCGGTTGGATGAGAGCCCCACCCAAATTCTCAACAGGGCACCAAGCCGTCCGACCGAACCGAGCCCGTGGATACCGGGACTGTAAATCGTTCGGTGTAACTCCCGATCATGGAGGATGCACCGATGACGAGTGAGAACGTGACCGAGGCAGAGACCGTCGAGCCCTCT
>NZ_JBIAVB010000042.1:0-1574 GCF_042893675.1 Streptomyces sp. NPDC001594 | reverse complement strand
GTGACCTGGATCGAGCGGACCTACCACCGACGCCGCCGACAAGCCGCACTCGGCCGACTGACCCCCATCGAATTCGAGACCGTCATGACCACGCCAGCCCTCCAGGCCGCGTGACTCAACCTGTCACCCGAACCTGCACCAGACCCCTTCGCCGAAGCGGGAGCCGACACCATCACCGACACCATGCACGCCATCGCCGAAGCCCTCGCCACGGCGCAGCCGTAGGAGCCAAGCGGACCTGTTACAGGTTTCTCTACCTCATCAAGGCACCCGGCTGCGCTCCGCTCCGCCGGGCGGCCTTCCCGGCTCCGCTCCGCGCGACGCTCCTGCCTTCGGCCCGCTCCGCGCGCGCTGCGCCGACGCCCGCCCCAGTAGGCGGGTAGGCCCGTAGGCATGAGTCGAGCCCTACGGGCCGCAGGATCCCTCCCTTACCGACATGCCTCCGGCGGGGGCGCTCCGACTCCGGGATGGCGGGGGCGCCGCTGGCGAGTGCCGGCCGAATGGGGCTGAGGCGGGGGAACTCCCATCCCGTCTGCCGTCGACCCAGGACAAGCCGAGCAGCCACGGCACCGGGCGTCCAGGTCGTTCGTCCAGTTGGGCGCTCCACCTGGACGCCCGGCACCGCGCCTGCTCCACATACGTGTGGGTCGACGGCAGACGGGATGGGAGTTGGGGGAGGTAGTGGGTCCAACAAGGCGTGCGGCATGGTCATGGAAGTCGTGCGGACACATCACCATCCAACGCTGCGCTCGCATGTAGCAGGAAGCCTTGGATGCTCCGGTCCAACTCCTTAAGCCGGTCGGGAAACTTCGAAGTGTCGTAGGCAACGGCTGACTCTCCGGCCGCATCAGAGATGTGACTGAAACTCTGCATGATCCTGAAGGGGGCAACGAGTCCACTGGCCAGCTCTGTCACCTTGGCGACGGAAGGTTCGAGATCTGATGGCCCATCGAGAACCACATGCCGCCCGTATCGACTGATGTCCTCGGTGAGATCAATCGCACGGACCATGTAGCCCTCCTTGAATTCACTACTCCTCAGATAGGAGACCGGGCCTACAGCCTCTCCTGCAGAGCTAGGTGTCTGCCCGAGCAGGCGCCCGAAAGTGATCCATGGCTGAAGGTGATCATGTAGCGCTGCGGCAGCTGAGGAGAAAGCTTCATAGGAGGACCTTCGGGGCTCTCTCCGCTCTCGCAGGCCCTCGGCGCGCATCTGCATCTTGGCCAACGATCTGGAGGCCCAGCCGGTCATGACCGTGCCTGCGGTTCCGACAGCTGCACCCAACACGGCAGCAATGCCTGCATCCATAGCCCACATGATCCGCCAAGCTGTTGGCTGTCTGGCCCAGTTCGAACGAAGCCAGCGAAGATCGGTGATTCCCGAGCTCACTGCCAGCAGGGCACGCACAGCTGGCGCTAGGGGTTGAGTCGCCAAGCCAGGATCACTTAGTTGTGATCTCGGTCACACAGCTGCGCGGTGGGGACTGTAAATCGTTCGGTGTAACTCCCGATCATGGAGGATGCACCGATGACGAGTGACAACGTGACCGAGGCAGAGACCGTCGAGCCCTCTGA
>NZ_JBIAVB010000041.1:0-2999 GCF_042893675.1 Streptomyces sp. NPDC001594 | reverse complement strand
GGCCCAGCTCTCCGCTTCGCTCCGAGCTATAGCCGGCCCTTCGGGCCGGGGTCCTGCGCTTCGCTCCGGACTGGCTCTGGTTCCGCTGCGCTCCACCAGAGCGGGCCTGCTCCGCAGGCCCCAGGGCTCCCGCGCTCCGCGCGGGAAGGTGACCCCGTTTCACGGGGCCCAGGCCTTCGGCCCGTTGGGCGGGTCCGCTCCGCTCCCCCACCCTGGGTCTTCCGGCTCCGCCTCCAGACCACGGCCCGCTCCGCGGACCGAGCTAGCAACAGTAAGGGGGCTGGTCGCCTGTGCTCCGCTAGCCGGACGAGCCTCCAGCGAGGGGCCCCGAGGGCCCTACCCATACTGTGTGATTCAATTTTGGTGGCAGATAGACTCGGGAATCAAGGCCTCGGTGCGGATCGGGCACTGGCAGTGGCGGCGATCAGTGAAACTGCACAATGCCCTGTCATCAGTCCCGCCAACTACCCAGCCTGCTGAACGCCCAGCGCAGCACTTCCTGGTCAGGACGATCGCGCCCTGTCCGTTCAAGTGCAGTCAGTGTATGGGCTGTTAGGCGGGCCCAGTTTCGGAAGTTGCCATGGGCTGCGTGGCGGTCCGCGAAGGCGATGTCCACCGGATCGGTCTGTGCCCAGACGGGGTGGTAGAGGGGGATGGCCTGCTGAACTTCCTTCAGGGTGAGCTTGGTGACCTGCTGCCAGATGAAGATGCGGGAAGAGAGCATCGGTTCCTTCCGCAGCACCGTGTGCGCTCCCTCGCCGCCGGCGAAGATGATCGCGATCTGCGAGTACGGGTGGTCCCAGACGAACCGGAAATATTCGAACGTCTCTCGATTCAGCCATTGCGCTTCGTCCACGACCAGCGTACGTGGCTGGGCTGCCAGCGAGTCCAGGAGCAGCCGATCGAACTCGGACGGGTGACGCGGGGGTTCGCCCGGCAGGCCGAGCGCAGCGAAGAGCTCATGGCGCACAGCACGGGCCGTGGGGCGAGCGCGGAAGGCGATCCGGCAGACCTCCTCGCCACGGGTCCGCTCAAGCTCGCGCAGGCAGACGTTCGCGGCAAGGGTCTTGCCCACGCCTGCCGGGCCGTGGAGGCACATCATCGCCCTGGCGTCGATCGTGTCGGCGATGTTCTCCCTCCCGGCCAGGAACGCCCGGGTCGTAACAACCGCGGCATCCGCGAGCTGCGTGTAGTGATCGGTCTCCCGCGGCGGCAGCTGGCTCGTCATCGCTTCTCCTCCCGGATCGCAGGGCGTAGGAAGGCGGGGGTGTTCCAGTCGTCGGGCGGCGAGGCGTGAGGGATGAGGTCGGGCAGGGCCAAGGCTGCCATGTCACTGTCGGCAGACGTGGTGAGTTCCTGCTCGGCTTCGGCTGCCGTGACGGCGCCCAGGCGCTGCGCAGGCGTGGGAGTGGTGGCCGGTGCGAAGCGCTGCCGGCGCAGGGCCTCAGCCTTCTTGGCGTCCTCGCGCAGTCGGCGGGCCCGCACGGTGCGGGTACGGCGCAGCTCGTCCAGTTGTTCCGGTATGGCGGCGTCGGCTAGGTGGGCGGTGCCCAGGTGGCGGCCGGCCGGGTCGCAGACCTCGATCTCGTGGTCGTGGTGGGGCATGTGCCGGATCCGGACGCGGCGCCCTGCCTGGCCGGCCATCCACGCGCCCAGGTAGTCCCGCCCGCGCCAGCGCACGCCGTGGCTGCTCAGTTTCCGGACCCGGCCGTCGTCCTCCAGCATCAACCCCCACAAGGCAGCCTCAGGAATGTCCGAGAGCGGCGTGGGATCAGCCAACCAGGCCTCAACGGGAGTCCGGCCGGCCAGGCCGGCGGGACGGTGCTCGGTGTTCCACCACCCCGCCCACTCCAGGACCTGGGCGGTGAAGTCGGGGCAGCGCGGACACGCGCGGCGTTCCGTTCTCATGCGCCTCGTCAGGCTTTCAGCACCGTGAGGTGGGGTTTCGTGCCGAGACCGGTGAGGAGAACGATTCTGGGAGTCACACGTGAAGCAACTCGCCTGCCCTGTACTTCGTGCTGGAGCATTTGCACCGTCGCATCGGACCATCCGGGCTTGGACGTGGCCAGGACAAGCCCGCCTGCTCCAAGGGCAACGCAGCCTTCAATGAGCTTGCACGCCTCGCGCTTCTGCTCCTTGGGACTGCTCCCGAGCACATCCCCGCTCTTTGCTTCGCCGAGCCACACCTGGTCCAACGTGGCCAGGGCGAAGTCAATCTCCACGAACGGGTTGCCGCTTCGGAGGACCTCGAACTCCTCACACACCAGCGCTGGGCGGGCCCAGTGCTGGGTTCGAAGGAACTGGGTCGCCAGCAGGGGCACGTCTCCATCGTTCTCAACAAGTTCACGCACCGCCGGATGCAGTTCGTAGTACCAGCTCGGCTCAGGAATCGGCGACTTCCACCGCCCCTGGATCAGGCTGTTCTCACCACCGCATCGCCGGCACGAGTAGGCTTGAGTGATCTCAGCGAGCGGGTAGAACTCGTAGATCGGGCAGTGGCAGCAGCCCAGGACGAGCCCCCGCCGGATGACTCCCTGACTCGCCCATCTGTCCAGCTCGGCACGCCTCGCGTGCTCGTCCCACTCCTCCTGCTTGTACGCAGCGACTGCATCCCACGACAGCACGAGCCCCGACTTCAGCTCCCATGCGCTGTCCGATGGCAACTCCCAGGCCGCCGTCTTTGATGTGAACGCACGAAGCACCGGCCACCCGGGGCTGGAGGCAAGCTGTTCCAGCTCTGTGCGTGAACCGAGCAGCCTCTCTGCAATGGCGGCCCGCTTCCCAGCCGCACTAGGGCGGATCGCTGTGGTCTGGGCTGCGGCAGCATGCTGCAGCAGCCTCCCGATAGCCGGCCAAGACAGCCTGGGAGCAGCCAGCCTCCCGGCGAGAGGCGCTCCCGCAGAAAGGGTCTGCCGCACGATCGGGTGACATCTGAACTGGCTTGCCCTGTGGGGCAGGTGGGAAGGATGTCGCTGTGCCCAAGCCCTATCCGGAAGAGT
>NZ_JBIAVB010000040.1:0-4692 GCF_042893675.1 Streptomyces sp. NPDC001594 | reverse complement strand
CCCGCGGAGCGGGACCCCCAGCGCTGCGCGCTGGGGAAGGGAACGCCCGCGCTGCGCGCGGGCTGTGACGGAGTGTAAGGCCCCGCGCTTCGCGCGGGGCGGGCTGGCGCCCGCTTCGCGGGCTTGGCCTCGGGGTCTTCCGCTTCGCTCCAGACCCCTGGTTGAGCCGCTTCGCGTCCCAACTCTGGCCGTTTCACGACCAGTTGGGCCGGTCCGCTTCGCTCCCCGGCCCTGGGCCCGCTTCGCGGGCGGCTGACTGTCAGGGTGGAGGGCTCTTCGGTTTGATGCACATGTTCCTTTGGAGGAAATGGCACATCCCTGGAACCTCTATGAGCTGGGGTGCGGTTCTGGTTCGCCTGCCGTGTTGCAGGGGCTGAAAATTCAGCCCCTGCAACACGGGGGTTTTCAGCCCTTCTTGTTCGGAAGCGTGATAGAGCTGGCACGGAGTCCGATCGTGTGGACCCATTCTTTCTTTTCATTCTGGTAGTTGGAGTACCACTCGTCCGCGACGACGACCGTGACCCTTGCCTCTTCCCTGCTGGTGACGCTGGTCATTCCCTCGGGGAAGGCGTCCTGAAGCTTCTTGATGTCCTCGCCCTGGACCCAAACCTCGAACTCACGCCGCTTCAGCTCGCCGATGAAATCGTCGACCAAAGCAAGGACGATCAGCGTGAACGTGAGGTACTGGTTTCCCTCCTTGTCTCGCCGGTCCTTAAGACCGCTCTTCGGGTCGATGTAGCCGCTCTTCTCGCCGAAGCTGCTGGCCTGTAGGGCCGGGGGGGCGATGGGCTTGATAGGCATGTTTCCTCTTTCGCTGATTTTTTCTCGGGTTTTCGGAAGTTTCTGCCAGGTCCCTTCCTGTATCCCTAATTATGCCATCTCCTAGTGTCGGCGCCTAGGAAATTCGTTGGATTCGATAGGGGAATTCAGTGTGTTTTGGGTCACATTCCCCCGTAGCGGGCTGCACCTGTTCAGCCGCCAGAAGGGGGTGGGGGAGTGTTTGACCGGGAGGTTTTCGGGCGGGCCGGGACATGAACAGGGGGCCATTACACTTGAGCCAATGGAGAGGGCTGTGCCCTCACCGCGACGTCAGTCGGGCACTCGGCCCCCTGTTCTTGTCCCGGGAGGGACCCGCCCGAAAACCTCCCGGTTAAAGACTCCCTCGGCCCCGACCCAAGATGGGCGGCCTTGGCCACGGAAAACCCGTGGCCAAAAAATCTGCGTCAATTACGTCGTCGCCGGATCACACAGAAGATTGCTCCAGCGCCTGCTCCCGGCTGGCTTTGGACAGTACACGGAGCCGCGCACGGCTGACGGCTTCGAGCCGCCGTCCCCTCTCCCTCTGCTGGCCTTCTTTGCCCATCTCGAAGCCGCCGCAGCCGCCGGCGCTCGTGGCCGCGGAGGCTTACGGAGGTTAGGCGCCGCAGTCGGCCGCTGCTGGACGTCCTGGGAAGCTGCTGGTCCCTTGGGTTGTCCGTCCGCCCACGACGAGAGCCAGGCCGCTGCGGTCCCGGGCGGACGGATACGGCCCTCACCGGGCCGACAGTGCTGTCGGCCGGGCCTCGCGCCAGCGGTCGGCGCAAGGCAGCGACGCTGGGCGTGCCTCAGTTGGCGACCGCTGATGACGAGCCAGGGCCTCGTCCGGTCCTGACAGGGCATGGCCGGCTACTGGGGCCGGAAGCCGTTCAGTTGCTTCCGACCCCAGGGGCGCGGCCTGGTTCAAGAGGTGATCAGCTGAACATCGGCTCCGAGGTCTTGGAGCTTCTGCAGGAACCTCTCATATCCCCGGTCGATGAGGCTGATGCCGTCCAGCCGCGATGTCCCCTTCGCTGCGAGTGCCGCGATCAGATATGCGAAGCCTCCGCGCAGGTCGGGGATTTTCAGGTCGCCAGCCTGAAGCCGGGGAGATCCGGAGATGACTGCCGAGTGCTGGTGGTTCTGTCCTTCGAACCGGCAGGGGCGGGCACCGAGGCACTCCTCGGAAAGCTGCACGTCCGTCCCCATCTTCTTCAGGCCGGCGGTGAGACCGAGACGGGACTCGTACACGGTCTCATGGATCCTGGAAGTTCCTTCGGCCAGCGCCAGCACGGTGAGCAGGGGCTGTTGCCAATCGGTCTGGAAGCCGGGGTGTACATCGGTCTCCAGGCTGATGGCGCTCAGCGGCCGGCCCGGGTGCTGAAAGCGGATGCCGTCTTCATCGACGTCGAAGAGTCCGCCGACCCTCCGGTACGTGTAGAGGAAGGCGGTCATCTCGGTTTGACTGGCGCCGCGGACGTAGATGTCGCCCTTGGTCGCGAGCGCCGCGCAGGCCCACGAGGCCGTCTCGAGCCGGTCCGGGAGAGCACGGTGGATGTAGCCGTCCAGGCTGTCGACACCGCTGATCACGATGGTGCGGTCGCTCGCGAGGGTAATGATGGCGCCCATCTTCTGCAGCACGCAGATCAGATCGAGGATCTCGGGCTCGATGGCGGCGTTGCGCAGTTCGGTGTCGCCCTCGGCGAGGGCTGCGGTGAGCAGGACCTGTTCCGTGGCGCCCACGGATGGATAGGGGAGGCGGATGTCGATGCCCCTGAGCCGCTGGGGGGCGCGGAGGTGCACTCCGTCGGGGCGGGGCTCGATCTCAGCCCCGAAGTCGCGCAGTACCTGAAAGTGGAAGTCCAGCGCGCGGCCCCCGATCTCGCAGCCGCCCAGGCCGGGGATGAATGCCTGTCCGAGTCGGTGCAGCAGAGGGCCGCTGAACAGGATCGGGATGCGGGAAGAGCCGGCGTGTGCGACGGCCTTCCCCGGGTCGGCCTGCTGGACCCGTGAGGAGTCGATGCGAAGTTCGTCGTCTCGTTCACCGGTGGTGACACCCACGCCGTGCAGGCTGAGAAGGGATCGGACGATCTCGACGTCGCGGAGTTCGGGGACGTTTTGGATGCGGCTGGCGGTGTGCCCGAGGAGAGCGGCGACCATGGCCTTCGGCACGAGGTTCTTCGCTCCTCGTACGCGGATTTCGCCGCGAAGGGGCTGCCCTCCGTGCACCAGCAGAGTGTCGTGGGTCATTTTCTTCCGTTTCATCGTTTCTGTCGGTGGGTGGTCGGCTGATGGAGTGCAGGACGACGAAAGGCCGGACCCCGCAGTGGCGGAGTCCGGCCCTTCGTCCGGCGGCATCAGGAGGTCTGGATGAGACCGTTGATGATCTCCTTGAAGATGTGCCCCCGCTCGAGGTAGTCGGGGTTCAGGTGCGGGGTGAAGGTGCCGGGGCTGAAGAGCACGGTCTGTCCGGGTTCCGCGGTCTGCGTGGCCTTCTCGATGGCCGTACGGAAGTCGTCGACGACCGTGATGGCGGGCGGATTGGCGCCTCGGACGCAGTTGACGATGTGCTCCGCCGTGGGGCCGAAGGCGACCAGGTGTGCGACGTTCCGTGTGAACTCTTCGTGCAGGGCGGTGAAGACCCCGTTCTTGTTGTCCTCGCCTCCGGCGATCAGGACGACGGATCGGCCGTTGAACGCCCGCAGGGCGTGCTGGGTGGACCAGGGGTTGGTGGCCTTGGCGTCGTTGTAGTAGGTGACTCCTTCGTGCTCACCGACGTACTCCAGCACATGCTCGCGGCCGCGGAAGTTGATGATCCCGTGGAGGATCGCGGTCAGGGGGAGGCCCCAAGAAAGACCGACAGCGATGGCCGGGAGGGTGTTGGCGGCCACGCCAGCGGCGTTGAGGTCCTGTACCCGGCACAAGACCGTTTCCTGGCCTGCGTAGCGGGCGGTGATCCGGTCGTCGTCGATGAAGGCGCCGTCAAGGCCGGCGGGGAGGGGGCCGAGGGTGCTGACGTACAGGACACTGCCCGGGACGCGTGCGGCGATCTTGCAGCTTTCGGGGTCATCGATGGAGACCACCGTGGAGTTGAACCGGGTGTGGTTTGCCACGATGCGGCTCTTGAGCTCGAGGTAGTAGTCCCACGGGTAGAGGTTCGTGTGCTCCCGGCGGATGTTGGTGATGACGCTGGTTGCCGGCGCCAGGAGGGGGCTGTCCTGCAGTTGGCCGGCGGCGACCTCCAGGACGACGATGTCGTCTTCCTCGATCTCGGGCAGAACGCCGGCGAACGGGATCCCGATGTTGCCCACGAGGTGGGCGCGGCGACCACTGGCCTGCATCATGGCGCTGATCAGCGTGGTGGTGGTGCCCTTACCGTTGGTGCCGGTGACGGCGATGATGGGGCAGGGGCACAGCCTGGCGGCGAGTTCGACCTCACTCCAGATCGCGATGCCCATGTTCTGGGCGGTGGCCAGGGCGGGGTGGGTAGTGCGGACGCCGGGGCTGCGGATGATGAGGTCGAACCCGGTGATGTCGGGCTGGTCGGCGCCCAGGCGGTAGGTCATGGGGTGCTGGGCCAGTCGGTCGAGGGCTTCGGCCAGTTCGCCGGCCTCCTTGTGGTCGGTGACCGTGACGGACGCGCCGTGGGAGGAGCAGAGGATCGCTGCGGCTTCCCCGCTCATCCCGAGTCCCATGACAAGGACTCGTCGGTCGGCCAGCTGCAGCGGTTCGCCCGTCGCCGGGTGCCCGTCCTGCTGGGGGCTGATGAGTTCGGAGTTTCCGTTCAAGATTTCCTCCTGGTGTGTGCCGGGAGGGGGTGGTCGTCTGGTGACGACCTGGGATGTGGCCCCCTTTTCCCGGCAGCCGGTCGTCAGCGCCACGCGGGAAAAAGGGAAG
>NZ_JBIAVB010000039.1:0-4962 GCF_042893675.1 Streptomyces sp. NPDC001594 | reverse complement strand
CTTCAGAACTAACACAGTGGACGCGAGCAACTGAGGACAAGCCCTCGGCCTATTAGTACCAGTCAGCTCCACCCGTTACCGGGCTTCCACATCTGGCCTATCAACCCAGTCGTCTACTGGGAGCCTTACCCTCTCAAGGAGGTGGGAATACTCATCTTGAAGCAGGCTTCCCGCTTAGATGCTTTCAGCGGTTATCCCTCCCGAACGTAGCCAACCAGCCATGCCCTTGGCAGGACAACTGGCACACCAGAGGTTCGTCCGTCCCGGTCCTCTCGTACTAGGGACAGCCCTTCTCAATATTCCTACGCGCACAGCGGATAGGGACCGAACTGTCTCACGACGTTCTAAACCCAGCTCGCGTACCGCTTTAATGGGCGAACAGCCCAACCCTTGGGACCGACTCCAGCCCCAGGATGCGACGAGCCGACATCGAGGTGCCAAACCATCCCGTCGATATGGACTCTTGGGGAAGATCAGCCTGTTATCCCCGGGGTACCTTTTATCCGTTGAGCGACGGCGCTTCCACAAGCCACCGCCGGATCACTAGTCCCGACTTTCGTCCCTGCTCGACCCGTCGGTCTCACAGTCAAGCTCCCTTGTGCACTTACACTCAACACCTGATTGCCAACCAGGCTGAGGGAACCTTTGGGCGCCTCCGTTACCCTTTGGGAGGCAACCGCCCCAGTTAAACTACCCATCAGACACTGTCCCTGATCCGGATCACGGACCGAGGTTAGACATCCAGCACGACCAGAGTGGTATTTCAACGGCGACTCCACAACCACTGGCGTGGCTGCTTCAAAGTCTCCCACCTATCCTACACAAGCCGAACCGAACACCAATATCAAACTGTAGTAAAGGTCCCGGGGTCTTTCCGTCCTGCTGCGCGAAACGAGCATCTTTACTCGTAGTGCAATTTCACCGGGCCTATGGTTGAGACAGTCGAGAAGTCGTTACGCCATTCGTGCAGGTCGGAACTTACCCGACAAGGAATTTCGCTACCTTAGGATGGTTATAGTTACCACCGCCGTTTACTGGCGCTTAAGTTCTCAGCTTCGCCCTGTCGAAACAGAGCTAACCGGTCCCCTTAACGTTCCAGCACCGGGCAGGCGTCAGTCCGTATACATCGCCTTACGGCTTCGCACGGACCTGTGTTTTTAGTAAACAGTCGCTTCTCGCTGGTCTCTGCGGCCACCCCCAGCTCAGAGAGCAAGTCTCATCACCAGGAATGGCCCCCCTTCTCCCGAAGTTACGGGGGCATTTTGCCGAGTTCCTTAACCATAGTTCACCCGAACGCCTCGGTATTCTCTACCTGACCACCTGAGTCGGTTTAGGGTACGGGCCGCCATGAAACTCGCTAGAGGCTTTTCTCGACAGCATAGGATCATCCACTTCACCACAATCGGCTCGGCATCAGGTCTCAGCCTTATATGAGGGACGGATTTGCCTACCCCTCGGCCTACACCCTTACCCCGGGACAACCACCGCCCGGGCTGGACTACCTTCCTGCGTCACCCCATCGCTTACCTACTACCACCTTGGATCAGCGGCTCCACCACTTTCCTTTCCCCGAAGGGTCCGGAACGGCTTCACGGCCTTAGCATTAGAGGATTCGATATTGGGCGTTTCAAAGCGGGTACCGGAATATCAACCGGTTGTCCATCGACTACGCCTGTCGGCCTCGCCTTAGGTCCCGACTTACCCTGGGCAGATCAGCTTGACCCAGGAACCCTTAGTCAATCGGCGCACACGTTTCTCACGTGTGTATCGCTACTCATGCCTGCATTCTCACTCGTGAACCGTCCACAACTAGCTTCCGCTGCTGCTTCACCCGGCACACGACGCTCCCCTACCCATCACAGCGGGCGTTGGCCCTATTGCTGCAATGACACGACTTCGGCGGTACGCTTGAGCCCCGCTACATTGTCGGCGCGGAATCACTTGACCAGTGAGCTATTACGCACTCTTTCAAGGGTGGCTGCTTCTAAGCCAACCTCCTGGTTGTCTCTGCGACTCCACATCCTTTCCCACTTAGCGTACGCTTAGGGGCCTTAGTCGATGCTCTGGGCTGTTTCCCTCTCGACCATGGAGCTTATCCCCCACAGTCTCACTGCCGTGCTCTCACTTACCGGCATTCGGAGTTTGGCTAAGGTCAGTAACCCGGTAGGGCCCATCGCCTATCCAGTGCTCTACCTCCGGCAAGAAACACACGACGCTGCACCTAAATGCATTTCGGGGAGAACCAGCTATCACGGAGTTTGATTGGCCTTTCACCCCTAACCACAGGTCATCCCCCAGGTTTTCAACCCTGGTGGGTTCGGTCCTCCACGAAGTCTTACCTCCGCTTCAACCTGCCCATGGCTAGATCACTCCGCTTCGGGTCTAGAGCGTGCAACTCAATCGCCCTATTCGGACTCGCTTTCGCTACGGCTTCCCCACACGGGTTAACCTCGCTACACACCGCTAACTCGCAGGCTCATTCTTCAAAAGGCACGCAGTCACGAGACGTACAAGTACGTCCGACGCTCCCACGGCTTGTAGGCACACGGTTTCAGGTACTATTTCACTCCGCTCCCGCGGTACTTTTCACCATTCCCTCACGGTACTATCCGCTATCGGTCACCAGGGAATATTTAGGCTTAGCGGGTGGTCCCGCCAGATTCACACGGGATTTCTCGGGCCCCGTGCTACTTGGGAGATGAGCAAGCAAGCCGCTGATGTTTCGTCTACGGGGGTCTTACCCTCTACGCCGGACCTTTCGCATGTCCTTCGACTACATCAACGGTTTCTGACTCGCCGACCGGCCGGCAGACCGATCAAGCTCATTCCCACAACCCCGCATGCGCAACCCCTGCCGGGTATCACACGCATACGGTTTGGCCTCATCCGGTTTCGCTCGCCACTACTCCCGGAATCACGGTTGTTTTCTCTTCCTGAGGGTACTGAGATGTTTCACTTCCCCTCGTTCCCTCCACACTGCCTATGTGTTCAGCAGTGGGTGACAGCCCATGACGACTGCCGGGTTTCCCCATTCGGACACCCCCGGATCAAAGCTCAGTTGGCAGCTCCCCGGGGCCTATCGCGGCCTCTCACGTCCTTCATCGGTTCCTGGTGCCAAGGCATCCACCGTGCGCCCTTAAAAACTTGGCCACAGATGCTCGCGTCCACTGTGTAGTTCTCAAATAACGACCAGCCACCCATCACCTCACCAGACAAGCTGGCAAGTTCACTGGGGCCGGCACTGAAGACTGACCAGACGGCCGTGCCTTCAGGACCCAACAGCGCGCCAAGCACGATCTCTTTCAGTGAGTCACTTTCCACGCCGAAGCAGTACTCGTGATCCATCCAGAAGACCGTGCCAACTAATCAACGTTCCACCCATGAGCTGACCGTGCAGAACGTTTGTCTGCAATCGGTACTGTGCTCCTTAGAAAGGAGGTGATCCAGCCGCACCTTCCGGTACGGCTACCTTGTTACGACTTCGTCCCAATCGCCAGTCCCACCTTCGACAGCTCCCTCCACAAGGGTTGGGCCACCGGCTTCGGGTGTTACCGACTTTCGTGACGTGACGGGCGGTGTGTACAAGGCCCGGGAACGTATTCACCGCAGCAATGCTGATCTGCGATTACTAGCGACTCCGACTTCATGGGGTCGAGTTGCAGACCCCAATCCGAACTGAGACCGGCTTTTTGAGATTCGCTCCACCTCACGGTATCGCAGCTCATTGTACCGGCCATTGTAGCACGTGTGCAGCCCAAGACATAAGGGGCATGATGACTTGACGTCGTCCCCACCTTCCTCCGAGTTGACCCCGGCGGTCTCCTGTGAGTCCCCATCACCCCGAAGGGCATGCTGGCAACACAGGACAAGGGTTGCGCTCGTTGCGGGACTTAACCCAACATCTCACGACACGAGCTGACGACAGCCATGCACCACCTGTATACCGACCACAAGGGGGGCACTATCTCTAATGCTTTCCGGTATATGTCAAGCCTTGGTAAGGTTCTTCGCGTTGCGTCGAATTAAGCCACATGCTCCGCCGCTTGTGCGGGCCCCCGTCAATTCCTTTGAGTTTTAGCCTTGCGGCCGTACTCCCCAGGCGGGGAACTTAATGCGTTAGCTGCGGCACCGACGACGTGGAATGTCGCCAACACCTAGTTCCCAACGTTTACGGCGTGGACTACCAGGGTATCTAATCCTGTTCGCTCCCCACGCTTTCGCTCCTCAGCGTCAGTAATGGCCCAGAGATCCGCCTTCGCCACCGGTGTTCCTCCTGATATCTGCGCATTTCACCGCTACACCAGGAATTCCGATCTCCCCTACCACACTCTAGCTAGCCCGTATCGAATGCAGACCCGAGGTTAAGCCTCGGGCTTTCACATCCGACGTGACAAGCCGCCTACGAGCTCTTTACGCCCAATAATTCCGGACAACGCTTGCGCCCTACGTATTACCGCGGCTGCTGGCACGTAGTTAGCCGGCGCTTCTTCTGCAGGTACCGTCACTTTCGCTTCTTCCCTGCTGAAAGAGGTTTACAACCCGAAGGCCGTCATCCCTCACGCGGCGTCGCTGCATCAGGCTTTCGCCCATTGTGCAATATTCCCCACTGCTGCCTCCCGTAGGAGTCTGGGCCGTGTCTCAGTCCCAGTGTGGCCGGTCGCCCTCTCAGGCCGGCTACCCGTCGTCGCCTTGGTGGGCCATTACCCCACCAACAAGCTGATAGGCCGCGGGCTCATCCTTCACCGCCGGAGCTTTCAACCCCCGCCCATGCAGGCAGGAGTATTATCCGGTATTAGACCCCGTTTCCAGGGCTTGTCCCAGAGTGAAGGGCAGATTGCCCACGTGTTACTCACCCGTTCGCCACTAATCCACCCCGAAGGGCTTCATCGTTCGACTTGCATGTGTTAAGCACGCCGCCAGCGTTCGTCCTGAGCCAGGATCAAACTCTCCATGAATGTTTAC
>NZ_JBIAVB010000038.1:0-5173 GCF_042893675.1 Streptomyces sp. NPDC001594 | reverse complement strand
GCACGCCACCGGGACGCTGGCCGCTGTGGGCGAGCCGGTCGGGGCTGGTTCGGGGGTGTGGCCGCCGACGGGTGCTGTGCCGGTTGATGTGGGTGGCCTGTATGACCGGCTGGACGGGTTGGGTTACGGGTATGGGCCGGTGTTCCGGGGGGTGCGGTCGGCCTGGCGGCGTGGTGCGGAGGTGTTCGCGGAAGTCGCCCTCCCGGAGGTGGCGGGCGTGGACGCGGCCGCCTACGCCGTACACCCCGCGCTGATGGACGCGGTCTTCCACATGTCGATCGACCCGTCGGCCGACGAGGTGCGGCTGCCGTTCGTGTGGTCCGGTGTCGAGCGGTCGGGTGCGTCCGTGGGCGGATCGGTCCTGCGGGTCGCCATGGCCCCGTCCGCCCCCGGTTCCGGCGACGTATCGGTGCGGGTGGAGGACACCACGGGCACACCGGTGGTCTCGGTGGGCCGCCTGGTGACGCGGCCGGTGGCGCGGGAGCAGCTGCGGGCCGCCGACGGCGGACTGCGGGACGCGCTCTTCGCGCTGGAGTGGACCTCGGTACCCGTCACCTCGCGCCTCTCGTCGGAATGGGACGTCTGGGGCGCCGGGACAGGCACCCGACAGGGCTCCGGCCCGGTGCTGTGGGCGCACGGCGGCGACGCGGCACAGGACGCCGCGACGGCGACGGCCCGCGCGCTGGACGTCGTACAGGAGTTCCTGGCCGGTGAGCGGTTCGCGGGTGCGTGTCTGGTGGTGTTGACGCGTGGTGCGGTGGCCGCGGGGCCGGGCGAGGGTGTGGCGGATCTGTCGGCGGCTCCGGTGTGGGGTTTGGTGCGGTCCGCTCAGGTGGAGCATCCGGGCCGGCTGGTGCTGGTGGATGTGGAGCGGGGGCTGTCGGCTGATGCCGAAGAGGCCGCGTTGCGTGCCGCGTTGGGTTCGGGTGAGTCGCAGGTTGCGGTGCGGGGCGGGCGGGTGCTGGTGCCGCGGCTGGCGCGTGTCGTGCAGGCGGCGGAGAGCGGGGCCCGGGTGTCGTTCGGTTCTGGTGGGACGGTGCTGGTGACCGGTGGTACCGGTGGGCTGGGTGCGCTGGTGGCACGGCATCTGGTGGCGGAGTACGGGGTGCGGGACCTGCTGCTGGTGTCCCGGCGTGGTCTTGGGGCTGAGGGCGTGGACGCGCTGGTGGCCGAGCTGACGGGGCTGGGTGGCCGGGTGCGGGTGGAGGCGTGTGACGTCGCTGATCGTGACGCCCTCGCCGCCCTGCTCGCCTCGGTGCCGGACGACCGCCCGCTCACCGGCGTCGTCCACAGCGCCGCCGTGCTCGACGACGGCGTGATCGAATCCGTGGACGCGGAACGGCTGGCCGGCGTGTTCCGCCCCAAGGCGGAAGCCGCGTGGAACCTCCACGAGCTGACGCGGGACCTGGACCTCTCGGCGTTCGTCCTGTTCTCCTCCTTCGCCGGAGTGGTGGGCAGCCCGGGCCAGGCGAGCTACGCCGCCGCCAACACCTTCCTGGACGCCCTGGCGCACGAGCGCCGGGCACAGGGCCTGCCCGCCGTATCGCTGGCCTGGGGCTGGTGGGCCTCCGACGGCGGCCTGACGGGAGGCCTGTCGGAGGTCGACCGGGGCCGGCTCGCGGGTCTGGGGCTGACCGCCATGTCCGCCGGCGACGGGCTCGCCCTCTTCGACGCGGGCGTGGCGGCGCAGCGGCCCCTGACCGTGCCGGCGCCGCTCGACGTCGCCGGGCTCCGGCGCCGTGACGCGGAGGAGGTTCCGGCGGTACTGCGCTCACTCGTACGCGGTACGGTCCGGCAGGCCCGCACCGAGGAGACGGCGCACGCCGAAGCGGGGCTCGCGGCGCGCGTCGCGGGCCTGGCCGGGGCCGAGCGCCGACGCCTGGTCCTGGACGTGGTCCGCGGGCACGTCAGCGGGGTCCTCGGCTACGGCCCCGGACAACAGGCGGGCGTGGACGTCCCGTTCAAGAGCCTCGGCTTCGACTCGCTGATGGCGGTCGAACTGCGCAACCGGCTGGGCCGGGCCACCGGCCTGCGGTTCCCCGCCACCCTCGTCTTCGACCACCCCACGGTCCAGGACCTGGCCGCGCACGTGGACGCCTCCCTGGAGACGCCGGCCGTCGCCGAACCGGCGATCGAGCCGCTCCTCGCGGACCTCGGGAAGATCGAGCACGTGCTGACCGGGCCGGCGGCCCTCGGCGGTGAGGCACGACAGCGCATCACGGACCGGCTGACGGCCCTGCTGGCCCTGGCCGGACCCCACGAGGACCCGGCCGCGCCCGTCGCCCCGACCGGCACGGCGGACGGCGCCGGCTTCGTCGGCCAGCTCGAAGCCGCGACGGCCGACGAGATCCTCGACGTCATCGAAAAAGAGTTCGGCACGTTCTGAACCGGCCCGCCCCGCCCCCCTCTCGAACGCCTTGCGGAGTTATCTCACATGAATGACGAGCAGAACCTGCTGAACAAGCTGAAGTGGGTCGCGCGGGAGCTGCACCAGACCCGGCAGCAGCTCCAGAGCGCCGAGCAGCGCGACCGCGAGCCGATCGCGATCGTCGGCATGGCCTGCCGGTACCCGGGCGGCGTGAGCTCCCCCGAGGACCTGTGGCGGCTCGTGGCCCGCGAGGGCGACGCCGTCTCGGACTTCCCCGAGGACCGGGGCTGGGACACCGACGCCCTGTTCGACCCGGACCCGGACCGGCCCGGCAAGAGCGCCACCCGCAAGGGCGGGTTCCTCTACGACGCGGCCGACTTCGACGCACAGTTCTTCGGGATCTCGCCGCGCGAGGCCCTCGCGATGGACCCGCAGCAGCGGCTCCTCCTCGAAGCCTCCTGGGAGGCGGTCGAGCGGGCCGGGATCGACATCACCACCCTGAAGGGCAGCCGCACCGGCGTCTACGCGGGGGTGATGTACCACGACTACGCCGCGGGCCTGGAGTCCGTACCGGACGAGATCGAGGGGTACTACGGCACGGGCACGGCCGCCAGCGTCGTCTCCGGCCGGGTCCCCTACACCTTCGGCTTCACCGGCCCGGCCATCACGGTCGACACGGCCTGCTCGTCCTCGCTCGTCGCCCTGCACCTCGCGGTACAGGCACTGCGCCGCGACGAATGCTCGCTCGCCCTGGCCGGCGGTGTGTCGGTCATGTCCAGCCCGGTGATGTTCGCGGAGTTCAGCCGTCAGGGTGGTCTGTCGGTGGACGGGCGGTGCAAGGCGTTCGGGGCGGGTGCGGACGGCACCGGCTGGTCCGAAGGCGTCGGTGTGCTGGTGTTGGAGCGGTTGTCGGACGCGCGGCGCCACGGGCATCAGGTGCTGGCGGTGATCCGGGGCAGTGCGGTCAACCAGGACGGGGCGAGCAACGGTCTGACGGCTCCGAGTGGTCCGGCGCAGGAGCGGGTGATCCGGCAGGCGCTGGCGAACGCGGGGCTGTCGGCGGCCGACGTCGACGCGGTCGAGGCGCACGGCACGGGCACCCGGCTCGGCGACCCCATCGAGGCACAGGCGCTGCTCGCCACGTACGGGCAGGAGCGTACGGCTGAACAGCCCCTGTGGTTGGGGTCGTTGAAGTCGAACATCGGGCATGCGCAGGCCGCGGCCGGTGTCGGTGGTGTGGTGAAGATGGTGATGGCGATGCGGCACGGTGTGCTGCCGCGGACCCTGCACGCCGACGAGCCGACGCCGTTGGTGGACTGGTCGGCCGGTGCGGTGGAACTGCTGGACGAGGCACGCTCCTGGCCCGACGCCGACCGCCCGCGCCGGGCGGGGGTCTCCTCGTTCGGGATCAGCGGCACCAACGCCCACGTCATCCTGGAGCAGGCCCCCGTGGGGGAGGCGGAGGACGTTCCGGTGTCGGCGTCCGGTGGTGGTCCGGTGCCTTGGGTGGTGTCGGGGCGTACGCCGGAGGCTCTGGCGGCGCAGGCCGGGCGGCTGCTCGCCTACGTGGCCGGCCAGGAGTCGCCCGATGCGCGGGCCGTGGGCCGTGGACTGACCGCCACGAGGTCGGTCTTCGCACACCGGGCCGTGGTTTTCGCCGACGAAACCCGGACCTTGGTGGAAGGCCTCGACGCGCTGGCCCGGGGCGGGGAAGCTCCCGGGTTGGTGCGTGGGGTGGCGGACGGGCCGGCGCGTACTGCGGTGATGTTCACGGGTCAGGGCAGTCAGCGGGTCGGGATGGGCCGGGGGCTGTATGAGGCGTTCCCGGTGTTCGCGGAGGCTTTGGACGAGATCACCGGTCTGTTCGACCGGGAGTTGGGGGAGGGGCCCTCCCTGCGCGACCTGATGTTCGGTCAGGGCGACGCGGGTGAGGGGTTGTTGGACCGGACGGTGTTCGCGCAGGCGGGGATCTTCGCCGTTGAGGTGGCGTTGTTCCGGTTGGTGTCCTCGTGGGGTGTGCGGCCCGATTTCCTGGTCGGGCATTCGGTGGGGGAGATCGCTGCGGCTCATGTGGCCGGGGTGATGTCTCTGGCGGATGCGGTGCGGTTGGTGGCCGCGCGGGGCCGGCTGATGCAGGCGTTGCGTGCGGACGGTGGGATGGCCGCGGTGGAGGGCGGCGAGGCCGAGGTGCGGGCGGCGCTTGCCCGTTTCGGTGGCCGGCTGGAGGTTGCGGCGGTCAACAGTGCGCTGTCGGTGGTGGTTTCCGGTGACGTGGATGCCGTGGCGGAGTTCGCCGCAGGGTGGAAGGGGCAGGGTCGGCGGGTCAAGCGGCTGACGGTCAGCCACGCGTTCCACTCGCACCACATGGACGGGATGCTGGACGAGTTCCGCGCCGTGGCGCAGGGGCTCCAGTACCACGCTCCGCGTATCCCGCTGGTGTCCAACGTGACCGGTGCGCTGTCCGAGGGCGGCGAGGTCTGCTCGGCGGAGTACTGGGTGAGGCACGTGCGGCAGCCCGTCCGCTTCATGGACGGGGTGCGCTCCCTGGAGGCCGAGGGTGTCACGGCGTACCTGGAACTGGGTCCCGACGGGGTGCTCTCCGCCCTGGGACCCGACTGCCTGACGGCGGACGAGGACGCGGCGCCCGCCGTGTTCGTGTCCGCGCTGCGGGGCGAGGGCACGCCGGAGCCGCATGCGCTGCTGGGCGCCGTCGCGCAGGCGTACAGCCATGGCGTCGAGGTCGACTGGGCTGCGGTGCTGGGCGCCGGGCCGGTCGCCCGCGACCTGCCGACGTACGCCTTCCAG
>NZ_JBIAVB010000037.1:0-5236 GCF_042893675.1 Streptomyces sp. NPDC001594 | reverse complement strand
AGGTCGCGGACGCCGTGCTCGGTGACCAGGTGGCGGGCGAAGAGGGCGCCGAGGCCACCGGTTCCGCCGGTGATCAGGACCGTGCCGTCCCCGAACGCTCCTGCCCCGGCCGGGGTGGCGGCGGACCGCGCCAGCCGCGGTACGAGGACCGAGTCGCCGCGCAGGGCGAGCTGTTCCTCACCGGCCGCCAGCGCGGCGGAGATCCGCTCCCAGGAGGCCTCGACGTCGGCGGCCTCGACCAGGGCGAACCGGCCGGGGTTCTCGGCCTGCGCGGAACGCACCAGCCCCCACACCGCCGCCGTGGCCGGGTCCTGCCGCTCGGCGGTGAACACCAGCCGGGACCCGGCGAACCGCTCCTCGTCCAGCCAGGACCGCACCAGCCTCAGGGCCTCCACCACGGCGGAGTGCACCTCGCCGGCCGGGGTGCGCGCGACCATGTACGGGGGGACGCCGTCGCCCTCCTCGTCCAGCCAGGCCCAGTCACCGCGGCTGCTCTCCCCGAGCACCGGCTCGACCCACTCCACCCGGAACAGGGCGTCGCGCAGGGAGCCGCCGTCCTCCAGCTGTCCGGCGGTGACGGCGCGCAGGGCGAGGGACTCGACGGCGGCGACGGGTGCGCCGGTCTGGTCGGCGAGGGTCAGCGCGACCGAGTCCGTCCCGGCGGGGGCGATGCGCACGCGCAGGGCGGCGGCCCCGGCCGCGTACAGCGACACCCCGGTCCAGGCGAAGG
The DNA here is from genome assembly GCF_042893675.1 of Streptomyces sp. NPDC001594. Classification (NCBI taxonomy): domain Bacteria; kingdom Bacillati; phylum Actinomycetota; class Actinomycetes; order Kitasatosporales; family Streptomycetaceae; genus Streptomyces; species Streptomyces sp. NPDC001594. Next base: position 4,506 of record NZ_JBIAVB010000037.1, on the reverse strand, counting down.
GCAGGCGGGCCCCGCCGTCGCCGGTGACGAAGGACCCCAGGCCGATGCCGTGCAGGGCGGCGTCCAGCAGCGCCGGGTGGATGCCGTAGCGGCCCGCGTCGGCGGTGGCCTCCTCGGGGAGGGCGACCTCGGCGTAGACCTCCTCGCCGAGCTTCCAGGCGGCCCCGAGGCCCTGGAACACCGGCCCGTAGGCGAGTCCAGCCGCGCCGAGGGCCTCGTACAGGCCGTCCGTGTCGAGTGCCTCGGCCCCGGCCGGCGGCCATACCGCCAGCCCCTCCGCGGGGGCGGAGCCGCCGGGGGAGAGCGTGCCCTCGGCGTGCCGGGTCCACGGCTCGCCGGTGTCGGCGTCCTCCGGGCGGGAGTACAGGCTCAGCGCGCGACGGCCCCGCGCGTCCGGCTCCGCCACGGTGAGCCGCAACTGGACCCCGCCGTCCTCGGGCAGCACCAGGGGCGCGGCCAGGGTCAGTTCGTCGAGGGTGTCGCAGCCGGCCTCGTCACCGGCCCGTACGGCCAGCTCCACGAGCGCCGCACCGGGCACGACCGCCCGGTCCAGCACCCGGTGGTCCGCCAGCCAACGTTGCGAACGCAGCGACAGCCGGGCGGTGAACAGGAAGCCCCCGGAGTCGGCCAGCGAGATCGCGGTACCGAGCAGCGGGTGCCCGGCCAGGCTCAGCCCCAGCTCCGCGGCGGCCGCACCGGCCCCGAGCGCGCCCCGGGTGCCGGCGGACTCCAGCCAGTACCGAGCGCGCTGGAAGGCGTACGTCGGCAGCCCCGTCACCGTCGGGCGCGCGTCGGCGTGGAAGCGTTCCCAGTCCACCCGTACGCCCCGCACGTGCAGCTGGGCGACGGCGTGCACCAGCGACCACACCTCGGGCCGGTCCCGGCGCAGCGACGGGACCAGCGCGGCCCCGGACTCGGCGGTCAGGCAGGCGCGGGCCATCAGGCTCTGCATGGCGAGCGGCCCGACCTCCAGGTACGTGGTCACTCCCTCGGACTCCAGCGTGCGGACGGCGTCGACGAACCGCACGGCCTCGCGGACGTGCCGCACCCAGTACTCGGGGTCGCACATCCGGTCGGCGTCCATCAGCTCGCCGGTCAGCGCGTCGACCATCGGGATGCGCGGGGCCCGGAAGGTGAGCGAGCGGGCGACCTCCCGGAACGCGTCGAGCATCGGGTCCATGTGCGGGGAGTGGAAGGCGTGCCCGACGGTCAGCCGCTTGATGCGGTACCCGTCGGCCTTCCAGCGGTCGCCGAGCCCGGCGATCAGGTCCTCGTCACCGGAGACCACGAACGCCTCCGGCCCGTTGACCAGTGCGACGCACACGCGGCCGCCGAGCTCGTCCAGGGCTTCGCGGACGACCTGCTCGGGGGCTTCGACGGCGACCATGCCGCCGCCCGCGGGCAGCTCGTTCATCAGCCGGCTGCGCGCGGTCACCAGGGTCGCGGCGTCGGCGAGGGAGAGCACTCCGGTGACGTGGATGGCGGCCGAGTCGCCGATCGAGCCGCCCGAGACCAGGTCGGGGCGGATCCCCCAGTGCTCCAGCAGCCGGTACAGGGCGACTTCGAGGGCGAAGATGGCCGGCGAGGAGTACAGGGTGCGGTCGATGAGCGCGGCTTCGGGGGTGCCCTCGGGGGCGAAGACGATCTCGCGGATCGGCCGGTCCAGGTGGCGGTCGAGTTCGGCGCAGACCTCGTCGAAGGCGGCGGCGAACACCGGGAACGCCTCGTACAGTTCGCGGCCCATGCCGGGACGCTGGCTGCCCTGGAAGGTGAACAGGAAGGCCGTGCGGCCCTTCTCGGCCGTGCCCCGCACCAGCCCGGGCGCCGCTCCGGCGCCCTCGGCCAGGGCGTCGAGGGCGCCGAGCAGCTCCGCGCGGTCGTCGGCGACGACGGCGGCCCGGTGCTCCCAGGTGGAGCGGGAGGCGGCCAGGGAGTACGCGAGGTCCACGGGGGCGGCCGCCGCCGCACCGGGGGACTCCCGCAGGAACGAGGCCAGCCGCCCGGCCTGCGCCCGCAGGGCCTCGGGGGTGCGGCCGGAGACGAGGAACGGGAGGGTGGCGGGCGGGGCGACGGAAGCGGCCTGCGGCTGCGGCTCCCCGCCTTCCGGCTCCGCGTCGGCGGGGGCGGCGTCGGGGGCGTCGGCGGGGGCCTGCTCCAGGATGATGTGCGCGTTGGTGCCGCTGATGCCGAACGAGGAGACGCCCGCGCGGCGCGCGCGGCCGGTCTCGGGCCAGGCCCGGTCCTCGGTGAGGAGTTCGACCGCGCCCGCCGACCAGTCGATGTGGCTGGACGGCGCGTCCACGTGCAGGGTGCGCGGGAGGGAACCGTGGCGCATGGCCTGCACCATCTTGATGACGCCCGCGACGCCGGCGGCGGCCTGGGTGTGCCCGATGTTGGACTTCACCGAGCCGAGCCACAGCGGTGCGGCGCCCGCCGCCCGGTCCTGGCCGTAGGTGGCGAGCAGGGCCTGGGCCTCGATCGGGTCGCCGAGCTTGGTGCCCGTGCCATGGGCTTCCACCGCGTCGACGTCGGCGGTGGTCAGGCCCGCGCTGTCGAGGGCCTGGCGGATGACCCGCTGCTGGGAGGGGCCGTTGGGGGCGGTGAGCCCGTTGCTGGCGCCGTCCTGGTTCACCGCCGAGCCGCGGACGACGGCCAGTACGTGGTGTCCGGCGCGCACGGCGTCCGACAGGCGCTCCACGAGCAGCATGCCGACGCCCTCGCCCCAGCCCGTGCCGTCGGCGCCCTCGGCGAAGGACTTGCAGCGGCCGTCGGCGGACAGTCCGCGCTGACGGCTGAACTCCACGAAGGTCGCCGGCGTCGCCATGACGGTGACCCCGCCCGCGAGGGCCATCGTGCACTCCCCGCGCCGCAGCGACTGCACGGCGAGGTGCAGGGCGACGAGGGAGGAAGAGCAGGCGGTGTCCACGGTCACCGCCGGACCCTCCAGGCCCAGGGTGTACGAGACGCGGCCGGAGGCGATGCTGCCCGCGCTGCCGTTGCCGAGGTAGCCCTCCAGCTCCTCGGGCACCTCCGCCACGCTCGTCCCGTAGTCGTGGTACATCAGCCCGGCGAAGACGCCGATCCGCTGCCCCTTCACCGACAGCGGGTCGATGCCCGCCCGTTCGAACGCCTCCCAGGAGGTCTCCAGCAGCAGCCGGTGCTGCGGGTCCATCGCCTGCGCCTCACGCGGGGACACCCCGAAGAAGCCCGCGTCGAACTCCGCGGCGCCTTCGAGGAAACCGCCCTCGCGGGTGTACGAGGTCCCCCGCCGCTCCGGGTCCTCGTCGTACAGCGCCTCCACGTCCCAGCCGCGGTCGGAGGGGAAGGCGCTGATGCCGTCCCGGCCGCCCGACACCAGCTCCCACAGGTCCTCCGGCGTCCGCACGCCGCCGGGGTAGCGGCAGCTCATCCCGACGATCGCGATCGGCTCGGTGGCCTCCGCCTCCACCTCGCGAAGCCGTCGAGTCGTCTGACGCAGGTCGGCGGTGACCCGCTTCAGGTAGTCAACGAGCTTCGTTTCGTCCGACATCGGTGTATCGCCTTTCAAGGAATCTCTGTGCTTCGGAGCTGCGGAGCTGCGGAGTTTCGGAGCTTCGGAGTTTCGGATCGGTGTGGGAGGGAGGGGGGAGGGGGAGGACGGTCCTGGCTACAGGGATCCGAATTCCTTGTCGATCAGGTCGAAGAGTTCGTCGGTGGTGGCCGATTCGATCTCACGCTCCTCGGACGCGGCACGAGCGGCGCTCGTGGCGTCCACGGGCTGGGACGCCGCCGCGCCGGAGGCGCCGAGCCGCTCCAGGAGGGCGCGCAGTCGGGCCTCCGCCTTCCCGCGCAGCACGTCGTCCTGGGCGAGGGAGGCCAGGACGGGCTCCAGGGAGTCCAGCCGTTCGGCGAGTGCGTGTTCCGCGTACGCGTCGACCAGCTCGGCCCGCAGGTATCCGGCGAGCGCGGCCGGCGTCGGGTAGTCGAACACCACCGTCGCGGGCAGGGTCAGGCCCGTCACCGGGCCCAGCCCGTTGCGCAGTTCGAGCGCGGTGAGGGAGTCGAAGCCCAGCTCGCGGAACTGCCGCTCGCCGTCCACCGCCGAAGCCCGCGCGTGCCCGAGGACCAGCGCCACCTGACCGCACACGAGGTCCAGCAGCACGGCGTCCCGTTCCTCGGCGGGCAGCGCCAGCAGCCGCTCGCGCAGCGACGGCCCGGTGGCCGTGGCCCCGGCGGGTTCCGCCGCCCGGGCGGCGGTCCGGCGGGCCGGTCCGGCGGTCAGGGCCCGCAGGAGGGCGGGGACGTGGTCGCGGGTGCGCAGGGTGCGCAGGTCGAGGGGGACGGGGACGAGGAGGGGTTCGTCGGTGGAGAGGGCGGCGTCGAAGAGGGCGAGGCCTTGGTCGACGGTGAGCGGGCGGACGCCGGAGCGGCTGATGCGTTCGACGTCCTCGTCGGTGAGGGTGTCGCCCATGCCGCCGACGCCGGCCCACAGGCCCCAGGCGAGGGAGAGGCCCGGCAGGCCCGCCG
>NZ_JBIAVB010000036.1:0-6107 GCF_042893675.1 Streptomyces sp. NPDC001594 | reverse complement strand
GGTATCAACTTCTGGCGTTGATTTTTGGCACGCTGTTGAGTTCTCAAGGAACGGACGCTTCCTTTGTACTCACCCTCGCGGGCTTTCCTCCGGGCCTTCGTTCTTTCTTCGCTTCCGAGTCTATCAGATCCTTTCGGGCCCTGATTTCCTCGGTGCTTTCCAGGTTCTGCGCTTTCGCGCTTTCCCTTTCCGGCGGTTCCGACTCTATCAGAAGTTTTCCACCGGATTTCCCGGCTTCGACGATCCGAATGAAGAGTCGAGTGCACCCCACATGGAATTCGATTCGCCGAGGGGTGGGTGTCGCCGAACCTGTCCGGTTCGAGGCAACCGTTTGACTCTACATCCGGCCCCCAGGGGTGTCAAAACGAGGTGGGGGCCTCATGGATCCGCCTCAACAGCGCCATCAGCACGCCTTGCTCATCGGCCGTCAGCGGCGCCAGGAGCCGCTCGTTCGCCGTCTCCGCGAGGGTCGCGCAGCGGGCCAGGACCGCCTCTCCTTCCGGGGTGACCGTCACCGCGTTCTTGCGGCGGTCGGACGGGTCGGGGGTCCGCAGCACCAGGCCCTCCCCCTGGAGGTGGTTGAGGATCCCGACCATGTCCTTCGGGTCCACCGCGAGCCGCCGGCCCAGGTCCGCCTGCGCGACGGGGCCGTACTCGGCCGTGGCGGCCAGCACCGCGTGCTGCATCAGCTTCAGGCCCTCCCCCGCGATCGCGTCGGCGACCAGACCCCGCCCGCGCGCCGCGACCCGGCCCACGAGCCAGCTGGGCAGGGACTGGATGTGCGCGAGGGCCGACGGCGAAGGAGGGGGCGTGGGCTGCGGTGTGACCATGCGGCCACCCTACCTACGAATCGTTGGACTTCCCAACGTTCTTCTGTTTATCGTTGGGCTACCCAATGAATACGGATCGGGGGAGGTCCTGTGCTGCGCATCCGCCATGAGGTCAACGGTGGGCCCGAAGTCCTTTTCGCCGAAGAGGTCGACCGCCCGGAGGCGGGGCCCGGCGAACTGCTCGTCCGCGCCGAGGCCATCGGCGTCACCCTGCCCACCGTCCGCAAGGTCCGCGAGGGCAGCGGGCCCGTCCCGTTCGGCGGGGAGATCGCCGGGACCGTCGTCTCCACCGGCGCCGGCGTCACCTGCTTCGCCGTCGGGGACCGCGTCACGGGGCTGTGCTTCGCGGACGCCTATGCCGAGTACGCCGTCCTCGACGCCGCGTTCGCCACCGCCGTGCCGGACGACGCCACCGCCGTGGACGCGGTCGCCCTCGTCCGCAGCGGGCTCGTGGCGCGCGGGGCGTTCGAAGCCGGGCGCGTACGCCCCGGCGAGTCGGTGCTCGTCACGGCGGCGGCCGGCGCGGTCGGCACCCTCGCCCTCCAGCTCGCCAGGGCCGGAGGAGCCGGACGGGTCGTCGCGGCGGTCGGCAGCGCCGAGAAGGCCGGGTTCGTCCGCGCCCTGGGCGCCGACGAGGTCGTGCTGTACGAGGACGCCGACTGGGGCGCCCCGTACGACGTCATCCTCGACGGCGTCGGCGGCGAGCTGCTCGGCCCGGCCGTGCGCGCCCTGGCGATGGGCGGCCGACTGGTGGCCTTCAGCTCCGGCGGCGGCACGGTGGAGGCGTACGAGCTCCTGGTGCGCGGCGCTTCGATGATCGGCTTCCAGATGCGGGCCATCGCCCTCGGCCGCCCCGACCTGTACGCCCGCTGGCAGCGCGAGCTCTGGGAGCAGCGCGCGGCCGGCACCCTGCGCACCACGGTCCACGAGGAGATCCCCCTCGCCGAGGCGGCCCGCGCCCACGCGGTCATCGAGGACCGCCGCAACTGCGGCAAGGTGGTCCTGATCCCCTAGGCCGTGTGGTCAGCCGGCCGTCGGGATGCCGAGTTCGGTGAGCAGGGCGCGGACGCGCTGTTCGATCTGGTCGCGGATGGGGCGGACGGCGGCGACGCCCTGGCCCGCGGGGTCCTCGAGGGTCCAGTCGAGGTAGCGCTTGCCGGGGAAGTACGGGCAGGCGTCCCCGCAGCCCATGGTGATCACGACGTCCGAAGCCTGGACGGCCTCCACCGTGAGCACCTTGGGGGTCTCGGCGGAGATGTCGATGCCGGCCTCCCGCATGGCCTCGACCACAGCGGGGTTCACGGTGTCGGCCGGGGCGGAGCCGGCGGAGCGGACCTCCACCCGGCCGCGGCCGAGGTGGGTGAGGAAGGCGGCGCCCATCTGCGAACGGCCCGCGTTGTGGACGCAGACGAACAGCACCGACGGACGGGACGGGGACGAGGTCACGGCAGGGGCTCCCAGGGGTTCAGCGGGCGGCGGGGACGGCGGCGATGGGCACGGCCTCTCCGGCGGTCCGCCGGGCGGACGGGCCGAAGACGAGGTGGAGCAGCCCCAGGCCGGCTGCGGCGCCGAGGGCCTGGGCGGCGACGAACCCGGGGGCGGAGGCGGGGGCGATCCCGGCGAAGGAGTCGGTGAAGGCCCGCCCGAGGGTGACCGCGGGGTTCGCGAAGGAGGTGGAGGAGGTGAACCAGTACGCCGCCCCGATGAACGCGGCCACCACGGCCGGGGCGAGGTTCGCCCGGCCGGCCCGGTCCAGGCCGAAGGCGACCAGCAGCAGTCCGGCCGTCGCGACCACCTCGCCCAGCCACAGGTGGGGAGCGGACCGGTCGTGGGCGGACAGGGCGAGCACGGGCCGGCCGAAGACGGCGTTGGCGAGCAGCGAGCCGGCGACGGCGCCGCCGACCTGGGCGGGTACGTACGCGGCGACGTCCCGCAGGGAGGGCCCGTCGCCGGAGCGGCGGCCGGTGAGGTGGGCGGCGAGGGTGACGACGGGGTTGAAGTGGGCGCCGGAGACCGGCCCGAGGACCGCGATGAGCACGCCGAGCCCGAACACGGTCGCCAGGCAGTTGGCCAGCAGCTGGATGCCGACGTCGTGCGACAGGTCCGTGGCCTGGATGCCGGAGCCGACCACGACGGCCACCAGCAGTGCGGTGCCGACCGCCTCCGCCGCGACGCGGCGCCCGAGCGGCGCCGGGCCCGCGCTCATGCCTGCGCTCCGGCGTTCCGCGGGGCCTTCAGGACGGCGGCGAGCCGGTCCAGGGCGGCGGGCAGGGCCCAGTAGTAGACCCAGGTCCCGCGGCGTTCGCAGTCGACCAGGCCGGCCTGCCGCAGCAGCTTGAGGTGGTGGGAGATCGTCGGCTGGGAGAGCTCGAAGGCGGGGGTCAGCTCGCACACGCAGACCTCGCCCCCGTCCCGGGAGGCGATCATCGACAGCAGCCGCAGCCGGACCGGGTCGCCCAGCGCCTTGAACACCTTGGCCAGGTCGGCTGCCTGGTTCTCGTCCAGCGGGGCGGCCGCGATCTGGCCGCAACAGCCGTCCGCGTCCTGCCCGAGGACCACGAGCTCTTGTTTCGACATACCTCTATGTTGACGTTCTTCGATCCAAGGCGCAATGTTGGCGGTGAGAGCTGTATCGAGGAATATCAATGCAAGAGGTAGCCGGGTCCGGCGGCGAACCGGAACCAGAGCCCCGTCCGTTGGGAGTCATCGTCATGAGCGACCAGTCCACCGATCTGCGCGAGACCGTCCGGGCCCGCTACGCGGCCTCCGCACTCCAGGTCAGCGAGGGCGGCACCGCCTGTTGCGGGCCCACGCCGGTCGAGATCGACGAGAACTTCGGCTCCGCCCTCTACGCCGCCGACGACCGCGCCGCACTGCCCGCCAAAGCCGTCGCCGCCTCCCTCGGCTGCGGCAACCCGACCGCCGTCGCCGACCTGGCCGAGGGCGAACGCGTCCTGGACCTGGGCTCCGGCGGCGGGATCGACGTCCTCCTGTCCGCCCGCCGGGTCGGTCCGACCGGCAAGGCGTACGGCCTGGACATGACCGAGGAGATGCTCGCCCTCGCCCTGGCCAACGCGGCGAAGGCCGGCGCGCGGAACGTGGAGTTCCTCAAGGGCACCATCGAGGCCGTCCCGCTCCCGGCCGCCACGATCGACGTGGTGATCTCCAACTGCGTGATCAACCTGTCCACCGACAAGGCCGCCGTGTTCGCCGAGACCTTCCGCGTCCTGCGGCCCGGCGGCCGGATCGGCGTCTCGGACGTCGTCGCCGACGACACCCTCACTCCCGAGCAGCGGGCCGAGCGCGGCGACCACGTCGGCTGCATCGCCGGCGCCCTCTCCTTCGCCGAATACCGGGAAGGGCTGGAGACAGCCGGGTTCACGGACATCTCGATCACTCCGACCCACGCCGTCGCCGACGGCATGCACTCCGCCATCGTCCGGGCCGTCAAGCCCGCTGCCCCGTCCGTCAGTTGTTGACGTAGGTCAGGCTCGTCGCGTCGTAGCGGGCGCCCGCGACGCCTCCGCTGGGGGCCGCGGCCTCGATGGCGGCCAGGTCCTCGGGCGTCAGCTCGACGGACAGGGCCGCGAGGTTCTCCTCGAGGTACTTCTGCCGCCGGGTGCCGGGGATCGGGACGACGTCCTCGCCGCGGTGCTGCACCCAGGCCAGGGCGAGCTGGCCGGCGGTGATGCCCTTGGCGGCGGCCAGCTCCTCCAGCTTGGCGACGATCGCCAGGTTCCGGTCGAGGTTGCCGTCGGCGAACCTCGGCTGCGTGCGCCGGATGTCGGTCTCCGCCAGGCCCTCGACCGACTGGTAGCGGCCGGTGAGGAAACCCCGGCCGAGCGGGGAGAACGGGACGAGCCCGATGCCGAGTTCACGGCAGACGGGGGCGGCCGCGGTCTCCAGGTCCCGGGTCCAGAGGGACCACTCGCTCTGCAGGGCCGCGATCGGGTGCACCGCGTGCGCCCGGCGGATCGTTTCCGCGCCGGCCTCGGAGAGCCCGAGGTGGCGGACCTTGCCGGCCTGGACCAGCTCGGCCATGGCGCCGACGGTCTCCTCGATCGGCACCTGCGGGTCGACCCGGTGCTGGTAGTAGAGGTCGATGTGGTCGACCCCCAGACGCCGCAGCGAGGCCTCGCACGCCTGGCGTACGTAGGCGGCGTCGCCGCGGATCACGGTGGGCTCGCCCAGCTGGTTGGCGAAGCCGAACTTCGTCGCGATGACCGCCTCGTCACGCCGTCCGGCGACGGCCCGCCCGATGAGCTCCTCGTTGTGCCCGACGCCGTAGAAGTCGGCGGTGTCCAGGAGGGTCACGCCGAGGTCGAGGGCCCGGTTGATGGTCGCGATCGACTGCGCGTCGTCCGATTCCCCGTAGCCGTGGCTCATTCCCATACAGCCCAACCCCTGGGCGGACACCGCGAGTTCGCCCAAGTACCGGATGTCTGTGTCGATCATTCTGGTGCCTCCCGAGCTGGAAAACCGTCTGACCACGACGCTAGGTCTTGGAGTGCACTCCATGTCAAACGATCAACTGGGAGCCATGTCAGATCCCGCAGTCGACGTCCGTCACGCCGCCCGAGAGGATCGGGTCGGTTTCGGTGCCGTGGACGCTGAGCGTGCCGTGACCCTCGCGCTCGTTCCAGTGGAGCTCGTACGTTCCCGCGGTGATCGGCCGGTGGCCGTCGTCCGCCATCCAGGAGCCCGACGGCCGCCAGCCGATGCGGCTCGGGCCGACCGCGTACACGTCGCCGCTGCCCAGCACCAGGAACGAGGTCTCCCGGACGACGGCGGTGCAGCCGTTCGGGCCCGTGGGGTGCAGGACGTAGTACTTCGCACCCAGCTCGTCGAGCGCGCCGGCCGCGCAGCTCAACCCCGCCGCGGTGATCGCGACTCCCCGTACGAGGCCCATCGCAAGGGAACGGCGCGGAGCCCCCGGACGGAACCGCACGGCACGGACGCCCACGAGGACGCCCGCGGCACACAACAGGGCGACGCACAGCGCCCAGCCGGGCACGACGCTCCCCGAGACCAGGAGGAGCATGTCGCTCCACCCCACGGCCGCGGCGAGCAACAGGAGCACCGTGGCGGCGATGTCGTAAACGGCCGCCCTGCGTATCCGTACCCGATCGTCCCGGGTCCCCACATCGCTGGTCATACACGCACACTACGGCCGGCCGCCGGTCTGCCCGTAAACGCAGAAAAGCCCCGCACCATGACTGGTGCGGGGCTTTCCCACAATGATTGTTCGGCGGCGTCCTACTCTCCCACAGGGTCCCC
>NZ_JBIAVB010000035.1:0-15020 GCF_042893675.1 Streptomyces sp. NPDC001594 | reverse complement strand
CCGACCCGAGGCCCTACGTCTGGACCAAGACCGCAGACGAGATCCTCGAACGCCTCGCCAGCTATCTGAACAGAATTCCTGACTCAGAAGACTAGCAGCGTGAGGTCAAGTCGCGGAGAGTTGCGGCTCGACTACACCATGACTTGCCGAGGCGACACCCGCTGTCGTTGGTCAAGGAGTCTTCATGCGATTCCTGATCACGGACGACTGCGGAACCGTCCTCACCACCGTCGAAGCGCCCCCGGAAGGGGCGGCTTCCGTCGCCATCGAGCGGGAGGACGAACCCGACCTGCTCTTCGCATCAGCGGACCTGTACGGGGACGGCAGCGTCCACGTAGGACACTGGCCCGACGGGGTGCACTGGGAGGTGCTGCTCCGCTCGACTGGCACGCCGAACCCGTACGGCTCCGGGGAGCGTTGCGCCCGACCGACCCCGCCAGCGGGACAGGTGACTGCGCACGAGATCTCCGAACTCCTCGACTCCCTCCCCTGGGCGGAGACGTGCTTGACGTGGCCGTGCACGAGGCGTTCGCGGAGCAGGCCAGCGAGGTCAACAACCAGGGCGTGCCGCTCAGGTCGAGTACCTGGCAGGCCGGTGCGCCGACGTGCACGTTCTGCGAGACCTGCCCCTCGACCTCACCGCGTGACACTCCAGCACCCACGCTGCTCAACTGGCGTTGATGTCCTCCGGCTGCACCCGAAACCTAGGCGTCGCGGCCGGGACGGCGAGGGTGCCTGCGGCACGACTCGCACAGGGGACTGGCCGGAGCACTGTAGCGCGCTGTCGGGCGGTGGCACCGGGCGCAGGGCCCGGCCTGTGACGGCGCGCAGGTGACGGGAAGGGCCGACGGGCGCGGCTTGTCGGCGGCCTGCTCGGTCATGCTGTGGCCTGCTGTTCCGTGCGGGTGTGGGAGTGGGCGGCGCGGCGCAGCTCGACGCCGTCGGCCCGCCAGCCGACGGTCCCGCCCCAGGAGGGGTCGGTGCACAGGCGGGCCGACAGGCTGATCAGCCGGCGCCGCTGCGGGGTGGTGCCGGTCCCGGGGGGCGTCTGCGCGAGGTCGGCGTAGGTCTGCTGCCACGTCTGTTGCAGGGTGATCAGGTCCTCGGGGAAGTGGAAGGTGGGGCTCACTCCTCAACTAAAACATGTGTTCGAATTTGTGCGCGAATGCCGCGCGGGACCGCCGTACGGACGCAGCGACGGCGCCGCCTCGGCCGGGTTCGGCCGACCCTGGAGTGAAGGGGTGGGCCGACGGTGAGGAGTGCCTGTGACGTTGCGACCGCCGGTTGAGCCGATGCTCGCGCAGGCCGCCGAGTCGGTGCCGGGCCCCGCCGCGCTGCGCGCCGGGGTGTCCTGTGAGCAGTAGCTCGACGGGCACTGGGCGATCGTGTTAACCCCGGCCGGGGCGGGTGGGTCGGTGGTGGTGCAGTCCCGGCGGGGGGCGCTGGTCCAAGACCGTTGGCCGGACCTGGTGGCCGCCGCCGAGGCGCAGCTGCCCGCCGACCTGGTTCTGGATGGAGAGTTGGTCGTGTGGGACACGGAAGAGGGCCGGTTGTCGTTCGGGGCGTTGCAGCGGCGGGCCGCCGCCCGCGCCCGCGGCGCTGCCTGGATGGTCTCCCGGGGGCCGGCCTACTTCGTCGCCTTCGACACACTGCACGGCCCTCGCCCGCCTGGGGGCGGCGGCCGTAGGCGGCTGACCTGGGCGGCCCAGCCCGGCCTGGCTTTGTTCGCGAGATTCGGGCACCTGCACAGAGCCCGTGGTCCTCGCAGGAAGTCTCGGCCCTGGTTGAGTCTCCCGTGGGGGGAGACATCAAGCTGGGGGCATGGACAGCGACACGCTCTATTCCATCGGAGAACTATCCCGCCGGACCGGCCTGACGGTGAAGACCATCCGGTTCTATTCCGACACAGGCATCGTCCCGCCAACCGACCGGAGCCCGGCGGGATACCGGCTCTACGGCCTCGACGCACTCGCACGCCTGGACCTAGCCCGCACGCTGCGTGATCTTGGGCTCGACCTGGCGACCGTGCGCAAGGTACTGGACCGGGAGGCGTCCATACCGGAAGTCACGGAAGCACACGCCAACGCCTTGGACGTGCAGATCCAGACTCTCCGCCTGCGCCGGGCAGTACTCCGCGCAATCGCCAGACGCGGCCCCACCACCATGGAGATGGACCTCATGCACCGACTCGCCACGCTCTCCCAGGCCGAACGACGCCGCCTGGTATCCGGTTTTATCGACGCCACCTTCAAAGGCCTTCACGCCAACCCGGAGTTCGTGTCCCTGATGCGATCCTCCATGCCTGAGCTCCCCGACGATCCCACGCCCGAACAGGTCGAGGCCTGGGTGGAGCTCGCCGGACTCTGCCAGAACGCAGACTTCCGTACCACGATACGCCGCACAGCTGAGGACCAGGCGGAAGAGCCTTCCCAGCAGGACGTCAGCACCCTGCACGACGCTCTCAACCAAGCGATGCGTGAACGAATCGACGAAGCGGCATCCTCCGGCCTCCTGCCGGCCTCCGCCGAGGGTGCATCCCTGACAGACTCACTGGGCGGCCTCTACGCCCACGCATTCGAGCGTGCCGGCGAAAGCGATCTGCGCCGCTGGCTTCTCGCCCGCCTGCAGGCAACCGCCGACCCACACGCGGAGCGCTACTGGCAGCTCCTGGCAATGATCAATGGATGGCCCGCATCACCAACGCTTGCTCCCGTTTACTCCTGGTTCACCACCGTCTTCGCCAAGAGCGATGACGACAATCGCAAACGTCTGATGCAATGAGGACGCGCGACCTGAAGTTCGGCCTGTACGCAGACGAGCAGGGGCTGGCTTGGGTCAAGAAACTCGTTGCCGACGCTGTGGGCTCCCGAAGCGCCCGGATCAGGGGTGAGACCGTCGCACACACTTTTCCCGGGAGTGAGTTGTCAACCGATGACGTGTACGACTTTCTGGCGGAACAGTGGGCCGTGGAACATCCTGCTCAGAGCAGCGACGCACGGGCACTGATCGAGCTGCGCGTCCACTTGGTGTGTTCCCTGCGGACATGGCGGGCGATCCGCAAGACAGTGATCAAGACTTTGTGTCCAGAGGGAACGGCCCCCCACACCTGCCGTGTTCCATGGATGGCTGCCTGAAATGGTTCGCGGTGCCCGGTGGCGCACGAGATGGCCGCCGTGTAGATCGCGGCCACACCGATTCCGGACCCCGCAGGCCGTATCACCGTGGGGCAGGACTGAGGGAAACGGCCTGGCCTAGCCATCAGCGCTGGGCGGATCGTCACCGCCCAACGCTGACGCCAACGTCCAGGTGCGAGTCGTACAGCGTGTGCGAGGTCGTGACAAGGAGATCGCTGGCGCTTCCCCGTGGCCGTCGGCCTCAGGAACTGAGCACCCCAACCTTGCCGTTCCGCCGAAGAGACAGGCCCAGCCGGGCACGCCGGAGCGCGATTGCTGCCGGTACCGCTGCTCTGATGGAACCGGGGAAAACACAGTGAACCTCCTCTAGTAACCCTCTGCGACTGCTCCCCAAGATCTGTGCCAGCACCTACTTCGGCTCTGGCTCAACTTCTGTGATCCGTGACTGTCGGTCACCGATCAGACCTCGAAAAGGGCTTCCTGTTGGGGCGGGATCGGAGGGTCAAGGACGTTGCGGAGGCGGGTTGTGTCCTGGCGCCACTTCGACCAGTTCGCAGCTTCGGCCCACAGCTCGGCGAGTTCAGACCGGTTGGAGATGACTTGGTTCAGGGCGTCGACGGCGAGCGTTCGAAGGTCTGCGGGCAACTCCGGTAGCGGCTCTGATGGGCCATAGTTCGAACACGCCGGATCGCCGTCAGGATGCTGGGCGACGACCAGGGCCGCCGCGCCCACGGCTCGCTCGCCGTCGTAGATTCCCAGGAAGTCCGCCGGCCCGGCTGCGCGCTTGAGCACGCCGCGGATCACGGCTTCGCGTTCTTCCAGTGCCGCCTCGTCCAGGCCGGCGAAGTCGGCGGCGGTGTCATTGTCGAAGGGGCCGATGTCCCAGGTGCCCATGTCTCTCCTCACGCGGTCTTCTGGGGATCGTCGCACTGGTCACTGACAGTGCGCTCAAAAGGCAAGCAGTGCCCGCTTGCGGAGGAGGCTGAAGCCAGCGCGTCCGTACATCTGCAGCTTGATCATTTTGATGCGGTTTGACATGACCTTCGACTGCGCCCGAGCTCCAGGCCAGGGTGAGACCGGCGATGACGGCATCGCGGTCGCGGTCGATGCCGGCGGCAAGGGTATGGAGACTGGGCAGATCATCCTGCCGGACGGCGGCTAGCCAGTCCGGGAGACGATCGCCCTGCCGCTCGGTCAGCATGACCGCGAAGGCGCGGACGTGCCGGGTGAGGGCGTCGATCTCGGGGCATTGGGTGAGCACGGTTTTGGGTTCTGGCACAGCTTATGTGGACCGTGCCGGCGGTTGTCGTGTCTCGGATGAGGATTCGTCCGCAGACAACGGTGTCTCTATCCTGGCTCGGAGCGGGGGTGCGCGCATTCCCGCAGGTTGCGGTGCCGTGGCAGAGCGGCCCATTGCGATCGACGTGGGAGAGGTCCCTCCCACGGCGACTGACGGAGACGGGGCGGACCTGCTCCCATCTGTCCACGGGTTCAAATCCCGTCGGCACTGCAGCCGACCCGGGCGTTGCCCGGCGCACCGGCCCTGCTGCGTCGCGCCGGGTCCCCAGAAGCTGGGCCAGAGCCCCGTTCTCGCGTACAAAGCCATCCCGAATCTGCATTTCTATATAGATAATTCACAGCCGGGTTCGTGGCGCCGGGGAAGGTCTGGTGCCGGGGTGGTGGGGGCGTAGAGGGGTGGGGCGCGGCAGGGCTGCTGACGGGGCGTTAGGACAGTTTCTGCACCGACAGCGCAGTGGGGCCCGCACCCCGACAGGGTGCGGGCCTGAACGCGGCTGAGGGACCCTCCATCCGAGCGGAGAGAGACCCTCATCGGCCCGGGCAGGCGGCTACTGTTCGCAGACCTTGTGTGCCTTGTGCCAGGTCTTGGTCCAGTACCCCTTGACCACATGGCAGCCGTCGTGTGGCGCGGCTGTCGCCGCGCCTGTCACGCCGAGCACCCGCATACCAGCCAGCACCACTGCTGCCGACCCGAGTGCCACGGTGTTCTTCACGCGCTCATGGAACATGCTTGCACCTCTCGCAATTGCGGTTTCCTCCCAGCTCCCTAGTGGCCGGGCGCTGGAAGCCCTTTGCCACGCCCCACACTTGCCGATCGGCAAGGTGATCGCGATTGGCTCACTCCTGGCTGTGTCTGATGTGTGGCGAGCGGCATGTTTGAAAGCCGTGCTCAACGTTGCCCATGCCACGAAAGCCACACGCTCAATGTCACCTTCAGCAATCCTGAACCGTCGGCTCCTGTTATGAGAGGCTCAGCCACCCTTCAGGGTGGTCCAATCACACGCGAGCGTGAGTCACTGCCTTCACGTTGCCCTGTGTCCATTCCGGTCCCTAAAGGGTGTTGCAGACGGCTCTGTCCTGGGCATTTTTCCTGTATGGGTGGGGTGTTGCGGGCTGGGCCGGTGTGGGTGGAGACGTTCACGGGCTTGCGGATCGACCGGTTCGCGAAGCTGGTGAAGGTGGTCCGTGAACGGGCCGGGAACGGTCCGGGAGGCGGACGCCCGTGGTGCCTGCCACTGGCTGACCGGGTGCTGTTGGTGGCCGTGTACTACCGCACCAACCTCACGATGCGGCAGCTCGCCCCCTTGTTCGGCATCTCTTCAGCGACGGTCTGCCGGGTCATCCAGCGGCTCCGCCCGCTCCTGGCACTCGAGCCGGCCCCGCGGCCGGTGGCGGACACCGAACGATTGTGGATCGTGGACGGAACCCTGATCCCGGTCCGCGACCGAATGGTCGCCGCCTCGTCGCGGAACTACCGGTTCTCGGCGAACGTGCAGGTCATCATCGACGCTGACACCCGGCTGATCGTCGCGTCGGCTCGGCCCGCGCCGGGCAACAAGGCCGATGCCCACGTCTGGCGCGAGTCGGACCTGCCCGCCGCGGCGGCCGGAACAACGGTGATCGCAGACGGCGCCTACCTGGGCACAGGGCTGATCGTCCCGCACCGCAGAAGGGCCGGGCGTCCCCTCCTGCGCGGCCAGGAAGAGGACAACGCCGAACACCGAAGGGTCCGTGCTCGCGTCGAGCACACCTTCGCCCGGATGAAGAACCGGAAGATCCTCCGCGACTGCCGACAGAAGGGCGACGGCCTCCACCACGCCGTCCAGGCCGTCGCCACCATGCACAACCTCGCCATGGCACGGTGAAACAGCAGGTCAAGCAATAATTCGTCCTACCCGAACCGGACCTTCTGCAACACCCTTTAAGAGCTCGTAACAGGATCTTGGTGAGATGCCCTGGTCGGGCGTAACCGGTGTGATGATTCGGCCGTTCGTGAGTGCGTGAGCACTCGGCCGTGGATCGTGGACGACGACTTGTGGGCACTAATCGAGCCGCTGCTGCCGCCCTGGCCGACGAGGTCGCCAGGGCCGCGGCCGGTGGCAGACCGGTTGTGTCTGCAGGGCATCCTGTACGTCCTGCACAACGACATCGCCTGGCAACTCCTGCCACCTGAGCTGGGGTTCGGCTCGGGACAGACCTGCTGGCGAAGACTGGAGCGGTGGCAGCAGGCCGGGGTCTTCGACCAGCTGCACCGGATCCTGCTCGCCGAGCTGAACGCGGCCGGCCGGCTCGACTGGTCCAGGGCCTGCGTGGACGGCTCTCACATTCGCGCGAAAAAGGGGGAGCCGACACCGGTCCGTCGCCGGTCGACCGGCGGAAGACGGGCAGCAAGCACCACCTGATCTGCGACGGACGCGGCACTCCGCTCAAGGTCATCACGACCGCGGCGGACGTCAACGACGTCACCCAGACCCTCGCCCTGGTCGACGGCATCCCGCCAGTGGCGGGCCGCCCCGGCCGTCCCCGAAGGCGCCCGGACGCCCTGCTCGGCGACAAGGGCTACGACTCCAACCCCAACCGGGAAGAGCTGCGCAAACGCCGGATCCTGCCGGTCATCTCCCGCAAGCGAGCACCGAACATCAAGGGCATGGGCAAGCTCCGCTACGTCGTGGAGCAGACCTTCGCCCTGCTCCACCAGTTCAAACGCCTCGCCGTCCGCTGGGAACTCCGCACCGAACTCCACGACGCGTTCGTCTCCCTCGCCTGCAGCCTCATCTGCTGGAGACGCCTCAAGAGACACGATTCATGATCGTGTTACGAGCTCTAAGGGCTGTCCCGCATTGCCCCGGGGCCGTGAGCGGCTGGCTCGGCCAGGGCCGTACTGTTCGGCTGGTGATCAGTCGCGACCCTGGCCGAGCTGCGGACGCCCCTGTCGATAGCGACGGGCCGCAGCTGGCTCGATCGGTGGCCAGGCTCCTGGAGGTCGATTCCACCATGTGGACCGAAGCTATGACGGCCCTGCCCGGGACGGCGCTCTTTCAGCCGCCTGCATCGGAGCAGTCGCTGGTTCACTGCTGTACGGTCCTCGGCCATCCGCTGCCTGCGCACCTCGCAGCCCTCCTCCGGGAGAGCAACGGCATCGAGGGCGAGTACGGCGACGGGCTCATTTGGTCTGCCGAGCGCATCGCCTCCGAGAACCGGAGTCTTCGCGCGGATGCCGAGCTCGCCACCTTGTACATGCCGTTCGACCCGCTGCTTTTCTTCGCGGACGCGGGGAACGGGGACTTGTTCGCGTTCTTGGCCCGGATCGGCCGGCCCGACGTCTTCGTCTGGAATCACGAGGACGACAGCCGCACCTGGGTGGCGCCCAGCCTGGCCAAGTACCTCGATTGGTGGTTGACGGGGCGGATCGAGCTGTAGATCCACGTCTCATGACCGCCTGGCCGCCAATGAGATGGTCTTGGCGTGGCTGGTGTGATCAAGGCGTCGGAGCCTTCCTGGATAGCCCCCTTCTCTGGGCTGAGCCCGCGCGCGTTCGGGAAGCTGGTGACGGTTCTGCGGCGCCAGGGTGCGGACGCGGTCCGCAGGGGCCGACCGTGGAGTCTTCCGCTGGAGGACCGGGCACTGCTGGTCGCAGCGTACTGGCGGACGAATCTCACGATGCGCCAGCTCGCCCCGCTGTTCGGGGTGTCCAAGTCGGCGGCGGACCGGATCATCGACCACCTCGGGCCGATGTTCGCGCTCCAACCCCGCAAGCGGTTCGCCAAGGACACCGTGCTCATCGTCGACGGCACCCTTGTCCCCACCCGCGACCACACCATCGCCGAGCGGTCGAAGAACTACCGCTACTCCACCAACCACCAGGTCGTCATTGACGCCGACACCCGCCTGGTCGTCGTGGTTGGCCGCACTGGCCGGAAACCGCAACGACTGCAAGGCGTGGGAGGAGTCCGGCGCCAAGGCGGCTGTCGGCAACACACTAACGATCGCCGACGGTGGCTACCCTGGCACCGGACTCATCATCCCCCACCGCCGCGAGCGCGGGCAGAGTGAACTCCCGGACTGGAAAGAGGGGCACAACAAGTCGCACAAGCAGGTCCGGGCCCGGGTCGAGCACGTCTTTGCCCGCATAAAGACCTGGAAGATCCTCCGCGACTGCCGCCTGAAGGGCGACGGCGTTCACCACGCCATGCTCGGCATCGCCCGGCTGCACAACCTCGCCCTCGCCGGATAGACCGCCCAGCGGTACAGCAGCTCACCATGCCCCAGGCCACTCAGAGATCATTTACGGGACAGCCCTTAGGCGATACCGTCGGATGACGCAGCTCGAGTAAGTGCCCGCAGCTGCCCAACCACGATCACTGTCCGTACTCATGTGTCGGAGGCTTTCCGCAGAATCGAGTATTGCTCGCCGCCAGCAGTCGCCGGTCGCCATCGACATACGGGGGAGACGTGACGATCACATCGGCGCAGCCGTCAGGGAGTTCGGCGAGGACGGCCCGGGCGTCCCCGGGGTAGAGCGTCACCTGATCGTCTGTGTGGTGGGGTACCGGGGGCACGGGGGCTCTCCTGCTGGTTGCCGGGCTGGGGGCGGCCGCCGCTGCCATGGGTGGCCATGGCAGACCGCCCGGCATGACGCCGCCTCCGTACCTCCCGGTGAGCAGCAACGGCCGCACACCTGGCAACTGTGCTGGTTCGCCAGATATCGCAAGTCTTGCTCCGTTGCACCCTATTGATCACATATGAGTGCGCCCCCGTATCCTGGGGAGGGTGCGGGGGCGCGAGCAGCAGTGCCCGTGCCGGGCGCGCAGGTGGCGCGCCCGGCCGTTACTCACTTCTTGTCGGTGCGGAGCGGGTGACCGCACAGCTCCTCGTACTCGTCGCGCTCCTCCGACGTGTAGTCCTCACCGCCGTACACGGTTCCGGAGCACTGCTGGTGCTGGAGGCGCCGGTTCTGGTCCGACGCGGTCAGCGCCATGTCGACCTGAGCCCAGGCGATCAGGCCGACGCAGAGCAGCGTCATCAGGTACAGGAACGCGGCGAACTTGCCGTGAATCGTCGGGAAGGTGATCGTCACCTGGCGAGGCTGGGGCGGCATGAGAGGCACGGGCGGCTGGTTGTAGGCCGGGGTGGTGGGCGGCTCGGGTATCGAGGTCACGGGCCTGGCTTCTTTCTATTGATGTGATCGCGTCGCGCCGGGGTGAACTGTAGGGGATGCGGTGCGGCGGGCCGCTACCGGACCCACACAAAGGGGCCCCCGCACCCTGAGGGCCCCCTCCCCCCGGCGCCGGGTCTCCTTCATGGCGGTGCGCTACGGCCGCATCCCCGGATCCGTGCGGTCCGGCCTGCCGTTCGCCGAGCAGACCCTGGCCGCCGCCCTCGGATGGGCCCCTGGGGGAGCGGGCCAACACCCCCGGCACGCGGGGACTGGACGCCAACGGCCGCCCTAAGGGCGGGAACACGTTCTCCGCGGACAAGGCCGGCCGGTGCCTCACCGGCAAGGCCAGGACCTGGTACCGCGAGTCGGACGGCTACCGGCTACCGGCTACCGGCTGACCGAGGCCGAGGCCGGACAGCTGGTCGGGTTCCTGCCGTCCTACCCGTGGCGGGCCCCTGAGTCGACGGCCCGTAAGGACTCGCGTACGAGCGCGTTCCAGCGGATCGGGGACGTGGTGTGCCCGCCTGCCTGAAAGCCTTCCGCACCGGCCGGCAGTGGCACGTCGACCAACTGACTCCCCGCACCGCGCCGGTGCCCCCGGGAAGCCGTCGTGCGCTGCGCCACCACCCTCGCCGACGCCCTGGCCCAGGCGGTCGCCCGGATCGACCTCCGGGCTGTCCAGGCGCCCGAGGACACGGACGGCAACCTGCGCGCGTACGCCGCCGAGGGCTGGGACGTCGTCGATCCCGCCACCGGCCGCGCGATGGCCTGGGCCCGCCGCCACGTCGGCGACCCCTACCCCTAATCCGTGGTTAAGAGCAGTCCGGCCGGAGGAAGAACCGGGTGGGCTGTTCGAGCGCCAGGGCCGTCACATCTGGCTCCACCCGGGCTTGCGACGCCTTCCTGTAGATCGGTGGTGGACGGTCCTGGCGCTCTTGGTGGTGGCGGTCGGGCGGGTGCCGAGGCGACGCCTTTCCGTAAGCGGGCATGCGATGCCTCCACGGAGATCGCGCGGGTCTCGGCGCCTCCCCGGCCGCCACCACGATGAAGCGGTGTTGACCCCCGTCGGCACTGGGTGGACGTCCTCCCTACCCCAGGCCCCGAAGCCTCCTGCCACAGCGACGCCACCCAGGGTCGTCGGGTGTCAACACCGTTCGCTTGATCACTCGTTGGTGTTGGCGGTGCGAGCCCGCTGCACGGTGACCTCTCGATACGCCCGAGCCAACCGAGCTCCCGCATAGACCGAGGCCCGTGGGGTGAGCTGGTGCCACGAACGGCTACTGAGGTGGCGGACCGACTCTCGCGTCGAGTCCTGGGATTAGGTCGCTGCGTGGTCCCGCATGAGCTCGTGACCAGTGCAAACAGCAAAATGGGGAGGAACACTTTGATCTTCTGCGGCATCGACTGGGCGGAACGCACGCACGACGTCGCCCTAGTGGACGACAGCGGCCAGTTACTCGCCAAGCGGCACATCACCGATGACGCCGCCGGCTACAAGATCCTGCTGGATCTGCTCGCCGAGTACGGCGACACCGAGGAATCCCCGATCCCAGTTGCGATCGAGACATCCCGCGGCCTGCTCGTCGCGGTGTTGCGGACCGGCAAGCGCCAGGTCTTCGCGATCAACCCGATGGCCGCCGCCCGATACCGCGACCGGCACTCCGTCTCCCGCAACAAGTCCGACCCCGGCGACGCCCTCGTCCTCGCCAACGTGCTCCGAACCGACATGCCCGCCCACCGGCCGCTTCCCCAGGACAGCGACCTGGCCCGAGCTGTCGCCGTCCTTGCACGCGCCCAGCAGGACGCCACCTGGAACCGGCAGCAGATTTCCAACCAGCTCCGCTCCCTGCTGCGCGAGTACTACCCGGCCGCTCTCGCGGCCGTCGAATCCTGGAAGAACGGGCTCTACCGGTCCGAGGCCCACGAGCTGCTCAAGCTGGCCCCGACGCCGGCCAAGGCCGCTCGGCTGACCCGTACGCAGTTGCAGGCCGCGCTCAAGCGGGCCGGTCGTCAGCGGGGCATCGCAGCCGCCGCCGAGCGGCTGCGTGAGGTCCTCCGGGTCGAGTGGGCCCACCAGCCGCAGCTGGTCGAGGACGCGCTCGGCAAGCAGATGCTTGCCCTCCTGGTCCAGCTGGAGGCCGCCTGCACCGCCGCCGACAGCCTTGTTGAGGCGGTCGAAGAGGTGTTTCCTCGACACCCGGACGCTGAGATCATCCTCAGCTTTCCCGGCCTCGGCATCCAGCTCGGGGCCCGGGTGCTTGCCGAGATCGGGGACGACCGGCGACGGTTCGCCGACGCCCGGGGCCTGCGGGCATACGCCGGCGCCTCGCCGATCACACGGGCCTCCGGCAAGAAGTCGAGCATCACCCGCCGTTGGGTGAAGAACGACCGCCTGAATGCCGCCGGCTACCTATGGGCGTTCTCCGCGATCACCGCCTCGCCCGGCGCCAAAGCCCGGCGACGCCGCGACAATCACGCAGACTGGCACGCCGCCGCCCAGCGCAACCTTTTCAACCGCATGATCGGCCAGCTCTACCACTGCCTTAAGAATCGAAAAGTCTTCGATGAGGAGTCCGCGTTCCCCGCACCGCCTGACGTCGTGGTCAGCGCGGCTTGACTGGCAGCACCTCGTGCACCCAGGCAGGCAGCTCAGGGTCATCGCGCCAGGACGCAGTGATCGTGATGAGAGCCTCCCACGAGGCTTCGGCGCCGGATCCAGGGCGACCTGTCGCAAGCTCGGCATACAGCCGACCGCATAGGTGAGAGGTGACTTCGTAGAGTGCCCCGTTGACCTCCGCCAGTCGCGCCAGAGCGGATCCGGGGGCGTGAGGCGGTTCTCCATTGAGTCGGATGGTGGGGACCGCGGCCGCGTATGTCCGTCCGTGAATGAAATCCCGCAACGCGATCACTTCGTCCCACGTTGGCAGAGGGCGCTGGGCGGGGGCCGAGTCAGTCATCCGGCAAGGCTACCCACGAGCTCGCCGTTGTTCGAGGGCTTGGCCCGAGACCGTCTACTGGCCGGGGGGTCGCACCCAGGGAGCGAAGCGCTGATCGGGGCCTGCGTCCTCGCGCCAGTACCGCAGGACGGACTCCTGGACGACATCGAACCGCTCGGCTGCGATCAGGCACGAGACCGGCTCCTGCCCGCCCGCGTCGGCCTCGAAGGCGACCACGACGGGCGGCCTTTCGCCTACCTGACGCGTGACTCTGAGGACCTCGTCCACGGTCGGTGCACGGAAGATCGGATCGTGAAACGCCGCCGGGCAGCAGACGAAGAACGGATCGCCGAAGACCAGCTCCAGGCCATGGTGGTAAGCCAGGTCGTAGCTGGCAGCAAGCCTGAGCTGCCCGCCGTCCCAGGCGACCACGTCCCAGTCCCACCAATTCCCTTCAGGGAGCTGGATCGCGGCATGAGTTCCTTCGATGTCCACCCGGCGTCCCCCTTGCTCGTTCGAACAGATCGACAGGCTACACATCGGCTATGCCCGTGCGGCTTGACGAGTTAGGACCCTGAGGTGTCTGGCAGCCGGCCGAACACGAAGGACTCGTCCCCGTGACCAGCAGCCGCAGCGCCGGCGCCGCCCTCGGCGTACGCGAGACCGAACGGTCGACGGCGTCCGGCCCGCTCGGGCCCGTCATCGTCATTACCTGCGTAGAGCGGTAGCTACCTGGCGACCTGTATCCCTACCGATATACCTACCGACCTACCGATGCCCGCTACCAACGGGGGCGGGGGCGAGGCGCGCCCCACACCGGGCCAGCTGCCCGGTTACGAGCCAGCCCGGTCCAGTCCGAGGTCGGCCAGCGCCCGGAGTTGGTCGGGGTGGAGCCGGTCGCGACGTTGTTTCTGATTGACGATCCATACGCCCGTGCGGTGTTCGGTCCCGTCCGGGAGACGCTCGATATGGGCCCGCCCGGGCAGGCCGCCGCCTTCCCGCTGGATGTACTGCGTGAGGGCCTGCACCCCCTTGTCGAAGGCTTCCGCACCGTGTCCGGACGTAGTGGTCATGCCGGGCTCCGCGGCCGCCGTACGGGCCTGTCCGGCCCGTGCCGGCTTCACCCCGAGTCCGGCGAGGCGGCACTGCTGCTCCTCGGAGAGACGGTGGAAGTCGCGGCGCTGGGTGGCCGTCCACCGGCCGATGTCCTCGCCGTGCCACGTCACCCCCGGAACGATGCCCGCGAGGCGTGCACCGCCCGCCAGGAGGGTTCAGGCCCGCGTACTGGCGCTGCCAGTCCACCGTCCACCCGAGCGCGCCCGGGTTCCAGTCCTCATCAATCGCGGCGAGCGCGGCGGCCCGCGGCTCGGCTCGGACGGGGTCCTTGCCGAGTGCTCCGGGCCGGCGGATATTGGTCAGCCACTGCCCCACGGGCTTGTCCAGCGCGGTAGCGTGCCGCGGCGTGGCCAGCGTCCCGTGCTGCTCGTAGTAGGCCCGTGCGGCCGCGAGGTTCTCCGCGAAGCCGGCGTCGGCGGTGTCCCACACGATGCCCAGCTCCTCCAGCTCGGCGGCCCGCTCACCGGTCATCTGTCCGGCGCGGAAGGCGCGGCGCTGGTCGGAGAGTGTGAATGAGCGGGCCAGTGGCACTGGATGGGCGTCAGCCGGGACGGGCCGCTGTCCCAGCTCGCACTGTGCTGTGGCGGTGATCATGGCTGTCATGGAGCGACCATGCTGCTGCCAGTAGGTGCCAATCGGGACTACATCTGGCTGTCACGGGCGTGACTGTTCCAGTGCAAGGCCCGTCTGTGGGGTTGGAATGGTGTCGGGTTCTTCCTTGATTCTTCTCCGGCCTGTCTTGTGGCTGGGATGCTGCGGGGATGGGTGAGCAGGCGTTCTCGTTTCTGCCGTTGTCGGTGTCGGCGCGTCCTCCGCGGCTGGTGGTCGTGGTGCCTCACGACGAGGACTGGGTGCGGTGGATGGCTCTCGGTCTGGCGCGCGTGTCGCAGGTGTGGGGAGGCAGTGGCAGCGTGGTCGTACCGGCGGCCGCGGTGGGCCACCCCGGGGTAGAGCGGGCTTTGGCCCAGTTCGGGCCGGACCACGTTGTGGCCTACAACCCGTCGTGGGGTTCGGTAGACAGGCTCTTCCCGGGGCTGGTGGATCGCCTCATCGCCGGCCAGCAGGTTGAGGATGAGGCGGCCCGTGACGCGGCTACGCAGCTGCTGCGGGATACGGCATGGAGCCACGCCATCGTGGCGCAGGCTGAGGAAGCCGCTGAAAATCTGCGCTCGCGTTTGGCCGTGAACCGACGCGAGGAACAAGTTCAACTGACTCACCTTTCAGATGCCTGTTCTCCGTCAGACCTCACTGAGCTCGGGGCTGTGGCCCGGGTGCCGTTGTAGGGTCTGGTGCAGGTTCGGGTGACAGGTTGAGTCACGCGGCTTGGAGGGCCGGTGTGGTCATGACGATCTCGAATTCGACGGGGGTCAGTCGGCC
>NZ_JBIAVB010000034.1:0-17817 GCF_042893675.1 Streptomyces sp. NPDC001594 | reverse complement strand
CGTCGAGAGGTCGTTGCCGAAGGACGCCGTCTCCGAGGTGAAACGGTCACCCGTCAGCTGCATACCGTCACCCGAGTCACCCGCGAAACGGATGATCACCCGGTCGACACGGCGGATCGCGGTCTTCGTCCCCATGTCAGGCAGCGCCCCGCTCTTCACGGCGCAGCTCCGGCTCGTGCTTGTAGCCCATGATCAGCACGTCCCGGACGGCCGCCTTCGTCGGGTCCACCGGGTGGATGGGGCGGACGGCGTGCAGGATCCGCCCGTCGGACCAGAACATCGTGTCCATCTGCTCGGTCAGGCAGAACTCCGCCACGAGCTCCCGCTCCAGGCTGTAGACCTGCGATTCCCCGCCGGCGGCGTTGAAGCGGCCCATCAGGTGGATCGCGCCGAAGTCGACCTCGTCGCGGTGCGGGCCCTCGGGGGTGGGTTCGCCCGTCTCGTCCGGGGTGCTGATGATGCGGAACTGGTGGCACTGGACGTCCCAGGGGTCGTCCAGCCAGGACTCCTCCGGGACGGGGAAGTTCTCGAAGTCGGCGCGCAGCAGCCGGGTCAGCAGCGGGTTGTCCAGGGTGGTGCGGCTGAGCGGGGCCACGTCGCGGTCGATGCCGCCGGCGTAGTCGTTGGCGTTCATCGACTGGAAGTAGGGGCGGTGGGGGCGCAGCCGGACCTCTCCGGTGCGCGGTACGAAGAAGAAGCGGTCGTAGGCCCGCTCACGGAACCGGGAGCCGCCCTTCAGGTAGCGGTCCGTCTCCAGGTTCTCCCATTCGGCCGCCAGTTCCTTCACGTGCTGCCGCGATTCGGCGTCGATGACGAGCCGGTCGGCCGGCAGCAACGAATATCCCTTGGTCCGCAGTTCTTCCCTTGCCTCGGTCTGCATGATTCGCTCCTCCACCGGCCGGATCTCACACTGCGTTTCCGAGGTTCCCACGGCACTGCTGACGGTGAACTGACGTGTTCGGGGTGCGTTCGGGGGCGTTCGCGCGTCAGATCGACGTCAGCCGGTCGTCACACGGCCTGTGCTTGACTCGGCCGGTATGACAGAACTCTTGACGTCCTCGCCCCGGACGGAACGCCGGACGGTTCTTGAGGAAATCGTCGTCGCGGAATTCAAAAAGGCGCTGCTCATGCCCGATGACGAGGAGCTCCCGCTGGAGGACAGCTTCTTCGAGCTCGGCATGACGTCCCTGCTGCTCACCATGGTCAAGCAGCGGCTGGAGGAGCGGCTGGGGCGGGGCATCGGCAGTACGGCCCTGTTCAACCAGCCCACGGTCGAGCGGCTGACCGACTATCTGGCCTCGGACGTGCTGGCCGACGTCTTCGACGCGAACTGAGAACCGAGAGGGGAACGGCGGCCATGCCGGGACATCCGGAATTGCAGGAAAGGCTCGACGCGGCGGAGGAGACCGTCCGTCGCCAGGAGGAGGAGCTCGGGCGTTTCCGTTCGGAAAAGCACGAGCCGATCGCCGTGGTCGGTATCGGAATGCGTCTGCCCGGGGGGAACAATGCGGTACCCGATCTCGACGCGTTCCTCCGCGAGGGGCGTTCCGGAATAGGTCCGCTGCCGCGCGACCGGTGGGTCCCCGAGGTGGCCGAGGACGGCATCACGGCCGTGGCGGGCGGTTTCCTCGACCGTATCGACGCGTTCGACGCGCAGTTCTTCAACATTCCGCCCAAGGACGCCCCGTTCATCGACCCGGCGCAGCGGCTGCTGATGGAGACGGTGTGGGAGGCCCTGGAGGACGCCGGTATCGATCCGGCGGGCCTTCGGCACGGTGACGGCGGCGTCTACGTGGGGGCCTCGCCGCTGGACTTCGCGCTGGAGCTGGAGGGGCTGTCCGACGAGCAGCTCGACGGGAGCCTGACGACCGGGCTCGGCGCGTACTCGCTGTCGGGGCGGCTGTCGTACTTCCTGGGCTGGCGCGGTCCGAGCCTGACGACGGACACCGCGTGCGCGGCGTCGCTGACGGCCCTGCACCTGGCGGTGGAGGGGCTGCGGCGCCGGGAGTGCGGGATCGCGCTGTGCGCCGGGGTGAACACCCTGCACAACCCGCGCTCGTACGTGATCCTCTCGCACGCCCAGATGCTGGCCCCGGACGGGCACTGCAAGACCTTCGACGAGAGCGCCGACGGCTACGCGCGCGCCGAGGGGTGCGGGGCGCTGGTCCTCAAGCGGCTGTCGGACGCGCTGGCGGACGGGGACCGGGTGCTGGCGCTGGTCCGGGGGACGGCGATCGGGCAGGACGGGGAGAGCGCGGGGTTGAGCGCGCCCAACGGCACGGCGCAGGAGGCCGTGATGCGGGCGGCGCTGGCGAACGCGCGGCTGGAGCCGGGCGACATCCAGTACGTGGAGGCGCACGGGACGGGCACCCCGCTGGGCGATCCGATCGAGATGGGCTCGGTCAACGGGGTGTTCGGTGCCTCGCACGACCGGGAGGACCCGCTGGTCATCGGCTCGCTGAAGGCGAACATCGGGCACATGGAGCCGGCGGCGGGGCTGGGCGCGGTGATCAAGGTGATCACGCAGATGCGCGCCGGGGCCTTCTTCCCGCACGTGTGGCGCAACCTCTCGGGGCGGATCCCGTGGGACACGTACCCGATCACGGTGGCGACGGAGGAGCGGCCGTGGAAGGCGCCGGTGCGCCGGGCCACGGTCAACGGGTTCGGGGTCGCCGGGGCCATCGCGGTGGCGGTGCTGGAGGAGCCGCCCGCACAGGCCGTGCCGGCGGAGGAGCCCCAGGCCGGTCCCGCGCGGGCCGGTCGCGGCCGGCGGCCGGAACCGGACGCGGGCGGGCAGGTGTTCACGCTCTCCGCCAAGTCTCGTCCGGCGCTGCGGCTCCAGGCCGAGCGGTACGCGCGCTTCCTCGCCGAGCACCCGGACACCCCCCTCGCCGACCTGTGCCGCACCCGGGCCACGGGCCGCTCCCACTTCCGCTACCGGGCGGCGGCCGCCGTCGCCGACACGGCGGAGCTGGCCGGGCACCTGGAGCGGTGGAGCGCCCCGCCGCGCGGGGACGGCAAGCCCGACGCGTTCCGCAAGACGGCCTTCCTGTTCACCGGGTCCGGTTCGCAGTACGTGGGCATGGGCCGGGCCCTGTACGGGCGCTTCCCGGTGTTCACGGCCTGCGTGGACGAGTGCGACGCGCTGTTCGCCCCGCTGCTGGGGCGCTCGGTGGCCGCGGTGATGTTCGGGGACGTGCCGGACGCCGAGGAGGCCCTGGCCCGTACGTCCTTCACGCACGCGGCGCTGTTCACCCTGGAGTACGCCCTCGCGCGGCTGTGGCTGTCGTGGGGGGTCCGGCCGAGCGTGCTGATCGGGCACAGCGTCGGCGAGATCGTCGCGGCGACGGTCGCCGGACTGTTCACCCTGTCCGACGGGGTCGCGTTCCTCGCCGCCCGCTCCCGGCTGATCGAGTCGGTGTCGGAGCCGGGCGGGATGGCGGCGGTGTCGGCGCCCGCGGAGGAGGTGCGCGAGCGGCTGGCGGCGTGGCCGCGGCTGGCGGTGGCGGCGGTCAACGCCCCGCAGCAGGTGGTGGTCTCGGGCGCGGCGGACGCGCTGGCCGAGGCGGTGGAGGCGCTGCGCGAGCCGGGCTGGACGGTGACGGAGCTGCACGTGAGCGCGGCGTTCCACTCGCCGCTGATGGCCGAGGTGTCGGAGCCGCTGGCCGAGGTGCTGCGCGGGATCTCCTTCGGGGAGCCGCAGCTGCCGATCGTGTCGAACCTGACCGGCCGGATCGCCGATCCGCGGGAGCTGGCGACGCCGGGGTACTGGGTGCGGCACGTCAACGAGACGGTGGAGTTCGCGGCCGGGGTGCGCACCATCGCCGAGCGGGGCCGGCACGTGTTCCTGGAGGTCGGGCCGTCCTCGGCACTGACCTCGCTGGCCCGGCGCACCGTGCCGCAGGAGCAGCACCGCTGGCTGTGCAGCCTGCGTTCGAAGGACACCACCGGCGCCGCCCTGGACGCGGCGCTGGCGGGCGCGTACGCGGCGGGGCTGAACATCGCCTGGGGTGAGGTGTACGCGGGTCGGCCGGGCCGGCGGATCCCGCTGCCCGGCTACGCCTTCGACCGGCGCGAGTACCGGCTCCCGGCCCGGCCCGCCGGGCGCGGCGGGGCGGGCGGCGACGGGCATCCGCTGCTCGGGCGGGAGACCGGACGGAGTGGCGGACCGGGCGCCGGGCGGCGGGAGTTCACGGCGCGGATCAGCGCCCGGCAGCCGGCGTACCTGGCCGACCACACCATCGGCGGCCAGGCCTTCCTCCCGGCCGCCGGCTACCTGGAGTTGCTGCTCGCCGTGCAGGACGAGGTCCACGGCGACACCGGCCGGGCGGTGGAGGACGTCCGCTTCCACGAGGCGCTGTTCCTGTCGGACCGGCCCACGCTGCTGCTGACCCGGGTGCGCCCCGGGCCGGACGGGCGGCTGGACGTGGAGGTGTCCAGCCGGGGCGCCGACGAGCCCGAGGGTGCCGAGCGGCTGCACGCGACGGCCTCGATCGCGGCCGAGGCCGACTACGCGGGCAGCGGCCTCGGCGGCCCGGCCCGGACCCTGCTGGCGCTGACCGGGGCCCTGGACGGCGACGAGCCCTCGCGGGTGATGGACGGCGCGGAGGTCAAGGCCGCGTACGCGGAGGCCGGGCTGGAGTACGGGCCGCAGTTCCTGCGGGCCCGCTCGGTGACCTCGTACGGCCCGGACTTCGCGGTGACGGAGCTCGCGGGCGGGGACGTCTCCCGGGCCGAGCTGCTGCCCCCGCCGCTGCTGGACGGGTCCACGCACGGCCTGGCGGCGCTCACCGACGACGGCAGGCGGTACGTGGCCACCAGCGTGGGCCGGCTGCGCGCCTTCAAGAAGCCGCGCGGGGAGCTGCTGCGTTCGGCGGCCCGGGTCGCGCGCGCCGAGGACCCGGAGCAGACGGACCCGGCGTTCACCCTGGACGTGTTGCTGCTGGAGGAGGACGGCCGGCCGGTGATGGAGCTGTCCGGGATGGGCTTCACCCGGCTCCCGGACCGCCCGGTGGAGGCGGCGGCCGCCGAACGCACCGCGCAGGCGGCCGCTTCGGCGGCGCCGGTGGACGTGGAGGCGCTGGCGGCGGCCGGGCCCGAGGAGCGGCAGACGGCGATGGTCGCGCTGATCCGGGCGACGGTCGCGGCGCTGCTGGCGGTCGACGACCCGGAGTACATCGACACCCGGGCGAGCTTCCTGGAGCTCGGCGTGGACTCGCTGACGGCGATCGTGCTGAAGAACCAGCTCCAGACGCGGCTGCGGATCCCGCTGCTGTCGTCGGCGGTCTTCGACCACCCGTCGGTGGAGGAGCTGGCCGAGCTGCTGTCCGTCCGGCTGGCGGCCGGGACGGCGCCGGAGCCGGCGCAGGCTCCGGCGGCGGCCTGAACGCCCCCTCCCCCTCCCCCCGAACCGGGGCCACGGCGGAACGCCTCGGCCGCCGTGGCCCCCTCAACCGTCCGAGCGACCGACAAGGGAAACGAACCCATGGACAACCGTACGGAGGACCGGACCCTCGCCGCCCGCGCGGCGCTGCACGCCCGGACCCGGCCCGACCAGCCCGCGGTGGTGTGCGAGGACCGCGCGCTCACCTACGGGGAGCTGCACCGGGAGAGCAACCGCACCGCGCACGCGCTGCTGGCCGCGGGGCTCGCGGCCGGGTCGCGGGTGGGCTATCTGGGCCGGGAGTCGGAGCGCTACTACGACCTGGCGCTGGGCTGCGCGAAGAGCGGCGCGGTGCTGGTACCGGTGAACTCGCGGCTCACGGTCGGCGAGGTCGAGCACGTCCTGCGCGACTCGGAGGCCGAACTCCTCTTCGTGGAGCGGGAGTTCAGACCGCTGGTCGACAAGCTGCGGCCGGTGCTGCCGGGGCTGCGCGAGGTCGTGGAGATGGACTCGGACCGCCATGTGGCGGGCGGGTTCCTCGACTGGAAGGCGGGCCGGCCGGACACCGAGCCGCCGACGGCCGGCGCGGCCGGTTTCGACGACCCGGTGGCGCAGCTGTACACGAGCGGGACGACCGGGCTGCCGAAGGGGGTGGTGCTGGCGCAGCGGACCTTCTTCACCTTCATCGCCGACACCCGGGCCGCCGGGGTGGACTGGATCGACTGGCGCCCCGAGGACCGGGGGCTGAGCTGCTTCCCGGGCCTGCACACGGCCGGGTTCGGCTGGTTCATGCACGCCTTCAACGCGGGCGCGACGACGGTGGTGATGCGCCAGTTCGTCGCCGACGAGGCGACCCGGCTGATCGAGCGGCACCGGATCACCACCCTGTGGGCGGCGCCCGCGATGCTGCGGATGATGCTGGCCGAGCGGGGCACGACCCGCGAGACCTTCCGTTCCCTGCGCAAGGTGGTCTACAGCGGCTCCCCCATCGACCGCGAACTGCTGCTGGCCTGCATCGACGTCCTGGGCTGCGCGCTCGCGCAAGGCTACTCCTCGGCGGAGGCGGGCAGTTTCCTGACCGTCCTGGCACCGGAGGACCACACGGCGGACAGCCGGGTGCTGGGTTCGGCGGGCCGGGCGGTGCCGGGGGTCACGCTGCGGATCCTGGACGGGGAGGGCCGGCCGCTGCCGCCCGGCGAGGTGGGCCGGGTGGTGGTGCGCAGCCCGGCGCGCTTCCTCGGCTACTGGCGGCTGCCGGAGGCGACCGCGCAGGCGCTGTCCGGGGAGGCCGGGGAATCGGGGGAGCCCGGGCAGTGGCTGGCCATGGGCGACATGGGCCACGTGGACGAGGACGGCTACCTCTTCCTCGCCGACCGGATCAACGACACCATCATCGTCGCAGGTCAGAACATCTATCCCACGGAGGTCGAGCATGCCCTGCGGGCCCATCCGGCGGTCGCCGAGGTCTCGGTGTACGGGGTCCCGCACCCGGACTGGGGGGAGGCCGTCCGCGCCGCGGTCGTGCTGCGCCCGGAGGCCGCAGGGACCGCCCCGCGGGAGTTCCTGCGGTTCCTGAACGGCCGGATCGCCGGGTTCAAGATCCCCACCGGGTACGACCTGGTCGCCGAACTGCCGCGCAACCCCACCGGAAAGGTGCTGCGCCGGGTGCTGCGGGAGCGGTTCGAGGCGGCCGCGGACCCGGCCCCTGCGCCCGCGCCCGCGGCGTAGGGCCGTGGAGTCGGTACAGGTGCCCGCGCGTGCGGGCCCGCTGCCGGAGGTCCAGGGCGCCACGCGGTGGCTGCATCCGGCCGAGGCCGATCCGGACGCGGAGGTGCGGCTGTTCCTGCTGCACCACAGCGGGGGCGGCGCCCCGATGTACCGGGAGTGGCCGGGGCAGCTGCCCGCGTCGGTGGCCTGCCAGGCCGTGCAGCTGCCGGGCCGTCAGGAGCGGCGCCGCGAGGCCCCGTACACCCGGCTCGGCGCGCTGGCCGAGGCGCTGGCGCGGGTGGTGTCGGACGAACTGGACGAGCGCCCGTACGCGGTGTTCGGGCACTCGATGGGGGCGCTGCTCGGCTACCGGCTGACGGTGGAGCTGGAGCGGCGGGGCCTGCCGGCGCCGTCGCTGCTCGCCGTGTCGGGGTGGGCGCCACGGGGGTTCACGGCGCCGCCGGACCTGGTGGCGTGTCCGCTGGGGGCGCTGCGGGTGCTGGGCGGGCTGCCGCCGGAGGTCGAGGAGGATCCGGAGCTGCTGGCGGCGGCGGTCCGGGCGATGGGCGCGGACGGGGCGGTGTGCGCGGACTTCTCGGACGACGGGGCGGCCGTGGGCTGTCCCGTCGTCGCCTACTCCGGGCGCGGGGACCCGCTCCTCGCGCCCGAGGCCATGCGGTCGTGGGCCGGGCGGACGCCGGAGTTCCTGGGGTGCCGGACCTTCCCCGGGGACCACTTCTACCTGCGGACCCACGCCCGCGCCATCACGGCCGACCTGGCCCAGCTGCTGCCGCGGTACGCCGCGGCCGGCTGAGCGGGCGGCGTCCCTGGAAAGAACCCGGAGGTACCCCTTCATGCTGCCCCGACCCAACGAACTCCTGGCGCGCTACGTCGCGTTGTGGAACGAGAAGGACCCGCGGCGCAGGCGCGACATGGTGCACGCGATGTACGCGCCGGACTGCGTCTACGTCTTCTACCGCAAGGACCCGATCCGGGGGCACGCGGCCCTGCTGGACCAGCTGGCCTACACGCACGAGGTGTACGGCCCGATGGGGTACGAGTTCCGCTCCTCGCACAACGCGACCGGCCACCACGACGTCGTCCGGTTCAACTGGGTGATGGTCACGGCGGCCACCGGGGAGATGGAGATGTCCGGGCAGGACATCCTCGTGCTCGCCGAGGACGGTCGAATTCAAGCCGACTACCAGTTCCACGACCGGATGCCCTCGTCGTTCGTCTACAACGACGGCTACGAGGAGCACGGGGTGGCGGTGCGCCACGCGCGGCCGACGCGTACCGGTGCCACCGGCGCCTGAGGGGACGTACGAGGGCCCCGCGGCAGGTGCCTGCCGCGGGGCCGTCCGTACGGGGCGCCGCCGGTCAGACCGTGGCCGCCGCCAGGGCGTTCGGGCAGTACTGGCGCAGGACGAGCTCGGTGGTGGCCAGGGCCATGCGGGCGGGGCCGGCCTCGCCGAGCACCTCGCCGTTGGCCAGGGTGCCGCCGACGATCAGCATCAGGGTGTCGGCCAGGGCGTCGGGGTCCTCGGCGCCGGCCTGGGCGCCCTTGTCGCGCCACCAGTTGCGCAGGCCCTTGAGGTGCAGCTTCGCCTCCTGGCGGCCCGGGTGCTCGGGGTCGCGGAACTCGCTGGAGGTGTTGTAGTAGATGCAGCCGTGGAAGTCGGGTTCCCTGACGCTGTCCTGGAAGAACTCCATCAGCACGAGGATCTGGCGGGCCGGGTCCCCGGCGTGGGGGGCGGTGATCTCCTCCGCCCGCTCCCACCACTGCGCGTCGCTCTCGCGCAGCCAGGCGGCGATGAGGTCGTCCTTGCTGGCGAACTCGCGGTACAGCAGGCTCTTGCCGACTCCGGTCGCGTCGATCACCTGCTGCATGCCGACGGCCCGGACCCCCTGCTCACCGAAGAGTTTGGCCGAGGCGTCCAGGATCCGCTGCCTCGTACCTGGTGCCGGTGTGCGCGCCATGTCTCAACTCCTTCGCCTCTCCCCCGCGGTTCCCAGCATACGTTTGACACCGGGGTTTGTGAGCGCTAGAAATGGACCGATCAGTCCAGGACTGATCGGTCCATCATTGTTCGCATAGCTCTGGCCCGCTCACCGCTTCCGACGACACTCCGATCGGAGTCCGCTCATGACCGAGGCATCCCCGACCTCCCCTCCCATCGCACGGGCGGTGACCCCTCCCGCCCCCGTGGTGAAAAGCCTGCCGCTGCTGCTCCTGGTCGTGTGCGCGGTGCAGTTCCTCGACGCGATGGACATCGCGAGCATGGGACCCGCCCTCCCCCTGGTCCAGGCGGACCTGGGCATGACCACCTCCGCCCTCCAGTGGGTCGTCTCGGCGTACGCGCTGGGCTTCGGCGGGTTCCTGCTGCTGGGCGGCCGACTGGCCGACCTCTACAACCGCAAGAAGCTGCTGATCGGCTGGCTGGCCGTGTTCGTGGTGGCCAGCGTCCTCGGCGGCATCGCCGACAACGGCGTCATCCTGGTCGTGGCCCGACTCCTCAAGGGCGTCAGCGCCGGCATCACCGCACCCGCCGCCATGGCGATCCTGCTCAACGCCTTCCGTGACGAGCAGTCGCGCAACCGCGCCCTCGGCACCTTCCTCGCCGTGGCCTCGGCCGGCTACTCCCTCGGCCTGATCCTCGGCGGCCTGATGGCCGGCGTCTCCTGGCGGCTCGTCCTCTTCGCCCCGGCCGTGGCCGGCCTGCTGGTCGCGCTGCTGGCCGCCTCGGTGGTCCCCTCGCAGCAGGAGAAGGGCAAGAGCGGCAGCCTCGACATCCTGGGCGCCGTCACGGTCACGGCCGGCGCGGTGGCCCTGGTCTACGGACTCAGCCGGGCCGCCAGTGACGGCTGGGGCGACGCGCAGACCATCGGCTCGCTGATCGCCGCCGCGATCCTCTTCCCCCTGTTCGCCCTGGTCGAGAGCCGCCACCCGGCGCCGCTGGTCCCGCTCGCCGTCTTCCGCAAGGGGCAGCTGACCCGCGCGCTGGTCGCCATGCTCTTCTTCGGCGCCTACGTCTCCTTCCAGTTCGTCCTGACCCTCTACTACCAGGAGCAGCTGCACTGGAGCCCGCTGGAGGCCGGCCTCGCCTTCCTCCTCGGCGGCGTGCTGACCGCGGGCACCGCCCGCTACGGCGCCGCGCTGGTCACCAAGTACGGCGCCTGGCCGGTCGCCACCGGCGGCCTGGTCCTGCTGAGCATCGGCTACCTCGGCTGGGTCCTGCTGATGGGTCAGGTCGACCCGCTGGTCACCCTGTTCGCCCAGCAGCTGCTCGGCGGCCTCGGCTTCGCCGCCGTCTACCCGGCGCTGAACATCGCCGCCGTCGGCACCGCCTCGCCGGACGAGCAGGGCCTGGTCTCGGGCCTGTTCAACGCCGGCGCGCAGATCGGCAACGGCGTGGTCATCGCCCTCACCGCCACCGTCTTCTCGCTCAGCACCGGCGGGATCGCGCCCTACCGGGCCGGCCTGTGGACCGTCACCGCCATCACCCTGGCCGTGACCCTCGTCGCCCTGGCGGGCGCCGCCCGCCACCGGCAGAAGGCCACCGCCTGACCGGACGACCGGAGGGGGCGCCGCCACCGCGGCGCGCCCTCCTCCCCCTGATCGGCCGTGCAGCACCTCGGGCGCCCCCATTGGATCCCCCGCATCCGGCGCCCGGGCGTGCTGCACGGCCTTTTTCGCATGTCCGGGGGCGGATCCGCGGGGGCTCCGGGGGCTTCATTGACACGCTCCGGCCCGACCAAGTACGGTCGGGACCGATCGGTCCACTAAGTTTCCAGAGCATGTCGAGTTCGCTTCCGGAATCGAATCGATCACCCGGCGCCAGTGCACACGACACCGTTCTCTTTCCATCTCGCGGGGAGATGTTTGTGTTGCTGTTCTCAGTCCTAGGCTCCATGGAAATCGTCAAACAGCGGGTCGCCGTACGGCTCGGCGGCGCCATGCAGCAGACGCTCCTGGCGGCCCTGCTCGCGGCCGGCGGATCCCTCGTCACGGTCGACTCCCTCATCCTCGAACTCTGGGGCACCACACCCCCCAACAAGGTCGAGAACGCCCTCCAGGCGCAGATCAGCCGGGTCCGCAGGACCCTGGCGGCGGTCGAACCGGAGCGGGAGGGCTCGCGCGTGGTCACGAGCACCTCCGGCTACCTGTTCCTCTTCGACCGGTGGGAGCTCGACGCCTACCTCTTCCTCGACACAGTGGACGCCGTCCACGCGCGGACGGGAACCGAAAGCCTTCCCGAACTCCGCCAGGACATCGCCGACCTCCGCGAGGGCCTCTCGCGCTGGCGCGGCCCGGTATTCGGCGGACTGACCGGCGGGCCCATCTGCCAGACCGCCTCCACCAGATATCAGGAGGCGAGGAATTCGGCGCTCATCCTGCTCTACGACCTCGAACTGCGCACCGGCGGCCACGAGCGGATACTCCCGGAACTCACCGAGCTCTACTCGCGCCACCCCAACCACGAACAGTTCTGCATGCTCCTCATGCGGGCCCTGTACCGCTGCGGCCGCCAGCTCGACGCGCTGACGGTCTACCGCCAGTGCCGGCACAACATGATCGAGTCCCAGGGCATCGAGCCCTCCCCCGTGCTGAGCCAGTACGAGCGGGCGATCCTCACCCACGACCCGATGCTGCTCCAGGACGAGCCCTACTGGCCGGTCCCGGCCCTCGTCGCGAGCTAGGGGAGCGCCGGGAGATGGACGAGCACCTGCTGCTCGTCGCACACGGCAGCCGTGACCCCCGGCACGCGGCGACGGTGCGCGCACTCACCCGGCGGATCCGGTCGACGAGGCCCGGACTGCGGGTGGGCACGGCGTTCCTCGACTTCGACTCCCCCTCCGTGGCGGGGGAGTTGGCCAGGATGGCGCACGGCGGAGCGGTCAGGGTGGTCGTCCAGCCCCTGCTCCTGAGCCACGCCTTCCACGCCAGGCACGACCTGCCCGGGGCGCTGCGCGCGGCCCCGGCCCCCCTCCTCGTCCGGCAGGCCCCCGTCCTGGGGCCGCACCCCCTGCTGACGGCCGCGCTGGAACGCCGGCTGGCCGAGGCCGGCCTCGGCCCGCACGAGCGCGCCACGACCGGCGTCGTGCTCGCGGCCGCCGGCACCACCGACCCCGACGCGGCGGCCGTGCTCGCGGGGATCGCCCGCACCTGGCAGGGCACCGGCTGGGCCGCCGTACGGCCCGCCTTCGCCGCCGCGGGCCTGTTCCCCGGTACCGGGGACGCCGTACGGGCGCTGCGCGCCGAGGGTGTGCGGCGGGTGGCGGTGGCCCCCTGCGTGCTGGCCCCGGGCCGGCTCCCCGACCGGATCGCGGCGGGCGCCGCGGCGGCCGGGGCGGACGTGGTGGGCGGGGTGCTGGGAGCCGCGCCGGAGCTCGTCCGGCTGGTGCTGCTCCGCTGCGACGGGGCCATGGCGAAGGCCCGGGCCCTGACGGGGTGACCGCCACGCGCCCGGGCCCGTACCGCTTTCCCGTCTCAGGTCCGCCCGTACCGCTTACCGTCTCAGGTCCGCAGGCCGCGGCCGCGTAGCATCCGGCGTTCCAGGGGGCCGAAGACCAGCAGTTCGACGGCGATGCCGACGAGCAGGATCAGGCCGATGGCCAGGAAGATCCGGGCCATGTCGGAGGTCTCGCGCCCGGACTCCAGCAACTGGCCCAGGCCGATGCCGAGATCGGGGGAGCTGGCGATGATCTCGGCGGCCATCAGGGAGCGCCAGGAGAACGCCCAGCCCTGCTTGAGGCCGGCCAGGTAGCCGGGGAACGCGGCCGGCATGACCACGTACCGGGCGCCGCGCAGGCCGGTGGCGCCGAGGGAGCGGCCGGCCCGCAGCAGGAGCGGGGGGACCTGGTCGATGCCGGAGACGAGGCCCCCCGCGATGGAGGGGGTGGCGCCGAGCAGGATGACGGCGTACATCATCGAGTCGTCCAGGCCCAGCCAGAGCACCGCCGGCGGCACCCAGGCCACCGAGGGCAGGGACTGCAACCCCGAGAGGATCGGCCCGATGGCGGCCCGCACGGGCCGGACGCGGGCGACGAGCAGGCCGAGCGGGGTGCCGATGGCCAGGGCGAGGAGGAACCCGGACAGGCCGCGCCAGACGCTGGTCCACACGATGTCGAAGAGGGTGCCCTTGAACCACAGGTCGGCGAGGCTCTCCCAGACGGCGGCGGGCGGCGGGAGCACGTAGTCGTCGGTGACGTGGGCCGAGGCGAGGGCCTGCCAGAGCGTCAGCACCAGGGCGACGGCCAGCGCCGGGGGCAGGACCTTGGCCGCCAGGACGCGCCGCAAGGGGGCCCGGCCGGCGCCGTGGTGGGCGTCGAGCGCGTCCAGTCCGGCCAGCTCGTGGGCGGCGGTCCGGGGGCTGAGGTCCCGGGGGGTGGTGTCAGTGCCGGCCATGGCGGCGGATCTCCCCTCGCAGGTGTTCGGTGATCTCCAGGGACAGGTCCGCGACCTCGGCGTCCTCGATGCGGCGGGGTTGGGGGATGTCGACGGTCCACTCCTTGGCGACCCGGCCGGGGCGGGAGGAGAGGAGGACGACGCGCTGGGCGAGGCGGACGGCCTCGCGGACGTTGTGGGTGACGAAGAGGACGGAGAGTCCGGTCTCGGCCCAGATGCGGGTGAGTTCGCCGTGGAGGACGTCGCGGGTGATGGCGTCGAGGGCCGCGAAGGGCTCGTCCATCAGCAGGAGGCGGCTGTCCTGGGCGAGGGCGCGGGCCAGGGCGACGCGCTGGCGCATGCCCCCCGACAGTTCGTGGACGCGCTTGCCGTGGGCACCGCCGAGGCGGACCAGCTCCAGCAGCCGTTCGGCCTCGGACTTGCGGTCCGCCTTGGGCACCCCGCGCAGCCGCAGGGCCAGCTCGATGTTCTTCCCGGCCGTAAGCCACGGGAACAGGGCGTGCTCCTGGAACATCAGGGCGGGGCGGCCCTCCGTGGCGACGGACCCGGAGGTGGGGACGTCCAGGCCGGCGATCAGGTTGAGGAGGGTGGACTTGCCGCAGCCGGAGGCGCCGAGGAGGGTGACGAACTCGCCGGGGGCGACGTCCAGGCTGATGTCGTCGAGGACCGGCTGGGGGCCCGTGGGGCCGGGGAAGGACTTCGAGAGGTGCCGGGTGCGGACGGCCCGGGTGAGCGCCGTGGTGTTCTCCGCGTCGATGAGTGCGGTGGCCACCGCGGCTCACCTCCCTTGGTCGTCGGGGGCCGGATACGTGGGCTGGTGCAGGGAGCCGAGGACCCGGTTGAGCGGCCCGAGGTCGTAGATGCCGCGCAGGTCGGGGTCCTCCAGCAGTCCGGCGGCGACGGCGTGCGCGGACTGGGCGCGGAGGGTGTCGGGGAGGGGGTCGTCGGTGACGCGGAGGGACGGCCAGGCCCGGTCGAGGACCTCGGGTTCCAGGGGCTTGCCGGTGAGGGCGGCCAGGGCGGCGTTGGCGGAGGCCTTGGCCCCGTCGGGGTGGGCGTTGATCCACGCGTTGGTCCGCACGGTGCCGCGCAGGACGGCCTCGACCACGTCCGGGTGCTCCCCCAGGAACTTCTGCGAGACGACCACGTTCGTGATCACGAACTTCTTGTCCGGCCACAGGTCGGCCTCCTCGAGCAGGACGGTGGCGCCCTCCGCGACCAGTTTGGAGGCGGTGGGTTCGGGCACCCAGGCCCCGTCGACGGCGCCGGATCGGTAGGCGTCGGGGGTGATGGTGTTGTTGGTGCGGACGACCGAGACGTCGCCCTTGCCGCTGGCGGCGTCCACCTTCCAGCCGCGGGCCGCGATCCAGTCGAGGAAGGCCACGTCCTGGGTGTTGCCGAGCTGCGGGGTGGCGATCCGCTTGCCCTTGAGGTCGTCCAGGGTCTTGATCTTCGCCGGGTTCACGACGAGCCGGACGCCGCCGGACGCGGCGCCGGAGACGATGCGCAGGCCGCGCCCCTTGGACTTCACGTAGCCGTTGACGGCGGGTGAGGGGCCGATGAAGCCGATGTCGACGGAGCCCGCGTTCAGGGCCTCGATCTCGGCGGGGCCCGCGTTGAAGGTGGTGGTCTTCAGGGCCGTCCCGCCCAGCTCCCGCCGGATCAGCCCCTCCCGCACGCCGACCAGGGCGGTGGCATGGGTGAGGTTGGGGAAGTAGCCGAGGGTCACGGAGTCCGCCGAGAGCTTCGTGCCGGGCGCGCCCGCCGGGGCCTGGGCGGCCGCGGGGACCTGGTCGGGCCGGGATCCGTAGCCGCAGGAGGCGAGGGCGGCGGCGCAGGCGAGGAGGAGGACGGCAAGGGCGGCGGGGCGGGGGCCCCGGCGCCGCGGTCGGCACGGGCGGTACCGGCCGCGCGATGGGGGCGGTGGGCTCGGTGGGCTCGGTGGGCTCGGTGGGGACATCGTCAGACGGTCCGTTCGGTCTCGGTGAAGGCCTCGCCGGCCATGCCCGCGGTCAGGGTGGTCCCGTCGGACGGGTCGATGAGGAGGAAGGATCCGGTGGCGCGGGAGTCCGCGTAGGCGTCGAGGGCGAGGGGTTCGCCGGTGCGCAGGACGACGCGGCCGATGTCGTTGGCGGACAGCTTGCCGGGGTCGGGGTGCTGGGAGAGGTCGTCGAGGGCCAGCCGGGACGGGATCTGCCGGACGATCGCCTTGACGGTGCGGGTGGTGTGCTTGAGCAGGACGCGCTGGCCGGGCTTGAGGGGGCGGTCGGCCACGTGGCAGACGGTGGCGGTGACGTCCTGGGTGGTGGCGGGAGCGGCCGCGGCGGGGGCGATGAGGTCGCCGCGGGAGACGTCGACGTCGTCGGCGAGGCGGAGGGTGACGGACTGGGGGGCCCAGGCGGTGTCGACCGGTTCGCCGAGCGCGTCGATGCCCTCGATGACGCTGGTGCGGCCGGAGGGGAAGACCGTGACGGCCTCGCCGACCCGCAGGACGCCGGAGGCGATCTGGCCCGCGTAGCCGCGGTAGTCGCGGTGTTCGGGGGTCCGCGGGCGGATCACGTACTGGACCGGGAAGCGGGCGGGGGCGGCGAGGGCGTCGCCGACGGGGACGGTCTCCAGGTGCTCCAGGACGGTGGGGCCGCCGTACCAGTCCATGTGCGCGGAGGGCTCGACCACGTTGTCCCCGGCGAGGGCCGAGACGGGGATGGCGGTGATCTCGCGTAGGCCGAGGGCGGAGGCGTAGGCGGTGAACTCCTCGGCGATGCGCGCGAAGACGGCCTCCTGGTAGTCGACGAGGTCCATCTTGTTGACGGCGAGGACCACGTGGGGGACGCGCAGGAGGGCGGCGACGGCGGCGTGGCGGCGGGTCTGCTCGATGACGCCGTTGCGGGCGTCGACGAGGACCACGGCGAGGTCGGCGGTGGAGGCGCCGGTGACCATGTTGCGGGTGTACTGCACGTGGCCGGGGGTGTCGGCGAGGATGAACCGGCGGCGCGTGGTGGCGAAGTAGCGGTAGGCCACGTCGATGGTGATGCCCTGCTCCCGCTCGGCCCGCAGGCCGTCGGTCAGCAGCGCCAGGTCGGGGGCGTCCTGGCCCCGGTCGGCGGAGACCCGCTCCACGGCCTCCAGCTGGTCGGCGAGGACCGACTTCGAGTCGTGCAGGAGCCGGCCGACCAGGGTGGACTTGCCGTCGTCCACGGAACCGGCGGTCGCGAAGCGCAGCAGCGTCGTCGTGTCGTCCATGGCTAGAAGTACCCTTCGCGCTTGCGGTCTTCCATCGCGGCCTCGGACAGCTTGTCGTCGGCGCGGGTCGCGCCCCGCTCGGTGAGGCGGGACACGGCGATCTCGGCGATCACGGCGTCCAGGTCGGCGGCGTCGGAGTCGACGGCGCCGGTGCAGGACATGTCACCGACGGTGCGGTAGCGCACGAGGCGCTTCTCGACCGGCTCGGTGTCCTTGGGGCCGCCCCACTCGCCGGCGGTCAGCCACATGCCGCCCCGCTGGAAGACGTCCCGCTCGTGCGCGAAGTAGATCTCGGGGAGTTCGATGCCTTCGCGGGCGATGTACTGCCAGACGTCCAGCTCGGTCCAGTTGGAGAGCGGGAAGACGCGGACGTGCTCGCCGGGGGCGTGGCGGCCGTTGTAGAGCTGCCACAGCTCGGGGCGCTGGCGGCGGGGGTCCCACTGGGAGAACTCGTCACGCAGGGAGAAGACGCGCTCCTTGGCGCGGGCCTTCTCCTCGTCGCGCCGGCCGCCGCCGAAGACGGCGTCGAACTTGAGCTGCTGGATCGACTCGGTGAGGGGGACGGTCTGGAGGGGATTGCGGACCCCGTCGGGGCGTTCCTGGAGGGTGCCGGCGTCGATGTACTCCTGGACGGAGGCCACGTGCAGGCGCAGGCCGTGCCGGGCGACGGCGCGGTCGCGGTAGGCGAGGACCTCGGGGAAGTTGTGGCCGGTGTCCACGTGCAGCAGGGCGAAGGGCACCGGCGCGGGGGCGAAGGCCTTGAGCGCCAGGTGCAGCATGACGATGGAGTCCTTGCCGCCGGAGAACAGGATCACCGGCTTCTCGAACTCGCCCGCCACCTCGCGGAAGATGTGCACCGCCTCGGACTCCATCGAGTCCAGGTGGTCCAGTGCCCGTGGGGCTCTGCGGATGGGGATGACGGTGGTCACGCGAGGCCCCTCTGTTCGAGCAGCGCGTACAGCGCCGCGGCGGATTCACGGACGGTCTGCGTGTGCGACTCGATGCGCAGGTCGGGGGCCTGCGGGGCCTCGTACGGGTCGTCGACGCCGGTCAGGCCGGAGATCTCGCCCGCGGC
>NZ_JBIAVB010000033.1:0-27729 GCF_042893675.1 Streptomyces sp. NPDC001594 | reverse complement strand
CCCGACAGGTCTTTTTCAAAGGAACCTCATCCACCGAAGTGGACGGGGTATCAACTTCTGGCGTTGATTTTTGGCACGCTGTTGAGTTCTCAAGGTACGGACGCTTCCTTCGTTCCTGTTTCCAGGCCCTCCGGGCGCTTCCTTCGTTTCCAACTCTACCAGATCATTTCCGCGCCGTTTCCGGACTTGGATTTGAATTCGGTGGCCGTTGGGGGCCTTCGCCTTTCGGCGCTCCACCACGTTAGCGCTTGTTCCCTGCAACTCATAATCGAGCCGTCGGATTCGAATTCGGGCACGCCGAAATCGACCCCGCCAGGGGCACGTCGTAGGTAGTGGGTTGGCCGCTCCTGCGGGGTCTGCGATGGCAGTGCCCCGTTCCAGCGGCTCGGGCTACATTAGGCGTCCACCAAGATCGAGTCAAGTTGCCCGGCGGCGCGGCGCGTGGGCGCGGTACGGGCTGACGGTCGGGTCGCCGGTGATCCAGTAGCGGTACGGGTGGGCCGCGCCGGCGCCGCCGACTCCCGTGCGCGGGCCGTTGCCCACCAGGTCGGGAGGGGTGGGAGTACCCGCGAGGAGGGAGAGGGGGGAATCGGGGCCCGCGCAGAGGTCGGCGCCGTCGAGGGAGCGGTCCACGTCCAGGGCCGTGGCCAGGCGGGCCGGACCCTTGGCCAGTTCTCGCGGGTTTCTGGCCGTGATTCGACGTTTGGCGGCCAGGTCGGCGCCCAGGGTCACCTCCCCCGCGCGCACCAGTACTCCGCTCGCGTGGCCCGGGGGTCCGCAGACGAGGTTGAGGCTGAACCACATGCCATAGGTAACTCACTAGGCATGTACGTCGTTGGTCCGGCAGCATCGGCAAAGCGACGACAAGCAGGAGACAGGCAGTGCGAGCGATCATCTACGCCAGGCTCAGCCCCACCCCAAGGGGCGAGGAATCCAAGGGTGGGAACCTGACACAACAGGTCGAGCTGAGTCAGGCGCTGTGCGACCGGAAGGGCTGGTCAG
Organism: Streptomyces sp. NPDC001594; assembly: GCF_042893675.1. Taxonomy (NCBI): domain Bacteria; kingdom Bacillati; phylum Actinomycetota; class Actinomycetes; order Kitasatosporales; family Streptomycetaceae; genus Streptomyces; species Streptomyces sp. NPDC001594. Next base: position 26,727 of record NZ_JBIAVB010000033.1, on the reverse strand, counting down.
TCGTAGCCACGATCGTTGAGAAGGACACGTCGGCTTCGACGAAGCGGGGAACCAAGCGGAGCGCGGAGTGGGAACGCGTCAAAGCTCTGGTGGAGGACGGCAAGGCGGACGCCATCGTGTCCCGCCACTATGACCGCATGTACCGCACCCCCTGGGACCTTGAAGACCTGGTGGACCTGGCCGAGGCGACCGGCGTCACACTGGCCGCCGCACAGGCTCAGGGTGTGCTCGACCTGTCCACTCCGTCCGGCCGTCTCGCTGCCCGCATCGGCGCTGTGGTGGCTCGCAACGAGACCGAGATGCGAGTAGAGCGTCAGGTACTCGGACACCAGCGGCGCAGAGAGTCGGGGAGGCCCTTCTGGAGTACTCGCCCCTTCGGCTTCGAGCGGGACGGCCGGCACAGGGAAGCAGAGGCGGAGGCCCTCCGGCAGGCGTACCGGGATGTCCTGGCCGGCGTCACCCTCTGGTCCATCGCGAAGGACTGGAACACGCGTGGACTGCTCTCGCCGCACGGCAAGGAGTGGCGCAGCTCGAACCTTCGGATCGTCCTGTTGAAGCCGAGGAACGCGGGAATCCAGACGTACTCGCAGTGGGTCGAGAAGCCGGACGGGAAGCGCGTGCGGCGGACCGAGGAGACCGGCGCGGGCAACTGGCAGGCGATCGTCTCCGAGGGCATATTCCGGGCCCTGGTCCGCTACCTGAGCGACCCCGAGCGCAACACGGGCGGTGGCGGCAAGCGCAAGGCCCTCTTGTCCGGCGTGGTCCGGTGCTCGAAGTGTCAGGCCGTCGTCACTCAAGGGTGGAGCAAGAAGAACGCGGCAGGCGAGCGGTACCGCATCTACACCTGTTCGGGTGGTCGGTGCATCACCTGCCCCGCGGACCCGCTTGACTCCTTCGTGGTCAGGAAAGTCATCGACAGGGCCGAGGAGTGGAACGCGGCACCGGCCACGGATGCCGCGGACGAGGAGCGAGAGGCCGAACTGTTGGCCGAGGAGACGGCCGCATCCGAGAGGCGCACCGCCCTGGCGGAGATGTTCGCCGTAGGGGACATCGACGCGTCGACCCTGCGGGCGGGCATCGGCAGGTGTGACGCCGACCTGACCAAGATCAGGGCCGAGCTGGCAGACCTGGCATCACAGCGGGTGCGTGTCGACCTGGGCGACGTCGAGTACCTGTGGGAGGAGCTGGACTACGAGGACCCTGACCGCATCGACTACGTGCGGACCGTCGTCATGCAGGTCTGCGAGCTAGTCGAACTGATGCCGCGCGGCCGAGGGGTCCGATCCTTCAAGGGCGAACACTGCCGGATCACGTTCCGGAACCCCTGAGATCCGATCGCGGAGGGCCGAGCCGGCTGTCCGCGCGAAGTGAGCAAGGGCCCTGTCTGACGAGAGTCGGGCGGGGCCCGTCGTCATACCCGGCGAGAAGGGCCCGGAGATCACTCACCGCCTCTGCGCGCCCCTCGCTCCCCCAGTTCATGCAACAACGTGCATGAGTCACGTCCGTGCATGGACGGTCGCGAGCGGCCCCCGTACGGTCGCCTCAGGTGGCCCGGCCGGGCCACCAAGTCAAGGGGGTTCCGCATGGCACGCGAAGAACTGACTCGGCTCACTGGCAACGGCAACGGCACGTGTGGAGAGGACGACTGCCCGAACGTCTACCGCACCGCTTCCGGCTCCATCGTGGTTCAGGGTGACGTGTCCGACGCCTTCACTCCCCCGCAGGGCGAAGGGCTCGTGGAGATCCCCGAGAGCGTTCTTCGGGAGGCCGTTCGTGCTCTTGGATGGTGACGGCTGGCGGGCGATGCTCCGGGGTTTCCAGACGGAAGCCTGGCGACTGGAGACCCTTCCCCAGTACCTGGTTCCGCAGGAGGCGGAAGAGCTTGACGCCTTCCGGGCAGGCAACCGCGTCGACCCGCACGCCTACTCGTCCGCCTATACGGAAGACCTGAAGCGGCTGCGTGGCGAGGGTAAGAGCAAGGGGCGAGTGCACGTCCTGAATCGGCCCCTCTCCGAGTACCTGCGCTTCGAGTTCTCCCGGTACTACGCCCCGCACGTGCTCGCCGGGGAGGACATCCGCATCCTTGACGTGACCGAGCGGGAGAACCCGTTGCCGGATGTCGAGGACTTCTGGATGTTCGACCGCTCGACGGTCGTCCTGATGCACTACGAGGGCGACGGCACACAGATCAGCCGAGAGCTGTACGAGGGTGACCCCGCACCGTTCGTCGAGTGGCAGCGCATCGCCGTTGCCGAGTCGGTTCCCTTCCTGGAGTACGCGGAGCGCGTGGCGGAGTGACGTTCGAAGCTGAGCAGCTTGGCGAGTCCGGCACCGAACTCGCTTCTCTGCTACGGGACTTGCGCAAGCGAGTCGGCCTCTCAGGGGACCGGCTCGCGGCGCGCTGCAACATGTCCCAGTCGAAGGTGTCTCGCATCGAGAACGGCCGGACACGGCCGTCTCTGGTCGACGTCGAGCAGATCCTGCGAGCGCTGGACGCTCCGCCGGGGCTGGTCGCCGAGGTCTCCGCCCTCGCCAGGATGGCGAACACCGAGTGGCGGAACCTCCGAGAACTTCGGCGCAAGGGACTCGGTACGAGACAGGCCGAGCTGAAGTCGCTCGAAGCGTCCTCCACGCAGATGCGGTACTTCCTGCTCTCGATGGTCACCGGGCTGCTCGCAACACCGGAGTACGTACGGGCGAGCCTGGCCCACTCGACGGCCGACACGAGCAAGGCCGTGGCGGGGAAGCTGGGACGGCAAGCCGTCCTCTACGACGCCTCGAAGCGGTTCACGTTCGTTCTGACCGAGCAGGCGGTTCGCTGGCCGGTCGTCTCCCCACTGGCACTGGCCGAGCAGATGGACCGGCTGGCGTCCCTGTCCTACCTCCCGAACGTTCAGATCGGGGTGATCCCCGTAGGGGCACCGACGCCCCGAACCCCTCTGAGTACGTTCACCATCTACGACGCCGCGTTGGTCACCATCGAGACGACCGCGGGAAGTCTCGTACTACGCGACGGCCGAGATGTTCTGGCGTATCTGAACGAGTTCGCCGGGTACGAGGAACACGCCCTCTTCGGCGAAGGGGCCTGGAATGCGTCACGCGCCGCGCTCGCGGACGATCACGCATCGCCTGACCCAACTCCGCACCGACTCACCGGCGGGCCGTCAGCAAGGCGCACAGCGGGTCAGGCCCCTGTGGTCGGTTTGGCTCGCGGGCTCAGTCGGTACGCCGAGACCGTTGGATCACCGGCGAGGTAGAACCGGTGTTGCCAGTCGTGGGCCTTGCTCACGCCTACCCGAGGACCGACCCGGATGAGCGCGGCAGGTACCGGCTCGCCTTCGGAGAGCATGACCGAGGTACCTGCCAGGAGGTCTGCGCCGTTGTGCTCTGCCGTGATGCCGAGTGCCTGGCCGACGTTCCCCGGACCTCGGGCGAGGCGGGGGCTCTCGACCTTCTCCCCTCGCCGCTTGCGTGCCAGGTCCTCCCCCGCGATGACCCTGCCTGCCCGGATGAGGACACCCGAGGCGATACCGTCCGTCCCGGTGACGATGTTGGCGCACCAGTGGAGACCGTGGGACCGGTAGACGTACAGGTGTCCCGCGGGTCCGAACATGACCGCGTTACGGGGTGTCCTGCCTCGGTAGGCATGGGAAGCCGGGTCGGCCGCGTCGGAGTACGCCTCGGTCTCCGTGATGGCGATGCTCACGGTTCCCTCCGGGGTCTTGCAGGTGAGTACACTCCCGAGCAGCTTGGGAGCGACTTCTTCGGCAGGGTGGGCGAGGATGTCGACGTTCATGCTGACTGCCTTGACATGCCGTAGATGAAGTAGACGTACGCGTGTCGGCGGACCGAACATCGAGGCGTTGCGGGCGGTGCGGCCGCGGTAGGCGTGGGAGCCGGGGTCGGCCTCGCCCGCATACGCCTCCACCTCTGTGATGCGCAGTTCCATCGGGCCCTCCGGGGTACGGCGGACCAGGATCCGGCCGAGCAGGTCGGGGGCCACGGTGAGGACCGGGCGGTCGAAGAAGGATCGGGGCAGGGGCGTACGGTCGGGGCGCGCGCTCATCCGGCCGAGCGTACTGGAACGCGCGCCCGGGGAACCGGGGCCTAAGGTTCCGCAGTGGTAGGGCGTATCCGTATTCCGTATCCGTACAGGGGAGACACAGATGGGTTTCAGGAAGCTGCTCGCGAGCCTGGGTGCCGGCGGGGCTTCGGTGGACACGATCATCACCGAGCCGAACGTGGTGCCCGGCGGGATCGTCCAGGGTGAGGTGCGGATCCAGGGCGGATCCGTGGAGCAGCAGATCGAGGGGCTCTCGGTGGGGCTCCAGGCGCGCGTGGAGGTGGAGGGCGGCGACCAGGAGTACAAGCAGGACGTCGTCTTCACGAAGCAGCGCCTCGGCGGTGCCTTCAAGGTGCAGCCGAACGCCCTGCACGTGGTGCCGTTCGCGCTGGAGATCCCGGCGGAGACGCCGATCACCCACTTCGAGGGCCACCCCCTGCACGGGATGAACATCGGGGTGAGCACGGAGCTGGAGATCGCCCGCGCGGTGGACGCGGGTGACCTGGACCCGATCAACGTGCACCCGGTGCCGGCGCAGCAGGCGATCCTGGACGCGTTCCGGCAGCTGGGGTTCTCCTTCCGCAGTGCGGACATGGAGCGCGGGCAGATCCGGGGGACGCGGCAGACGCTGCCGTTCTACCAGGAGATCGAGTTCCTGCCGCCGTCGCAGTACCGGGGTCTGAACCAGGTGGAGCTGACCTTCGTGTCGGACGGGCACGAGATGGACGTCGTGCTGGAGATGGACAAGAAGCCTGGGCTGTTCAGCGAGGGCAGTGACACCTACCGCTGCTTCCAGGTGGGTCTGCACTCGTACGAGGGGACCGACTGGGCCGCGTACCTGAACCAGTGGATCGCCTCCGTCGGTTCGCAGCGCAACTGGTTCTAGGCTCGGGCCCGTCCGCCCGTACGCGTTTCCCATCAGGAGGTACAGCAGTGGCCCAGCAGAAGAGGGCGCCCCTTCCGCACGACTTCCACCCGGAGGTGCCGTCCTTCAGCGTGACCAGTGAGGACGTCTCCCCCGGCGCCGACCTGCACGCGGCGCAGGTCCTCACGGGGAAGAACATCTCGCCGCAGCTGAGCTGGGAGGGCTTCCCCGAGGGGACCAAGAGCTTCGCCGTGACGTGCTTCGACCCCGACGCGCCGACGGGCAGCGGGTTCTGGCACTGGGTGCTGTTCGACATCCCGGCCTCGGTGACCTCGCTGCCGGCGGGTGCCGGCAGCGGGGACTTCGTGGGGCTGCCGGAGGGCGCGGTGCACGTGCGCAACGACTACGGCACGCGCGACTTCGGCGGGGCGGCTCCGCCGCGCGGCGAGCGGCACCGGTACGTGTTCACCGTGTACGCGGTGGACCGGGAGCAGCTCGGTCCGGACGCGGACTCGTCCCCGGCGGTCGTCGGGTTCCACCTGCGGTTCCACGCGCTGGGCCGGGCCCAGCTGATCGGTGAGTACGAGTCGCCCGCGGCTCGTTGATCGTTCTCCCGGTGTTCGCCCGGTCCTGGTCTAAAGAAGGCCGGGGCCGGGCATTTTTATTGCGTTGTCCCGCGTGGCGCGCGCGGCCAGAGTGGTTCCGGGCTTTGCCGCCAGGGTGGTCGCGGGCCTGCACACGGGAGGTGGGCGAGATGCGGGACACGCTGGTACTGAACGCGAGCTTCGAGCCGCTGTCGACGGTGTCGCTGAACCGGGCCGTCGTTCTGGTGCTCCAGGACAAGGCCGTGGTCGAACAGTCCCATCCCGAACTGCGGGTGCGTGCGGCCGCCGTGGACCTGCCGATGCCCCGGGTGATCCGGCTGTGCAGGTACGTGCGGGTGCCGTTCCGAAGACATGCTCCCTGGTCGCGGCGGGGGGTGCTGGTCCGGGACCAGCACCGGTGCGCGTACTGCGGGAAGCGCGCGACGACCGTGGACCACGTGCTGCCGCGGGCCCAGGGGGGCGGGGACACCTGGTTGAACACGGTGGCGTCCTGCGCCGAGGACAACCATCGGAAGGCGGCGCGGACCCCGGAGGAGGCGGGGATGCCGCTGCTGCGGAAGCCGTTCGTGCCGTCTCCGGCGGACGCCATGCTGCTGGCGCTGGGGGTGGGCGGGCAGGAGGCGCTGCCCGACTGGCTGGTCCGCTCCGCCTGATTCCCGCGCGCCCCGTCCGTCTCTTCCGCCCCGTCCGCGGCCGTGTGCCGCGGACGGGGCGGCGTATTTCCGCTACGTCTTTCAGCGGAGCAGCAGTTGGACGATGGCCACGGTGCCGACGGTGACGATGACCCCGCGCAGGACGGCCGGGGGCAGCCTGCGGCCGACCTTGGCGCCGATCTGTCCGCCGATGGTGGAGCCGACGGCGATCAGGAGGACGGCCGTCCAGTCGAACTCGGCGACGAAGAGGAAGAAGAGGGCGGCGATGCCGTTGACGAGGGCGGCCACCACGTTCTTGACGGCGTTGATCCGTTGCAGGTCCTCGTGGAGCAGGAGCCCCATCAGGCCGAGGTAGAGGACGCCCTGGGCGGCGCCGAAGTAGCCCCCGTACGCGCTGGACAGGAGCATGCCGGTGAGCAGGGCGGGCCCGCCGTCGGGGTGTGCGGTGTCGCCCCCGGCGGCTTCCTGACGGCGGCGCAGGGCCGCGGCGAGCCTGGGCTGGAGGACGACGAGGACGAGGGCCAGGCCGATGAGGACGGGCACGATGGTGTCGAAGGAGTCCGACGGCAGGGTCAGGAGCAGGATCGCGCCCGCGAGGCCTCCGAGGAGGCCGACGGCGCCGAGCCGCAGGATGCGGCCGCGCTGCCCCTTGAGTTCGTTCCGGTAGCCGATGGCCCCGCTGATGGAGCCGGGGACGAGGCCGAGGGTGTTGGAGACGTTGGCGGTCACCGGGGGCAGGCCGGTGGCGAGGAGCACCGGGAAGGTGATCAGGGTGCCGGAACCGACGATGGTGTTGATGGTGCCGGCGCCGATTCCGGCGGCGAGGACCGCGAGTGATTCCCAGATGGACATGGACATGGACGGAGCCATCCCCTTTGTGTGAGTGAGTCGCCTCCCCGCCATGAAGGTCGAGGGGCCTCACCGATCATGCACGAAGGGGAGGGCGGGTCAGTCGATGGGGGGCTGCTCGCGGCGCTCGGGGCCGCTGCCGGTCTCGGGGGTTCCCTTGCCGGGGTTCTGCGGGTTGAAGCCGGTCGAACCGCCGCCGAGGGGGCCGAAGTTGCCCATGGCACCCGAGAGGCCCTTGAGCGCGTCACCGATCTCGCTGGGCACGATCCAGAGCTTGTTGGCGTCGCCTTCGGCGATCTTCGGGAGCATCTGGAGGTACTGGTAGGCGAGGAGCTTCTGGTCGGCGTCGCCGGCGTGGATGGACTCGAAGACGGTGCGGATGGCCTGGGCCTCGCCCTCTGCCCGGAGGGCGGCGGCCTTCGCGTCGCCTTCGGCGCGGAGGATGGAGGACTGCTTCTCGCCCTCGGCGCGCAGGATCTCCGACTGCCGGACGCCTTCGGCCTGGAGGATGGCGGCGCGCTTGTCGCGGTCGGCGCGCATCTGCTTCTCCATCGAGTCCTGGATGGAGGTCGGCGGCTCGATGGCCTTGAGCTCGACGCGGTTGACGCGGATGCCCCACTTGCCGGTGGCCTCGTCGAGGACCCCGCGCAGGGCGGCGTTGATCTCCTCGCGGGAGGTGAGGGTGCGCTCCAGGTCCATGCCGCCGATGATGTTGCGCAGCGTGGTGACGGTGAGCTGCTCGATGGCCTGGATGTAGCTGGCCACTTCGTAGGTCGCGGCGCGGGCGTCGGTCACCTGGTAGTAGATGACGGTGTCGATGTTGACGACCAGGTTGTCCTGGGTGATGACCGGCTGCGGCGGGAAGGGGACGACCTGTTCGCGGAGGTCGATCCGGTTGCGGATGGAGTCGATGAACGGGACGACGATGTTGAGGCCCGCGTTGAGGGTGCGGGTGTAGCGGCCGAACCGTTCGACGATGGCGGCGCTGGCCTGGGGGATCACCTGGATCGTCTTGACCAGGGCGATGAAGACCAGTACCACCAGGATGATCAGGACGATGATGATCGGTTGCATGCGGTTCCCCGTGCCCTTCCGGCTGTCTGTGCTGCCCCGTTGATCGGAGTCTCGCAGACCCCGGGGCCGCGGGTGGGCTGCTTGCTCACATGACGACCGCGGTCGCCCCGTCGATGTCGACGACGTCGACGGACTGGCCGGGTTCGAAACTGCTGTGCGTGTCCAGGGTGCGGGCGGACCAGATCTCGCCGGCGAGCTTGATGCGGCCGCCGCTGCCGTCGACCCGTTCGAGGACGACGGCCGACCGTCCCTTCAACGCCTCGATGCCGGTGCGGTGTTGGGGCCGCTGGTCGCGGTGCCGGTTGGCGATCGGCCGGACGACGGCGATCAGCGCGACCGACACGATGACGAAGACCAGGACCTGGGCCACCGCTCCGCCGCCGAGGGCCGCCGTGACGGACGCGGCGACGGCGCCGACGGCGAACATGCCGAACTCCGGCATCGCGGTGAGGACGAGGGGGATCCCGAGTCCGGCCGCGCCGATGAGCCACCACACCCATGCGTCGATGTCCACATGGTCATGGTAGGTCGGGCGGGCGCGGCCGGACAGGGCGCGAAGGCCGTCCTGCGGGGCGCCCTAGCGCAGGGGCAGGCCCTGGGCGGTCCAGCGGTCGTGCTCGTTGCGGTCGACGATCAGCGGGAGCCCGAAGCAGAGGGAGAGGTTGCGGGAGGTCAGCTCCAGGTCGATGGGGCCGGCCGTGACGACCTTGCCCTGCCGGATCATCAGGACGTGCGTGAACCCGGGGGCGATCTCCTCGACGTGGTGCGTGACCATGACCATGGACGGGGCCATGGGGTCGCGGGCCAGGCGGCCGAGGCGGCGGACGAGGTCCTCGCGGCCGCCGAGGTCGAGGCCGGCGGCGGGCTCGTCGAGGAGGAGGAGCTCGGGGTCGGTCATCAGGGCGCGGGCGATCAGGGTGCGCTTGCGCTCGCCCTCGGAGAGGGTGCCGAACTTGCGGTCGAGGTAGTCGGACATGCCCAGCCGGTCGAGGAAGGCACGGGCGCGCTGCTCGTCGACCTCCTCGTACTCCTCCTGCCAGGTCGCGGTCATGCCGTAGGCGGCGGTGAGCACGGTCTGCAGGACGGTCTGCCGCTTGGGGAGCTTGTCGGCGAGCGCGATGCCGGCGACGCCGATGCGCGGCCGCAGCTCGAAGACGTCGCTGCCGGGCTTGCCCAGGGTGCTGCCGAGGATGGTGGCGGCGCCCTTGGTGGGGAAGAGGTAGCTGGAGGCGAGGTTCAGCAGCGTGGTCTTGCCGGCGCCGTTGGGGCCGAGGATGACCCAGCGCTCCCCCTCCTTCACCGACCAGGAGACCTGGTCCACCAGAGCCCGGCCCTCGCGGACCACGGATACGTCCACCAGCTCCAGAACATCGCTCATGAGCGTGTTGTCACCCCTTGCAGTCACGGTTCTGTGCCCGCCTGTAGGCGCGGCCCCAGGGGAAAACCCCAGGGGAAAACCTACGCCACTCGGGGAGGGGTCCGGGCGCCAGGCCGGGTACGGGGCCCGATCCGTAGAGTGGGGGGATGCTTTTCGAACCACGTTCAGGGCGGCTGGCCGCCTGGGGGAACGCGTTGCTGGCCGGTCATGTCTCGCCCGACGAGGCCGCGTCGTCGATCGTGGGCGAGGACGCTTCGCACCGGGTGGCGGGGCTGCCGGGTGAGGCGGGGCCGGTGGGGCTCACGCTGGCGCTGGGGCGGCTGCGGGTGCTGGGGGTGAGCGGGCTGCGGGTGGCACTGCCGGCGCCGGGGCATCCGCTGGGGCTGAGCGGGCCGCCGGAGTTCAACGCGGCGGCGCTGGAGGCCGAGGAGGCGGTGGTGTGCGCGGGGGCCGCGCTGGGGCTGGTGCCGGAGGTCACGGAGGCGGGTCCGGCGGGGGACGTGCACGTCTCGGTGGTGTGGCGGTGCCGGCCGGTGCGGGAGGCGCCGCCGGCGGACGTGCCGTCGCTGGGTGAGGCGGAGCGGGAGCTGGCTGAGGCGCTGCGCGAGGCGACGGTGGCGCTGACGCGGCTGGACGTGGCGGCGTCGGGTCCGGTGGCCGAGGCGGCGCTGTCGGCGTACCGGGCGCGGGCGGAGGCGGGCCGCGAGGTGCTGGCTCCGGGGTATCCGGCGCGGGCGGTGCGGGTGCTGGCGCTGGCGCAGCGGGTGGACCTGCTGGTGTCGCTGGCGTACGAGCGGGGGCACGGGGGCGCGGTGGCGGCCTCGGAGATGGCGGCGCGGGCGGAGGCGCTGCGGCCGGTGGAGCGGGTGGCCCGGCGGGCGCTGGTGGCGGCCTACAACGCTCCGCTGGAGGGCCGGGAGTAGGAGGCGGCTCGGCCGGGCCGTGACCGGGCTTTCTTTTCTCTCCCCCGGACCCCCGGGTGCGACAAGGCCCCGCTTCCCGGGGAGAGGGGGGAAGCGGGGCCTCGGCTCGTCAGGGGTGGGGTCAGCTGTTGACGCCCGTGTTGCCGAAGGCGCCGTTGAGCAGGCCGATGACGTTGACGCTGTTGCCGACCGCGTTCACCGGGACGTGCACGGGGACCTGGGCCAGGTTCCCGGAGGCCACGCCGGGCGAGCCCACGGCCTCGCCCTCCGCGGACGCACCGCCGTGCGCCGAGGAGACACCGGCGCCGAGGGCGACGAGGCCGCCCGCGATCATGGTGACGGCTGCGGCCTTCTTGTAGTTCTTCACTTCTCGTCCTCCAGTACGTCTGCCGCGACCAGCCGCCGCGGCACGCCATGGAGAACGCCGTCCCGCCCGGCGGGATACGCCATGTGGGCTACATACACCCGACCGTATGAATCTCGGATCGGCCCATTACCGTGTGATCCCGTGCCTGACCGCCCACAGGGCGGCCTGGGTGCGGTCGGAGAGGTCGAGTTTCATCAGGATGTTCGAGACGTGCGTCTTGACGGTCTTCTCGGACAGGACGAGGGCCCGGGCGATCTCGCGGTTGGAGCGGCCGTCGGCGATCAGTCCCAGGACCTCGCGTTCGCGGTCGGTCAGCGAGCCGGGGCGGCCGGCCGGGGCGCCCTGGTCGTCCTGGGCGGCGAGGAGGGCCTCGGCGACCTCGGGCTGGAGCAGGACGTGCCCGGCGTGGACGGAGCGGATGGCGCCGGCCAGGGCGTCGGGGTCGATGTCCTTGTAGAGGTATCCGGCGGCGCCGGCCCGCAGGGCGGGGACCACGGTCCGCTGTTCGGTGAAGCTGGTGACGACGAGGACCCGGGCGGGGTTGCCGAGGTCGCGCAGCCGGCGCAGGGCCTCGATGCCGTCGGTGCCGGGCATGGTGACGTCCATCAGGATGACGTCGGGCCGCAGTTCCTCGGCGCGGTCGGTGCCCTCGGCGCCGTCGGCGGCCTCGCCGACGACCTCGATGTCCTCCTGTACCTCCAGGAAGGTGCGCAGGCCGCGCCGGACGACCTGGTGGTCGTCGACGAGCAGTACGCGGATGCGGCCGGGGGTGTCAGCCACCGGGGACCTCCATCTCGATCGTGGTGCCCGCTCCGGGGCCGGAGCGGACGTCCAGCCGGCCGCCGGCTCCGGCGGCGCGGTCGCGCATGGAGACCAGTCCCAGGTGGCGGCCGGCCTTGCGGACGGTGGGAGGGGAGAAGCCCCGGCCGCCGTCGCGTACCCGCAGGAGGGCTCCGCCGCCGGGTGCGCGGGTGAGGGTGACCTCGACGAGGTCGGCGCCGGAGTGGCGCAGGGCGTTGTGGAGGGCTTCCTGGGCGACGCGCAGCAGTGCCTCCTCCTGGGCCGCGGGCAGGGCCCTTACGCCGTCGCAGGTGAAGGTGACGCGGGCGGTGTGGGCGCGGTCGAGGACGCGTACGTGGTTGCGCAGGGTGGCGACGAGGCCGTCCTCGTCGAGGGCGGCGGGGCGCAGCTCGGTCACGGCGGCGCGCAGTTCGTCGGCGGCTTCGGCGGCGAGGACGGCGACCTGGTGGAGCTCGTCCTTGGCGCGGGCCGGGTCGCGGTCGACGAGGGCGGTGGCGGCCTGGGCGGTCAGGCGCAGGGAGAACAGCTTCTGGCTGACGGCGTCGTGCAGCTCGTGGGCGAGGCGGGAGCGCTCCTCGGCGATGGTCAGCTCGCGGCTGCGTTCGTAGAGGCGGGCGTTGGTGAGGGCGATGGCGGCGTGCTGGGCGAGGAGGGAGAGGAGTTCCTCGTCCTCGTCGGTGAAGCCCGGCTCGCGGCCGGCGGCCGTCCTCTTGTTGGCGAGGAAGAGGGCGCCGAGGGTCTCCTCGCCGTCGCGGACGGGCAGGCCGAGGAAGTCGGACATGTCGGGGTGGGCGGCGGGCCAGCCCTCGAAGCGCGGGTCCTGGCGTACGTCGGCGAGCCGCTGGGGGGCGTCCTGGTGGAGCATCGCGGCGAGGATGCCGTGCTGGCGGGGCAGGGGGCCGATGCGGCGCCACTGGTCCTCGGTGATGCCGTCGACGACGAACTGGGCGAAGCCGCCGTGGTCGTCGGGGACGCCCAGGGCGGCGTACTCGGCGTCGAGGAGCTCGCGGGCCGAGACGACGATCGTGCGCAGGACGTCCTGGACCTCCAGTCGGCGGCTCATGGCGAGCAGGGCGGTGCTGACGGCCGCCAGCCCGGTGCGGGGTCCGTGGTCCATGGGGTCACCGTACCGGCGGCCCTGACCTGCGGGATCGGGCGCCGGTCGTAGGTCTTCGGGCCGGGCCCTTGCTGGAGGCGGAGTTCAGTTACACACGGCATTGCTGCTGCAACTCTGGGTGAGACCGTTACGTGTCCGATGTGAGGCCGGGCATAGGACGCACATCACTTACGAAGCCGCGTAGTGGACAGGTAAAGGCGTTGTCAGTGCTGCTGCGGCGGGTGTCCGGGACCAAAGTCCCGGACCGTCGCAGCCCCCTGATCCACTAAGCGGGATCGTATGTCACACCTTTGCCACAGGATTTTGCCGCCGCTAAGAATGGCAGCCGTCGCAAGGCGCCGAGGGATCCCGGATCCTCCCGGCGCCTTCCTGCGGCCCCCGCTATTCGAAGAGGTTGCCCCGCATGTCTGCTTCCAGCACTTCCGGTCACAGTCGTCTGACGAAGGCGTACAAGCTGTCGATCGCCGGTGTCGCCACCCTCGGTGCCGCCGCGCTCGCCTTCTCCGTCGTCCCGGCCGGTGCCGGTACGCAGAAGGACCAGGCCGTGGCCGCCGCCCCCGTGGCGTGGACCCAGGCGATCCAGCAGAACCTCGGCGCCCAGCACGCCGTGGCGGACCAGAAGGCCAAGGACGCGGCGAAGGCCCAGGCCGCGGCGCAGGCGAAGAAGGACCGCGAGGCCAAGGAGGCGGCCAGCCGCTCCGCCGCCCGCACCCCGGTGTTCGCGAACAACCTGGACGGCTGGATCAAGGAAGCCCTCTTCATCATGAAGCGCGAGGGCATCCCCGGCACCTACGCCGGCATCCACCGCAACATCATGCGCGAGTCGAGCGGCAACCCCCGCGCGATCAACCTGTGGGACATCAACGCGCAGAACGGCATCCCCTCGAAGGGCCTGCTGCAGGTCATCCAGCCGACCTTCAACACGTACCACGTCAAGGGCACCAAGTTCGACCTGTACGACCCGGTCGCGAACATCGTCGCCGCGTGCAACTACGCCGCCGACCGCTACGGCTCCATGGACAACGTGAACAGCGCCTACTAGGCCCCACGCCTCAGCGGGCGACGCAGGACCCCCATGCGCCTCAGGGCGGCCCCCGGAAGACTCCGGGTGCCGCCCTGAGGCGTTCTGCGTGGGTGGCCGGGTGCGCGGCCGGGTGCGCGGCCGTTACTTGCGCATGACCTCGGGCTCGTGGCGGCGCAGCAGGCGCGCCACGGCGAAGCCGCAGATCACGCCCTGCAGCAGCAGGACGATCACGTCCAGGAACCACTGGCCGGTGGTGTGGTCCCACAGCGGGTCGGTGTTGGTGGGGTTCTGCGGGTCCCACGGGGCCATGAGCCTGCCCAGGTCCAGGGTGGTGCCGGCGGCGCCGACGGCCCAGCGGGAGGGCATCAGGTAGGCGAACTGCTCCAGGCCGACCTTGTCGTACAGCTGGAAGAGGATGCCGGTGAAGACGACCTGGATGATCGCGAACATCACGAGCAGCGGCATGGTCTTCTCGGCGGTCTTCACCAGCGAGGAGATCACCAGGCCGAACATCATCGCGGTGATGCCGAGCGCGGTGACCGAGACGCAGAGCTCGACGGCCGGGTTCATGAACAGGCCCTCGGCCGGCAGCTTGCGCGGGGTGAAGGCGATGGCGCAGATGATCGCGCCCTGGATGACCGTGATCACACTGAGGACGATCACCTTCGACATGAGGTACGCCGACCGGGACAGGCCCGTCGCGCGCTCCCGCTCGTAGATGACGCGTTCCTTGATCAGCTCGCGGACCGAGTTGGCCGCGCCCGAGAAGCACATGCCGACCGCGAGGATCAGGGTGATCGTGCCCGCGTCGCCGTTGAAGCGGGACGGCGGGGTCGGCGGGGCCAGGCCGAACTTCGCGGGGATCACCGTGGAGACGATGCCCAGGACCGCCGGCAGCAGCACCATCAGGGCGAGGAAGCCCTTGTCGGAGGCGATCACCGAGACGTAGCGGCGGATCAGGGTCCACAGCTGCGAGCCCCAGGCCTGCGGCTTCGGCGGGATCATCTGCTGCGGCGGCATCGCGACCTGCTGCGGGGCGACCGCGTCGAGGTCGGCGGCGTACAGCTGGTAGTGCTGCGAGCCCTTCCAGCGGCCCGCCCAGTCGTAGTCGCGGTAGTTCTCGAAGGCGGAGAACACGTCGGCCCAGGTGGTGTAGCCGAAGAAGTTCAGCGCCTCGTCCGGCGGGCCGAAGTAGGCGACGGACCCGCCCGGGGCCATGACCAGCAGCTTGTCGCAGAGCGAGAGCTCGGCGACGGAGTGGGTGACGACGAGGACCGTGCGGCCGTCGTCGGCGAGCCCGCGCAGCAGCTGCATGACGTCGCGGTCCATGCCCGGGTCGAGGCCGGAGGTCGGCTCGTCCAGGAAGATCAGCGACGGCTTGGTCAGCAGCTCCAGGGCCACGGACACGCGCTTGCGCTGGCCGCCGGAGAGGGCGGTGATCTTCTTGTCCTTGTGGATGTCGAGCTTGAGCTCGCGCAGGACCTCGTCGATGCGGGCGGCGCGCTCGGCCTCGGCGGTGTCGCCCGGGAAGCGGAGCTTGGCCGCGTACTTCAGGGCGGTGGAGACCCGCAGCTCCTTGTGCAGGATGTCGTCCTGCGGGACCAGGCCGATGCGCTGGCGGAGCTCCGCGAACTGCTTGTACAGGTTGCGGTTGTCGTAGAGGACGTCACCCTGGTCGGCGGGCCGGTAGCCGGTCAGCGCCTTGAGGAGCGTCGACTTGCCGGAGCCGGAGGGGCCGATGACGCCGATCAGCGACTTCTCCGGCACGCCGAAGGTGACGTCCTTGAGGATCTGCTTGCCGCCGTCGACCGTGACCGTGAGGTGGCGGGCCGAGAAGGAGACGTCGCCGGTGTCGACGAACTCCTCGAGGCGGTCGCCGACGATCCGGAACGTGGAGTGGCCGACGCCGACGATGTCGGTGGGGCCGAGCAGCGCGCTGCCGGACTTCTGCAGGGGCTGGCCGTTGACGTACGTGCCGTTGTGGCTGCCGAGGTCGTGGATCTCGAAGCGGCCGCCCGTGGAGCGGAACTCCGCGTGGTGGCGCGAGACCTGGAGGTCCGAGACCACGAGCTCGTTCTCCAGGGCACGGCCGATGCGCATGACGCGGCCGACGGCGATCTGGTGGAACGTCGTCGGGCTGCGGTGGTCGCTGCCGTAGCCGGGCGCCACGGACTGCTGCGGGGCCTGGTGCTGCTGCTGCGGCACGAACGGCTGCTGCTGCGGGGACTGGTGGTGCTGCGGCTGCTGCTGGTGCGCCTGGGGCTGCTGGTCCCAGGCGGGCTGCTGCGGCTGCTGGTGCTGCGGGGCCGGCGGCTGGAACGCCGGGGCCTGGCCCTGGGCGACCGGGGCCTGGTATGCCGGCTGCTGCTGGGCCGCCATGGCGGCGCTCGGATTCAGCCGCGGGCCGTCCGTCGCGTTGCCGAGGTGGACCGGCGTTCCGGGCACGAGCTCGGTCTGCTGGACCCGCGCGCCGTGCACGTAGGTGCCGTTGGTGCTGCCGTGGTCCTCGATGGCCCAAACCCGGCCGTTCCAGCTGATGGTGGCGTGCCGCCAGGACACGCGCGCGTCGTCGATCACCACGTCTCCCTGGGGATCGCGCCCCAGCGAGTACGACCTGGACGGATCGAGCGTCCAGGTCCTTCCGTTCAATTCCAGTACGAGTTCCGGCACTCCAGCCCCACTTAAGGTCCCCCGAGAATCCCCCTGGCGTCCAGGGAGAACGACGTCAGGGAGTCTAGGGATGGCGAACATCCGGGGGAACTATTTCAGGCCTGGGGCCACATGTGGAATCCGGGCCTTCCGCGGGCCTCTACGTCTGCCCGTTGACGGGGTCGAAAGCCACCCGGAGAGTGAGATACGGGACTTCTCGCCCCGCTCGGCTCGGCTGGGCGCCGATGCCGGGGGCGGCTCGCCGGGCGCGATGACCGCCGCGGTGGTCGCGGCCGCGGTGGGCGGGTCGGTGACCGCGACCGGGAAGGTGTCGGCGCTCGGACCGGCCGCGGACGGCGGGGCCGCCGTGGACCTGCGGCCGCTGGGGGTCGCGCTGGTGGGGGCGCTGGTGCTGGGGCTGTCCGTACCGGTGCGGGGGCGGGCCGCCGGGGAGCTCGGGCGGCTGCTGCCCGGCGCCGCTGTCGCGGGGGGAGCCGGTGCCGGTGGCGGGGGTCGCGGAGTACGACGGGCGGGCCTGGCTGCTGGTGGCGGGGGCGGGGGTGCTGCTGTACGCCGGGGTGCGGAGTCCGGGGCGGCGCGGGGTGGCGGCGTGCGCGGCGCGGCTGACCCGGGGCGGCCCGGACCCCGCCGGGGCGGGTCCGGCTGACCGCGCGGGCCGTTCCGCCGTGGGCCGCGGCTCGCGGGCGGGCACGCCCGACCGGCCGTGGTGGCCGGCGCCGGCGGGTGAGGGGGCTCGGGAGCCGGAGGTCTCCGACGGCTCGTGGGACGTCACGGTCACCGGGCGGCCGCCGAAGCCGGGTGCGGCTCCGCGGGGGCCGCGGCGGGAGCCGTTCGCGCCACCCCCGCCGCCGGGGGCTCCGCCACCGCCGAAGCCGCCGCATCCCCCGCGCTGACCGGCCCGGCCCGGCCCCACCGGTCCCGCGCGGGGCTGGTTCAGCCCGCCGGCGTTCGAGGCGGCGTTCACAACGTGGGACGGGCGGGGCGGGGGTGGGGGCGGGAAGATACGGTGAGGGGACCATGAGCGCTTCGCAGACCTCCGACGCCCCCACCCTCCTCGTCAAGATCTTCGGCAAGGACCGTCCCGGGATCACCGCCGGGCTAATGGACACCCTCGCCGCCTACTCCGTCGACGTCGTCGACATCGAGCAGGTCGTCACCCGTGGCCGCATCGTCCTGTGCGTCCTCGTCACCCAGCCCACCACCGCCGCCGAGGGCGAGCTGCGGGCCACCGTGCACAGCTGGGCCGAGTCGCTGAAGCTGTCGGCCGAGATCATCTCCGGTACCGGCGACAACCGCCCCCGCGGGGTCGGCCGGTCCCACGTCACCGTGCTGGGGCACCCGCTCACCGCGGAGTCCACGGCCACCATCGCCGCCCGGATCACCGCGACCGGCGGCAACATCGACCGTATCTTCCGGCTCGCCAAGTACCCGGTGACGGCCGTCGAGTTCGCCGTGTCCGGTGCCGAGACGGCGCCGCTGCGCACCGCGCTGGCGACCACCGCCGCCCAGATCGGCGTCGACGTGGCCGTGGTCTCGGCGGGGCTGCACCGCCGGGCGCAGCGGCTGGTGGTCATGGACGTGGACTCGACCCTGATCCAGGACGAGGTCATCGAGCTGTTCGCCGCGCACGCCGGCTGCGAGGCCGAGGTCGCCGAGGTGACCGAGCGGGCCATGCGCGGGGAGCTGGACTTCGAGCAGTCCCTGCACGCCCGGGTGGCGCTGCTGGCGGGGCTGGACGAGTCGGTGGTGGACAAGGTCCGCGCCGAGGTGCGGCTGACCCCCGGCGCCCGGACCCTGGTGCGGACGCTGAAGACCCTGGGCTACCAGGTGGGCGTGGTCTCCGGCGGGTTCACCCAGGTCACGGACGACCTGCGGGAGCGGCTCGGCCTCGACTTCGCCTCGGCGAACACCCTCGAGATCGTCGACGGCAAGCTCACCGGCCGGGTCACCGGCGAGATCGTGGACCGGGCGGGCAAGGCGCGGCTGCTGCGCCGCTTCGCCTCCGAGGCCGGGGTGCCGCTGGCCCAGACGGTCGCGGTCGGTGACGGCGCGAACGACCTGGACATGCTGAACGCGGCCGGCCTGGGCGTGGCCTTCAACGCCAAGCCGGTGGTGCGCGAGGCCGCCCACACGGCCGTGAACGTGCCCTTCCTGGACGCCGTGCTCTATCTGCTCGGCATCACCCGCGAGGAAGTGGAAGCGGCCGACCTGGCCTGAGCAGCCCCCGTCCCCCCGACGCCCGGCCGGATCGTTTCGGCCGGGCGTTCGTCGTACCCGGCCCGGCGGCGGGGCTCCGGCCCGAGGGAGTCTCCAGGGACCTTGGACCCGAACTGGGCTTTTGTGTCGTGTACTTGGACCCGATCATCCGATCGTGTGGCGATATGCGACAGCGGCCATGCGGTCGGCCTTGTGCGTTCAAGGGGACGTGGATGACTCGAAGTGTGCTCATCACCGGAGGCTCGGGCGGAATCGGCCGGGCCTGCGTGGAGAGATTCGCGCGGGAGGAGGACTGGACCGTCTGGTTCACCTACCGCAACGGCCGGGAGCGGGCCGAGGAGCTGGTGCGGGAGCTGGCCCTCACCGGACGCGCCAAGGTGGAGGCGTTCCCCTTCACCCAGGGCGAATGGGAGGACCACGAGCTGCTGCTGGACCGGCTCCCGGGTCCGGTGGACGTCCTGGTGAACAACGCCGCGGTCGGTTCGAAGACGGTGGAGCACTACACCGAGGGCCCCGGGCACGCGAAGGCGTCCGCCTTCTTCCAGATCAACGCGGTGGGTCCGCTGTGGCTCATCGAGCAGCTGCTGCCGGGGATGCTGGAGCGGGGCTTCGGGAAGATCATCAACATCTCCAGCGTCGGCGGGGGGATCTTCCAGTTCCCCGGCTTCCACCCGGCCGACGGGATGAGCAAGGCCGCCCTCACCTATCTGACCCGTCATCTCGCGGCCGACCTGGTGCATTCCCCGGTGGACGTGTTCGCCCTCTGCCCGGGCGCCGTCGACACCACGATGTTCCAGGCGAGCACCCTGGACAAGCTCTCCGCCGAGGAGCGGGCCGCCCTGTCCGCGCAGCTGCCCAAGGGCCGCCTGATCACCTCCGAGGAGATCGCCGAGCAGGTGCGCTGGCTGGCGGGCGAGCACTCCACCCCGCTGCACGGCGCCGTCATCGACGCCTCGATGGGCCTGGGCGTGCACCCGGGCCTGCTGACCGGCGCCGGTGTCGACAGCGGGAGGGCCTGATGGGAACCGGCACCGGCCCCCGCCGCCTGTCCCGGCAGGCCTCCCGGCTCCTGGCCGACACCCCGGCCATCGCCGAGGCCCACTTCCGCGCGGAGGCCGAACCGTACGACGCGCTGACCCGGCCCGACGGCTACCTGAACCTGGGCACCGCGGAGAACCGGCTGCTGTGGGACCTGCTGGAGGGACGGCTGGCGCAGCTGCCCCCGATGGACGAGGCCACGGCCCGCTACGCCCCGCTGCACGGCACCGACGTGCTGCGCGGCCGCGTCGCGGCGCTGCTGTCGGACACCGTCGGCACCCCGCTGGACGCCGAGGACCTGGTGGTGATCAGCGGTGCCACCGGGGCGCTGGACGCGATCGCCTCCGTCCTGTGCGACCCGGGCGAGGCGATCGTGGTGCCCGCCCCCTACTACGGGGCCTTCGACACCGACCTCGGCGGCCGTTCCGGCGCCCGGATCCTGCCCGCGCCGCTGGATCCCGCCGACGGGTTCCGGCTGACGGCCGCGGCGGTGGACCGGGCGCTGCGGCGGGCCCGGGAGGAGGGGATCACCGTCCGGGCGGTGGCGCTGTCCTCCCCCTCCAACCCGATCGGGGAGGTGCACGCGCCCGAGGTGCTGGCCGGGCTGCTGCGCGTGGTGCGCGAGCACGACGTGGACCTGGTCTCGGACGAGATCTACGCCCACGCCGTGTTCGGCCCCCAGCCGTTCACCAGCGCCGCCGATCCGGCCGTCAACCCGGACTGGGCCGGGCGCACCCATGTGGTCTGGGGCTTCGCGAAGGACTTCGGGCTGCCCGGCCTGAAGACCGGGGTGCTGCACACCCGTGATCCGCGGGTCCGGGACGCCGCGCGGGCGCTGGCGTACTTCGCGCCCGTCTCCACCGCCACCCAGCACACCCTGGCGGAGCTGCTGGCCGACCCGGAGTGGACCGCCTCCTTCCTCGCGGCGGGCCGGCGGCGGCTGGGCTCCTCGTACGGGCACCTGACCGGGCTGCTGGAGGCGTACGGGATCCCGTACGCCCCGGCCGGCGCGGGCTTCTCCGTCTGGCTGGACCTCGGGCGGTGGCTGCCCGGTGCCGGCTTCGCGGGCGAGGAGCTGCTGTGGCGGGAGCTGTTCGAGAAGGCGAAGGTCAGCGTCCTGCCCGGCGGGGCCTTCCGCTCGCCCGAGCCGGGCTGGTTCCGGCTGTGCCACACCGTCGACGCCCCGCTCGTCGCGGAGGCGGTCCGGCGGATCGCCGTCCACCTGGGCCTGTCCGCGCGGCCGGGCCCGCGTCCCTCCTCCTCCCCCTCCCCCTCCCCCGCTTCACGGAACGGAAGTCACCCATGAGCACGGCACCGGGTCCCCTGGACCGCTGGTACGAGACCGCCGGCGTGCGCGGCGGCGTACGGCGGATGTTCCACGCCGAGGCGGAGCAGGGCCGGGTGTTCTTCCCCGACGCCCTGGTGCCGCACCTGGCGCATCCGGAGGTGAAGGCGCTGGCCCCGGAGCGGGTCCGGGAGGTCTCGGTCCGGCACCTGTACCAGTTCCTGCACTCCACGACCCACCTGGAGACCCGGGTGGTCAACGGGGCGGCCGAGCCGGTCGCCAACGGCATCTCGGGGCTGCACTTCCCGACCTCGCTGCGCATGGACGCGTTCAAGGTGTACTGCGACGAGGGCTACCACGCCCTGTACAGCCTGGACCTGGCCGACCAGGTGGCCGCCGTCACCGGTATCGCCGTCCCGGACGTGGACTACGGCGGCTTCGTGACGGCCCTGCAGGAGACCGGGCGGCGGCTGCTGCCCGAGGACCCGGTGCTGGCGGGGCAGTTGCAGGCGGTGGTGTTCGAGACGCTGATCACGGCCGTGCTCAACGAGGTGCCGCAGGACCCGACCGTGGTGAGCACGGTACGGGAGCTGATGCGTGACCACGCCAAGGACGAGGGCCGCCACCACCGGTTCTTCTCCGCGTTCTTCCTGGAGCTGTGGGCCCGGCTCGACGACCGGCGCCGGGTGCTGGCGGCCCGGGCCCTGCCGGCGATGATCCGCGCGGCGCTGGACTGGGACCTGGAGCCGGTGCGGGTGTCGCTGCGGCTGGCGGGTCTGGACGAGGAGCGGATCGAGGCCGTCCTGGCGGACAGCTACGGCGGCAGCGCGGGCGTGGACCGCATCCAGACCATCTCCCGTTCCACCCTGCGGCTGTGCGCCCAGGTGGGTGCCTTCGACCTGCCCGGCGTCACGGACGCGTTCGCCGCCCATGGACTGCGTGCCCCGGAGGACTCCGATGCCTGAGACCGCGACCGTCACCTACCCCGAGTACCTGAAGCTGCCGGAGCTGCTGTCGCTCCAGGTGCCGCTGGCCGACGGGGTGGACGACGAGCTGCTGTTCATCACCGTGCACCAGGTGCAGGAGCTGTGGTTCGGCCAGCTGCTGCGGGACCTGGCGGACGCCCGGGACCGGATGCTGGACGGCGATCCGCGGGCCGCCCGGGCCCGGCTGGTGCGCTCGGTGTCGGTCACGCGGGCGCTGATCGCGGCGATCCATCCGCTGCGGGCGATGCCGCCGCGCGAGTTCCACGCCTTCCGGGGCGTGCTGGGCTCCAGCAGCGGGCAGCAGTCGGCGCAGTACGTGGAGATCGCGGCGCTGTGCGGGGCCGGCTGGGTGCACGGGGAGTACGGGCGGCGGACCGTCGCCGGGCTGGCCGAGCGGGAGCGGGAGCGGCTGGCCGGGCGGCTGGCGGAGCCCACCCTGTGGGAGGCGTTCGTGGCGCTGCTGGCGAAGGCGGGGTTCGCGGCCGGGACGCGGGAGGAGCGCTGGGAGGCGTACGCGCGGCTGGCGGCGGGGCCGCTGGACGGCGATCCGGCGGAGTACGCGGAGCTGGCCGAGCTGGTGGAGGCGCTGGTCGACCTCGACGAGGTGTGGACGGAGTGGCGGGCCTGCCACGCGCTGCTGGTGGAGCGGCAGATCGGGGGGCGGCCGGGGACCGGCGGCAGCAGCGGGACGGAGCACCTGCGGGCGTCGGTGTACCGGCGGTTCTACCCGGAGCTGTGGGAGGCCCGGGACGCGGGCTTCGCGGAGCTGCCGGCCGGCTGCCCGATGGGCTGAGACGGGCCGGGGACGGGGGCGGGCCCGGGGCGCGGACGCCCCGGGCCCGCGGGGTTCCGCGTCAGTGGTCCTTCGGGGTCCAGTAGTCCAGCAGGGTGCCCACGCCGGGTTCGACGGACTTCCAGGAGCCGGTGAAGGAGACGACGGCCAGGGCGGCGGTGGGGAAGCCGGTGCGGTCCATCCGGGCCTGGGTGTCGCCCTCCGCGCGCCCGGAGAGGATGTCGGCCAGGGCGTGCATGCCCGGGTTGTGGCCGATGACGAGGAGGTCGGCGACGTCGTCGGGGGTCTCGTTCAGCAGGGCGATGAGCTCACCCGGCGAGGCGTCGTAGACCCGCTCCTCGTAGCTGGTCCGCGGCCGGTAGGGGAGTTCCTGGACGGCGAGCTTCCAGGTCTCCCGGGTGCGGACGGCGGTGGAGCAGAGGGCCAGGTCGAAGGTGATGCCGGTCTCGGCCAGCTTCCGGCCGGCGGCCGGCGCGTCCCTGCGGCCGCGGTCCGCCAGCGGGCGGTCGTGGTCGGCCACCTGGGGCCAGTCGGCCTTGGCGTGCCGGAGGAGGGCGATCCTGCGGGGTGTGTCGGCGCTCATGGGCCCAGCTTCGCATGAAACGGACCACGGGGCGCAGGGTGTTGAGGGGGCCCTCCCCCGCTCGTGGGGACGTGTTCCGGCGTGTGCGGACCGGCCGCGCGCGCGGGTGCCGCGGGTGGTGCGGCGGGCGGCGGTCAGGTGACGGCGTGGAGCAGCTGCTGGGTGACCTGGACCAGTCCGGAGGGCTGGCCGGTGGCGGCCTGGGCCTGGCCGGAGCCGGCGAGCAGCAGGAGCAGGAGGCCGAAGGCGAGGGCGGGCAGGGCCAGGGTCCACCAGTGCAGCCGGGCACTGGTGTGGGCGTACGCGCGGGGGCGGCGGGTGGTGAGGGACGGGGTGCGCGTGGTGGCCGGCATGGCCGCCTCCGGGTTCTTCGGCTGGGGACTGGCTCGCTGCCTCGAACCTATGGATCCGCGGCGCCGGTTCCCATCCGGGGCACACCCCACCCGACCCTGATCCTGGCCCCCTAGGGGACGGTGGGGATAACCCCACCATCGGGGGCCGCGCCGGGGCGGCGGCGGTGCGTCAGGGGGACGCGAGGGTGGCGATGACGGCCACGATCACGGTCACGAGGGCCATCGCTCCCAGCACGAGGCCGAGCTTCTTGTGGCTGTCCTGGGGGTTCGGTTCGAGTACGGGCGACATGCCGTTCAGTCTCGCACGCCGCATTCGTCCTCGATCGTGCGGTCCCGTCCCGCGAGGACGCCGAGGGCGATCTGCGGGACGAGGAGGCCGGCCATGAGGGCGAGCGGCAGGTCCCAGCCTCCGCTGTGCTGGTAGAGGGTGCCGATGACGAGCGGGCCGGGGATGGAGATCAGGTAGCCGGTGCTCTGGGCGAAGGCGGAGAGCTTGACGACCCCGGCCGGGGACTTGGCGCGCAGTCCGATCATCGTGATGACGAGGGGGAAGGCGCAGTTGGAGACGCCGAGCAGGAGGGCCCAGGCCCAGGCGCCGCCGGCCGGGGCGAGGTAGAGCCCGAGGTAGCCGGCGAGGCCGAAGACGCCGAGGACGGCGGCGATGGGGCCCTGGTGGCGCATCCGTGCGGCGAGGCCGGGGATGACGAAGGCCAGCGGGACGCCCATGACCATGGTGACGGCGAGCAGCACGCCGGCGGTGGAGGCGGAGACCCCGGCGTCGCGGAAGATCTGCGGGAGCCAGCCCATCGTGACGTAGGCGCCGGTGGCCTGGAGGCCGAAGTAGCAGGCGAGGGCCCAGGCGGTGCGGCTGCGCACGACGGAGGGTCCGGCGTCCTGCGCGGGGGTGCCGGCGGGCGCGGCGGTCCGCCGGCGGCGGGTGGCGGCGGCGACGGGCAGCCAGGGCAGGACGGCGGCCACGGCGAGGGCGGCCCAGACCAGCAGGCCGGTGCGCCAGTCGCCGCCGAGGGCGGAGGTCAGCGGGACGGTCGCGGCGGCGGCGAGGGAGGTGCCGGCGGCCAGGGCCATGGAGTAGAGGCCGGTCATGGTGCCGACGCGGTCGGGGAACCAGCGCTTGACGATGACCGGGAGCAGCACGTTGGTCAGGGCTATGCCGGCCAGGGACAGGGCGCTGGCGGCGAGGAAGGCGGCGGCGCTGTCGGCGAAGGGCCGGATCAGCAGGCCGGCGGCGACGGCGGCCATACCGGCGCAGACGACGGCGGCGGGGCCGAAGCGGCGGGAGAGCCGGGGCGCGGTGACGCCGAAGACGGCGAAGCAGAGGGCCGGGACGGAGGTGATCAGTCCGGCGACGGTGCCGCTCATGTGGAGGCCGTCGCGGGCCTCCTCGAAGAGGGCGCCGAGGCTGGTGATGGCGGGCCTGAGGTTGACGGCGGCCAGCACGATCGCGACCACGAGCACGGGGCCGAGCCATTTCGGGTCGGCGTGGGCGTCTTCCCGGGCGGTGGCGGGGAGGCCGGCGGAGCCGCGCGGGGTCGCCGGGCGGCTCAGGGTCTGGAGGTCTTCGTCGTGCATCCCGCCATCATAGAATCATGGGATGATTGGTTGTCCAGTTTCCTCCTGTCTCCGAGAGGCCCCGTCCGCATGCCGTTGACCTCGCCCCGGCGTTCCGCGCTCGTCGACCAGGTGATCGCCCAGCTCAGGAACCAGATCACCTCCGGCGAGTGGCCGGTCGGAAGCCGGATCCCCACCGAGCCCGAGCTGGTGGAGCTGCTGGGCGTGGCCCGCAACACGGTGCGGGAGGCCGTCCGGGCCCTCGCGCACAACGGGCTCCTGGACATCCGCCAGGGTTCGGGCACCTACGTGCTCGCCACCAGCGAGCTGGCCGGGGTGATGCACCGCCGCTTCGCGGGGGCCGATCCCCGGCACATCGCGGAGCTGCGCTCGACGCTGGAGTCCGCGGCGGCCCGGATGGCGGCGGAGCGCCGCACGGAGCGGGACCTGGTCCAGCTGGACGCGCTGCTGGCGCGGCGCGAGGAGGCCTGGGCGAGCGGGGACGCGGAACTGTTCGTGAGCACGGACGTGGCCCTGCACATGGCGGTGGTGACGGCCTCGCACAACGAGGTGCTGACCGGGCTCTACGCGGACCTGGGCGATCTGGTGGCGGAGTGGCTGCGCGCCGACGTGGGCACGGAGCTGGACCCGGCGGACCACCTGGACCACGCCCGGCTGATCGAGGCGATCCGGCGCGGGGACGGGGACGCGGCGGCCTCGGAGGCGGCGGGCTACCCCTTCGTCTGCCTGGGCAAGGGCGCCCGCTAGCGGATACCCGCTAGTTCCTGGCGGGGGCCGACGGGCGCTGGTGGCTGACCCAGGCCGTGCGGACCTCCTTCCAGCAGCGGCCCGTCAGCCTCGTGCGGCCGGCCGGGTCCAGGGGGACGAGGGCACTGTCCCCGTCCAGGTCCCACCAGCGCTCGCACTCCACGTGGAGGCGGAGCAGGTCGGTCTCGGGGAAGCCGTTGTGGCAGTACGCGATCACCTGGGAGCCGTCGATCTCGGTGTCGCAGTCGGAGCCGTAGAGCTCGCGGCCGGCGGGCTGCTCGGGCCGTACGGGCGGTTCGACGGGGATCTCGGAGAAGTCCACGGTCGCCGGGGCGGCCGCCCCGGGTCCGGGAGCGGGGGCCGGCTCGCGGGGTTGCGCGAGGGCTCCCGGGACCAGGAGCCCGGTCACGGCCACCGAGGTGACCAGCAGCGATACCGCTCGGCTCGGCCTCGCGCGCACGCCCGTACCTCCTCCCCGAACCCGCCGGGAAGATCCCGGCCAGGTCAGTTTGCAGGCATGTGTCCAGGTTTTCGACTCGGGAAGATCTGGTCGGAGGGCGAACGTCCGATCGAGCGGCCCCCGCACGCCCCGCCGGCCCGGGCCGCAAACGGCGGTGGGCGCGCCCCCCCCGGGGGGGGGGGGGGCCCCCCCCGCCCCCCCCCGGGGGCCCCCCGGGGGGGGGGGGGCCCCCCCCGGGGCGGGCCCCCCCCCCCGGGGGCCGCCCGCCCCGGGGGGTGGGGGACCC
>NZ_JBIAVB010000032.1:0-43323 GCF_042893675.1 Streptomyces sp. NPDC001594 | reverse complement strand
GCACGCCACCGGGACGCTGGCCGCTGTGGGCGAGCCGGTCGGGGCTGGTTCGGGGGTGTGGCCGCCGACGGGTGCTGTGCCGGTTGATGTGGGTGACCTGTATGACCGGCTGGACGGGTTGGGTTACGGGTATGGGCCGGTGTTCCGGGGGGTGCGGTCGGCTTGGCGGTGTGGTGCGGAGGTGTTCGCGGAAGTCGCCCTCCCCGAAGCGGTGAGCGCGGCGGACTCGGACCGCTTCCGGATGCATCCCGCGCTTCTGGATTCCGCCCTGCACATGGCCGTCGACCCGTCGGCCGATGAGGTGCGGCTGCCGTTCGTGTGGACGGGTGTCGAGCGGTCGGGTGCGTCCGTGGGCGGATCGGTCCTGCGGGTCGCCATGGCGCCGTCGGGTGAGGACGGCGTGTCCCTTACCGTCACGGACGCGGCGGGTGCAGCGGTGTTGTCGGTGGAGCGGCTGGTGACGCGGCCGGTGGCGCGGGAGCAGCTGCGGGCCGCCGACGCCGGACTGCGGGACGCGTTGTTCGGCGTGGAGTGGATCTCCGCAGCCGCGTCGGTGTCGGCGGAGGCGCCGGTGCAGTGGGGCGCGTGGGGCTCCGTCGACGAAGCCGCCCCGGTCCCTCCGGCGCTGGTGTGGGAGCACGGCGGCGAAGCGTCCGAGAACCTGTCGGAGACCACGGCGCGGGCACTGCGGACCGTGCAGGGGTTCCTTGCGGGTGAGCGGTTCGCGGGTGCGTGTCTGGTGGTGTTGACGCGTGGTGCGGTGGCCGCGGGGCCGGGCGAGGGTGTGGCGGATCTGGCGGCGGCTCCGGTGTGGGGTTTGGTGCGGTCCGCTCAGGTGGAGCATCCGGGCCGGCTGGTGCTGGTGGATGTGGAGCGGGGGCTGTCGGCGGAGGCCGAAGAGGCCGCGTTGCGTGCCGCGTTGGGTTCGGGTGAGTCGCAGGTTGCGGTGCGGGGCGGGCGGGTGCTGGTGCCGCGGCTGGCGCGGGTGACGGCGGCGCCGGAGAGCGGGGCCCGGGTGTCGTTCGGGCCGGGTGGGACCGTGCTGGTGACCGGTGGTACCGGTGGGCTGGGTGCGCTGGTGGCACGGCATCTGGTGGCGGAGTACGGGGTGCGGGATCTGCTGCTGGTGTCCCGGCGTGGTCTTGGGGCGGAGGGCGTGGAC
The DNA here is from genome assembly GCF_042893675.1 of Streptomyces sp. NPDC001594. Classification (NCBI taxonomy): domain Bacteria; kingdom Bacillati; phylum Actinomycetota; class Actinomycetes; order Kitasatosporales; family Streptomycetaceae; genus Streptomyces; species Streptomyces sp. NPDC001594. Next base: position 42,161 of record NZ_JBIAVB010000032.1, on the reverse strand, counting down.
GCGCTGGTGGCCGAGCTGACGGGGCTGGGTGGCCGGGTGAGGGTGGAGGCGTGTGACGTCGCTGATCGTGACGCCCTCGCCGCCCTGCTCGCCTCGGTGCCGGACGACCGCCCGCTCACCGGCGTCGTCCACTGCGCGGGTGTCGTCGACGACGGGATCATCGACACGGTGACCCCCGCGGGGCTGGCCGGTGTCCTCCGGCCAAAGGCCGAAGCGGCCCGTCATCTCCACGAGCTGACCCGGGACCTGGACCTCTCGGCGTTCGTCCTGTTCTCCTCCTTCGCCGGAGTGGTGGGCAGTGCGGGCCAGGCGAGCTACGCCGCCGCCAACACCTTCCTGGACGCCCTGGCGCACGAGCGCCACGCACAGGGCCTGCCCGCGGTCTCCGCGGCCTGGGGGCTGTGGGAGGAGGACCGGGGCATGGGCGGCCAGGTGAGCGAGGTCGACCGGGCCAGGATCCGGCGCATGGGCGCCGTGCCGATGCCGGCCGAGGAAGGGCTCGCCCTGTTCGACGCGGTCGCGGCACACGAGCGTGCCCTGTACGTGCCCGCCCGCCTGGACCTGGTGGGCCTGCAGAGGCGCGATGCGGCCGGCGTGCCGTCGGTGCTGCGCTCATTGGCGCCGGGTGCCGTACGGCGCGCCCGGGCCGAGGAGCCGGGGGACGCGGGGACGACCGGGCTCGCCGCCCGCGTCGCGGGCCTGCCCGAAGCAGAGCGGCGACGCGTGATCCTGGACGTGATCCGGGGCTTCGCCGGCGGGGTACTGGGCTACGGGCCGGGCCAACTGGTCGACTCCGAGACCCCGTTCAAGGACCTCGGCTTCGACTCGCTGATGTCCGTCGAACTGCGCAACCGCCTCAACGCGGCGTCCGGCCTCAGGCTCCCTGCCTCCCTCGTCTTCGACCACCCCACCCCGCGCCGGATCGCCGAATACCTGACCGTGGAACTCGCGGGCCGACCCGAGGAACGTCCGGCCCTCGCCACCGCGGTGGCGTCGGCGGCCATGACGGACGAGCCGGTCGCCATCGTGGGCATGGCCTGCCGCTACCCGGGCGGTGTGACGACCCCGGACGACCTGTGGCAGCTGGTCCTCGACCGCCGGGACGCGATAGGCCCTTTCCCCGAGGACCGGGGCTGGAACACGCGGGAGGTGTTCGCCCAGGAGACGCAGGACTCGGGGACGCCGTACGCCGCAGCAGGCGGATTCCTCTACGACGCGGCCGAGTTCGACCCGGACTTCTTCGGCATCTCGCCGCGCGAGGCCCTCGCGATGGACCCGCAGCAGCGGCTGCTCCTTGAAACCTCCTGGGAGGCGGTCGAATACGCGGGGATCGACCCGAAGTCCCTCCTGGGCACCGACACCGGCGTGTTCACCGGCGTCATGTACCACGACTACGCGGCGCGGCTCCCGGCCGTCCCCGAGGGGCTCGAAGGCTTCCTCGGATTCGGCTCCGCCGGCAGTGTGGCCTCCGGCCGACTGTCCTACTCGCTCGGGCTTTCGGGCCCTGCGGTGACGCTGGACACGGCGTGCTCGTCGTCGCTGGTGGCGATGCACCTGGCGGCCGAGTCGCTGCGGCGCGGCGAGAGCTCCCTCGCCCTGGCGGGTGGCGTGACCGTGATGGCCACGCCCGGCGCGTTCGCGGAGTTCAGCCGTCAGGGTGGTCTGTCGGTGGACGGGCGGTGCAAGGCGTTCGGGGCGGGTGCGGACGGGACGGGCTGGTCCGAGGGGGCCGGTGTGCTGGTGTTGGAGCGGTTGTCCGATGCGCGGCGCAACGGGCATCAGGTGCTGGCGGTGATTCGGGGCAGTGCGGTCAACCAGGACGGGGCGAGCAACGGTCTGACGGCTCCGAGTGGTCCGGCGCAGGAGCGGGTGATCCGGCAGGCGCTGGCGAACGCGGGGCTGTCGGCGGCCGACGTGGACGCGGTGGAGGCGCACGGCACGGGTACCAGGCTGGGGGACCCGATCGAGGCCCAGGCGCTGCTCGCCACGTACGGGCAGGAGCGTACGGCTGAACAGCCCCTGTGGTTGGGGTCGTTGAAGTCGAACATCGGGCATGCGCAGGCCGCGGCCGGTGTCGGTGGTGTGGTGAAGATGGTGATGGCGATGCGGCACGGTGTGTTGCCGCGGACCCTGCACGTCGACGAGCCGACGCCGTTGGTGGACTGGTCCTCGGGTGGGGTGCGGCTGTTGGACGAGGCGCGGCCGTGGCCGGAGGTGGATCGTCCGCGCCGGGTGGGGGTGTCCTCGTTCGGGATCAGCGGTACGAACGCCCACGTCATCCTGGAGCAGGTTCCGGCCGTGGTGGCGGAGGAGGCCGAGGTGGCGGCGTCCGGTGGTGGTGTGGTGCCGTGGGTGGTGTCGGGTCGTACGCCGGAGGCTTTGGCGGCGCAGGCCGGGCGGCTGCGTGCGTACGTGGCGGGGCGTGACCTGGTGGACGTGCGGGCGGTGGGTCGGGGGCTGGCGTTGACGCGTTCGGCGTTCGAGCACCGGGCCGTCGTGTTGGGCGAGGACACCGCGACCTTCCTCACCGCCCTCGACGCGCTGGCCCGGGGCGAGGAAGCTCCCGGGTTGGTGCGTGGGGTGGCGGACGGGCCGGCGCGTACCGCGGTGATGTTCACGGGTCAGGGCAGTCAGCGGGTCGGGATGGGCCGGGGGCTGTATGAGGCGTTCCCGGTGTTCGCGGAGGCGTTGGACGAGATCACCGGTCTGTTCGACGGTGAGTTCGGGGAGGGGACCGCGCTGCGTGACCTGATGTTCGGTCAGGGTGACGCGGTTGAAGGGTTGTTGGATCGGACGGTGTTCGCGCAGGCGGGGATCTTCGCCGTTGAGGTGGCGTTGTTCCGGTTGGTGTCCTCGTGGGGTGTGCGGCCGGACTTCTTGGTCGGGCATTCGGTGGGGGAGATCGCTGCGGCTCATGTGGCCGGGGTGATGTCTCTGGCGGATGCGGTGCGGTTGGTGGCCGCGCGGGGCCGGCTGATGCAGGCGTTGCGTGCGGATGGTGGGATGGCCGCGGTCGAGGGTAGTGAGGCCGAGGTGCGGGCCGCGCTTGCCCGTTTCGGTGGCCGGCTGGAGGTTGCGGCGGTCAACAGTGCGCTGTCGGTGGTGGTTTCCGGTGATGTGGATGCCGTGGAGGAGTTCGCCGCCGGGTGGAAGGGGCAGGGCCGGCGGGTCAAGCGGCTGACGGTCAGCCACGCGTTCCACTCGCACCACATGGACGGGATGCTGGAGGAGTTCCGCGCGGTCGCGGAGACGGTGGAGTACCGGGCTCCCGACGTGCCCGTCGTGTCGAACGTGACCGGCGCGCTGTCCGAGGGCGGCGAGGTCTGCTCGGCGGAGTACTGGGTGCGGCACGTGCGGCAGCCCGTCCGCTTCATGGACGGGGTGCGCTCCCTGGAGGCCGAGGGTGTCACGGCCTATCTGGAACTGGGTCCCGACGGGGTGCTCTCCGCTCTCGGTCCCGACTGCCTGACGCAGGAGGAGGAACACCCGCCCGTCTTCCTCGCCGGGCTGCGGGGCGACGACGTACCGGAGCCGCGAGCCCTGTCGAACGCCCTCGCGCAGGCGTACAGCCATGGCGTCGAGGTCGACTGGGCTGCGGTGCTGGGCGCCGGGCCGGTCGCCCGCGACCTGCCGACGTACGCCTTCCAGCGCCGCCGCTTCTGGCTCGACGTGCCCGCACGCCCCGGTGACGCCACGGGCCTCGGCCTCGTCGCCGCCGGCCACCCGCTGCTGGGCGCGGTGGTGTCCCTGCCCCAGGGCCGGGGCGCCCTGTGGACCGGACGGCTCTCCCTGGCCGAACAGCCCTGGCTGGCGGACCACACGCTGTTCGGCCGGGTGGTCCTGCCCGGCTCCGTACTCGTCGAACTCGCCCTCCAGGCGGGCGATCACGTGGACCGGCCCCGACTCGACGAGCTCACCTATCACCACCCGCTGGTGCTGTCCGACGAAGCCGTCTCGATCCGGATGCTCGTGTCCGAGGCGGACGAGGAGGGCCGCAGCAGCGTCGAGCTGTTCGCCAGGCCCGAAGGTGCCACGGACGACTCCGACTGGTCGCTCCACGCGTCCGGCTCGCTGACGCCCGGCGGCGCCGCGGCGCAGGGCCGGCGGGACGTCTGGCCGCCCGCCGGTGCCTCCCCCCTGCCGGTGGCGGACCTGTACGAGCGGACGGCGCGGGACGGCACCGGTCTCGGCCCGGCGTTCCGGGGGATCCGGGCCGCCTGGCGACGAGGAGCGGAGACCTTCGCCGAGGTCGTGCTGCCGGAGTCGGTGGACGACGGGGCCGCGGCCTACGGCGTCCACCCGGCCCTGCTGGACGCCGTGTCACGCGTCGCCTTCCCGAACGCGGACGCGGACGCGGATGCGCATGTGGACGCCGCCGGAGCCCCGATGGCGTCGGAATGGTCCGGCGTCGAGCTCTCCGCCGTAGGCGGGACCGACCTGCGGGTGAGCGTGCTGCCGTCCGCCGACGGCGTGTCCCTGCGGGTGCACGACGCGGCGGGGGAGCCGGTGCTCACCGTGGAGCGGCTCGTGACCCGGCCGTACCGGAGCGGGGAACTCACCTCCACCGAAAGCGTGGTGCGCGAGGCGCTGTTCGCCGTGGACTGGGCCCCGGCCCCGGCGGCCGCCGCGGCGGAGCCGCCGGCGGCCTGGGGCTCGTGGAACGCGACGGACGGCTGCGGGACCGCTCCCCCGCTGGTGGTGTGGTCGCACGACGGCGGCGCGGCACCCGGCCCGGCGGCGATGACGGAGATGACGGCGCAGGCGCTGCGCGCCGTGACCGGGTTCCTGGCCGACGAACGGTTCGCGGACTCGAAGCTGGTGGTGCTGACCCGCGGCGCCGTCGGCGTCGGCGCGGAGGACGGCGTCGCGGATCTGCCCGCGGCGCCCGTATGGGGCCTGGTGCGCTCGGCCCAGCTGGAGCACCCCGACCGGCTGGTGCTCGTCGACGTGGAGCCCGGCCTGTCCGGGCCCGCCGAAGACGACGCGCTGCGCACCGCGCTGGGCACGGCCGAGGCACAGGTGGCCGTCCGCGGCGGCACGGCGTTCGTGCCGCGCCTGACGCGTACGGCCGCACCCGCGGACAGCACCGCCCGGCCGGCCTTCGACGGCAGCGGCACGGTCCTGGTGACCGGCGGCACCGGCGGTCTGGGCGCGCTGGTCGCCCGGCACCTGGCGTCCGCGTACGGCGTACGGGACCTGCTGCTGGTGTCCCGGCGCGGCCCCCGGGCCGACGGCGTGGACGAACTGGTCGCGCGGCTCGGGGAGTCGGGGGCCCGGGTGCGCGTGGAGGCGTGCGACGTGGGCGACCGCGACGCCCTCGCCCGCCTGCTGGCCTCCGTCCCCGAGGACCGCCCGCTCACCGGCGTCGTCCACTGCGCGGGCCTGGTCGACGACGGTGTGCTCGAATCGCTGGACGCGCGGCGGCTGGCCGGGGTGTTCCGCCCCAAGGCGGACGCCGCCCTGCACCTCCACGAGCTGACGGCCGGCCTCGACCTGTCGGCGTTCGTCCTGTTCTCCTCGGTCGCCGGCGTCTTCGGAGCGCCCGGCCGGGCGAGCTACTCCGCCGCCAACGCCTTCCTGGACGCCCTGGCGCACGAGCGCCGGGCACAGGGCCTGCCCGCCGTCTCCGCGGCCTGGGGCCTGTGGGAGGAGGACCGGGGCATGGGCGGCCAGGTCACCGAGGCCGACCTGGCCCGGATCCGCCGCGAGGGCGCCGTCGCGATGACCGCCGAGGAGGGGCTCACCCTCTTCGACGCCGTCGTGACGCACGACCTGCCCCTGTGCGTGCCCGCCCGGCTCGACCTGGCCGCGCTCGCCGGGGCCGGCACCCCGCCGCCGCCCGTGCTGCGCCGGCTCGTCCGGCCCGTCCGCCGCCGGCTCGACCCGGCCGCCCGGCCGGAGGAGGCCCCGGCGAACGCGGCGGAGCAGCTCGCGGCGCGCCTGTCCGGACTGCCGGAAGCCGAACAGGTCCGCACCCTGCTCGCCCTGGTCCGCGGCCATGTCGCCACCGTCCTCGGCCACGCCGACCCGGAGGCGGTCTCCCCGGACCGCGGCTTCCTGGAGTCCGGCTTCAGCTCCGTGGCCGTGGTCGAACTCCGCAACCGCCTCAGCCAGGCCACCGGCCTGCGCTTCTCCGCGGTCACCCTGTTCGACCACCCCAACCCCCGGGCCGTGGCGCGGCACCTGCGGAGCAGGCTCGCCGTCGAGACCGCCGCCGGCCCGGCCCGGACCGGCACCGAGGCGGAGTTCCAGGCCGCCCTCGCCGCCCTCCCGCTCGCCCGTCTCCAGGAGGCCGGCGTCCTGGACGACCTGCTGCGCCTCACCGGATTCGACGGCGCCGCGCTCGGCGGCGGCGCCGCACCCGCGGGGGCGGCCGGAGCCCAGGACGGCCCGGCCGCGCCCGGCGGCGCCGACGCACACGCCCTGACACCAGAGTCCATCGACGCCATGGATCTGGAAAGCCTCGTTCGCATGGCGATCGACACCGACGCCTGACAACCCGGGAGTTAGCAGATGGACACCACCGACGATCGAGTTGTGCACGCCCTGCGCGCGTCGATCAAGGAGACCGAGCGGCTGAAGCTGCAGCACCAGCAGCTCGTGGACTCGCTGAACGAGCCGATCGCCATCATCGGCATGGCCTGCCGCTTTCCCGGCGAGGTCGTCTCTCCGGAGGACCTGTGGCGGTTGGTGAGCGACGACGGTGACGCGATCGGCGCGTTCCCCGACGACCGCGGCTGGGACCTGGACGGGCTGTACGACCCCGAACAGCGGCGCAAGGGCACCCTGTACGTGCGGGAGGGCGGCTTCGTCGACCGCGCGGCCGACTTCGACGCCGCGTTCTTCGGCGTGAGCCCGCGCGAGGCCACCGCCATGGACCCCCAGCAGCGGCTGCTGCTGGAGACCGGCTGGGAGGCCTTCGAACGGGCCGGCATCGACCCCGGCGCCCTGCGCGGCAGCGAGGTCGGAGTCTTCTCCGGCACCAACATCCAGGACTACTCCTCCCTCCTCCTGAGCTCTCCCGGCGCCTTCGAGGGGCACGTCGGCACCGGCAACGCGGCCGCCGTGCTCTCCGGCCGCCTCGCCTACACCTTCGGCTTCGAGGGCCCCGCGGTGACCGTCGACACGGCCTGCTCCTCCTCGCTGGTCGCCCTGCACATGGCGGCCCAGTCCCTGCGCCGGTCCGAATGCTCCCTGGCCCTGGCCGGCGGGGTGACCGTGATGTCCACGCCGATGGGCTTCGTCGAGTACAGCGGCCAGCGGGTCCTCGCCAAGGACGGGCGCTGCAAGTCGTTCGCGACCTCGGCGGACGGCACCGGATTCTCGGAGGGCGTCGGCATGCTCCTGCTGGAGCGGCTGTCGGACGCCCGGCGCAACGGCCACCCCGTCCAGGGCCTGATCCGCGGCTCCGCCGTCAACCAGGACGGTGCCAGCAGCAGCCTGACCGCGCCCAACGGCCGAGCCCAGCAGCGGGTCATCCTGCGGGCGCTCGCCAACGCCCGGGTGGCCCCGGACCAGGTCGACGTGCTGGAGGCGCACGGCACCGGCACCGAACTCGGCGACCCGATCGAAGCCGAGGCGCTGCTCGCCACCTACGGCAAGGACCGCAGCCCCGAACGGCCCCTGTGGCTGGGGTCGGTGAAGTCCAACATCGGTCACACCCAGGCCGCGGCCGGCCTCGCCGGAGTGATCAAGATGGTCCTGGCGATGCGGCACGGAGTGGTGCCGCGGACCCTGCACGTGGACGAGCCCACCCCGCACGTGGACTGGGAGTCGGGCGCCGTGCGCCTGGCCACCGAGCCCGTCGCCTGGCCGGAGAACGGGCGGCCGCGCCGCGCGGGCGTCTCCTCGTTCGGGATCAGCGGCACCAACACGCACGTCATCCTCGAACAGGCCCCGGCCCTGAGCCCGGCGGCCGCCGACGAGGAGCCCGCGCCGCAGCCGCAGCCGACCGCCGGCCCCTTCCTGTGGACGGTCTCCGGACGCAGCGAGCAGGCCCTGCGCGCCCAGGCGCAGCGGCTCGCCGCCCACGTACGGAGCGATGCGCGGCCCTCGGCCGCCGACCTGGCCGTCTCCCTCGCCGGCCGTACGGCCTTCGAGCACCGGGCCGTCGTGGTCGGCGCGGACCGGACCGCCCTGGAAGCCGGACTCGACGCACTGGCCGCCGGGCGCGAGGACGCCCGCGTCGTCCAGGGCACCGGCAACGCCTCGGGCAAGACCGTGTTCGTCTTCCCCGGCCAGGGCTCGCACTGGCCCGGCATGGCGGACCGGCTCCTGGAGACCTCGGCCGCCTTCCGCGAGCGGATCGAGGAGTGCGACGAGGCCCTCTCCGCCCACGTGGACTGGTCGCTGACGGCCGTACTGCGCCGCGAGCCGGGCGCGCCGTCCCTGGACCGGCTCGACGTGGTCCAGCCCGTGATGTTCGCCGTCATGGTGGCGCTCGCCGAGGTGTGGCGGGCGCAGGGCGTCGAGCCCGACGCCGTCGTCGGCCACTCGCAGGGGGAGATCGCCGCCGCCTGCGTCGCCGGAGCCCTGTCCCTGAAGGATGCGGCACGGATCGTCACCCTGCGCAGCGTCCTGCTGAACCGGCTGACGGGCAAGGGCGCCATGGCGTCGTTCCTGCTCTCCGCCGAGGAGGTGGCCCGCCGCATCGCACCGTACGGCGAACGGCTCTCGATCGCCGCCGTGAACGGTCCCACCTCGGTCGTGGTGTCCGGGGACCCGGACGCCGTGGACGAGCTGGTGGCGCTGTGCATGGCCGACCGGGTGCGGGCGCGCAAGGTGCCCGGGGCGACCGCGGCCGGCCACTCCACCCAGGTCGACGCGCTGCGCGAGGAGTTCCTCGACGGCCTGACGGCGGTGGCGCCGCGCCCGTCGAGCGTCCCCTTCTACTCGACGGTCCTCGGCGAGGTCACCGACACGGCCGCACTGGACGCCGGCTACTGGTACCGCAACCTGCGCGAGCCGGTGCTCCTCGACGGCGCCGTACGCGAACTGCTGGAGGACGAGCACCGGTTCTTCATCGAGGTCAGCCCGCACCCCGTACTGACCGTCGGACTCCAGGAGACGCTGGAGAAGGCGGGCGTGACGGCGGCCGTGGTGGGCACGCTGCGCCGCGACGAGGGAGGGGAGGAACGATTCCTCACCTCGCTCGCCGAGGCCTACGTGCGCGGACTCCCGCTGGACCTCGCCCGCCTGCCGCACCTGTCGGGGGCCCGCCGCACGGACCTGCCCACCTACGCCTTCCAGCGCCGGCGGTTCTGGCCGGACGCCCAGCTGGCAGCCGCGCGGGAGCGGCAGGACGCCCGGGGGAGCGCGGACGAGCCGGCCGTCGCGGACGGCCGGGAGACGGGGAACGCCGCACCGGCCGACGAGTCCGGCGGCGGCGACGCGCTGAGGCGTCTGGCCGCACTGCCCGAGGAGGAGCGCGACGCGTACCTGGTGGAGCTGGTGTGCGAACAGGCGGCCGCGGTGCTCGGGCACGGCTCGGCCGAGGAGACCGAGATGTGGCGTCCCTTCCAGGACCTCGGCTTCGACTCGCTCACGGCCGTCGAGCTGCGCAACCGGCTCGGCGCCGCGCTCGGCCTGACCCTGCCGGTCACCCTGGTCTTCGACCACCCCACGCCCCAGGACCTGGTCGGCCACCTGGCGTCGGCGGTGGCGGACGCCACCGCCGCACTCGCCGGGGCCGCCCGCTCCGACGTGCTGGCCCGGCTCGACGCGCTGGAGGCGGCGCTGGCCGAGCCGCAGGCCGACCGGGGCGAGGAGATCGGCGCCCGCCTCCAGGCCCTCGTCACCGCGTGGGAGGCCGCCCGGTCCGCTGCCGAGGACGCCGCCGAGGAGGCCGAAGTCGGCGACGCCGCCGTGAGCGAGGAAATGCAGGCGGCCACGGACGAGGAGATGTTCGACCTGATCGGCAAGAAATTCGGAATTTCGTAGAGCGGTCACCGCATCACATTCCGAAATCCACGTGTGGAGGGGCCGAAATGGCTGACGAAGAAAAGCTCCGGTATTACCTCAAGCGGGTTTCCGCCGAACTCGAGGCGACGCAGCGGCGACTGCGCGAGGCGGAGGCCGAGGCCGAGGCGGCGCGGCGCGAGGAAACCATCGCGATCGTGGGAATGGCCTGCCGCTTCCCCGGCGGCGCCGACACCCCGGAGCGGCTGTGGGACCTGCTGGCGGCCGGCGAGGACGCGGTCGGGCCGTTCCCGCAGGACCGCGGCTGGGACCTCGGCTCCCCCGACGGTCCGTCCTGCGCGCCCGAGGGCGGCTTCCTGCACGACGCGGCCGAGTTCGACCCCGGCTTCTTCGGGATCTCGCCGCGCGAGGCCCTCGCGATGGACCCGCAGCAGCGGTTGCTCCTCGAAACCTCCTGGGAGGCGCTCGAACGGGCGGGCATCGACCCGCTCGCCCTCAAGGGCACCGACACCGGGGCCTTCCTGAGCACCAGCTACCAGGAGTACCTCGCCCGGCTCCAGCAGACCGGCGCGGCCGTCGACGGGTTCATGCTGCCGGGCAACTGCGTGAGCGTCGCCTCCGGCCGGGTCGCCTACGTGCTCGGCCTCACGGGCCCCGCCCTGACCCTGGACACGGCGTGCTCCTCGTCGCTGGTGGCGATGCACCTGGCGGCCGAGTCGCTGCGGCGCGGCGAGAGCTCCCTCGCCCTGGCCGGGGCCGCGACGGTCATGGCGGCCGACGTGATGTTCGTGGAGTTCAGCCGTCAGGGCGGCCTGTCGGCGGACGGGCGGTGCAAGGCGTTCGGGGCGGGTGCGGACGGGACGGGCTGGTCCGAGGGGGCCGGTGTGCTGGTGTTGGAGCGGTTGTCGGACGCGCGGCGCAACGGGCACCCGGTCCTGGCCGTGATCCGGGGCAGCGCCGTCAACCAGGACGGGGCGAGCAACGGTCTGACGGCGCCGAGCGGTCCGGCGCAGGAGCGGGTGATCCGCCAGGCGCTGGCCAACGCCGGGCTGTCGGCGGCCGACGTCGACGCCGTCGAGGCGCACGGCACGGGCACCCGCCTCGGCGACCCCATCGAGGCCCAGGCCCTGCTCGCCACCTACGGCAAGGACCGGCCGCGGGACCGGCCGCTGTGGCTCGGTTCGCTGAAGTCCAACCTGGGCCACACGCAGACGGCCGCCGGAGCCGGCGGAGTCATCAAGATGGTGATGGCGATGCGGCACGGTGTGCTGCCGCGGACGCTGCACGCCGATGAGCCGACGCCGTTGGTGGACTGGTCGTCGGGTGGGGTGCGGCTGTTGGACGAGGCGCGGCCGTGGCCGGAGGTGGATCGTCCGCGCCGGGTGGGGGTGTCCTCGTTCGGGATCAGCGGTACGAACGCCCACGTCATCCTTGAACAGGCCCCGGCCGTGGCGCCGGAGGAGGCCGAGGCGGCCGGGGCGGCGGCGTCCGGTGGCGGTGTGGTGCCGTGGGTGGTGTCGGGTCGTACGCCGGAGGCTTTGGCGGCGCAGGCAGGGCGGCTGCGTGCGTACGTGGCGGGTCGTGACCTGGTGGACGTGCGGGCGGTGGGTCGGGGGCTGGCGTTGACGCGTTCGGCGTTCGAGCACCGGGCCGTCGTCCTGGGCGAGGACACCGCGACCTTCCTCACCGCCCTCGACGCGCTGGCCGACGGCCGGACCCCGGAGCACGTCCGCACCGGTGTCGCGCCGGGGAAGCCGGCCAAGGGGAAGATCGCGTTCCTCTTCACCGGGCAGGGCAGCCAGCGGGCCGGCATGGGACGCGACCTGCACGCCGCGTTCCCCGTCTTCGCCCAGGCGCTGGAAGAGGTGGCGGCGCAGTTCGACACCCACCTCGGGACTCCGCTGCTGGACGTGATGTTCGCACCGGGCGACGACCCCCGCGGTCGGCTCCTCGACCGGACCGACTACGCCCAGCCGGCGATCTTCGCCTTCGAACTCGCGCTGTACCGCCTGCTGGAGAGCTGGGGCGTCCGCCCCGACGTCCTGGCCGGCCACTCCCTGGGTGAGCTGTCCGCGGCCTGCGTGGCCGGGGTGCTCTCCGTCCCGCAGGCGGCCGTCCTGGTCGCCGCGCGGGGGCGGCTGATGAACGCCCTCCCGGCCGGCGGCGCCATGGTGGCCGTCCAGGCCACGGAGGAGGAGGTCCGCCCGGGCCTCTCCGGCCGCGAGGGCGCGGTGGACATCGCCGCGCTCAACGGCCCGGCCTCCGTGGTCCTGTCCGGGGACGAGGACGCCGTGGCGGAACTGGCGCAGCACTGGGCGGCCCGGGGACGCAAGACCAACCGGCTGAAGGTGAGCCACGCCTTCCACTCGCCGCACATGGACGCCATGACGCGGGAGTTCGCGCGCGTCGCGGCGGGCCTGTCGTACGCGGCCCCCGCCCTCCCCATCGTCTCGGACGTCACCGGTGACCTCCTGAGCGCGGACGAGGCCCGCAGGCCCGAGTACTGGGTGGCCCACGTCCGCCGCGCCGTGCGCTTCCACGACCAGATCCGGCGCCTGCAGAAGTACGGGGCCGGCGCCTTCGTCGAGGTCGGACCCGACACCGTGCTCGCCACCATGGGACGCAACTGCCTGACCTCCGAGCCCGGCAGGAGCGCGCCCCTGCTGGTGTCCACGGCACACGCCGACCACGCCGAGGTCCCCGCGCTGCTGGGCGCGCTCGGCGCGCTCCACACCCGTGGCGTGCCCGTGGACTGGCGGGCGTGGTTCGGCGACGGGCCCGTCGCGGCCGACCTGCCCACCTACGCCTTCCAGAAGCAGCACTACTGGCCGCAGGGACCCACCGGATGGGGCGCCGCCCCCGCCCGCCCCGCACCCCAAGCGGAGACCGACCCGGCGGCCGTCCCCGCCGACGAGGCCGCCGCCCGCGTCGCGGCCTGGCGGGCGCTGCCCGAGGGCGAGCGCCACGAAGCGCTGCTGCGCCTGGTGCGCACCGAGGCGGCCACCGTCATGGGGCACGAGGCGCCGGATGCGGTGGAACCGGAACGGGGCTTCCTCGACCACGGCTTCGACTCCCTGATGACCGTCAAGCTCCACGCCCGCCTGGCCGCCGGGACGGGCCAGGAGCTGCCGATGACGCTGCTCTTCGACCACCCCACCCCCCTGGCCGTCGCCGACCACCTGCTGACCCTCCTCACGGACACCGGCGGACCGGGGCCGCAGCTGTCGCTGCCGGAGCAGCTGGACCGCCTTGAGGCCGACCTGGCGCGGCTGCCCGCAGGCGACCGGCAGCGCACCCTCGCCACCGAGCGGCTCAAGGGCCTGCTCGCGGTCCACGCCCCGGCCGACGGCCCGCGCGGCGGGGACCGGGACGCGCTGGACGCGGCCACCGACGACGAGATGTTCGAGCTGATCGAGAAGGAACTCCGCCGTGGCTGAGCACGTGGACGACACGAACAACGAGAAGAAGCTCCGCGAGTACCTGAGACTCGTCACGGCCGACCTCCGGCGCACCCGCAGGCAGCTGGAGGAGGCCGAGGACGCCGCCCACGAGCCGGTGGCGATCGTCGGCATGGCGTGCAGGTTCCCCGGCGGCGAAGCGGACGTCACCTCGCCCGACGCCCTGTGGGAGCTGGTGGCCGAGGGCCGCGACGCGGTCGGGGACTTCCCCGGGGACCGGGGATGGGACGTGGACGCCGTATACGACCCCGAGCCGGGCACTCCCGGCAGGACGTACTCCCGCAGCGGCGGCTTCCTCAAGGACGCGGCCGGCTTCGACGCCGCCTTCTTCGGCATCTCCCCGCGCGAGGCGCTGGCCATGGACCCGCAGCAGCGGCTGGTCATGGAGGTCGCCTGGGAGGCCTTCGAACACGCGGGCCTCGACGCCACCACCCTGCGCGGCGAGGACGTCGGGGTGTACGTCGGCTCCAACAGCAACGACTACCTGCTCAACGTGCTCGACGCGCGGGAGAGCGCCGAAGGGTTCATCGGCACCGGCAACTCCGCCAGCATCCTCTCCGGTCGCGTCGCCTACACCTTCGGCTTCGAGGGACCGGCCGTATCCGTCGACACCGCCTGCTCCTCCTCCCTGGTGGCCCTGCACCTGGCCGCACAGGCCCTGCGGCAGCGGGAGTGCTCCCTGGCCCTGGCGGGCGGTGCGACGGTGATGGCCACGCCGACCGCGTTCATCGAGTTCAGCCGCCAGCAGGGCCTCGCGCCCGACGGCCGCTGCAAGTCCTTCTCGGCGACCGCCGACGGCACCACCTGGTCCGAGGGCGCGGCCGTGCTGCTCCTGGCCCGGCTCTCCGAGGCACGGCGCCGGGGGTACCCGGTGCACGCCGTCATCCGGGGCAGCGCGGTCAACCAGGACGGCGCGAGCGCCGGGCTCACCGCCCCCAACGGGCCCGCGCAGCGCCGGGTCATCCGGCAGGCGCTCGCCAACGCGCGGCTCACCGCCGACCGCGTCGACGCGGTGGAGGCGCACGGCACCGGCACCCCGCTCGGCGACCCGATCGAGGCACAGGCACTGCTCGACACCTACGGGCGGGCCCGCGCGCAGGACAGGCCGCTGTGGCTGGGGTCGCTGAAGTCGAACCTGGGCCACACCCAGTCCGCGGCCGGCGCGGGCGGCGTCATCAAGATGGTCCAGGCCATGCGGCACGGGACGCTGCCCCGCACCCTGCACCTGACGGAACCCACCCCGCGCGTCGACTGGGCCTCGGCCGACGTGCGCCTGCTGACCGAAGCCCGGCCGTGGCCGGAGACCGGGGAGCCGCGCCGCGCGGCGGTCTCGTCGTTCGGCGTCAGCGGCACCAACGCGCACGTCATCCTGGAGGCCCCGCCGGCCGAAGAGGCACCTGCCGCACAGACGCCGGCCGCAGTGACGCCTGCCGCAGTGACGCCGGCCGCGGACGCGCGGGCCGAGGCCCCCGCCGGGCCGCTGCCGTGGGTCGTCTCCGGGCGCACCGAGGACGCCGTACGCGCCCAGGCCGGGCGCCTGGCCGAGCACCTGGCCGCGCGCCCGCACCTCGCCCCGGCGGACGTCGCCGCCTCCCTCGCCACCACCAGGGCCGCCTTCGAGCACCGGGCCGTCGTCGTCGGCCGCGGGCGCGAGGAGCTGCTGGCCGGCCTGGCGGCCGTCGCGGCCGGCACCCGCGCGCCCGGCGTCGTCACCGGCCGGACCGCGCCCCCCGGGGGCAAGACGGCGTTCCTGTTCACCGGCCAGGGCAGCCAGCGCCCCGGCATGGGCCGCGAACTGGCCGCGTACAGCCCCGTGTTCGCCGAGGCGCTCGACGAGGTGTGCGCCCACCTCGACAAGCACCTCGACCGGCCCCTGCGCGAGGTGCTGTTCGCCGCCGAAGGCACGCCCGAGGCCGCCCTCATAGACACCACGGCCTACACCCAGCCCGCCCTCTTCGCCGTCGAGACCGCGACCCTGCGGCTGCTCGAACACTGGGGCCTGCGGCCCGACCTGCTGGCGGGGCACTCCATCGGCGAGCTGGCCGCCGCCCACGCGGCCGGGGTCTGGTCCCTCGCCGACGCCTGCGCCCTGGTCGCCGCCCGCGGCCGGCTGATCCAGGCCCTCCCGGCGGGCGGAGCCATGGTCGCCGTCCAGGCGACCGAGGAAGAGGTCCGCGCCCAGCTCGCCGGGGGCCCGCCCGGAGTGGACGTCGCCGCCGTCAACGGCCCGCGGGCGGTCGTCCTGTCCGGGGACGAGGCGGCCGTCACCGAGCTGGCCCGCGGCTGGGCCGGGCGCGGCCGCGAGACCAGGCGGCTGCGGGTGAGCCACGCCTTCCACTCCGCCCACATGGACGCGATGACCGAGGCCTTCGCGGACGTCGCCCGGAGCGTCTCCTACCGGGCACCCGCCCTCCCCCTGGTCTCCACCCTCACCGGACGGCAGGTCACCGACGAGGTCCTGCGCCCCGACTACTGGGTGCGCCACGTCCGCGGCACCGTCCGCTTCCACGACGCCGTCCGCACGCTGCGCGACCGGGGCGCGGCCGTCTTCCTGGAAGTGGGCCCCGGGGGAGTGCTGACGGCCGCCGCCCGCGACTGCCTGCCCGACGCCGCACCCGAGACCTTCGTACCGGCGCTGCGCCGCCGGGTCCCCGAACCGGAGGCCCTCCTCACGGCCGTCGCCCAGGCCCACACGGCGGGCGCCTCACCGGCCTGGGACCGGCTGCTGCCCGTCGGCCGGACCCGCGTGGACCTGCCCACGTACGCCTTCCAGCGCCGCCGCTACTGGCTGGCGGGCATGGCCGGGGCCGGTGCGGCGCGGGACGCGCGGCCGTCCGCCGCCGAGCCGCCGGCCGGGGCCGCCTCCGCCGCAGAGGGCCTGCGGCCACGGCTGGCCGCCGCGCCCGAGGAGGAACGCGGGGCCCTCCTGCTGGCCCTGGTCCTCGACCAGGCGGCCGCCGTGATGGGCGGCGGCACGGAGATCGAAGCCCACCGCCCGTTCCTGGAGCTCGGCTTCGACTCCCTGATGGGCATCGAGCTGCGCACGGCGCTCGCCGCCGACCTGGCGCTGACCCTGCCCGCCGGCCTGATCTTCGACCACCCCACGCCCACCGCGCTGGCCGCGTTCCTCGGCGAACGCCTCGCCGCGGCCGGCTCCGGCGGCCCGGCCGCCGCCGCGCCCTCCCCGTACTCCCTGGAGGCGCTGTACCGCAACGCGAACGCCCTGGACCGGCCCGAGGACGCCCTGGAACTCACCAAGGTCGCCTCCCGCCTGCGTCCGGTCTTCCACACGGTGGACGCGGCCGGCGGGCGGCCCGTCACGGTGGAGCTGGCGGCGGCCACCGACCGGGCCGGCCTGATCTGCTGCCCGGCGCCCGTCCCGCTGTACGGGGCGCAGCAGTACGCCCGCCTCGCCGCCGCCTTCCGCGGCACCCGGGGCGTCTCGGCCCTGCTCGCGCCCGGGTTCTCGCCGGGCGAGCTCCTGCCGGCCGACTTCGGGGTGATGCGGGAGTTCCTCGCCGAGGGGGTCCGCCGACAGGCGGACGGCAGGCCGTTCGTGCTCCTGGGCCACTCCTCCGGCGGCTGGTTCGCCCACAGCCTGGCCGCCGCTCTGGCCCGCACCGGGCCGCGTCCGCAGGCCGTGGTCCTGCTCGACACCTATCTGCTGGCCGATCCGGCCCTGCACCGGATGGAGCGAGAACTCGCCCAGGGCGTGCTGGACCGGGAGGAGGACTTCGGCGAGATGACCGACGTCCGGCTGACGGCCATGGGCAAGTACTTCCAGTTCTTCACCGACTGGACGCCCGAGGAGACGGGGGTCCCGACCCTCCTGCTGCGGGCCGGCACCCCGCTGGGAGAGGTCCGCGACGGCGAGGAATGGCGCCCCGCCCGGAACTTCGACAGCACCGTTCTCGACACGGAAGGCGATCACTTCACGATGATGGACCAGTACGCCACGCAGACGGCCGGAGCCGTGGACGCCTGGCTCGCGGGCCTCGACGGCGGACGGGGCTGATCGGCGATGACGACGTGGATACGGCAGTTCCACCCGGCGCCCCAGGCCCGGATGCGGCTCCTGTGCCTGCCGCACGCCGGGGGCTCCGCCAGCGCCTACTTCGCGCTGTCGCGCACGCTGGCACCGGAGGTGGAGGTCCTCTCCGTCCAGTACCCGGGGCGGCAGGACCGGCGGAGCGAGCCCCTGCTGGGGTCGATCGGGGAACTGCGCGACGGGATCGCCGGGGCGCTGGAGCCCTGGCGGGACCGGCCGTTGGCCCTGTTCGGCCACAGCATGGGGGCCGTGCTCGCCTACGAGCTGGCGCGGCTGCTCTCCCGTGACGGGGGCACGCCGCCCGCCCACCTGTTCGTGTCCGGACGCGGGAACCCGGCACAGCGGGTGGAGATGCCGCTGGACGAACTGGACGACCGGGCCATGATCGCGGCCCTGGACGACCTCGGCGGCACCAGCATCGGGCTCCTGGACGACGAGGAGGTGCTGCGGATGGTCGCGCCGGCCATCCGCAGCGACTACCGCGCGGTCCGCACCTACCGCCACACGCCCGGCCCCCTGCTGCCGTGCCCCGTGACCGCCCTGGTGGGCGACGCGGACGCCATGGCCGCGGTCGAGGAGGTCGAGAAGTGGCGCGACCACACCTCCGCGGATTTCCGTCTGAAGGTATTTCAGGGCGGGCACTTCTATCTGTCGAATCAGTTCCAGAAAGTCGGTGAACTTGTGTACGATAGGCTGAGTTATTCACTCTCCACGTGAGCGCCGGCTGACGGATCGATTCCTTCTCCGTCCCGCCCGCCACGTTCCGGATGTGCGGCGGCACCGCCGCGCACCATTTCCTCCCAATCTGTTCTGTCCCGGCACCAGTTTGTATCCAGACGGGGTTCTGCGTGCGACATTCTCTTTTCGAACTGGGTGACATACCCCCGCTCGGCACCGTTCCCGAGCAGATGTACGCCTCGGTGATCCGGCGGGAACGCTACGGTGCGCCGCACCAGGCCTTCCTCAGCGAGGTCGTGGACGTGCCCGAGGTGGGACGGGGCCAGGTACTGGTCTACGTCATGGCCGCCGGCATCAACTACAACAACGTCTGGTCCGCCCTCGGACGGCCGGTGGACGTGATCTCCGAACGGCTCCGGCGCGGCGACCGCGACGACTTCCACATCGGCGGGTCCGAGGGGTCCGGAGTGGTCTGGGCGGTGGGCGAGGGCGTCACCCAGGTCACGGTCGGAGACGAGGTGATCCTCTCCGGCTGCCAGTGGACGGAGACGGCCCCCGACATCCGCATGGGCGCCGACCCCATGACCTCCGCCTCGCAGTCGGTGTGGGGGTACGAGGGCAACTACGGCTCCTTCGCCCAGTTCGCCCTCGTGGACGACTACCAGTGCCACCCCAAGCCCCCCGGCCTGACCTGGGAGGAGGCGGCCTGCTTCCTGCTCACCGGCGCGACCGCCTACCGCCAGCTGTGCGGCTGGGCCCCCAACGACGTACGGCCGGGCGACCCGGTCCTCATCTGGGGCGGAGCCGGCGGACTGGGCTCCATGGCCATCCAGATCACCCGCGTCCGCGGCGGCGTCCCCGTCGCCGTGGTCTCCGACGAGGACCGCGCCCGCCACTGCGTCGAACTCGGGGCCCAGGGCACGATCAACCGCCGCGACTTCGACCACTGGGGGCGGCTGCCCGACATCGGCGACCGGGAGGCGATGGGGCGCTGGACCGAGGGCGTCCGCGCCTTCGGCCGGGCCTTCTGGGATGCGCTCGGCGAACGCCGGGCCCCGCGCGTCGTCCTGGAGCACAGCGGCCAGGACACCATCCCGACCTCCATGTACCTGTGCGACAACGCCGGCATGGTCGTCATCTGCGGCGGCACCACCGGCTACAACGCCGACGTCGACCTGCGCTTCCTGTGGATGCGCCAGAAGCGCCTGCAGGGCTCGCACTTCGCCAACCTCCGCGAATGCCGGGACGTCATCCACCTCGTCTCCACCGGCCAGGTGGACCCCTGCCTCTCCTGGACCGGCGGGTTCGACGACATCGGCAAGGCGCACCAGCTCATGTACGACAACCAGCACCCCCAGGGCAACCAGGCCGTACTGGTCAACGCCCCGCGGACGGGCCTGACCACCCTTTCCTGACCCGAGCCGCACCCCGAAGCCGCACCCCGAAGCCACCCCGAAGCCACGCACCGAGGAGACATCCCGATGGACCAGCTCGACGTCCTGTGGAGCGAACGCGAGATCCGCATCGTGCTGCAGCGCTACTGCCGCGGCCTCGACCGGCTCGACGCGGAACTGCTCAAGTCCGCCTACCACGAGGACGCGCACGACGACCGCGGCGTCATCCGCGGCAACGCCCACGCCTTCGTCGACCAGATCCTCCCGATCCTGCGCCAGGCCTACACCGGCACCCTGCACACCCTGCACGGCAGCACGATCGAGATCGACGGCGACACGGCGGGCGTGGAGACGTACTGCACCGCCTACCACTACCTCGAGCGCGACGGCGTCAAGCGGGTGGAGCAGTACGCGGGCCGCTACGTCGACCGCTTCGAACGCCGCGACGGCGCCTGGAAGATCGCCCGCCGCCTCGTGCTGAACGAATGGAACCTCGTCCAGGAGGTCCCGCTCGACCCGGCCGAGGCCCAGGCCGGCTTCAACCCCTCCCTGCGCGACCGCACCGACGCCAGCTACCAGGTACTGCCGCTCAACGGCCCGGACGCCCCCACCCTCTGAGCCGCCCGTCCCGCCCCCACGGCACCACACCCCGAGGAGTACCCACGTGTCCGACACCGAGCAGCAGCCGGCCACGCTGCCCCGGCAGCGCACCTGCCCCTTCTCGCCGCCCCCCGAACTCGAGGAGCTCCGGCGCACCGAGCCCGTCAGCAGGATGCGCTTCGCCGACGACTCCGAGGGATGGCTGCTGACCCGCCACGCGGACGTCCGCGCCGCGCTCGCCGCCCCCCGCGTCAGCTCGCACCCGGCCAACGCGCCCCAGCCCTGGCGCAACCTCGCCCCGGAGATGCGCGGAGCCGAGTACCTGCCCGGCTTCCTCATCTTCATGGACCCGCCGAACCACACCCGCTACCGCCGCCTGCTGACCAAGTGGTTCACCATGCGGGCGATCCGCAAGCTCGAACCGCGCATCGAGGAGATCGTCAGCGACGCGCTCGACGCCATGGAGGCCCAAGGCGGCCCCGTCGACCTGGTCCAGTCCTTCGCGCTCCCGATCCCGCTGCTGGTCATCTGCGAGCTGATGGGGATCCGCTACGAGGACCGCGAGGAGTTCATGGACATGGTCCTGCGGCTCCAGGACCTGGAGGCCACCCCCGAGGAACTGGGCGCCCTCGGCGCCAAGATGAACCAGTTCATGATGGACCTGTGCGCCGCCAAGCGCGAGACCCCCGGCGACGATCTCCTCAGCCACCTCATCCAGGACCCGGACGCGGTCCCCGCCCTGACCGACCTCGAAGTCGCCGGCATCGGCGTGCTCATGCTCATCGCCGGGCACGAGACCTCCGCCAACATGCTGGGAATCGGCACCTACACCCTCCTGCAGAACCCGGACCAGTGGGCCCTGCTCCGCGAGGACGTCGGCCTCGTCGACCAGGCCGTCGAGGAACTGCTGCGCCACCAGACCATCGTCCAGCAGGGCCTCCCGCGCGGCGTCATGGCGGACATGGAGGTCGGCGGCCACCCCGTGAAGGCCGGCGAAGCGCTGCTGGCCTCGCTGCCCGCGGCCAACCGCGACCCCGAGGTCTTCCCCGACCCGGACCGCCTCGACATCACGCGCGAGCACAACCCGCACCTCGCCTTCGGCCACGGCATCCACCTCTGCCTGGGCATGGAACTGGCCCGGGTGGAGATGCGCTCGGCATGGCGCGGCCTCGTCCGGCGCTTCCCCACGCTGCGCATGGCGGCGCCGCCCGAGGACATCCGCTGGCGCGACGACCAGATCGTGTACGGGGTCTACAACCTCCCGGTGACCTGGGGCGACGCCTCGTGACCGGCCCGCGGACCGGTGCGCCCGGGTGCCCCTTCGCGGCCGGCGAGGCTCCCGCGTACCCGTTCCACGCCCCCGACCGGCTGGAGCCGGACCCGTACTGGGAGCCGCTGCGGCGGGAGCGGCCGCTGCAGCGCGTCACCCTGCCCTACGGCGGCGAGGCCTGGCTGGCCACCGCCTACGAGGACGTGCGCAAGGTCTTCGCCGACCGCAGGTTCTCCCGGGCCCTCGCCGTCGTCCCCGGCGCCCCCCGGTTCCTGCCGCACCAGCCGCCGCCCGACGCCGTCCTGAGCGTCGAGGGCCCCGACCACGCGCGGCTGCGCCGCCTGGTCGGCAAGGTCTTCACCCCCCGCCGGGTGGAGGAGCTGCGGCCCCGCATCCAGCGCACCGCCGACACGCTGCTCGACGCCATGGAGGAGCTGGGGCCGCCCGCCGACCTGGTCGAGGACTTCGCCCTGCCCTTCGCCGTGGCCGTGATCTGCGAGCTGCTCGGCGTGCCGCCCGAGGACCGGAAGCGGTTCTGCACCTGGTCGGACGCCCTGCTCACGACCACCGCGCACACCCCCGTCGAGGTCCGCGACCACATGATGCGGATGCACGACTACCTCGGCGGGCTCGTCGCGCAGCGCCGGGTGCGGCCCACCGACGACCTGATCGGCGCGCTGGTCACCGCGCGGGACGAGGAGGACCGGCTGACCGAGGGCGAACTGGTCCGGCTGGCCGAGGCCATCCTGATCGCCGGGTACGAGACCTCCGCCAGCCAGATCCCCAACTTCCTCTACGTCCTGCTGCGCAACCCGCACCTGCTGGAGCGGCTCCGGGCCGACCACGGCCTGATCCCCGTGGCCGTCGAGGAACTGCTGCGCTTCGTCCCCATCGGCACGGTCGACGGCTTCCCCCGGACGGCCACCGAGGACGTCGAACTCGGGGGAATCACCGTCAGGGCCGGCGAGACGGTCGTCCCGTCGATGGGCGCGGCCAACCGGGACCCGGCCCTGTTCACCGGACCGGACGAGCTGGACCTGACCCGCCAGCCGAACCCGCACCTGGGCTTCGGGGCGGGACCGCACCACTGCATGGGCGCCCAACTGGCGCGGGTGGAGCTGCAGATCGCCCTGACGACCCTGCTGCGCCGGTATCCCGGGCTGCGGCTGGCGGTGCCGGAGGAGAACCTGTCGTGGAAGGCGGGCCTGATGGTCCGGGGCATGCACACCATGCCGGTCATGTGGTGAAGGCGGACGGAGCGCGCGCGATGAGCACCATGAACGAACGGGAACACACCGCGGAGGCCGCGGAGGCGGAACCCGCCGCCCTGCGGCGGCTGACCGACGTGGTGCGGTCCAGGGGAGGCGCGGCCCAACTGTGCGTCCTGCGGGACGGCGCCGTGGTCCTCGACCGCGCGTTCGGCTGCTCCCCGGACTCCCTCTTCCTCGCGTACGCGGCCACCAAGCCCTTCGCGGCCCTCGCCGTGCACGCACTGGCCGAGCGGGGCCTGATCGAGCTGGACCAGCCGGTGGCCGCCTACTGGCCGCGGTTCGCCCAGCACGGCAAGGGCACCGTGACCGTCCGCCACGTCCTGCAGCACCGGGCCGGCGTGCCGGTCGGCCGGGGCATGGTGCGCACGATGCGGACCGCCCGCGACTGGGAGCGATCGGTGCGCGACCTCGAACAGTCCCGGCCCAAGTGGCCCGGCGGGAAGGTCGCCGCCTACCACTTCATGAGTTACGGATTCATTCTCGGCGAACTCGTGCAGCGCGTCACCGGACAGTCGTTCCGCGATTTCGTCACCAACGAGTTCTTCGTCCCCCTGGGGCTTGACGATTTGCACATGGGGTTGCCCGACGACGCCTGGCACCGGCATGTGCCGGCAAAGGCCGACCACCCCTCCGAGTGGCCCAACCAGTGGATGAGCAACCGGCGCGGATACCGGCAGTCCGTCATTCCGTCCGCGGGCCTTTCCGGCACCGCGACGCAATTGGCCCGCTTTTACCAGATGCTTTTGTGTGACGGCACCCTCGACGGTGTCCGGGTACTCCGGCCCGAAACCGTCGCGGAGGCCAGGAAACCCTCCAATGACGGCGGGACCGACGCCTCCCTCAAGCGCCCCGTCCGCTGGTCGCACGGCTTCATGCTGGGCGGCCCCGGGCAGGACCCGCGGGACCTCGCCCTGGTGATGGGCAGGGCGGGCGGCACGGACACCTTCGGCCATGCGGGCACGACGTCCAGCGTGGTGTGGGCCGACCCCGAACGCAAGTTGGTGTGCGCGTATCTGTCAAATGTCCAGCCCGAGTTCGGGGCCGGCATCGAGCGGCTCAGGGAGGTCAGCGACCTGGTGCTCGAAACCTGCGGAGCCGCCTGACCCCCCGTCGCGGACGCACCTCCTCCGCCGCTGTGACCAGCGGCTGGTGATCTACCACACAACAACGCGCATTGCTCGTCGATCGCTTGATCGCGACGGATGCCGGTGTAACCATGTTCACCCGCCACCTTGATTTCGGCATGCCGGAAGGAGGGTGGCAACGGAGGAGGGACGCTGTTGAAGATGCCTGAATGGCCTGAACCTGAAAAACTGCAATCCCCACCCTGTGTAGGAGTTTTGGGGCCCCTTGAAGTCCGTTTATCAGAACGCTCCGGAACGGAAGTTTCGGTAGGTGGTACTCGAGTTCGCTCATTGCTCGCCGCGCTCACCGCCCAATTGGGTGAGGCGATGTCGACCGAGCGCATCCTCAAGGAGGTCTGGGGCGACAACAGGCCCACCACCGACCGCAAGGCGGTGGCCGTCGCCGTCCTGCGGCTGCGCCGGGTCCTCGGTGACCGTGAAGGCCAGTGGCTGCTCACCCGCCCGTCCGGATACGTCCTGGACATCCCGCCGGACCACCTCGACGCCCTGCGCGCGGAGCGTCTGGTCCGGGAGGGGAAGGCGGCCCTGGCCGCGGGCGACCCGCGCACCGCGTCCCGGCACCTCGCGAGCGCGCTCGCCGAGTGGCGGGGAGATCCCTACGCGGGCGCCGAGGCCACCTCGACGGTGAGCCGGCGCACCATCGAACTGGAGGTGCTGAAGGCCGAGGCCGTCGAAGCCCGGATCGACGCCGAACTCGAACTGGGCAACCATCAGGAACTGCTCGGCGAACTGCGCTCGCTGACCACCGCCAACCCCCTGCACGAGCCGCACTGGCGGCAGCTGCTGCTCGCCCTCTACCGGTCCGGCAGACAGGCGGACGCGCTCGCCGCCTACACCACGCTGAGGGGGTCGCTCGCCGACCACCTGGGCGTGGATCCGGGCCCGCAGCTCCAGGATCTGCACCTGCGGATCCTGCGGGCCGACACCGGCCTGCTGGCCGGGCGGGCCCCCGTGCAGTCACGTCGGCTGCTGCTGACGAGCCGCTGCTAGCGCCCGCACCACCACGGGCGACCCGTCAGAGAGGGGCCTGTCTGTGCTGCGGCGGATCCTGCCGTCCTGCGTCGCCGTCGCGGAGTGCCGCGGCGACGCGCCGGAGGCGGCGCTGTACCCGGAGGAGGCCGCCCTGATCAGCACGGCGGCGGAGGCGCGGCGCCGGGAGTTCACCACCGTCCGCCACTGTGCGCGGCGGGCGATGCGTGAACTCGGCCTGCGGGCCGCCCCCGTGCTGCCCAGCCGGCACGGCGCACCCCGCTGGCCGGACCAGGTGGTGGGAAGCCTCACGCACTGCCCCGGCTACCGGGGCGGTGCGCTGGCCCGGAGCCGGGACATCACCCTGCTCGGCATCGACGCGGAACCGCACCGGCCGCTGCCCGACGGGGTCCTGGACGCCATCGCCCTGCCGGGGGAGCGGCGGCTGGTCCGGGCCCGTCTGGCCCGGCGCGGGGAGGTGTGCTGGGACCGTCTGCTGTTCAGCGCCAAGGAGTCGGTCTACAAGGCCTGGAACCCCTACACGGGCCAGCGCCTGGAGTTCGAGGACGCCTCCATCGCCTTCGACCCCGACGCCGGGACGTTCACGGCGCACCTGCTCGCCCCGCGCCCGCGCCTCCCCGCCGGCGCACCGCCCGCCCCGGACCTGCTCGAAGGACGGTGGCTGGTACGCGAGGACGTGGTCCTGACCGCCATCGCGGTACCCGCGCCCCGCTGACCCGGAACAAGAAGAAGCAACGTCTGGAGGGAACCGGAAATGCCCACTGAGGAGCTGACCGACAGCTTCCGCCACGCCATGTCCTCGTTCCCGAGCGGGGTGACGATCGTGACGACGGCGGACGCCGAGGGGAACCGGTGGGGCTTCACCGCCACCTCCTTCTGCTCGGTCTCGCTCGACCCGCCGATGGTCCTGGTCTGCCTCTCCGCCGACGCCCAGTGCCACCCCGCCTTCTCGGCCGCGTCGTCGTGGGTCGTCCACGTACTGCCCCCCGAACACCGCGACCTCGCCCTGTGGTTCGCCTCCAAGGGCGTCGACAAGTTCTCCCGCGGCGCCTACACGACCACCCCCCAGGGCCACCCGCTCATCGACGGCGCCACGGCCACCCTGGAATGCGACACGGCCGCCCGCCACCGCGCGGGCGACCACACCGTCCTCATCGGCACGGTGACCCGCACCCGCGTCCACCCCACCGCCCCCCTCGTCTACCACCACCGCGCCTTCCACACCCTGACCCCCCTCCCCGCCCCGGCCCCGGTCTCCTGAACCCCCCTCGCACCATCGCCCCGGACGGGTGAACCGTTGTAGTGTGCCGAGACCGCCCTTGACCTGCGGACGCAGGCAGGGAGCAGACATTTCGGGAGATTCCGCATGCTTCGCACCATGTTCAAGTCCAAGATCCACCGGGCCACCGTCACCCAGGCCGACCTGCACTACGTCGGTTCCGTGACCATCGACGCCGACCTGCTCGACGCCGCCGACCTGCTGCCGGGGGAGCTCGTCCACATCGTGGACATCACCAACGGCGCGCGGCTCGAGACGTACGTGATCGAGGGGGAGCGGGGGTCCGGGGTCATCGGGATCAACGGGGCCGCCGCGCACCTCGTGCACCCCGGGGACCTCGTCATCCTGATCAGCTACGCGCAGGTCGAGGACGCCGAGGCGCGGGCGCTGAAGCCGCGCGTCGTGCACGTGGACGGTGACAACAGGATCATCGAGCTGGGGGCGGACCCGTCCGCCCCCGTGCCGGGAACGGACCAGGAGCGCAGCCCCCACGCGGTGGCTGTCTGAGGGGAGTCGGGGACCATGGCGATCGCGTTGCTGGACGAGCGCAAGGCGGGGCGGCTGCTGGCCGTCGAGGACGACGCGGTGGTGGGCTTCATCGCCTACTTCGTACTGGAGGCGGAGCCGCACGCGCTGGTGGCCGTGCACACGGTCGTCGAGCCGGGGCACGAGGGGCGGGGGATCGCCGGGGACCTGGTGGGCCGCTTCTACGCGATCGCCGCGGAGGAGGGGGTGGCCGTCGTGCCGCTCTGCCCCTACGCCGCGCGATGGGCCGCCAAGCACCCCGAGCGGGCGCCCGCGGCGCCGGCCGGGGTCGTGGACGCGGCCATCGCGCAGCTGGACCGGGACTCCGACCTCTGGTGACGGGGGAGGCGCTGACCCTGCTGCACACGTCGCCCGTGCACGTGCCCGTCTTCGACGCGCTGCGCGACGAGCGGCACCCCGGGGCGGCGCTGCGCCACCTCGTGGAGCCGCAGCTGCTCGACCGGGCCCGGGAGGTCGGGCCCGGGGCCGTGGCGGGGCAGGTGCGCGAGGTGCTGGAGGGGGTCCGCTCGCCCGTGCTCGTCACCTGTTCGACGGTGGGCGCGGTCGCCGAGTCGCTGGGGCCCCGGCTCGGCGTGCCCGTGCTGCGGGTGGACCGGCCCATGGCCGCCGAGGCCGTGCGCCGGGGGCCGCGGGTCCTCGTGCTGGCCGCGCTGGAGTCCACCCTCGCGCCGACGGGGGAGCTGCTGGCCGAGGAGGCCGGCGGACGTCCCCTGGAGGTGCGGAGCCAGGTCGTGGACGGGGCCTGGGCGCGCTTCGAGGCCGGGGACGCCGACGGGTACCTGGAGCTGGTCGCGCGGGCGGCGGACGTCGTCGGGGACGCCGACGTCATCGTCCTGGCGCAGGCCTCCATGGCCGGCGCCGCCCGCCTCGTGCGGACGCGGGTGCCCGTGCTGTCCAGCCCGGCCCCCGGGCTGGCGGCCGCCCTGTTCGGGGGGCGTACGGACTGAGATCGGGGGAAGGTGGGGTCTATGGTGCGAAACGCAGAGCAGACGCAGCCCCCGGTCCCCGAGCCGGACCCCGTCCCCCCGCCGGCGCCGCCGCTGCCCGACCCCGCGCCGGTGCCGCGGCCGGTGCCGCCCGTACCGGGGCCGGTCCCCGAGCCCGATCCCGTACCCCCGCCGCCGGGACCCGCGCCGATCCCGCAGCCGGGCCCGCTCAGCTGAGGCGGGTCAACTGCCGGGTCTGAACGGCTGGTTGTAGCCCTTGTGGGGACATCGGGGCGCCGTTAGGTTGTGCGGTTCCTGATGTCTTCCAGGGGGGCTCCCATGGGCGTACGGGGCCGGCACCGCCGGTATCAGCCGAGCAGCATCAACCGGGCCTCGCTCGTCGTCACCGCAGGTGGCGCCGGTATCGCCCTCCCCCTCATCGGCGCCGGGGACGCCCAGGCGGCCGCCGTCGACACCTGGAACAAGGTCGCCGCCTGCGAGTCGACGAACAACTGGCAGACCAACACCGGCAACGGCTACTACGGCGGGCTCCAGTTCAGCCAGAGCACCTGGCGCGAATTCGGCGGCACCGCCTACGCCCCGCGCGCCGACCTGGCCACCAAGGCCCAGCAGATCGCCGTCGCGGAGAAGGTGCTCAGGGGGCAGGGGCCCACGGCGTGGCCCGCCTGCGGCCCCCAGGCCGGGCTCAGCCGCAGCGCCGCCGCACCGGCCGTCGCCACCGCCACACCCTCCGCGAAGCCCTCCGCACAGCCTCCGGCCAAGGCTTCCGGGAACTCCCCGGCCAAGCCCTCCGCCACGCCGCGGACGCAGGCGCCCATGGACCGGATCCAGCCGACCAAGGCCACCACCGGCACCCCGGTCAGCATGCCCAGCCCGACCGGCACCACCGTCCTGCCGAATCCGTACGTGGTCGCCCCCGGGGACTCCCTGTCGAGCATCGCCGGCCGCCAGCACGTCGAGGGCGGCTGGCAGGCCCTCTACGAGACCAACCGGCAGACCGTCGGCGGCAACCCGAACCTGATCTTCCCGGGCCAGCGGCTCACCCTCCGGGTCACCGCCGCGCCCCCCGCGCAGAACCCCGAGAAGCCGCCGCGCACCGCCGAGCCGGTCAAGCCCGTCGAGCCGAACAAGCAGCAGCAGGACGACAAGCCCGAGACCAAGCCCGAGAGCAAGCCCAAGCCCAAGCCCGAGCAGGCCGCCAAGCCCGCGCAGCCGCCGGCCAAGCCCGCCACCCCCGCCAAGCCCGCCGAGAAGCCCGCCTCAACGGAGCAGAAGCCCGCCTCGGGAGGGTTCACCGCCCCCGTCGACGCCGGCCTCGGCACCGCCTACCACGTCGCGGGCTCCTCCTGGTCGAGCGGCTACCACACGGGCGTCGACTTCCCCGTGCCGACCGGCACCACCATCAAGGCCGTCGGCCCCGGCACCGTCGAGTCGGCCGGCTGGGCCGGTGCCTACGGCTACCAGGTCGTCATCAAGCACGCCGACGGCCGCTACTCCCAGTACGCCCACCTCTCCGCGCTCGGCGTCAAGGCCGGCCAGCAGGTCTCCGGCGGCCAGCGCATCGGCCGCTCCGGTTCGACCGGCAACACCACCGGACCCCACCTGCACTTCGAGATGCGCACCAGCCCCGCCTACGGCTCCGACATCGACCCGCTGAAGTACCTCCGCGGCAAGGGCGTCGGCATCTGAGACGAAGCCGGGGTCCGCACCCCGCACGTGCGGCGGCACGGCCGTGAGCAGGACCAGGCCGGCCGCCGCCAGCACGCCGCTCGCCAGCGCGGCCACCGCCCCGGTGGTCCCGTACCGGAATCCCTCCGCGAACAGGGTGACCCCCACGGCCGCCGCCACCACCGGGTTCACCACCGTCACCGTGGCCAGCGGCGCCGTCAGCCCCGCACCCCGGTAGGCGGCCTGCGACAGCAGCAGCCCGAACGCCGCCAGCACCGCGATCGCCGCCAGGTCCGGCCACGTACCCCACAGCCCGCCGGGGCCGAAGCTCTCCGCCACCGACTTCGTGAACACCGAGGCCATCCCGAACGCCGTCCCGGCCGCCGCCGCCAGCAGCACGCTCCGCAGCACCGCCCGCCGCATCCGTCGCGAGGCCGGCACCAGCACGGACACCACCACGGCCGTCACCGCCAGCAGCAGGCCCCGCTCTCCGCCGGCCAGCGCCTGGGGCCCCCGGCCCTCCCCGCCCGTCAGGGCGAGCAGCGCGGCAAGGCCCACCGTCGCGAGCACCGCCCCGCGCCAGGCCGCCGCACCCGCCCGCCGCCCCACCAGCGCGGCCGCCATCGGCAGCGCGAAGACGATGGTCAGCGCACCGAGCGGCTGGACCAGGCTCAGCGGCCCGTACGCCAGCGCCACCACGTGCAGCAGGGCGCCCAGGCAGTTCAGGGCGACCGCCGCCCACCAGCCCGGGCGGCGCAGCGCGGCCGGCGCGCCGCGCCGCGCGGCGCTCGCCGCGACGTGTTCCTGGAGGATCGCGCCGCCCGCGTACGCGACGGCCGACACCAGGCAGAGCAGAACCGACAGGCCCAGGGCACTCATGGGACCCACCATGCCGCAACCGCGGCCCCGGTTCATCCGTCCACGGGCCGCTTGACCGGAGTCCGAGTCATCCTCCTGGCATACACCAGAGGGAGTACGCGCAAGCCGCGCCCGCGGGGACGAAGGACCTGATCCCTTCCATACCGTGACAGCCCGCTCGCGGTCGGTGAGGGTGCCGCGGACGGGTTTGGTCCCGGGCGTGTCGGATCCGTACAGTTTCCGTTTTGGGGACTTCCGCAGCAGGCGGACGCGGACGAGCGAGCAAGGAACGGCAGCGGCCATGACGGTGACCGATACCGACACCCACACCGAAGACGACCAGGCATACGGGCCGGGCATCGACCCCGAGCGCCTCGCCGTCTGCCTCAGCGTGCTCGACGAGCTCGACACGATCGACGTCGACCACCCCGACGCCATCACGGTACGACGCGCCACCGCCGGCATCTACCGGACGGTCAAGCAGCGCCGCCGCCAGGAGCGCCGCGCCGCCAAGACCGCCAACGACAAGGCCGTCACCGAGGCCACCGCCACGGGCTCCGCCGAGCGCATCGACGACGAGACCGAGGGGATCCTGCCCACCTCGGTCACCGAGGCCGGCCGGATCGCCGGAATACTCCAGCGCCCGCGCTCCTGCTACGTCTGCAAGACCCGCTACGTCGAGGTCGACTACTTCTACCACCAGCTCTGCCCCGACTGCGCCGCCCAGAACCGGTCCAAGCGCGAGGCCCGCGCCGACCTCACCGGCAAGCGCTCGCTGCTCACCGGCGGCCGGGCCAAGATCGGCATGTACATCGCGTTGCGGCTGCTGCGCGACGGCGCCCACACGACGATCACCACCCGCTTCCCGAAGGACGCCATCCGCCGCTTCAAGGCGATGGAGGACTCGGCGGACTGGATGCACCGCCTGGAGGTCGTCGGCATCGACCTGCGCGACCCCGCCCAGGCCGTCGCCCTGGCGGAGCAGGTCGCCGAGGCCGGCCCGCTCGACATCCTGATCAACAACGCGACGCAGACCGTGCGCCGTCTGCCCACCGCCTACGCCGCGCTGGTCGAGGGCGAGAGCGCCCCGCTGCCGGCCGGCGAGCTCCCCGCCCACCACGTCATCGGCGCCTTCAACTCGGGCGCGGTCGACGGCCTGGCGGCGCTGCCCGTCGGGGTGAGCGGGCTGGAGGCGCAGAAGGTCGCCGACCTCGCCCTCGTCGCGGGCAACGCCAGCCTGGAGCGCCACCTCGCCGGCACCGCCATCGACGCGGGCGGCCTGCTGCCCGACGTCGTGGAGAGCAACACCTGGGTGCAGACCATCGACCAGATCTCCCCGGTGGAGCTGCTCGAGACCCAGCTCTGCAACTACACCTCCCCCTTCATCCTGATCAGCGCGCTGCGCGCGTCGATGGCCGAGGCCGCCCGCAAGGCCTCCAGCGGCCGCGCGTACGTGGTCAACGTCTCCGCGATGGAGGGCGTGTTCAGTCGCGGCTACAAGGGCGCGGGGCACCCGAACACCAACGCCGCCAAGGCCGCGATGAACATGGTGACGCGGACCAGCGGCCACGAGATGTTCGAGAGCGACCGCATCCTGATGACCTCGGTCGACACCGGCTGGATCACCGACGAGCGCCCGCACTTCGACAAGCTGCGCCTGGCCGAGGAGGGCTTCCACGCCCCCCTCGACCTGGTCGACGGCGCGGCCCGGGTCTACGACCCGGTCGTCCGCGGCGAGGCCGGCGAGGACCTGTACGGCGTCTTCCTCAAGGACTACTCGCCCGCCAACTGGTAGCCGTCCCGGCCCTGCGGCCCGTCCGACCCACGGACCCGGCCCCCCGTCCCCGGCGCGGGACGGGGGGCCGGGTCCGTCATCCGTTCGGGTCAATCCCCGGCTCAGAGTTGGTAGGCCCCGGCCGCGACGAGTTCGAGGACCGGGCGCCAGTCCTCGACGACCCCGGCGTCCAGCCCGGCCGCCCGCCCGGCCTCCGCGGCCCGGTGCAGGGCCTCGGCGTCCTCGCCGCCGGCCGCGGGCCCCCGCAGCAGCCGGGCCACCCGGTCGCCCAGCAGCCCGCGGACCGCCTCGGCCGCCTCCGTGCCGGCGAGCTCGGCCGGGCCGTGGGCCAGGCCGTGGACCAGGCCGGCCACCTGGAGTTCCTTGTCGTACGGGTGCGAGCGGCGCAGCAGGGCGGCGGTCCGCAGCCCCAGGTCCGTTCCGGGCGCGTCCGGGCCGCCCTGACGGGCGCGCAGCAGCTCCATCAGCTCGTCGACACTGCCGATCGAGGGCACCCCTGACCTGGCCATCGCCGCTTCCCTCCGTCGTCCGCGCTCGCACGCCGCCGCCCTCGCCGAGCAGATCAGCCCTGGTGGACACGCCGGAGGACGACTTCCTGAACTCGCGGCGAAAACAAGCGGTCCAGCGTGGATTTTACCGTTCCATCGAGCGGCACCCCGCTCATATGTGTACCCTGAGGCGCAAGGATCCCCACCCGGGATCCGCTCCACCAAGGCGCCACCGCGTCCGGCAGACCTTTTAATTTCCCTATCCGGCATGCGGTCGAGCCTGCCGGGTTACGCGACCCAAGGGAGTGCGCGGTGACTGAGACGACGAAGCCCAACCCGACCATGGAGCTGACCGGACGGGTGACCACCCGCTCCGACGAACTCGGCAGCCTCGAGGTCTGGGCCCGATCCGCCCCCATCCGGCTGGCCGGCTACGAGGACGACCTCGCCGAGCCGCACATCCTGCCCGGCATCGACTAGGCCGCGCCCGGGCCGGACCCCGCCAGAGCCACCGGCCCACGGCGCGCCCCACGCCCCCGCACCCCATGGTGACGGGGGCGCGGCACGACCGGCCGGACCCGGCCGGAGGTTCCCGTTCCCGATCAGCTCTCGGCGTCATCGCCGACAGCGATCACGGCTTTACCCGCCCCGCCCATCCGGGCAGGCTGACCGGCATGAAGAAGCTGCTGATGCTGGGCGGAACCGAGTTCGTCGGCCGCGCGATCACCGAGGACGCCCTGGACCGGGGCTGGGAGGTCACCGCCTTCCACCGGGGCCACCACGCCCCGCCGCCCGGCGTCCGCGCCCTACACGGCGACCGCACCGCACCCGGGGGCCTGGACTCCCTCGCCGACGGCCACTGGGACCTCGTCGTCGACACCTGGAGCGGGGCCCCCACCGCCGTACGCGACACCGCCCGTCTGCTGGCCGGCCGCGCCGGACACTACACCTACGTCTCCACCTGCTCCGTGTACGCCTACCCGGCCCCGCCCGGCCGGACGGAGGACGGTGTCCTGGTCGAGGGCTCGCCCGACGCCGGCGCGACCGCCTACCCCGAGGACAAGCGCGGCGGCGAACTCGCCGCTCAGGACGCCTTCGGCGACCGGGCCCTGCTGGTCCGCGCCGGGCTGATCCTCGGCCCGTACGAGAACGTCGGCCGGCTGCCCTGGTGGCTGGGCCGGACCGCGCGCGGCGGCCCCACCCTCGCCCCCGGCCCCCGCGACCTGCCGATGCAGTACATCGACGTCCGCGACCTCGCGCACTGGACCCTGGACGCCGCCCAGGCCGGCCTCGGCGGCCCCTACGACGTGTCCTCCCCCTCCGGACACGCCACCACGGGCTCGTTCCTCGAAGCCTGCGCCGCCGTCACCGGAGGCGCGGCCGAGCTCCGCTGGACGGACCCGGAGCGCATCGTGGAGGCGGGCGTCGAGCCCTGGATCGAGCTGCCCTGCTGGCTGCCCCCGGGTGAGCTGCACGACCACATGTTCCGCGCCGACGTCGGCAAGGCCCTCTCCGCCGGCCTGAAGTGCCGCCCGGTCGAAGAGACCGTGGCCGACACGTGGAGCTGGCTCCGGTCGATCGGCGGCGTGCCGCCGCAGCGCCCGGACCGGCCCGCCAAGGGCCTCGACCCCGAGCGGGAGGCGGCACTACTCGGGCTCGGCGGATGAGGCCTGCGCGAGCCGGGTCGGCGGCAGGTACTCCCGCAGCAGCCTGCGGTGCCACCACGCGCCCGTCTCGCGCAGCTCCCGCCAGGTGGTGAACCGGTAGCGGTACAGCCTGGCCCGCACGAAACGCGGCGGGGCGTCCGGGAAGGGGTTGTGGCGCAGCAGCCGCAGCGTGTCCCGGTCGCCCGCCAGCAGGCGCTCCACGAACGGCCCGAACCAGTCCCGCGCGTAGCCGGGGGAGAGGGCCGCGAACCACATCAGCCAGTCGAGCCGCAGATGGTACGGGGCGAACTGGCGCGGGATCCGGCGCAGTTCACCGGGCTTGCCCTTGAAGCCGTACTCCCGCCAGTCGCCGTCCTCCCGGGGGGTGCGGTCCGAGGTGCCCTCGACCACCACCTCGTCGCGGATCCGGCCGACCGTGCCGAAGGCACCGTAGGTGTTGACCAGGTGCAGGGAGTCGAAGGAGCGGTTCATCACCTGGCGCCGGGAGACCATGTTGAGCACCGGGTGCCGGCTCAGTACCAGCACCAGCACGGTCACCGCGCACACCGGGACCACGTACCAGAGCGGCGCCCCGCGCGAGGCCGCCGGGGGCGGCGGACCGGCGAGCCCGCTGAAGTCGACGGCCGACAGGGCCAGCGTGATCGTCAGCCAGTTCAGCCAGGCGAAGTTCCCCGAGAGCACCAGCCACAGCTGGGTGGCGATCATGATCCAGGCCGCGTACGAGGCCACCGGCTGCGGGGTGAACAGCAGCACCGGCAGGGCCAGTTGTGTCACGTGGTTGGCGGCGCACTCCACCCGGTGCAGCGGCTTGGGCAGATGGTGGAAGAACCAGCTCAGCGGCCCCGGCATCGGCTGGGTCTCGTGGTGGTGGTAGAGGCAGGTCAGCTGCCGCCAGCAGGCGTCCCCGCGCATCTTGATCAGCCCGGCGCCGAACTCCACCCGGAACAGCACCCAGCGCAGCAGCCACAGCACCAGCACCGGCGGCCCCGCCCGGGCGTTCCCCAGGAACACCGCGAGGAAGCCCACCTCCAGCAGCAGCGACTCCCAGCCGAACGAGTACCAGGTCTGGCCCACGTTGACGATCGACAGGTAGAGCACCCACAGCACCGCCCACATCCCCATCGCCGCCCCCAGCGGCACCAGGTCCCCGGCGCCCGCGGCGAGGGCGGCCGACAGTGCGGCGCCGGTCCACGCGCAGGCGGCGAAGAGCCCGTCGGAGTAGCGCAGTCGGAACAGGCTCGGGGCGTGCCGGAAGGGCACGTACCGCAGGTAGCGCGGGACGGGCAGCATGCCGTGCGCGCCGATCAGGGCACGGAACTGCAGGGCGGCCCCGGTGAAGGCGAAGAGGTAGACCCCGGCCAGGGCCCGCTGGAAGACCAGCCGGCCCAGCCAGTACCCGGGCGCGGTGAACCAGTCCATCGCCTCCAGTATCAGGCGGCGGCGGCCAGGGCGCGCAGGCGGCGGCCGAGGAGGCGGGCGTACGACCGCTGGAGGACGGGGACGAGCGGTCCCGCCAGGCGCGTGTACCAGACGGCGGGGCGGCTGAAGGCGGTCACCTCGAACCACACGTTGCCGTCGGCGGCCAGTTCCACGAGGAAGGACTCCTCCCCGCTCTCGGGGTGCCCGGCGAGGGTCCCGTAGGCGAAGCCGGCCAGGCGGCCGGGGGAGTCCGGGGTCCAGACCACCTCGCAGGGCACGGTGATCCGCAGCCGGCCGACGCCCAGGCCGATCTCCACCCGGGTCCCCGGGACGGCCGGGCCGTCGGCCCGGACGCTCGCCCCGGTCGCCCGGTGCATCCGGAAGGAGGAGACGGCCGCGCCGGCCGCCTCGAAGGCCGCCCGGCCGTACCCGATGCGGGCGCGGTGGTGCAGGTGGTGGTAGCCCTCGGGGAGCGGCCGGAAGCGGGTGGCGCCCCGGTCGGGGTAGCTGAGGACGCTGCGGCCGGTGCTGCTGAGGCGGGTCACGGGGATCTCCGTTCGGGCGGGTGGGGCCGGGGTCGTGGTCGGGCGGGGTCGGCCGGGGTCAGCCAGGGGTGGCCGGGTCGGGCGGGGTCAGGCGGGCACGGGTGTCGGGTGGTTGCCGGGGGCCCGGCCGGCCGCCAGCCGCCGCCACGCCAGCAGGGAGCACAGGGCGAAGCCGAGCGCGTTGCCGAGGCCGTGGGTGGCGGCCATCCAGGTCAGGGTCGGGTGGGTGATCCCGGTGGCCTCCCCGGCCGCCCACCACAGGGCGAGCAGCATGGTGGCCACCAGGACCACCGCCGACGCCGCCAGCAGCGCACCCGTCGCCCGGTCGCGGGCAGCGGGCCGCAGCTCGCGCCAGGTCACCAGCGCCACCGTCCACATGCCCCCGGTCAGCACGACCGCGCCCAGCAGCTCGGCCCAGTCGTCCACGAAGTACCCGGCGAGCACGAGCAGGGTCCCCGCCGGCACGCTGTACGCCGCCCAGCGCGCCCGGTGCCCGGTGGCCGCCGAACGGCACACCAGGCCGGCGACGAGGGCGGCCGTGAACCCGGCGAAGTGGAAGTGCGGGACGGTCAGGGCCAGGACGTCCAGGTCGAAGCCGAAGAGCCGGTAGCCGGCCCGCTCGGCGACCAGGGCGGTCCCGGCGACCGAGGGCGAGACCAGGGCGGTCAGCACCGCCACCTCGGAGGGGTCGGGGCGGCGGCCGCCGGACCGGCCGGGACGGCGGCGCAGCCTGGCCCCCGCCGCGCCGAGCAGGGCCAGGGCGGCGGCCGCGTACACGGCGGCGAGTACGGTGGCCGCGGCGCCGCGCGGCAGCCACGGCGAGAGCGCCCCGGGGACCGCCGCCCAGGGCCACAGCCGGGCCGCCGTGCCCAGCCCGGCCGGGTCGATCAGGCGCAGGCCGGCGGGGACTGCGTAGAGCATCCCCAGCGCGACGACCAGGTTCACGAGTACGGTCACGACCCACCCCCTTGAACGCGTTCAACCGCAACGTCGCCACTGTAGGGCTTTTCTTGAACGTGTTCAATGCGTGCTCGGTGCGCATCTGCCGGAACTCCGGTTGCGGCCCCGGGGCGGATACGGCAGACAAGAGGGGAGCAACCGGGGCGAACAGGGAGAGCCAGCGTGAACGACGTGAACGATGTGCCCGCACCGACACCCCGTCAGGCGCCGCGCCGTCATGTACCGGCCGGCGCGGCCGTCTTGGCGCTCCTCGGCCTGATCGCCGCCGGATGCGGCGCACAGGAGCCGGAGCAGACCAAGGGCGCCGTGGGCGAGAGCCAGGAGCTCACCCTCCAGCCGGTGGGCGCCGCCGGCCCCGACCCCTTCACCGCCTCCACCTCAACGGCCGAGTCGGCCCCCGCACAGCCCCCCGTGCCGAACAAGTCCGGCCAGGGCATCCGCACGGTCGGCGCCGCCACCCCCGGCCTGTACGGCGGAACCAACCGGCTCGGCAGCTGCGACGTCGAACGCCAGGCGGCCTACCTCACCGCCGACGACGCCAAGGCCCGGGCCTTCGCCCAGGCCACCGGGATCGAACAGGAGAAGATCCCCGAGTTCCTGCGGGGCCTCACCCCCGTGGTGCTGCGCGCCGACACCCGGATCACCAACCACGGCTTCCGCGCCGGCCGAGCCGACGGCTACCAGGCGGTGCTCCAGGCCGGTACGGCCGTCCTCGTCGACGACCACGGCATGCCCAGGGTGCGCTGCGGCTGCGGCAACCCGCTGGCCGCCCCCCGCTCGGCCAAGGGGAACCCGGTCCTCAAGGGGGACCAGTGGAACGGCTACCGCCCCAACCAGGTCATCGTCATCGAGCCCACCATCCAGCCGGTCAAGAGGCTGGTCATCGTCAACCTCGCCGACAACACCTGGATCGAGCGGAAGGCCGGGGACGACGGCGCCCAGGACAAGGCGCCGAGGGTTCCACCCCCCTACGACCCGGCCGAGGGGATCCCCGACAGCCCCCCGACCCCGCCGGACGACCCCGCCGACCCCTGCGCCACGCCCGGCACCTCCGGCCCGCCCCGGACCGCCAAGCCAACGCCCCCCGCCGGCCCCCCGACGGGCCCGCAGAACCTGCCCGAGACCGCCCCGCCGACCGGCCCCCCGACCGGCCCGCAGAACCTGCCCGAGACCGCCCCGCCGACCGCCCCGCAGAGCCTCCCGGAAACCGCCCCGCCGCTCGACGCCCCGTCCGCCGACGGCCGGCACCTGGCCGAGACGGCCCCGCCGCTGGACCTGTCCGGCCCGCCGGGAGCCCCCGCGCAGCCCGGGCCCCTGGACGAGCAGCTGCCCATCCCGGCCGAACCCGGTGCCCCGGGCGCGGCGGGCGTGCCCGGACCGCCCTCCGCCACCGGCCCCACGCCCTCCGCCCCCTGCCCGTCCGACTCCGCCACCACCGCCCCCGGCCGGCAGACCCCTCCGCAGGTGCCCACCACCCCGCCCCCCGGCGACGTCCCGAGCGGCACGGCCACCCCCGCCGACCCCTTCTCGGACGCCCCCGCCGCCCCCGTCGCCCCCGTCCCGGTCGAACCGGGCCTGACCCCCGACCCGGAGGACGTACCGACCCCCGGCCCGTCCGCACCCGCCGACCCCTTCGGCTTCCCCGACCAGCACCAGGGCTCCGACCAGGGCGCCGACCAGCCCCCCTACCTGGAGAGCGCCTGACCCTGCGCTGTGTCATGGTGGATCGGTGCCGAGCACCGTATCGCTGCCGGAGGACTGGCCCGCACACCCGGACCGGTCCCTGTCACTGAACCGGATGGGCAGTTTCGACTGGGACCTGGTCACCGGGCTCATGCACCTGGACACGGCGGCGCTCGACGTCTTCGACACGCCGCCCGACGACTACGACGGGCGGCCGGAGACGCTCAACGGGCGCGTCCCCGCCGCCGAGGCGGCCCGGCTGGACGCGCTGGTCTCCAGCGCCCTCAAGAGCGGCTCCGACAGCTACGGCGCCTACTTCCGCATCCGCTGCCGGGACGGACGGCTCCGCTGGACCCACACCCAGGGCCGCGTCATGCGCGACCCCGACGGCCGCCCGTTCCGCATCATCGGCATCGTCCGCGACGCCACCGAGGAGCTGAGCCACTCCGCCGAACGCCTCGGCCTGGACGAGGAACGCCGACGCCAGACCTCCGTGGTCGAATCCACCACCGCGGCCCTCGCCCACGCCCGGACCGTCAAGGACGTCATCGACGTCATCGGCGACGCCCACGGGCTGGAGCGGCTCGGCTCGATGGGCATGGTGATGGGCCTGGTCGAGGCGGGCCGGATCCACCTGGTGGCGGAAGGGCCGGAGGGCAGTTTCGTCCCCGGCACGCGCTACACGCGCATCGACGAGGACTACCCGATGAGCGAGGTCGTCCGCTCGCTCCAGCCCCGGTTCCTGGAGTCCGCCGAGGAGTTCGCCGCGGGCTACCCGGCGCTCTGGTCGAAGATCTCGTACATGCGGATCTCGGCCGCCGCCTACCTGCCGCTGATCGCCCAGGCCCGCCCCATCGGCGCCCTCGGCCTGCTGTACGAGGACAAGGAGGGCTTCACCCAGGAGGAACGCAACCTGCTGGTCGCCCTCGGCAGCAGCATCGCCCAGAGCCTCCAGCGGGCCATGCTCCTGGAGCAGGAGCACGACCTCGCCGAAGGCCTCCAGCAGGCCATGCTGCCCCGCCGGATACCGGACGTCCCCGGCGCCCGGATCGCGGTCCGCTACCGGTCCGCCCGGATGGGCCAGGACATCGGCGGCGACTGGTACGACGTCATCCCGCTGCCGGGCGGGCGCGTCGGGGCCGTCATAGGGGACGTCCAGGGCCACGACACGCACGCGGCGGCCGTCATGGGACAGCTGCGCATCGTGCTGCGCGCGTACGCCGCCGAGGGGCACTCGCCCGGCACGGTGATGGCCAGGGCCTCGGTCTTCCTGCACGAACTCGACACCGACCGCTTCGCCACCTGCACCTACGCCGAGGCCGACCTCTCCACCGGGGTGCTCCAGGTGGTCCGCGCCGGGCACATCGACCCGCTGCTGCGCACCCGGGACGGGGAGTGCCGGCGGCTGCCGGTGGAGGGCGGGATGCCGCTGGGGCTGTCGGCGGAGTTCGGCCGCCTGGAGTACCCGGTCACGACGGTCGAACTGGACCACGGGGAAACGCTCCTGCTGTGCACCGACGGGCTGGTGGAACAGCCCGGAGCCGACCTGGACGACGGCGTCCGCCTGCTGACCGGCCTGGTCCGCGAGGGCCCGGAAGACCTCCAGCTGCTCGCCGACCGGCTGTGCGAGGTGGCCGACGAGCGGGGCGGGAACGACGACATGGCCCTCCTGCTGCTGCGCCGCGAGGGCGACGACACGGCACGCCCTGGCGGCGGCCGGCTCCGGCAGCACGTGGCCCCGGGGGACCCCGAGGCCCTCGTGGCGGCCCGCCACATGATCGGGACGGCGGTACGGGCCTGGGGCGCGCGCGGCCGGGCCGACGAGATCGAACTGGTCGCGGACGAACTGATCGTCAACGCCCTGATGCACACCGACGGCCCGGCGATCGTGACCCTCCGCGTCCTGAGCGGACCGCAGCGGCGGCTGCGGGTGGAGGTGGAGGACCGCTCCAGCGCCCTTCCGCGGCGGCGGGAGGCGGGCGAGGCGGGGGTGTCGGGGCGCGGCCTGATGCTGGTGGACCGGCTGGCGGACGTGTGGGGGGTGGAGCCGAGGGGCAGCGGCAAGTGCGTCTGGTGCGAGTTCGTGATGTAGTCGGCCCCCGCCCGCAGCAGGACCCGCCCCCGGCGCCCGGGTCGCGCCGGCCGGCCGGGGGCGGCACCCTGGGAGGATGCCGGAGCTACCGGAGGTCGAGGCGCTCAGGGAGTTCCTCGACCACCACCTCACCGGACGGGCGGTCGACCGCGTCCTCCCGCTCGCCGTCAGCGTGCTCAAGACCTACGACCCCCCGCTCACCGCCCTGGAGGGACAGCCCACCGGCCCGGTGGCCCGCCACGGCAAGTTCCTCGACCTCCCCATCGGCACCCTCCACCTCGTCACCCACCTCGCCCGCGCCGGCTGGCTCCGCTGGCAGGACTCCCTCCCCGCCCAGCCCCCGCGCCCCGGCAAGGGCCCGCTCGCCCTGCGCCTGGCCCTGGACGACGGCTCCGGCTTCGACCTCACCGAGGCCGGCACGCAAAAACGCCTCGCGGTGTACGTGGTCCGCGACCCCCAGGAGGTCCCCGGGATCGCCCGCCTCGGCCCCGACCCCCTCGCCGACGGCTTCGACCGGGAGGCCTTCGCCGCCCTCCTCGCCGGTGAGCGGCGCCAGATCAAGGGCGTCCTGCGGGACCAGTCCGTGATCGCCGGCATCGGCAACGCCTACAGCGACGAGATCCTGCACGCCGCCCGCGTCTCCCCCTTCAAGCTGGCCTCCTCCTTCGACGAGGAGCAGGTCACCCACCTCTACGAGGCGGTGCGCGAGACCCTGCGGGAGGCCGTCGAACGGGCCCGCGGCCTGGGCGCCGGGCAGCTGAAGGCCGAGAAGAAGAGCGGGCTGCGCGTGCACGGCCGGGACGGGGAGCCCTGCCCGGTCTGCGGGGACACCGTCCGTTCGGTGTCGTTCGCGGACTCCTCGCTCCAGTACTGCCCCACCTGCCAGACGGGGGGCGAGCCGCTCGCCGACCGCAGGCTCTCCCGCCTCCTCAAGTAGCGGGCCCGCTGCGTAGACTCCGGCACCATGGCCGAGCAGCAGCAGCCACCGCCCCGGCGGGAGGTCGTCACCGGAGTCCCGCGCGCCGTCCGCCGCAGGCCGCCCGCGCACGCCCCGGCCCGTTCCGAGATCTCCGAGCAGACCACCCTCGGCGCCACCTACGTCCGCGCCCTGATGCGCAGCCAGCTGCGCGCGGCACTGGGCGCGGTGGCCCTGCTGGTCCTGGTGCTCGGGCTGCTCCCGCTGGGGTTCCTGCTGCCCCGGGCGGCCGCAGGCACGGTGGTGTGGGTGGCGCTCGGGCTGGTGGCGTACCCGGTCATGTGGCTGATCGCCCGCTGGTACGTGGCCCGGGCCGAGCGCAACGAGGCGGATTTCACGGGCCTGGTGACCGACCCCGCCGACCCCGCGCGCTAGTCTTCTGAGTCGGGAATTCTGTTCAGATGTATAAGCTTGCCCTGTGGTACGGACGGGACGGCCGAAGGCCGAATTGACGTTGTCGGACGAG
>NZ_JBIAVB010000031.1:0-45984 GCF_042893675.1 Streptomyces sp. NPDC001594 | reverse complement strand
CTGAACGCCTTCGACATCACCTTCGACGGCCGACTCTCCGCAGCCCGCCAGTAACCCCAACCACCCCCGTTACACCCTTCGATTGACAGCCCCGCTCCTGGAGCAAGGAGTCGACCTCGTCGTCATCAAGGAACTTCTCGGCCACGCCCACATCGGCGTCA
Source organism: Streptomyces sp. NPDC001594 (assembly GCF_042893675.1). Lineage (NCBI taxonomy): Bacteria > Bacillati > Actinomycetota > Actinomycetes > Kitasatosporales > Streptomycetaceae > Streptomyces > Streptomyces sp. NPDC001594. The sequence goes on along the minus strand of NZ_JBIAVB010000031.1, from coordinate 45,823 downwards.
CCGCCGGCGTCTACGCCCACGTAAGGCTCCGCCTCCAACGCCAAGCCATCAACACCCTGGGCGATGCTCTAAGCGCGGACAACGACGCCCCTGAAGACCCACCCGCCGCAGCGGTCGTCCGCTGACGTTGCCGTCACCGTTGCCGTCAAACACCTCGGAGGCCCCACCGAATAGCCAATTCGGTGGGGCCTCCATATGTCGCACAGGGGACGCTCGGCTCGCCTCTCTCAAATTCGGCGATCCTTGACGTGAATCTACACTCCGTCTACCTCATCGAGAAGTTCAGAAACGTCAGTTCGGCGCCAGTCCCACTGCGGATGATTCTTGATCAAGCGAGTGAACTCGCCGAATTCAACGACATCGCCGTGATTGGTGTCGATCAGGCCGGAAAAGCCCTCTAGCGCCTTCGGTAGAAGAATCCGCGCGGCATCCATCGACTCACAGGACACGTAGATTGCAGACGGGGATCCAAGCCGTGTGGAAATGTCATCAATCTCCTCCGGCTCAAAGTCCGCCAGCACTCGGCCCGAGAAGTCGAGACTGTACGAATACCCACTCCAGTGCAGGACGTCACTGTCAGTGATGGGATCCCACTGGACTCCAAACGACCTGATCCGGGCAGCGATGGAGTCGCACTCTTGCGCCGTGGCGAGAATGATCAATGAAGGCCAGGACATAGTTCACCTCCTCCTTCTCACGGCGCAATCACCGCTAGTAGCTCGTCGAGATCGGTTGTGACCATCTTCCCTGCGCGCTCCAACTCCTGAATCGCATGCTTCGGATATCGCTTTCCAGGCTGAATGAAGCTGATTACCGGATAGTCCGTAGCCGATTCGTACCTAAGGTGATCCTTCAGCGAACCCTTTGCGGCGCCAGTCTTCACTTGGATGACTGCATTACGGGTCACGATGTCGAAATCGGTGATGGTCTGACCATCCGCAACGATCTTCATCTCGACCGCCTTTACATGCCCAGGGTATCGCTGCTCAATTGCAGCAACGAGTTCGGGAACTCCGGGGTCACTGGGCGTGCCAACATAAGTCGGGCCGCAGTTGTGAACGAGGACCGGAGTCGCGCCCGCCAGCACATAGTACGTGTGGAGGTCTTCGACTGTGAGGTTGTGCGTCGTGACGGCGTACGGGTAGTTACGGACCGATTCGACCGTGAGGGTGGTGCCGTCCGGCTGGCGGAGGTGTTCGGCCGGGGTGAGTTCGCCGGCGTCGACCCACTGGTGGCGGGATTCGCTCCAGTAGGGGTGGTGGTAGGTGGAGGTGATCTTCGCGGGTGGGCCGCGCGGGTTGGCGTCGTCGGTGAGGGTGAGGTCGGTGAAGTCCTTGTCGTCGGGGGTGGTGATCGTCGCGGTGACGGTCTTGGGGGTGGTTTCGCCCGTCTGGGGGTCGGTCGCCATGACGGTGTCGCCGTCGTGGACGTCCTCGATGGCCTTCGTGGTGCCGTCGGCCATCAGGACCCGGACGCCCGCGGGGAAGCTGTTGCACTTCGTCGGGCCTGAAGGGGCATCGGACTCGCCACCCCGGCCCGAGCCGGACTCGCTCTTGGCCGCGTCCGCTTCGCCCTTCGTCGCCTTGCTCTCGGTTCCCGCTGTGTCTCTGGCTGTTTCCTTGGCTACGCCTTCTTCTGCTGCTTTCGCTGCTTTGGCTTCCGCCGCGCGGGCTTCGGAGGTTGCCTTCTTCACCTTGCTGAACGCGCTCGCGGCCTCCGCCGCGCCCCGCTCGGCCGCGTGGATGGCGTCGTAGGTCTTGTTGATCTCCTTGTAGATCTTGAAGGCCTTGATGCCGATCTTGACAGCCTTGAACAACTTGCCCCAGGGAACCGAGTTGAGGGCCGTGTTGATGCAGGCCATCACGTCGCCCTTGGTGAAGCAGTCGCGGGCGTCGTTGAACCCGATCAGGTCCGCGACGAGGTCGACGACCTCGTGGACGAGGTGCTCACGCTTCTTCTTCGCCGCCGTCAGGGTGTTGTTCGCCTGCCGGAGCGAGCGCTCTGCCCGGGCCTCGCCCGATGTGTAGCCACTGCCACCGCGGTCGGTGATCACGTTGTGGACTTCGACCGGAGCCTCATGCTCAGTGTCGAGGTCATAGGCGATCTGGTCCTCGTGCGTCCGCATCAGGCCGCTGGGGTCCGACGCGTTGACGGGATTGTTGTTCGAGTACGCGTACGCGTTCCACTGCTGTGGGTCGCCCGCGTCGATCATCGGGTCCGGGCTGATGAAGCGAGCCGTCGTCGGGTCGTATTCGCGGGCGCCGAGGAGGGTGAGGCCGGTGGCCGCCTCCCTGATGCCGCCTACGAAGCCCTTGTCGCCGGCCCAGGCGCCCTGCGTGGGCTGGGTGCCGCGCTCGTTGCCGAAGGGGTCGGAGGGGCGGCGGACCTGGGCCAGGTCGGTGGCGTTGAACTGGATGCCGTTCGTGCCGTGGTGGTCCGAGGACTGGTACGCCAGGTTCGACGTGCCGCCCGTGGTCGTACGAGTGACGGAGAGGCCGCCGCCCGCCGGGTAGGTGCGGACGTTGGTGACCTTGTTGGAGCCGGCTTCCAGGGTGATCTGGTCAGTGCCGAGATTGAGGGTGGTCTTCCCCGGGTCTCGGCGGATCAGCTGGTTGCCGCCCGTGTCGTACAGGTAGCTCGTGCCCGCGCTCTCGCCCGTGCCGGTGAGCTTGTCCAGCTTGCCCTGGTCGTTCCAGGTCAGGGTCTTGGTGCCGGGGGTGCTGGTGATGGACGTCGTGTTGCCGGTGGCGTCGTAGGTGTAGGACGTGACCTTGGTGCCGGACGGGCTGGTCTCCGTGGAGGTCATCAGCGCGTGCGGGCCGCCCGTGCCGCCGCCCGTCTTCGGGTCGGTGGAGGGGGTGTTGGGGCCGGAGCCGAAGGTCTGGGTGACCGTCGTGTCCTTCGCCGCGTTGCCCGTGACGTCCTTCTTGACCAGCTTCTTGCGGTTGCCGAGGTTGTCGTACTCGTACTGCTGCCAGTACGGCGCCGGGCCGCCCACGCTGGGCTTTCCGGTGCCGTCGACCGCCGGACCGGAACCGTTGGCGCAGCCGCCGATGCCGCGGACGCTGGGCTGCGGGGCCGTGGCCTGGGTGCCCGTGTCCGTCCAGGCCTGCGTCAGCCGGCCCAGGTAGTCGGTGTTGAAGCACTGCAGGTCGCGGGCTGCGCCGTCCTGGGTGTCGCTGATCGAGGTCAGCTGGCCGACCTGGTTGTAGGTGTAGTCGAAGACGTCGACGCTCGAGCGCGCCGCCGTCTGCTTGTCCAGGGTCGAGCGGACCGGGCGGCCCGTCGCCGCGTCGTAGTCGACCGTCGAGACGATCTGCTTGCCCGAGTTGCCGACCGTGTTCCGGATCGGACGGCCGAAGGCGTCGTAGCGGACGTCGACCAGGTACGGGGTCCAGTTCGTGTCGATGGTGCTGTCGAGGGCGAGCAGGTTGCCGACGATGTCGACGTTGTAGGTGAGGGTCTCGGCCTTGAGGCCCGCCTCCGGGATGGCCGGGAGGGTGGTCTTCTGCAGCTCGCCGAACTCGCTGTACGTGTTGGCCGTCTCGTAGACGCCCTGGAGCTTGCCCTCCTTGGCGGGGATGGTCGTCTTCGTGCCGAGCGGACGGTAACCGCCGTCGTAGCCCGTAACCTCCGTCCGGTAGGCGCTGCCCGCCGCGCCGCCGACGTAGCGGGTGCTGGCGGTGGGCTTGCCCAGGACGAGGGAGTCGTAGGTGAAGGCGCTGACCTGCTTGGCCGGGTCGACGGCCGTGCCCTCGTAGGTGGCCGTAGTCCGGCCGAGGAGGTCCGTGATCGTCGTGGCGCTCTTGCCGCGGGCGTCGGTGGCGGTGACGAGGTTGCGGCTGTCGTCGAAGGACGTGGTCGCCGTACCGGCGTCGGGGTCCGTGGTCTGCACCGTGCGGCCGAGGAGGTCGTAGGTGAAGGTCCACTCGTTGCCCGCAGAGTCCTTGCGGCGCAGCTCCTGCCCCTGTGAGTTGGACTCGTACGTCGTCTCGTCGTACGCGCCCGTCGGGGTGTTGCTCTTGTACTGGCGCAGGATGGACGTCGTCCCATTGGTGATGCGCGCCGTGGCGTAGCCGCCGTTCGGGGGGATGGAGCGGACTTCGTCCGCGCCCGGGTACTCGGTCTTCGCACGCCACTGCTCGACGCCGAAGGACTGGAAGACGGAGGCCGTGGTGCGGCCGAGGCCGTCGAAGACCTTGACGTTCTGGGCCGGGACCTTGCTGTCCGGGTTGACTCCGCCGTTGGGCAGGAACAGGGCGCCGGACGGGTCCTGCTCGTCGTTGTAGTAGGCGGCGCTGGTCTTGGACTGCCGCCCCTGCGAGTCGAAGAAGGCGTCCGTGATCAGACGGCCGGTGACGCCCGAACCGGGGGTGACCTGCGTCTGGCGGACGCGGCCGAGGCCGTCGTAGAGGGTGTAGGTGGACGAGTAGGTCTGCCCGTCCGTCATGAGGGCCTTGCTCAGTACGAGCGACGGCGCGTTGGTGCCGTTCATCGCGTACGAGAACTCGCGGACCGGCTTGAACTTCTTCGCGCGCTCCTGGCCCGGCTGCCAGACGGCGACGACCCGGCCGAAGGCGTCGTAGTCGCGTTCGCCGACGCGGCCGTTCTCGTCCGTCGTCTTGAGCGGGAGGGAGCGGCCCGGGTCGAGGGTGTTGGACGCCTTCCAGCCCAGCGGGTTGGTGTGGACGACCTCGGTGGGCAGCACGCCGGTGGCCGGCTTGTACTCGGTCTTCGTGACCGCGCCGTCGGGGTGGGTCGCGTCCTTGCGCACCTTGTTGGTGGTGCTCGTGACGCGGCCGTAGGCGTCGAACGTGGAGGTCGAGTTCAGGCGGTAGACGGGCTTGCCGGCCGCGTCGTACTTCTCGAGGACCTCGTTGCCGGTCTGGTCGGCGGTCGCGGCCGCCTGGCCGAGCGGCAGGTTGTCGAAGTAGGCCCGGGTGTCGCCGACGGTGTTCGCCGCCGTCGGGGTCTGACCGCAGGCTCCGGAGAGCACGAGGGTGCGGGACGGGAGTTCGGTGACCGCCCCGCCGGGGCCGGTCGCGTACTCGAAGGTGGTGCAGAGCCGCTGGTCGGCGCGGGAGACGTCGCTCTTGTCGTCGACCTGGAGCGGGCGGGAGGCGAGGGTGCCGTCGTAGGTGGACGTGCGCTCGCTGGTGCGCCAGCTGCCGTTGGCGAGCTTGGCCCGGCTGGTGACCTTGCCGGTGTTCATCGCACGGGCGGTGATCGCCGGCATACCGCCCGACTGGGCTCGGGTCGCGGTGACGGGGCCGAGCCAGGGGGTGGTGACCTCGTCGCCGACGACGCTGCCATTGTCCCGGTCGTAGGTCTCGGTCTGCCGGACGAAGCCGGCGAGGACGTCCTCGTCCGTGATGGTGCCGCCCTGAGCGTCGCCGACCTTGACGCTGCGCTTCGTTCCGTTGGCCAGGACGTCGCCGTCCATGCCGCGCAGGAAGGTGGCGACCGACTTGGAGCGCGGGCCGTCGCCCGGGCTGCCGGTGCCGGTGCGGGTGGTGACGGTGGCGAAGCCGCGGAACTGGTCCCAGGTGCGGGTCTTGGGGTCGGCGAACTCGGAGTCGTTGCGGTGCCAGGCGATGCCGCCGCCGTACTCGTACTCGGTCACCGTGGCGACCTGGCCGGCCACCATGTCCTGCTGGGTGACGGACTGGACGACGATCTTGTTGAACCAGTCGTTGACCGGGCTGTCGTAGGACTGGCCGGGCAGGTACCACTTGACCGGCATGCAGGCCATCGTGTTGGCGTCCTCGGAGGACGGCATGGTGTTCTTCAGCCGCGAGCACTCCGCCGGCTTGTACACGACGTTGATCCGGCCACCGGTCTCGGTGGTGATCGTCTGGATGCGCGGCCGGTTGTAGGACGGGGCCGAGGCGTCCGTGCCGTCCGGCCGCTTGACGGTCCCATCGACGCGGTTCGCCATCTGGAGCGGTGCGAAGGAGACGGCGGGCAGGGTCTGCGGGGTCTTGCCGTTCGAGGCGGTGCGCTGGACCGAGTCCAGCCACAGGGTTGGCGAGGTGCCGTCGCCCGGGTCCTGGAAGGACTGCTTGAGGGCGTACGAGTCGACCTTGACCCAGGCCGTACCGACGCGGACCTCGGTGTAGATCTCAGTGAACTTCTTGGTGCTGAAGTAGGTCGGCGAGAGGTTCAGGCACTGGCCGGTGGCCGCGCACTCCTGGTCGACGGGGGTGTCGGGCCAGGACTTGGCGTTGGCCTTGGTGCGCTGGGCCGGGTCACAGGTGATCGCGCCGCCGGGCACGCAGCGCTCGTTGTTCTTGATCCACACCTGGGCGGCAGGCTGGGCCGTGCCCTTCGCGGCGATCTGCTCGGGCAGGCGCTGGCCGTAGCCGATCCAGGTCGGGTAGCTGCCGCGCTGGTACTGCGTCAGCGTGCCGTTGCCCTTGTTCTGGCCACCGCCGCGACCGTAGTAGTTGTTCTCCTGCTCGTAGCGGTACGAGATCAGGTTCTGGTGGGTGTCCACGACGTAGTCGAGGTTCCACTGCCAGCCCATCTGCACCCACGAGCCGTTCGCCGGGGTCTCGGCGCCCAGGCACTTGTCCTGGCCGCTGTTGAAGTAGACCGGCACGGTGGAGACGGACTTGGCCTCCGGGTCGGTGCCGTCACCGCCAGGCAGGCGGTTGGCGCCGAAGTAGTACTGGGTGCCGTCGGTGGTGGTGACCTTGAAGCCCTCGCCCTTCCAGGCGGAGTTGCGCTGGCCGGTCAGCCGCTCGACCTTCGTGCCGTCCTCGCCCTTGACGTGGTAGACGCAGGTGGCGTCGTCACGCACGATCTGGCCGGCATGGCCGGCCAGGTTGAGGGAGAGGATGTCGCCGGCCCAGCACTCGTCGCCCGAGTCCTTGATGCCGGCGTCCTTGCAGCTCTTGTACGTCCGGGAGATCGCACCCGGGTGCCAGTCCCAGCCCTCGCCGATCGGGCCGGCCTGGGCGTTGGTGGACGCGGTCCGGCCGTCGATCGAGGAGGAGTCGTAGCCCAGCGAGATGTCGGGGGCCTGTCCGGCGATCGTGGACGGGATCTCGACCGTGTAGCCGTAGGTGAAGTTGGCAGCGTTGGCTCCGGCCTGCCAGGAGGCGGAGGGCAGGAGCGGAGTGGCGGTGAAGTCGCCGCTGGCGCCGGCCGGACCGGGCTCGACGGCGAGGACGACGCCCTGCGGAACGGAGAACAGAGACGGGCTCGCCTGGGAGCCGGACTTCAGGACCGAGGCCGAGGAACCGGCCTGCGGTACGGCCACTTCTGCGGCCAGCAGGCCGGAGGCGTCCCGGTGTGAAGCGACCGGGGTGCGGGTCGTACAACCCGCGGCTCCTGGGGTGGTCAGTGCGCAGGCGGGCAGTTGGACGACGCGTGCGCGGTCCGCCCAGTTGGCACCGGCGGCGTTCGCCCAGGCCGAGACGTCGAGGTTGACCCGCAGCTTGCCGCCGACGGCGCCGGCCGTGTTCTCGGTGAGGGAGACGAGGGCCCCGTTGACTCCGGCGGCACGGGTCCTGGCCTCGTCCTTCACCTCGACGTGCAGGCCGTCACCCTGGTCCTTGACCGGCCCCGGCCCCTTGTCTGCCGATCGACTGTACGCACCGTTCCCGGTCGCGATCCAGACGGGAAGCGATCCGGCCTTGCCGGAATCCGGGCTGAGGAGCCCTCGAAGATCATTCTTTTCATTGAGGGACACATTCGCGACACCGGCCGGAACTTCCCCATCCAATTTCGGCGACCAGTTTCGGCCGCCAGGATTCTTTTCGGCCGAATACTTGGCCGCCGACCCCTTCACCGGCTTGGTTCCAGCCAATGGCGTGTTTGGCGGCGTCCACACCTTCGGCGGCTTGTCCGCCGCCTCGACCACGGGAAGCCCCAGGCCAGAGACGAGCACTGCGATCACCGCAGAGATCGCGACACGCGATCTCGCAGTGCGCGAGCGCGCGAGAAACCCACCCCTACTCAACAACTAGATCCCCCCACGGGATACAGATAGGCACGGAAAGGAGCCACCACGGCCCCAGATCCCAGGCACTCTAGGGAATGCAGGTTCGATTCACATAGGAATTTCTTAGAGTTTTCTTACATGACCAACATCACTCGGGCACCACAAGCCCCCCTACGCCCCCAAAAGGGACATTCATCCTTGCGAACTGTTGACAGGATTGCAGCAGTGAAGGAACTGTGCGGCTGGCTCATGTCCGTCTCACAGCTCAGGGGGGCTCTTCACGTGAGGCAATCGTTCCTTCCATCACGCACAGCAAGACCGGGGGGCCGTAGGCGGGGGGTCGCTCGCATGGCGAGGACGCTTCCCGTCGCGGGTGCTGTCGTGCTCTCCCTCGGTTCCGTTTCCCTGCTCGGGCCGCCAGCCCTGGCGGCCGGGGCCACCGACCACGGACCTTCCGGGACCACGTGGCCCGCGCCCACCCCCAGGTCTGCGCCGACCGCCGAGCAGAAGGCCCTGGAAGACGCGCGTACCGCGGCCAAGACCAGCGGGAAGCCCGTACCGGTCGAGTACCTCACCACGGGCAACTCCCAGACCGTCGCCAACCCCGACGGCACTCTGACCAGTGATTCCACCCCGGTGCCGGAGCGGGTCAGGGGCGCGGACGGGCAGTGGCACGCGCTCGACGCCACCCTGCGCGTCAACCCCGACGGAACCGTCGGCCCGGTCTCCACCGCCTCGAAGCTGAGCTTCTCCGGCGGCGGGAGCGGCCCCATGGCGACCATGGCCACGGCCGACGGGAAGCAGCTGGCCCTCAAGGCTCCGTTTCCGCTTCCCAAGCCCGTCCTCAACGGAACCAGCGCCCTGTACAAGGGGGTTCTGGCCGACGTCGACCTGGAGCTGACGGCCACCCCGGTCGGCGGCTGGCGCCAGGTGCTGGTCGTCCACACGGCGGCGGCCGCCGCGGATCCCGCCGTCCGCAAGCTGCGGTTCGGCATCGAGGCGAAGGGGCTGTCCGTCTCCGCGGACGGCGCCGGAAACCTCAAGGCCGTCGACACCCAGGGGAAGAACCGCTTCTCGGCCCCCACTCCCCTCATGTGGGACTCCTCGAACGGAGCCGACCGGACGCCCCCGGCGAAGACCGACGGCACGAAGAGCAAGAGCGCGAAGACGACCGACGCGAAGACCCAGCGCTCCGCCCCCGCGGCGGAAGAGCGGCAGGCCGCGCAGGCCGCGGAGGCCGCCGCGTCCGGCTCCGACGGCCCGGGCGCGGGTGCCGCCGTCGCGCAGATCGCGACGACCGTCGACACGAGCGGCATCCAGCTCGTCCCCGACGCCGCGCTGCTCGGCCAGGGCACCGGCCCCTGGTACATCGACCCGGGCTGGAACCCCGACGTCGACAACGGCACCCAGGCCTGGTCTCAGGTCCAGGAGGCGTACCCCGACACCAACGAGTACAACGGCACCGCCAGCGGCCAGGACAAGCCGGCCGCGGGCTACTGCGGGTTCAGCGCCGCCCCGTACGCGTGCGCGCGGTTCGGCCGCGAGCGCGCCTACTTCCAGGTCGGTATCAACTCAGCCATCTACGGCGCCGAGGTGCTCGACGCGCGGCTGAACGCCACCGTCGTCACCTCTTCGAGCCCGGATCAGGCGACGCCCATGGGCCTGTACCACACCGGCCCGATCGGCAACCCGACCAGCTGGAACAACCAGCCGTGCGCCCGCGACTCCGTCATGGGCGGATGCCCGAAGATCGGCGGCAACTGGATCTCGGGTACGGGCGACATCCAGTACGACGTCACCACCCAGATGAAGGCGGCCGCGCGCGACCGATGGCCCCACTTCACCTTCGGATTCGCGCCGGACGACGAGTACAACAAGTACTACCGGCAGCGGTTCACCAACAGCCCGCACATCAAGGTGACGTACGACATCCGGCCCACCAGCACCTCCCCCCGCACCGGGCCCACCCCCGGGTTCGCGGACACCGCCGCCTACGCGAGCTGCAACACCCCCAACACACCCAATCCGCAGGACAACGCCGGCTGGGTCGGCGCCAACCAGAACATCACCCTGACGACCGCCTCCAACTCCCCGGTCGGCCAACAGCTCCAGACCACGTTCCAGTACTGGGACACCGCCGACAGCGCCAACTCCGTCTACGCGCGCACCGGCTGGCTCGGCAGCGGTGACCACACGGTGGACATCGGCCGGCTGACCGACGGGCACCTCTACGGCTGGTGGTCCAACACCACCGACGGGACGCTCACCAGCGACAACACCGAGCGGTGCTACTTCCGCGTCGACACCACCCCGCCGACCGCCACCGTCACCTCGGCCGACTTCCCCGCCTCGGGCACCATCGGCGCGCACCCGAAGCTGGCAGGTCAGGAAGGCGCCTTCACCCTCTCCGGCACCGATCCCACCCCCCTGAACGGCAGCCGTGCCTCCGGTCTGGCCTGCGCCCGCTGGACGACCGACCCGGTCAAGGCGGCCTCCACCACCTGGAAGTGCACGGACGGCGGGGCCGGCATCGTCAAGCTCGCAGGCGGCACGGCGACCGTCAACCTCACCCCGCAGCGCTGGGGCACCAACTACCTCTACCTCCAGACCCAGGACGTCGCGGGCAACCTCTCCCAGCCCGTGGCCTACGCCTACTACGCCCCCTCCAACCCCAACAGCCCGGACCCGGTCTTCGGCGACGTCAGCGGGGACCGCAAGGCCGATGTGCTGCTGCCCGACTCGGCCGGCAACCTGCGCCAGTTCGGTGGCGGCACCGATCCCGCGGCCGCGCCCAACGCCCGCATCCGGCCGGCCCCCGGGGGCAACGGCTGGAACGGCATCCAGATCAGCCACCGCGGCAGCCTCGGCCTGAAGACCGTCGACGACCTGCTCGCGCACCAGCCCGGCAATCCGGACCTGCACCAGTACCTCAACGACGGAAACGGCGGACAGTTCGACGGGCAGGCCCCCAGTCGGGTCGTCAAGCCCGCCTCCTGCGCCCTGCCCTCCGGCAGCGCCATCGACTGCGCCGCGTACGGCTACGGCACGAACTGGGCCAACGTCACGCAGATCGCCTCGTTCGGCTCCCCGAACGGCGATGTGGTGAACGCGAACGGCGCTCTGCCCCGCTCTTCCCTGCTGTTCGTGGAGAACGGTCGCCTGTGGCTGGCGTCGCCGGGGTCGACCAACCAGCTGACGTCTCCGGCCGTCCTCCTGTCGGCCAACGACACCCGCTGGTCCGGATACGACCTGATCACCCCCGGCCGCGCCCAGGGCACCGCCTTCCCGACCCTGTGGGCCCGCTCCCGGACGGACGGCAGCCTGCACGCCTTCCCCGTCAAGGGCACCGCCCAGTCTCCCGACCTCACCGGCTTCACGGACCCCGCCGGCGGCCTGATCACCGGCAAGGCGGACCCCAAGCTCTACCCCCGGGTCGGATCCGACGGCGACATCAGCGGTGACGGCGTCCCCGACCTCTGGGCCGTCGACGCCAACCAGCAGCTGGTCGCCTTCAACGGCGTCGGCGTCGCCACGCCGCACCCGTCGGTCACCGGTTTCGACCAGGTCCCCGTCTCGCTGGGCAACCTCAACACCCCGAAGGCCCAGTGGAAGCTGACCGGGCAGACGGGGACCAGCACCCCCAGCGCCGTCGGCAACTACCCCGCCACCACCACGGGAGTCACCTTCCCCACCGAGAAGATCGGCGGCCGCGACACCGCCTACGCGGCCTTCACCAGCAGCCCGGCGGCGATCACCACCACCGGTCCGGTCGTCGACACCCGCAAGAGCTTCACCCTCACCACCTGGGCCAAGCCCGGAGCCCAGGGCGGGCTCATCGCCAGCCAGGACGGACTCAAGAACAGCACCTTCACCCTGTACGCCGACCCCGCGAACAGCAACTGGCGCTTCGCCCTGGCCAAGGGCGACGACGGAGGATGGCCGTACGACTGGTCCGACGCCGTCAACGAGGCCGCCCGCTACACCCCGGGCACCTGGGCCCTCATCACCGCCGTCTACAACGCCGACACCGGCCTGATGAGCCTGTACGTCAACGGCACCCTCGCCGCCAGCGGCAACCACCAGGCCGCCACGAGCCCGGCGCCCGCCGGACCCTTCGTCCTCGGCCGCTATCAGTCCGGCGCCCAGCCCGACTGGTTCCACGGCGGCTTCACCGGCGGCATCGGCAACCTGGCCGTCTACCCGTACGCCGCTTCCCCGACCGCGCCCGCGACCACCGGCAAGATCACGCTCAGCGCCGTCGGCAAGTGCCTCGACGACGAACACGCCGACGCGACCGACGGCAACAAGATCCAGGTCTGGGACTGCAACGAGAACGAGGGCGGCGCCGCCCAGAAGTTCGAGGTGCGCGGCGACGGCACCGTCCGCGTCGCCGGCAAGTGCCTGGACGCCACCAACGCCGGCACCGCCAACGGGACGCTCATCCAGCTGTACACATGCCACGACCACCCCGCGCAGCAGTTCCTGCCCCGTGCGGACGGCAGCCTCTACAACCCGGTCTCCGGGCGCTGCCTCGACGCGAGCAGCATGGTCATCGGCACTCAGCCGTACCTCTGGGACTGCAACCGCACCGGCCCCCAGCGCTGGAACGTGCCGACCCTCAACACCGCGCCCCTGCCGATCCCGGCGCCCTGACCGCACCACCCACACCACCGCACCACCGACCGGCCCGGCCCCTCGCTCCGAGGGGCCGGGCCGGTCGCGTGAGACCCGCTTATCTCCCGCCGGGCCCCCGCGTCGGGAAACGGCCGCCGGGTCACCTGATGCGGTGAACTCCCCCATGTACCCGGGGTGACCCGGGTAGGGCAGTGCTGATCTCGTGCGGGGGCCGGGTCGGCCGGGCCCCGTGTCCCGGACGAAAGGCGCGCCCCCTCGTGACGCAGCAGCCGTTCCAACTGCCGGAGTTCTACCTGCCGTACCCGGCGCGGCTGAACCCCCACCTAGCGGAGGCGCGGGCCCACACCAAGCGGTGGGCGCGGGGGCTCGGGATGCTGGAGGGGTCCGGGGTGTGGGACGAGGGGGACCTCGACTCGCACGACTACGCGCTGCTCTGCTCGTACACGCACCCCGACTGCGACGGGGACGCGCTGTCCCTGGTCACCGACTGGTACGTGTGGGTGTTCTTCTTCGACGACCACTTCCTGGAGATGTACAAGCGCTCCCAGGACCGTGACGGTGCCAGGGCCTACCTCGACCGGCTCGCCGCGTTCATGCCGATGGACCTGGCGGAAGGTTTCCCCGAGCCGACCAACCCCGTCGAGGCCGGGCTCGCCGACCTGTGGGCGCGTACCGTCCCCGCCATGTCGGCGGACTGGCGGGAACGGTTCTCCCTGTCCACGAAGAACCTGCTCGACGAGTCCATGTGGGAGCTCGCCAACATCGACATCGGGCGGGTCGCGAACCCCCTCGAGTACATCGAGATGCGGCGGAAGGTGGGCGGCGCGCCCTGGTCGGCCGGGCTGGTGGAGTACGTGGCCGCGGAAGTGCCGGCGCGGGTGGCGCACTCGCGTCCGCTGGGCGTCCTGCGCGACGCCTTCTCCGACGCCGTGCACGTGCGCAACGACCTCTTCTCCTACCAGCGCGAGGTCGCCGACGAGGGTGAACTGTCCAACGCCGTCCTGGTGCTGGAGACCTTCCTCGGCTGCTCCACGCAGGAGGCCGCCGAGATCTCCAACGACCTGATCACCTCCCGCCTCCAGCAGTTCGAGCAGACCGCCCTCGCCGAACTCCCCCGCCTCTTCGCCGACCACGCCCTCGCCCCGGAGGAGATCGCGGCCGTCCTCGCCTACGTCAAGGGCCTGCAGGACTGGCAGTCCGGGGGGCACGAGTGGCACATGGTCTCCAGCCGCTACATGAACGAGGGGGCCAGGCCCACCGCCCGGCTGTCCCTGCCCTTCCTGCCGAGCGGGCTCGGGACCAGCGCGTTCGACCTGGGATCCGTGTTCACCCGGCGGTCGATGGAGCTGCGCCGCCGTTCCTTCTCCTTCACCCCCTTCGAGCGCACCGGCCCGTCCGTGATCCCCGATCTGCGGCTGCCCTTCCCCCTGTCCCTCAGCCCACACCACGCGTCCGCCCGTGAGGGCTCGGTGGAGTGGGCCCGGAGGATGGGGCTGCTGGAGCCGCAGCCCGGTGACCCGGGCTCGGCGATCTGGACCGAACAGAAGGTGCGCGGCTACGACTTCGCCCTCTGCGCGGCCGGCATCGACCCCGACGCGACGGCCGGGGAACTGCTGCTCAGCGCGTGCTGGCTGACCTGGGGGACGTACGCGGACGACTACTACCCGCTGGTGTTCGGGCGGTCCGGGAACATCGCGGCGGCCAAGGCCACCACGGCGCGGCTCATCGCGATGATGCCCCCGGACGGCGCCGGTACCGGGCCGGAGCCGGTCACCGTGATGGAACGCTCCCTCGCGGACCTGTGGGAACGGACCGTCGCGGGCATGCCCGAGGCCGCCCGCGCCGAGTTCCGGGCGACCATGGTGGACATGCTGGAGAGCTGGGTGTGGGAGGTGGAGAACCTGGCCCACCACCGCGTTCCGGACCCGGTGGACTACGCGGAGATGCGCCGCCGCACCTTCGGCTCGCAACTGACCATGTACATGTGCCGGCTCGGTCACGAGGGCCGGGGCGTCCCGCAGGAGATCTACCGTTCGGGGACCGTCCGGTCGCTGGAGAACGCGGCCGCGGACATCGGCTGCCTCATCAACGACATCTTCTCCTACCAGAAGGAGGTGGAGTTCGAGGGCGACCTGCACAACCACCTGGTCGTCACCCGCAACTTCTTCGACATCGGCTACCCCGAGGCCCTCCACATCTGCCACTCCCTCCTGAACCAGCGGGTGGAGGAGTTCCAGCACATCGTCGCGAACCTCCTGCCGCGGCTCTGCGAGGACCGCGGGCTGGACGCGGAAGCCCGGGCCGCTCTCGACACCTACGCGGAAGAGCTCCGGGACTGGCTGGCGGGAGTCCTCAACTGGCACCTGAAGACGCGGCGTTATGGTGAGGACCATCTGCGTCGGCAGGACGGCGGACTGTCCACCGCCGTCCTGGGCAGCGGCTTCGGCATGGCGGCGGCGCGGATCGGGCTGCCCGCCTGAGCCGGGCAGCGGCGGGGGCGGTCCGCTCGCCCGCCCCCGCCGCCACGGCCGACGCCCCGGCCGACGCCCCGGCCCCCCTCAGAACTCGTCGGCGGTGTGCGGCAGCAGGTCCGTCCGCAGGGCCGCGTCCAGGGCCGCCGCCGCCCCCGGGGTGTGCTCGGCCACCAGCCCGGCGGCCACCAGTTCCGTGACCCGGGTGCCGCCCAGGTAGCAGGCGGCCAGGTCCCGTACGTCCAGGCTCAGGTCGGGAGCGGCGCGGGCGCTCTCGTACGTCGCCCCGCCCGGGCCCGCCTTGAGCCGGAACCGCCCGGCGTTCGCGGGCAGCCGCGGGTCGGCCAGGTCCAGGACGAGTTCCGCGGGGGCCGCCCACGACCGCGCGGTCAGCGCCTCCCTGACGTCGACCAGGCGCAGCCAGAGGGCGGGGAACTGGGCGGTGACCCTGACCTGGTCGCGGTCGGCCGCGAAGGACAGCAGGGGGTCGTCCAGCGGGCGGCCCCAGGCGCGGACGGTTCCGGTGAGGTCGAGGGAGGCGACGTAGGTCCACAGTGCGGCGGCCACGGCCGGTGTGGTGGCCTCCAGTTCGTCCACGCGGACCAGGCCGGGCGTGCGGGCGGCGCCGTCGTCGGACTCGTGTTTGGTGCGGTAGAGGACGTAGCCCTCCACCGGTTCCCCGGGGATGCCGAGGGCGAGGATCCGGGGCGGCCCCAACTCCTCGTCCTCCTCGTCCTGTTCGCAGAGCCATTCCTCGGTCCAGCGCGCCGCGCTGCGGCTGGGGCGGCCGGGGCGGGCGCGGCGGGCGGCCTCGTGGAGCGGGCCGATGACGGCGAGGGCGTCGGCGGGGGCGACCAGCCTCAGGGGGCGCGGGTCGGGGTCGATGCGCAGGGCGAGCGGACGGCGGGAGTCGATCTCGATGGTGAGCCCCTGGGTGGCGGGCCCGTAGCCGAAGCGGCCGTAGATGGCGGCCTCGGAGGCCCACAGGCACACGAGCGGGCTGCCGGCGGCCCCGGCGCGCCGCAGTTGTTCGTCCATGAGGGCGGTGAGGACTCCGCGGCGCCGGTGGGTGGGGGCGACGGAGACGAAGGTGAGGCCGGGGCAGTCCAGTTCGGTGCCGGGGACGGAGAGCCGGAAGGGGTGCGCCGCCATGAAGCCGACGAGGGCGTCCCCGTCGTAGGCGCCGAGCCGGTCGCAGCGGCTGAGCAGGGCGTGGTGGCGGGCACGCCCCTCCGGCTCGGGCCGGTCGTGGAAGGCCAGGTAGGCGTGCTCCTGCGCGCCGGTGATGCCGTCCTCTGGTACCTCGCGGATGTCCACCATGATCAGGAGACTAAACGGTCATCGCGGACGGCTCGCACCATAGTGGCTTGATCTGTGCGAACTCCGGATCAGGCGGCGCGGAGGGAGCCGGTGGTCTTTCCGGCGGGTTCGCTGAGGTAGCAGATCAGCTTGCGGTCGCCCGCCTTCCAGTTGTCGGCGCCCGGGCCGAAGAAGTACTCCGTCAACGTGGCCGAGAGTTTCGCGTCGGCGCCCACGTAGTCCGAGAGCACCTTGCCCCCGCACTTCTCGCGGGCGAGGGGCAGGAGCCCGGCCTCGCCCGGGTACGGGCCGTCGGGCAGGGTGAAGACGGCGTAGGCCTCGGACTGGTGGGGCTGGTCGCAGGGCACGGTGTCCACCGTCAGGGGCGCCTGGGTCACCTTGTCGGTCCGGTACTCCTTCGGCGCGACACTGGCGTTGAAGCAGTCCCCCACCTCGATGTCGCTCGTGTCACCGAAGACCGCGGCACCGGACGCCGGTCCGGCGCCGCAGACTCCGAGGAACAGCGCGAGGGCGAGGGCCGCGCCGTGGGCGGCGCGGCTGCGTGGTGATCGGGGCAGTGCGGACATACGCGCGGCTCTCCTTGCACGGGGCGCGAGACGCGGCGGTCGTTCCACCTCCCACGCTACTCCCGGACCGGCGCCGGGGCCCGCCGGGCGCCGGGGCCGCTCCAGTCCGCCGGGACCCGGCCGAGGCGGACCCGCTGGGGGTGGTCGCCGACGGGGACGGAGACCCGCTTGGCGCCGGTGGCGAAGTCGATGGCGGTGACCCGGTCGGCGCCGCTCTCGGAGATGACGCA
Organism: Streptomyces sp. NPDC001594; assembly: GCF_042893675.1. NCBI lineage: Bacteria > Bacillati > Actinomycetota > Actinomycetes > Kitasatosporales > Streptomycetaceae > Streptomyces > Streptomyces sp. NPDC001594. The sequence continues at coordinate 28,653 of NZ_JBIAVB010000031.1, read as the reverse complement.
GCCCTTGCCGTCGCCGTCGACGGTGGCCCAGTAGGGCTTGTCGGCGGGGACCAGGGGGCCTTCGGCAAGGGTGGCGCGGTCCACGACGGTGGCGTAGTCGTCCATGGTCCCGGCGACGCAGAGCTTGCTCCCGTCGGGGCTCACGGACAGGCCGTGGTGGCGGGAGTCGTTGACCCAGGTGGTGCGGTCGGTGCTGGTGGCGGGGTTCTCGGGGAGGGTCTTGACGCGGGTGATCCGGTCGGCGGCGACGTCGTACTCGACGAGGCCGTTGAAGAAGGAGACCTGGAAGTAGAGGGTGGACTCGTCGGGGGTGAAGACCATGGGGCGGACGGCGTCGGAGAGGTCCCGGCGGCCGAAGGCGTCGAGGCGTTCGCGCATGTCGACGGTCCGGACGGTGCGGAAGGTCCGCGCGTCGACGACGGTGAGCCTGCGGTCGCCCTTCGTCCAGTCCAGCCAGGGCGCGTCGAGGGCGGAGGTCACGTCGCCGATGGAGCTGTTCCACAGCAGGCCGCCGCCCTGGGTGAAGGTGTTCTCGTGCGGCTTGTCCCCGGTCGCGAAGGAGCCGACCTGCCGGCCGGTGGCGATGTCGAGGACGTGCACGGTGTTGGCGGTGGAGGCGGAGACGGCCACCCGGGTGCCGTCGGGCGAGACGGCCATGTGGTCGGAGCGGTAACCGGCCACCGGGAAGCGCCAGTTGATGCGTCCCGTGCGCAGGTCGACGGAGACCACGTCGGCGAAGCTGGGGCGCGAGACGACCACCGCCGTGCCGTCCGGGGTGGTGTACATGTCGTCGACGAACTGGTCGTGGCCCTCCCCCGCCGTGGCCCGGATGCCGAGGAAGAAGCCGAGCTTGACGGGGTTGAGGTAGATCTCCCGGAGCCGTTCCTCCTTGTCGGGGATCACGTTGATCCGGCCGACGCGGCCGAGGTCGCCGGTGGAGGCGAGGACGTCGGCGGTGCCCTCCCAGTTGTTGCCGACGAAGAGCACCTCCCGCAGCCCGCCTGCCGTGGGCGGCGCCGTCGGGGAGGACGCGGCGGCGGCCGGGGCGAGGCCGGCCGCGAGGCCCGCCAGCGCCAGGGCGCACGCCAGGCGGAGGCTGCGGGCGGGGATGCGCGAGGAGGTGCGACCGTACCGGGACATCCGCTCAACTCCGTTGCGGCGAGGCGTCGTTACCGGGCGGTAAAGTAGGCGGGACGGCGAGAAGGCGCAACCCTCGGGGCTGCGCCTTCTCTCATCGGGTCGGCGGGGCGGCCTCTCAGGCGACGGAGCCGATGCGGGCGACGACGGTGTGCGAGGAGTCCCGGTGGATCGGGATGTGCGCGCCGGTCAGGGCCGCGCCGCTGCCGCCGCGGCGGTTGGCGACGATCTCGGCGGCGATGGACAGCGCGGTCTCCTCGGGGGAGCGGGCGCCCAGGTCCAGGCCGATCGGGGAGCGCAGGCGGGCCAGTTCGAGCTCCGTCACGCCGACCTCGCGCAGCCGCTTGTTGCGGTCCTCGTGGGTGCGGCGGGAGCCCATGGCGCCGACGTAGGCGACCGGCAGCTTGAGGGCCAGTTCGAGGAGCGGGACGTCGAACTTGGCGTCGTGCGTCAGGACGCACAGGACGGTGCGGCCGTCGACGCCGCCGGAGGCGGCCTGGGCCTCCAGGTAGCGGTGCGGCCAGTCGACCACGATCTCGTCCGCCTCGGGGAAGCGCTTCTTCGTGGCGAACACGGGCCGGGCGTCGCAGAGCGTCACGTGGTAGCCGAGGAACTTGCCGATCCGCACCAGCGCGCCGGCGAAGTCGATGGCCCCGAAGACGATCATCCGCGGGGGCGGGACGCTGGACTCGACGAGCACCTTGAGGGGCTCTCCGCAGAGCCTGCCGTCGGCGCCGATCTCCAGGAGGCCGGTCTTGCCGGCGTCCAGCATGGCGCGGGCCTCCTCGGCGATGGTCCGGTCGAGCTCGGGGTGGCCGCCGAAGCCGCCTTCGAAGGAGCCGTCGCCGAGGACGACCAGGGCGCGGCCCATCAGCTCGGCCGGGCCTTCGGCTATCCGGGCCAGGGCCGCGGCCTCGCCGTTCGAGGCGGCGCGCAGGGCGCTGGCCAGGGCCGCGCGGCGGGGGGAGCCGACGGGGACCGGGGTGACCAGGATGTCGATGACGCCGCCGCAGGTCAGGCCCACGGCGAAGGCGTCGTCGTCGCTGTAGCCGAAGCGCTCCTGGACGGTCTCGCCGTCCTCCAGCGACTGCCGGCACAACTCGTAGACGGCCCCTTCCACGCAGCCGCCGGAAACCGAGCCGATGGCCGTGCCCTCGCTGTCGACGGCGAGGGCGGCTCCGGGCTGCCGGGGCGCGCTGCCGCCGACCGCCACCACGGTGGCGACGGCGAAGTCACGTCCCTGCTCGACCCACCGGTTCAGTTCTTCGGCGATGTCCAGCATGTGCGGCCTCCTCGGAGAGGTTCGGTTTCCAGTATGGGTTGCGTGAAAGGTGGTGACCCGACCGGCACCGGGTCTGGAGAGCCGGATGCCGGTCGGGTCGGTACCGATCTTCGCCGGACTACTTGACGCCGAGCCACGCCTCGATGGGGTGGAGCGCGAAGAAGATCACGAAGATGACGGTGAGCGCCCACATGAAGGCGCCGATCTCGCGGGCCTTGCCCTGCGCGACCTTGATGGCCACGTAGGAGAGCACACCGGCGGCGACACCGGGGGTGATCGAGTACGTGAACGGCATGATCACGACGGTCAGGAAGACCGGGATCGCGGTCGCGGCGTCGGCCCAGTCCACGTGGCGGGCGTTCTGCATCATCATGGCGCCGATGACGACCAGGGCGGCGGAGGCGACCTCGCCCGGGACGATCTGCGTGATCGGGGTGAAGAAGAGGCAGGCGGCGAAGAGCAGACCGCTGACGACGGAGGCGAGACCTGTGCGGGCACCCTCACCGACGCCGGTGGCGGACTCGACGAAGACCGTCTGGCCGGAGCCGCCGGCGATGCCGCCGATGGCGCCACCGGCGCCGTCGATGAACAGCGCCTTGGACAGGCCCGGCATGCGGCCCTGGTCGTCGGCCAGCTTGGCCTCGGTGCCGACGCCGATGATGGTGGCCATGGCGTCGAAGAAGCCGGCGAGCACGAGGGTGAAGACGATCATGCCGACGGTCATGACACCGACGTCGCCCCAGCCGCCGAACTCGACCTTGCCGAAGAGCGAGAAGTCGGGCATGGAGATCGCGGAGCCGTCGAGGACGGGCGGGCCGTTCTTCCAGGCCTTCGGGTCGATGTCGATGACGGCGTTGACGATGGCCGCGATGACGGTGCCGCCGACGATGCCGATCAGGATGGCGCCCGGGACCTTGCGGGCCTGGAGCATGAAGATCGCCAGCAGGGTGATGCAGAAGATCAGGACCGGCCAGCCGGCGAGCTCGCCGACCGAACCGAGCTGGACCGGGGGACCGAACTCGGGGCCCTTGCCGACGAAGCCGGCCTTCACGAGGCCGATCAGGGCGACGAACATGCCGATGCCCATGGTGATCGCGTGCTTGAGCGCGAGCGGGATCGCGTTCATGATCATCTCGCGGAGGCCGGTGACGACCAGGAGACAGATCACGACGCCGTACATGACGCACATGCCCATGGCCTGCGGCCAGGTCATCTGCGGGGCGACCTGCGAGGACAGGACGCCGGAGACGGACAGGCCCGCGGCGAGGACCAGCGGGACCTTGCCGATGAAGCCCATCAGGAGCGTGGTCGCGGCCGCGGCGAAGGCGGTGGCCGTGATCAGGGCCTTCTGGCTCATCGTGTCGCCGGCGACGTCCTTGCCGGAGAGGATCAGCGGGTTGAGCAGGAGGATGTAGGCCATCGCCATGAAGGTCGTGACGCCGCCACGAATCTCGGTGCCGACGGACGACCCTCTATGGGTGATGTGAAAGTAACGGTCGAGCCAAGAACGCCCCGCGGGGTTCAGAGAGCCGTCGCCGGCCTCTTCCGCGGTGGTCTTGGGCTCCACAGACGACTGGGTCATGGTGCCTGACTCCCAAGGTTCAAAGGGGCACCCGCATGGAGATTGGAGACGCGGGATTTGGGAAATTGCGTTGGCTGCACGACCCGGGGTGACGGCCCGAGGCGACGCGAAGGTGCACTGCGTGTACTGCGGGTAGTGCGGGGGTGACCGCTGGTACTACGTGGGGGTTTCTTGCAGGGGTACTGCGGATGGAGCTGACCGCGAGCGGTGCGGTCGGTTCGGTGCTCCGGGCGGTGCGGGCGGCAAGTGTGACGTTCCCGTGTGCCGCACCGCCCGGAGAGTCGGGGGGGTCCGGGGGCCTCGCGGCCCCCGGACCGGCCGGTCCTAGAGGGTCCCGGTGAGGGCTTCCGGACGGATCGGCGTCTTGTTGAGCTCCAGGCCGGTCGCCGCCCGGATCGCCGCGAGGACGGCCGGGGTGGACGACAGGGTCGGGGCCTCGCCCAGGCCGCGGAGGCCGTAGGGCGCGTTCGGGTCGGCGAGCTCCAGGACGTCGACCGGGATGGTCGGGGTGTCGAGGATGGTCGGGATCAGGTAGTCCGTGAAGGAGGGGTTGCGCACCTTCGCGGTCTTCGGGTCCACGATGATCTCTTCCATGACCGCCACGCCGAGGCCCTGGGTGGTGCCACCCTGGATCTGGCCGACGACGGAGAGCATGTTGAGCGCCTTGCCGACGTCCTGGGCGGTCGCGAGCTCGACGACCTTGACCAGACCGAGCTCGGTGTCCACCTCGACGACCGCGCGGTGCGCGGCGAAGGTGTACTGGACGTGGCCGTCGCCCTGGCCGGTGACCAGGTCGAACGCGACGGTCGGGCGGTGACGGAACTCGAGTTCGAGGTCGATGGCCTCGTTCTCGAGGATGTCGGCGATGTCCGCGAGGACCTCGCCGCCGTCGGTGACGACCTTGCCGCCCTCCAGGAGGAGCTCCGCGTGGGCCCACGCCGGGTGGTACGAGCCGTTCTTGCGGCGGCCCATCTCCAGCAGCGCCTCGCGCACGGCCTCACAGGTGTTCTTCACGGCGCCACCGGTCATGTACGTCTGCCGCGAGGCGGACGTGGAACCGGCGGAGCCGACCTGCGTGTCGGCCGGGTGGATGGTCACCTGCGTGACGCCCAGCTCGGTGCGGGCGATCTGCGCGTGGACGGTGACGCCGCCCTGGCCGACCTCCGCCATGGCCGTGTGGACCATCGCGACGGGCTCGCCGTTGATGACCTCCAGGCGCACGCGGGCGGTGGAGTAGTCGTCGAAGCCCTCGGAGAAGCCGACGTTCTTGATGCCGACCGCGTAGCCGACGCCGCGCACGACGCCCTCGCCGTGGGTGGTGTTCGACAGGCCGCCGGGCAGCGCGCGCAGGTCCGCGGCCTCGCCGGCGGTCTCCCACTGGCGCTCCGGCGGCAGCGGGCGGGCCTTGACCCGGCGCAGCAGCTCGGCGACGGGGGCCGGGGAGTCCACGACCTGGCCGGTGGGCATGATCGTGCCCATCTCCATGGCGTTGAGCTGGCGGAACTCGACCGGGTCCATGCCCAGCTTCGCCGCGAGCTTGTCCATCTGGGCCTCGTACGCGAAGCAGGCCTGGACGGCGCCGAAGCCGCGCATCGCGCCACAGGGCGGGTTGTTCGTGTAGAGCGCGATCGCCTCGATGTCCACGTCGTCGATGACGTACGGGCCCACCGAGAGGGAGGAGGCGTTGCCGACGACGGCCGGGGAGGCCGAGGCGTAGGCGCCGCCGTCGAGCACGATCTTGCACTTCATGTGCGTGATCTTGCCGTCCTTGGTGGCGCCGTGCTCGTACCAGAGCTTCGCCGGGTGGCGGTGCACGTGGCCGAAGAAGGACTCGAACCGGTTGTAGACGATCTTGACCGGCTTGCCCGTGGCCAGGGCCAGGAGGCAGGCGTGGATCTGCATCGAGATGTCCTCGCGGCCGCCGAAGGCACCGCCGACGCCGGAGAGCGTCATGCGCACCTTCTCCTCGGGCAGGCCGAGGACGGGGGCGATCTGCTTGAGGTCCGAGTGCAGCCACTGGGTGGCGACGTAGAGGTCGACGCCGCCATCCTCGGAGGGTACGGCGAGGCCGGACTCCGGGCCGAGGAAGGCCTGGTCCTGCATGCCGAAGGTGTACTCACCCTCGACGATCACGTCGGCCCGCTTGCGGGCCTCCTCCACGTTGCCGCGGATGATCGGCTGGCGGTGCACGATGTTCGGGTGCGGGACGTGACCGGAGTGGTGGTCGTCGCGGCCCGGGTGGATCAGCGGCGCGTCGGCGGCGAGGGCGGAGGCCTCGTCCGTGACGAGCGGCAGCTCCTTGTAGTCGATCTTGATCTTGGCGGCCGCGCGGCGGGCGGTCTCCGGGTGGTCGGCGGCCACGAGGGCCACCGGCTCACCGTGGTGGCGTACCCGGCCGTTGGCCAGGACGGGGGTGTCCTGGATCTCCAGGCCGTAGTTCTTCATCTCGGCCGGCAGGTCGTCGTACGTCAGCACCGAGTAGACGCCCGGCATGGCCAGGGCCTCGGAGATGTCGATGGAGACGATCTCGGCGTGGGCGACGGTGGAGCGCAGGGTCTGGCCCCACAGCATGTCCTCGTGCCACATGTCCGAGGAGTACGCGAACTCACCGGTGACCTTGAGGGTGCCGTCCGGGCGGAGCGTGGACTCGCCGATGCCGCCCTTGGTGTGCTTCTGGGTGACGTTCGTCGGGGTCCCGGAAGGCGTGGTGCGGGTGTTGGCCATGATCAGACAGCCTCTCCCTGACGGGCGGCCGCGAGGCGGACCGCGTCGAGGATCTTCTCGTAGCCCGTGCAGCGGCAGAGGTTGCCGGACAGGGCCTCACGGATGTCCTGGTCGGACGGGGACGAGTTGCTCTCCAGCAGCGCGTCGGCCTGCACGAGCAGACCCGGGGTGCAGAAACCGCACTGCACGGCGCCGGCGTCGATGAACGCCTGCTGGATGTTGGAGAGCTCGGTGCCCTCGCCGGTCTGGGAGTCGGTGCCCTTGGCGGACCACTGCTTGGCCTCGTCCGTGGACACGCCCTTGCCGCCGCCGCAGGCGCCGGTGCCACAGGCGTGGCCGTGCTCCTCGCGCTGCTTGGCGAAGTCGGCCAGGCCCTCGACGGTCACGACGTCGCGGCCCTCGACCTGACCGGCCGCGACCAGGCAGGAACAGACCGGCACGCCGTCGAGGCGGACGGTGCAGGAACCGCACTCGCCCTGCTCACAGGCGTTCTTCGAGCCGGGCAGGCCCAGGCGCTCGCGCAGCACGTAGAGGAGGGACTCGCCCTCCCAGACGTCGTCGGCTTCCTGCGGACGACCGTTGACGGTGAAATTGACGCGCATGGTTACGCAGCCCCTTCAAGCGAGCGGCCGTTGGTGCCGCGGTACTGCTCCCAGGTCCAGACGAGCTGGCGGCGAGCGAGGATGCCAACCGCGTGACGGCGGTACTTCGCCGTGCCGCGGACGTCGTCGATCGGGTTGCACGCGGCGGACGCGAGCTCACCGAACTGCTTGGCGATCGACGGGGTGATGACCTTGCCGTTGTCCCAGAAACCGCCCTCTTCGAGCGCGGCGTTCAGGAACTCCTCGGCGGCCTTGGCCCGGACCGGGGTGGGGGCGGCGGAGCCGATGCCCGTGCGGACGGTGCGGGTGTCGGGGTGCAGCGCGAGGCCGAAGCCGCACACGGCGATGACCATCGCGTTGCGGGTGCCGACCTTCGAGTACTGCTGGGGGCCGGTGGCGTTCTTGATGTGGACCGACTTGATCAGCTCGTCGGCGGCGAGCGCGTTGCGCTTGACACCGGTGTAGAACTCGTCGATCGGGATCAGGCGGGAGCCGCGTACGGACTCGACCTCGACCTCGCAGCCGGCGGCCAGCAGGGCGGGGTGGGAGTCACCGGCGGGCGAGGCGCAGCCGAGGTTGCCGCCGACACCGCCGCGGTTGCGGATCTGCGGGGACGCGACCGTGTGCGAGGCGAGCGCGAGACCCGGGAGCGTACCGCGCAGGTTCTCCATGATCTGGGTGTACGGGACGGAGGCGCCCAGCTTGGTGACCTCCTCGCCTACCTCCCACTCCCGCAGCAGCTCGATGCGGTTGAGGTCCAGGAGGTATTCCGGACGGCGGTGGTCGAAGTTGATCTCGACCATGATGTCGGTGCCACCCGCAATCGGCACAGCTGTGGGGTACTCGGCCTTGGCGGCGAGTGCCTCCTCCCAGCTGGCGGGGCGAAGGAAGTCCATGTGCGGCTCTCTTCTTCTTAGTCGGGCCGTTCACTTCAAGCCAGGAGGCCTAGGGGCCCTCGACTGGTCGTTCACGTGCTGTTAACGCGGTGTGGAGCCAGTACACAAGCCCCGCGTCCCCGGGTGCAGTCACCGAAACCATGAAGGAGTTGGCTGGGTGCCTCTCTCGTCTTGTAGATTCGTATGAAAGGCAGGATGCGACGACCTGCCCGATTTCCAACGGCAACATTCGAGACAGATCGGCGGCGACATCATGCGGCTGCGCGCACTGCTGGAAACCGAGGCGCTGGGGCTGCGGCTGCTGGGCGGCGAGGAAGAACTCGACCGGACGGTCCGCGGGGTCATGACGACCGACCTGAGGGATCCCAGCCGATACCTCTCCGGAGGAGAACTCGTCCTCACCGGCCTGGCATGGCGAAGAAATTCAGCCGACTCCGAGCCATTCGTACGAATCCTCGCGAGCGCGGGCGTGGCCGGCCTCGCGGCGGGCGAAGCGGAACTCGGCGACATTCCCGATGATCTGGTTTCAGCCTGTCGGCGCAACCGGCTCCCGCTGTTCGCCGTGAACGAGGACGTTGCATTCGCCACCATCACGGAATACGTGGTGCGGCAGGTCTCGGGCGAGCGCGCGGGCGACCTCGCGGCCGTCGTGGACCGCCACCGGCGGCTGATGACCTCGGGGCCGGCGGGTGGCGGACCCGATGTGGTGCTGGATCTGCTCACCACGGACCTCGATCTGCGGGCCTGGGTGCTCTCCCCCACCGGCCGGCAGATCGCCGGGGCGGGTGAACCCCTGGCCCCGGGCGTCTGCGCGACGCTGGCGAGCGAACACCTCGCGGCGGTCCGGACCGGCCGAAGGGGCCCGCACCGGCTGTCCATCCAGGGTATTACCTACTCCCTCTTCCCGATCAGGGGAGCGGGCCGGGGCCAGGGCCCCGGGGCCCGTGACGTGCGCGAGAGCGTGCTGTCGGACTGGCTGCTGGCCGTCGAGGCCGACGCCGGGGACTGGCCGGCCGAGCGCCTGGACCTGCTCCAGGGCGTCACCCAGCTGATCGCCGTCGAGCGGGACCGCCGTGACGCGGCCCGCACCGTGCGCCGCCGGCTGGCGCAGGAGGTGCTGGAACTGGTCCAGACGGGCGCGCCGCCCGCCGAGATCGCCGCCCGCCTGCGGGTGGCCGCCCCCGTCCTGCTGCCCGGGCTGGGCTCGGCCCCGCACTGGCAGGTCGTCGTGGCGCGGGTGGACTGGGAGGGCGGGGACATCCCCGGCGGCCCGGTGGCCCAGTCGCTGCTGGAGGAGATCCTCGTCGACCCGTCGCTGTCCGGGCCGGAGCCGTCCGACCGGATCGCGGTGGCCCACGCGGGGGACGAGGCCATCGCCCTCGTGCCGCTGCCCGCGCTCCCCGGCGAGGCCGGCGAGGACAAGGGCCCGGACTCCGCCCTGCACGCCGACGCCCTGCTGGCGTCCGTCCGCGAGCCGCTGGCGGCCGGCCTGGACGGTGACGGCCGGCTCACGCTGGGCGTCAGCGCGGCCGTGCACTCCGCCGAGGGGCTGCGCGGGGCGCTGGAGGAGGCCCGGCACGCCCGCCGGGTGGCCGCCGCCCGCCCCGGCCGGGTCTGCGCCGCGGGCCACCACGAGCTCGCCTCGCACGTGCTGCTGCTGCCGTTCGTCCCGGACGACGTGCGCCGCGCCTTCACGGCCCGGCTGCTGGACCCGCTGCGGGACTACGACCGCCGCCACCGGGCGGAGCTCATCCCGACCCTGGAGGCGTTCCTCGACTGCGACGGCTCCTGGACCCGCTGCGCGACGCGGCTGCACCTCCACGTCAACACGCTGCGTTACCGGGTCGGGCGAATCGAGCAGCTGACGGCGCGCGACCTCTCGCGCCTGGAGGACAAGCTGGACTTCTTCCTGGCACTGCGCATGAGCTGACCGAATGCACACGAAGGGGCCGGACGGGGGCCGCTGACGAACCGTCCGGACTTTGTGAAAGAGTTCACCCGACCCCTTGGCCGATGCAGCCGATCCGTGCTCTCATTTCGCCCCAGGGCTCAACGACGTGCTGCTTGGTTGCTGCTGGCTGCTTCGGGGAGGGCAATGTGGCGGATACCGCCATGTCGGGTGCGGGACCTACCGGGGGCGACGACCCCCTCCAGCGGGCGATATGGCGGCTGCGCTCGCGCGGCTGTTGGACGGACGCGGCGGCCCTGCTGACGCCGCACGCGCACGAGGCCTGGGCGGCGGTCCAGCGGACCGCGCTCCTGGTGGAGCGGTGCCTGTTCACCGGGCAGGGCTGGAGCGAGGCGGAGGACGCGCTGCGGGTGGCCGAGGCCACGGCCCGGGACGACGACGAGCGGGGGGCGGCCGCCTGCGAGCGGGGCCAGCTGGCCTACGCCGCGACCGTGCTCGGGGTCCGGGACCGGGCGGACGAGGCCCGCTCGGCGCTGGGCCGGGCGGCGGCCCTGCTGTCGCCGGGGGCCCGCACCCGCCCGCTGCTGGACTTCCGGCGGGGGCTGGTGGCCGAACACCTGGCGGACGCCCCGCAGGCGGCCCGGCCGGCCTACCGGCGCGCCCACGCGGGGGCGGAGGCGCACGGGGACGTGCTGCTGCTGTCGTTCACCTGGCGCCACCTGGCCGCGCTGTCCCTGCGGGACGGTGAGGTGGCGGAGGCCCGCAAGGGGTTCGCGGAGTCGCTGCGGATCCGGGAGGAGCTGGGCTTCCTGGTGGGCACGGCCCCTGCGCTGGCCGCGTTGGCGGAGGTGGAACCGGAGCCGGAGGCGGCCCGGCTGCGGGCGGAGGCCCGCCGCCTGTTCCACCTGCTGGGCGGCATTCCCACCTGGCTGGCCGACCAGCTCCACCCGGTTCCCTCGTGACCTCTTGACGCGCCCCCGCACCACTCGGCCCTGGCGGGCTGCGCGGGGCGGGGAGATGGTGCCGCGCGGCGGGAGCCGGGGGCTACGCGCCCGCGAGGTGGGCGCGGACCAGGGACTCCACCACCGGGAGGTCCCGCGCGATCAGCGCCTCCAGCAGCGCCGCATGCTCGGCCGCGTCGGCCAGCAGCTCCGCACACCGCACCCGCGGAGCCCCCGGCAGGGGCCACTGCGCGCGCCGGTGCAGCTCGTCCGCGACCTGCACCAGCTGGCCGTTGTCCGCCAGCGAGAGCACCGCCCGGTGGAAGGCGCGGTCCGCCTCCCCGTACGCCGGGAGGTCCCCCGCGGCGGCCGCCTCGGCCGTGGCGCGGGCCGCCGGGCGCAGGCCCTCCCAGGTGGCCGCCGGCACCGAGCGGGCCAGCCGGAGCACCACCGGGACCTCGAGCAGGGCCCGCACCTCGGCCAGCTCCGCCAGGCTCCGCTCGGTGCGGCTCAGTACCCGGAAGCCCCGGTTGGGCAGGCATTCCACCGCCCCCTCCAGCGCCAGCTGCTGCATCGCCTCGCGGACCGGGGTCGCGGAGACCCCGAAGCGTTCGCCGAGCGCCGGGCCGGAGTAGATCTCCCCGGGCACCAGCTCCCCGTCGACCAGGGCCGCGCGCAGGGCGTCGAGGACCTGACCGCGCACGGAGTGGCGCAGCACCTTCTGGACCTGCGCCGGTATCGCCGGGTCCGACACCAGGGCATGGGCCGCTTCGCGCACTCGGTCCTCCTCCGGGTCTCGACCGGTTCCGAGGATAGGCGACGGCCGCGGTGCGGACGGCTGGACGGAGATCAGTTAAGGTAAGGCTAACCTTGCTCACTCCGTGTGATTCGGCGGTCCGCGATGCCTCCCGTCCTGCCCTCCCCCGTGGCGCGCGCGTACGAGCGCCTGACGGCCGCCTACCCGGGACTGCGGATCCGCGAGCACGCCGCCGCCGATCACCTCCCCGGCGGTGCGGGATGGGTCGGCGCGCACGAGCTCGCGGCGGGCGGTGCGGCGCTCGACTCCCATCTCGCCCGGGACGCGGCCCAGGTGGCACGGGACTACGGGCGCCCGGCGCGGCCCGACGTGGCGGCCGGCTTCGGGCTGCACCGGTACGCCTGGCCGGCCTGCCTGCTGATCTCCGTCCCCTGGTTCCTGGAGCGCCGGGTGCCCCGGCTCCCCGTGGACCGGGTGGCCTTCCACCCGACCGAGGGGCGGATGGCCGTACGCGTCGAGGAGTTCGCCTGCCTGCCCGGCGACCCCGCGGCAGCCCTCCCCGGCGCGCGGACCGTGGCGGACGAGGAGGAGCTGCGCGAGGAGGTGCGGGCGGCGGTGGCCGAGCACCTCGGACCGCTGCTGGAGGGGTTCGGCCCGCGGATGCGGCGCGGGCCGCGCGCCCTGTGGGCCACGGCCACCGACGAGGTGGTCGAGGGCCTCTGGTACCTCGGTAGCCTGCTCGGCGAGGAGCGGCGGGCGGTGCGCGAGCTGGAGCTGCTGCTGCCGGGCGCGCTCACCCCGTTCCCGGGCGGCGCGCGGTTCCGTACGCTCGCCGGCCCCGGCGGGACGGAGCTCACCACCCGGGACCGGGCCGGCTGCTGCTTCTTCTACACGGTCCGCCCCGAGGACACCTGTACGACCTGCCCCCGCACCCGCGACACCGAAAGGGTCGCCCGGCTCACGGCCGCCGCCGGATGAACCCACTCCGCAGGATGAAGCGGATTCGAACTCAACTCCTGGCAGACGAGCAGGAGTTCGAGATACAACACCCTATCCGACGGGACCCGCCCCCCGTTGGCGTCCACTTGACCCGAAACCCACGTGCACCACGGATCGGCTGGGCCACTATGACGCCCGGAACGCCGCATACGCGAGGCAAGGGACAACCGCATGAGACTGACCGACATATCGCTGGACTGGCTGCTGCCCGGCAGCCTGCTGATCCTGGGCGTGCTTGCGGCAGTGGCGGTACTGGCCCGGGGCAAGCGTGAGGGCGAGAAGGCCGCGGCCGCCGACGACAGCTGGGAACGCAGCGAGGAGCGCCGGCGGCGCAAGGAGGCCGTCTACGGCACCGCCTCGTACGTCCTGCTCTTCTGCTGCGCGGCGGTGGCCGCCGCGCTCTCCTTCCACGGACTCGTCGGCTTCGGCCGGCAGAACCTCAACCTCTCCGGCGGCTGGGAGTACCTGGTCCCGTTCGGCCTCGACGGCGCCGCCATGTTCTGCTCGGTGCTCGCCGTCCGCGAGGCCAGCCACGGCGACGCCGCCCTTGGCTCCCGGATGCTGGTGTGGCTGTTCGCCGGGGCGGCCGCGTGGTTCAACTGGGTGCACGCGCCCAGGGGTTCGGGTCACGACGGCGCCCCGCAGTTCTTCGCCGGGATGTCGCTCTCGGCGGCGGTGCTGTTCGACCGGGCCCTCAAGCAGACCCGCCGGGCGGCGCTGCGCGAGCAGGGCCTGATCCCGCGCCCGCTGCCGCAGATCCGCATGGTCCGCTGGCTACGGGCCCCCCGCGAGACCTTCGGCGCGTGGTCGCTGATGCTCCTGGAGGGCGTCCGCACCCTCGACGAGGCGGTCGACGAGGTCCGCGAGGACAAGAAGGAACGGGAGCAGGACCGCCACCGCAGGCGCGAGCAGCACCGTCTGGACCGCGCCCGCATCAAGGCGCTGGGCCGGCAGAACAGGGCGTTCGGGCGGGCCCGGGCGCGCCAGGTCGACCTGCCGGGGCTGGCCCCCGGGACGGGCTCCGCGCCGGTCGGCGCGGAGCCGGCCATATCGGAACCCGGACAACTGCCCTTGCTCCCCCAGCCACCGCTGGGAGCGGCCCCCAGAAGGCCCTCCCTGCAAGCCGTGAACACGGCCGAGTCCGCTGACCCGGCCGGCCCCCGGACGGTGGACCTCACCGCCGAGGACGACACCCAGACCATCCCCCGGCTCGACTCACTGGAGCGCAAACTGAAGGACCTGGAGCAGCAGTTCGGCTGACCGGCACACCGGCCGGATCGCCGGGCCCACCGCGGCGGGGCGGCCTTCGGGCGGCCCCGCCGCCGCCTGCCCGCGCGCCGCGGACGCTCCTGGGGAAGGTCCGGCGGATCAGGGTCGGACAGGCCCTAGCCCGCGTCCTCCAGCTCGAACCAGACCACCTTGCCCGGCCCGAGCGCGAGCGGGTCCACGCCCCAGGTGTCGGCGAGCGCCTCCACCAGCACCAGCCCCCGTCCGTGCGTACCGTCGTCGGCGGACGGTACGTGCGGCCGGGGCCGGCGGGCGGCGCCGTCGCGGACCTCGACCCGTAACCGGGTGTCCTTGACGCTCGCGGACACCTCGGCACCCCCCTCCGTGTGGACGAGGGCGTTCGTGACGAGTTCGGTGATCAACAGTTCGGCCACCTCGGCCGTGTCGGCCCGGCAGTGGTGGCGGAGCAGTTCCCGCAGGTCCCTGCGCACCTGGCCCACCGCCCTCAGGTCGGCCCGCGGTACGCATCGCGTCATCTCCGCCTGGTCATGCGACGGTTCGCGCGGCACCGGCCGCCCCCTCCGCCACGGCTTCCCGGTCTTCGCCCCCACGCGCACGGCGACGCACCTCCCCGTATCCCTGTGCCCGGATGTCGAACTGGTCTCCGGAATGCATGCCCCCGGGGCGGGTTCGCACTCCTTCGTCCCGGGGCGCCGGGCGGCCGCGGGTGACGGGATCCGGCCATGCGGACCACCCCGCCCACCCCCCGGCCGACACGGCCCCGCTGTCCGATGGTGCGAATCCGGTCACCGCACGGACACCCGTCCTCGGCGGAACCGACAGCCCTCCGGCCTCCCGCGCCCCCTCCACCAGAGGGGGCACCCGTGCCGCGCGGCGGTCCGCACCGCGCGGCCGCGCCCGGACGGCGGCCGGAATGCGGCAGGTCGCCCGCGCCGCTTCCGGCCGCCGACCGCCGAAGAGGGGCATTTTGACGGGCGGCCCGTACTGCACGAGGGGGAGGAAATCTCCCTCCGGCATCGAGGAACCGTCCCTGCCGGGCCGTGGCCCCCCTTGACGGCCCCCCGCACCCCTTGACCGCCGCTCACGCCTCCCAGACCGCGGCGGCCGTCCGGTCGTCGGCGTATCCCTTGACCCGGAGCTGGGTGTCCGCGAGGAAGGCCGCCAGACCCGGCGGCTCCCCCTGGGCCCAGCGGGCGGCGAGCTCGGCCGGGAGCAGGCCCTCTTCGCGCATGGGGTCCGCGAGCCCTCCGGAGCAGAGCAGCAGGGTGTCACCCGGACGGGCCGCGGAGGCACGGAACCGGAAGCCGGTGGCGCCGCCGGTGTCCTCCTCCAGGTCCTGCCAACGGCCCGCGCGCAGCCGGAAGATGCCGCCCGCCCCGGCGCCGAAGCAGATTCGGTGCGGGCACCGGGGGTCGAGCGGCAGCAGCAGCCCGCGCAGTCCCGCCGTGTAGGCCTCCTGGTCGAGCCCGAGTTCGGCGGCCCGGGCCCGCAGCCGCCCGTAGCCCCGGTCGGTGAGCCGCTGGAGCCCCGACAGCAGTGCTTCGCGGCGGCCCGCCCGGATGTCCTCGGCCAGCCGCTCCCGGCTGCGCCCGACGGCCGCCGCGACGGAGTGCCCGAGTTCGGCGGCGGCCTCGCGGGCGCCCGGGGCGGCCCGGTCCCCGCCGGCCAGGACCACCAGCACGAGGGCGTCGTCCCCGCTGCCGAAGCGGGCCGTGAGCAGGAAGTCCCGGCGGGCTTCCCCCCGGTAGCGGGCGGAGTCCCCGCGCAGGGAGGCGGCGCGCAGGGTGTACGTGCCGTAGCGGGCCCCCTCCAGGACGGTGTCGGGGGTGAGGAAGTCCAGCGCGGCCGGGTCCGCGGCGGGCAGGGCGCCCGGCTCGGCGGCGTAGGTGGGGGCCCGGTCCCCGAGGTGGCTGACGGCCGGCCGCCCGGCCGGCTCCGACCCGGGGCCGGGCCGCGGCTCCCGCCCGGCCTCCACCGGCGCGGGCGGCACGGCCAGGTCCCCCTCCGCGTACCCGGTGGCCCCGGCCACCCGGGGGTCGCTCCTGGGCGGCGGAACGGACGCCCCGGACGGCTCCGGCCGGGGCGGCGACGCGGGCCGCTCCGGGCGGGGCGGGGGCGGGGGCCCCTCCGGCCGGGGCGGGGGCGGGGGCGCCTCGGGGCGCGGCTTCGGGGCGGCCTTGTCCAGCCGTAGCGGCGGCCCGGCCCCGGCGGGCGGCTCGGGGGCGACCGGGGGCCCCGCGGGCGCGGCGCCGGCGGCCCGGGGGCCGGGGAGCAGCGGGGGCTCGGGCCCGGCGCCGGGCGGCGCCGGGCCGTCGTCGCCGACCAGGACCGACGCCGAGCGGAAGCGCTGGTCCAGCGTGTCCCCCGGGTCGGGTCCGGGCTCCGCTCCCGGGTCCTCGTACAGCTTCTGCCACCAGTCCTGCGCGCCCTGCTGACTCATGCCCTCATTGTCGGCCGCACCGGGCGGCGGAAAACCCCGAATGCACGAAAAGGTCCCCCGGTCCGGCGACGTCACCTTGGCAAACGGGCCGGGCGTGCGGCGAAGATGACCCGGAACGGCTCTGAGAGTGGGGTGGACGGGGTGCTGGGTGCCATAGGCCTGGACGAGGGGCAGGAGTCGGCTTACCGCGCGCTGGTCGCGCTGGGTGCGGCCGAGGCGGCGGACCTCGCCCGCCGGCTGACGCTGCCCCTACCGCAGACGGAGCGGACCCTGCGGCACCTCGAACGGCAGGGGCTGGCGGCCCGCTCCTCGGCCGGTCCCGGCCGCTGGGTGGCCGCCCCGCCGGAGGTGGCCCTGGGCGCGCTCCTCACCCGCCAGCGGCAGGAGCTGGAGCAGGCCGAGCAGGCCGCGGAGCTGCTGGCGCGGGAGTACCGGGCGGAGCCGCAGGAGGCGGTGGTGCACGACCTGGTGGAGGTGGTGACCGGGGCGAGCGCGGTCGCGCACCGGTTCCACCAGATCCAGCTGGGCGCCGTGTCGGAGGTGTGCGCCCTGGCCAGCGCGCGGCCGCTGGTCGTCTCGGGCATGGAGAACGAGCCGACGGAGGAGGACGCCGCGGTGCGCGGCGTCGCGTACCGGGTGGTCATCGAGCGGGACGTGCTGGGGCTGCCCACCGGTATCCGGGAGGCGTCGACGGCGCTGGTGCGGGGCGCGGGGGTACGGGTGACGGGCCGGGTCCCCACCAGCCTGGTCATCGCGGACCGCACCCTCGCCATGGTGCCGCTGACGGTGCGCGGCGCGGAGCCGGCGGCGCTCGTCGTGCACGCCTCGGGGCTGCTGGAATCGCTGCTGGGGCTGTTCGAAGCGGTCTGGCACGAGGCCGTACCGCTCCGGCTGGGGACGACCGGGGCTCCGGAGGAGTCGGGCGGGGTCCCGGACACCACCGACCTGGAGATCCTGACGCTGCTGCTGGCCGGGATGACGGATTCGAGCGTGGCCAAGCACCTGGAGCTGGGCCTGCGCACGGTCCAGCGCCGGGTGAAGGGGCTGATGGAGCTGGCCGGGGTGACCACCCGGCTCCAGCTGGGCTGGCACGCGTACGAACGGGGCTGGGTGGCCCGGTAGTACCGCCTCGGGCACGAGCGGCGGCGGCTGGGGTCGCACGGGGAGGCGGCGGGCACCATCCTGGCGACCTGACCGCCATGGCCGAACCCTACAAATTCGTGATCTTGAATCGATCGATCATCCCGCTCATGAACCGTGTGCCCGCTTGAAACAGTGGGGGGACGGACAGCCCAACCGGCTGTCGTGTCACCACAAGGGGGAAGCGTCATGAGTACGGGCATCACCGAGGTCTCCGTCACCGGTCTGGGGGCCACCACCCCGCTCGGCGGGGACGCGGAGACGACCTGGCGGGCGATGCTGCGCGGCGAGAACGGCATCCGCGCCATCGAGGAGGACTGGGCGGCGTCGCTGCCCGTGCGGATCGCCGGGCGGGTCCGGCGGGACCCGGCCGAGGTGCTGGACCGCGTCCAGGCCCGGCGCCTGGACCGGTGCGAACAGCTCGCGCTCGTGGCCGCCCGCGAGGCCTGGGCCGACGCGGGGCGCCCGGAGGTGGATCCGGAGCGGCTCGCCGTGGTCATCGGGACCGGGACCGGCGGGGCGCTGACCCTGCTCGGGCAGGACGACGTCCTGGAGGCGTCCGGGGTGCGCAAGGTCTCCCCGCACACCGTTCCCATGCTGATGGCCAACGGCCCCGCGGCGTGGGTGTCCATCGAGCTGGGCGCGCGGGGCGGCGCGCACACCCCGGTCAGTGCCTGTGCCTCCGGCGGTGAGGCCCTGGCGCTCGCCCTGGACCTGATCCGCCTCGGCCGGGCCGACGTCGTGGTGGCGGGCGGTACGGAGGCCTGCGTGCACCCGCTGCCGCTGGCCGGTTTCGCCCAGGCCAAGGCGCACTCGACGCGCAACGACGACCCGGCGGCGGCCTCCCGCCCCTTCGACACCGGCCGCGACGGCTTCGTCATCGGCGAGGGAGCGGCGCTGCTGGTCCTGGAGCGGACGGAGTTCGCGGCGGCGCGCGGGGCCCGGGCCTACGCGCGGCTGGCGGGGGCCGGGGTGACCTCGGACGCCCACCACATCACCGCCCCCCACGCGCCGGGGCAGGTCCGCGCGATGCGGACGGCGCTGGCGGCGGCCGGGCTCGCCCCCGCCGACGTCGCGCTCGTGCACGCGCACGCGACGTCGACGCAGCCGGGTGACCTGGTGGAGGCGCGGTCGATCGCCGAGGCGGTGGGCGCGCACGCCGCCGTCACGGCGACCAAGTCCATGACCGGGCACCTGTTCGGCGCGGCGGGTGCGGTGGGGGCCCTCGCGGCGGTGCGGGCGGTGTACGAGGGGGTGGTGCCGCCGACCCGCAACCTGGAGGCCCAGGATCCCGCGGTCGGCCTGGACGTGGTGGCGGGCGGGGCGCGCCGGATGCCGGTACCGGCGGCGCTGGCGAACGCGTTCGGCTTCGGCGGGCACAACGCCGCCCTGCTCTTCACGTCGGCCTGAGCCCCCAGGGGTGAGCCCCGGACCCCGTGCGCGCGCTCCGCGCCCGTCACCTCGAACTCCCCCAGCTACCGCTGGGAGGTGCCCCCAGGCGGGGCTATGGGTAGCCCCGCCGGCGGGTCAGGCTCTGCCGCCCCGCTTCGCGGCGTAGTTCGCGCGGCCCTCCGCCGCCCTGACACGCCAGTCCCGGCGGATCTCCGCCCTCAGGCGGGCGTCCGTCTTGGCGACGATGCGCTGGTTCTCGCGCAGCAGCTTGCGGTAGCTCTCCAGGCGGCGCTCCGGGAGCGTCCCGTCGGCCACCGCCGCCAGGACCGCGCAGCCCGGCTCCGCCTCGTGCGCGCAGTCGTGGAAGCGGCATTCGGCGGCGAAGTCCTCGATCTCCGAGAACACCTGCCCCACCCCCGCCTCCGCGTCGAAGAGGCCGACGCCCCGCAGCCCCGGGGTGTCGATCAGGACGCCCCCGCCCGGCAGGGCGAGCAGGTTGCGGGTGGTGGTGGTGTGGCGTCCCTTGCCGTCGACCTCGCGGGTCGCCTGGACGTCCATGACGTCCTCGCCGAGGAGGGCGTTGGCCAGGGTGGACTTGCCCGCGCCGGAGGTCCCGAGGAGGACGCTGGTCCCGCCGGACACGATCGCCGCGAGCACGTCCGTGCCCTCCCCCGTGTGCGAGGAGACGGTGAGGACCTGGACGCCGGGCGCGGCGGTCTCCACGTCGCGGACGAGGTAGGCGAGCGCGTCCGGGTCCGGGACCAGGTCGGCCTTGGTCAGCACGACCAGCGGCTGGGCGCCCGACTCCCACGCCAGGGCGAGGAAGCGTTCGATCCGGCCGAGGTCGGGCTCGACGGCCAGCGAGACCGCGATGATCGCGTGGTCGACGTTGGCGGCGAGGATCTGCCCCTCGGACCGCTGCGAGGAGGTGGACCGCACGAAGGCGGTGCGGCGCGGCAGGTAGGACTTGACGTAGCGCGGGTTGCCGGTCGCCTCGACGGCGGCCCAGTCGCCCGTGCAGATGACCCGGAGCGGGTCGTGGGGGGTCACGAAGGCGGTGTCGGCGCGGATGACGCCGTCCTCGGTCATGACGTCGCACTGGCCCCGGTCCACGCGGACGACCCGGCCGGGAAGGAGTCCTTCGGCGGCGTACGGGGCGAACTCGGCGGCCCAGGCCTCGTCCCAGCCGTAGGCGGCGAGGGCGTGCGGGAGTACGGAAAGGGAGGAAGAGGAAGTCAAGGGGAACCCTTCACAGGGTGGCCCCGGCAGGGCGCGCACGGCGGCGCGCGGAGAGGTGTGAGGTCAGCCGGAGACCACGGGGGCGGAAACAAAGATGAACTCCTGAACGCGGGCAGCACCCGTCACCGTGACAGTCATCGACGTTCTCACCTCCTGCTGGTCCTTTGACGAGCCGACGCGGCTCTCCCGGAAGGCGGTTGGGTCCCGCGCTTTCCGTCTGCGGAACCATAACGCGGCCCTCTCGGACGGCACCACCGAATTAATCGGCCGGGCACCGGGCCAGGATCCTGCTCGCGGGGGTGATGAGCGGGGCCCCGTTGTTGACGGGGTGGTCGGGGCCAGGGTCCCGCGGTCAGTGTTTGCGCAGGCGGGAGGTGTAGTCGTCGGGCGGCAGGAAGTTCGACCAGCGTTCGGGGAACTCGGAGGGCATCCCGGCGTCCTCGTCGTCCTCGGACTCCCCCTCGGCCAGGGCCCGCCAGGCCGCGGCCCGGGCGACGAGCTGGGCGGCCTCGGCCTCGCGGACGCGTTCGTTGGCCTCGCGGGCGGCGGCGGTGGCCACCGAGGGCCAGACCCGGTCGATGGCGGCGTTGACGGCGGCGCCGACGAGCACCGCGAAGGCCGAGATGCCGATCCACAGCAGGACGGCGACCGGGGCGGCCAGGGACCCGTAGATGGTCGGGCCCTCCACGGTGTTGGTGAGGTAGATCCGCAGGAGGAACGAGCCGAGCACCCACATGGCGAGGGCGACGAGCGCGCCGGGGACGTCCTCGATCCAGGGCGAGCGGACGGGGACGGAGACGTGGTACAGCGTGGTCAGGAAGGCGATCGAGAGCAGGGTGACCACCGGCCAGTACAGGACGGCGATCACCTCGGTGCTCCAGGGCACCAGCCGGACGACGGCGTCGGGGCCGACGACCATCAGCGGCAGCACGATCGCGCCGATCACCAGGGCGACGACGTAGAGGAGGAAGGCGAGGAGCCGGGTCTTGACGATGCCGCGCTGTCCGTCGAGCCCGTACATGACGGTGATGGTGTCGATGAAGACGTTGACGGCGCGGGAGCCGGACCACAGGGCGAAGGCGAAGCCGAGGGAGATCAGGTCGGGGCGGCCCTCGCGGGTGACGTCGTCGAGCATCGGCCGGGCGATGTCGTTGACGCCGCGGTCGGACAGGACGGTGCCGACGGCGCGCAGGATGTTCTCCTCGATGCTGGCCACGGACTGGGTGTTGGTCCAGCCGTCCACGTAGCCGAGCAGGCCCAACAGGCCGAGGAAGAGCGGGGGCAGGGAGAGGAGGGTGAAGAAGGCGGCTTCGGCGGCGAGGCCGAGGATCCGGTACTCGATGCACGAGTTGACCGTGTCCTTGAGGAGCAGCCAGCCCATCTTGCGCTTGGAGACGTTGCGGTAGAGGACGCGGGCCCGGTGGAGCCTGCCGGGCCGTGCCGGGGTCCCCTCGGGTGTTTCTTTTGCTGGCTGCACGTCCTTACCGTAGCCGCATGGCAGCCACCACCCACACAGTCAGCAACCAGCCCCCGCCGCTCGTCGGGTACGAGGTCTACCTCGGCGACCGGGCCCTGACCGAGGGGGTGGAGCGGCACCTCGCCGACGCGGCTCCCGGCGTCCGGGAGGAGGTGCGGCGGGAGCTCACCGATCTGGGGCGCGCGGCGGGGTCGGCGCAGGCCCAGCGGTGGGCCCGGGAGGCGAACGAGAACCCGCCGGTGCTGCGGACGCACGACCGCTACGGGAACCGGATCGACGAGGTGGACTTCCATCCGGCGTGGCACCGGCTGCTGGGGCACGCGGTGGGCGCGGGGCTGACCGACGCCTGGGGGCGCCCGTCGGGGCACCTGCGGCGGGCGGCGGGCTTCTTCGTGTGGTCGCAGGCGGAGGCGGGGCACGGCTGTCCGGTGTCGATGACGCACGCGGCGGTGCCGGCGCTGCGCGCGGATCCGGAGCTGGCCGCGCAGTGGGAGCCGCTGCTGACCGCGCACGTGTACGAGGAGGGGCTGCGGCCGCCGGCGGACAAGGCGGGGGTGCTGTTCGGGATGGCGATGACGGAGAAGCAGGGGGGCAGCGACGTACGGGCGAACACGACGTCGGCGGTCGCGCTGGACGCCTCCGGGGAGTACCTGCTGACCGGGCACAAGTGGTTCTGCTCGGCACCGATGTCGGACGGCTTCCTGGTGCTGGCGCAGGCTCCGGGAGGGCTGACCTGTTTCCTGGTGCCGCGGGTGCTGCCGGACGGGACGCGCAACGCGTTCGCGGTCCAGCGGCTGAAGGAGAAGCTGGGCAACCGGTCGAACGCGTCGGCGGAGATCGAGTTCGACGGGACCTGGGCGCGACGGGTGGGCGAGGAGGGCCGGGGGGTGCGGACCATCATCGGGATGGTCGCGGCGACCCGGCTGGACTGTGTGACCGGTTCGGCCGCGCTGATGCGGCAGGCGCTGACGCAGGCCGTTCACCATGCGGAGCACCGCTCTGCTTTCGGAGCGCCGCTCATCGACCAGCCGCTGATGCGCAACGTCCTCGCCGACCTCGCGCTGGAGTCGGAGGCGGCGACCGCCCTGACCCTGCGCCTGGCGGCCGCGTACGACGCGGGCACGGAGCAGGAGCGGGCCTTCCTGCGGCTGGCGGTGCCCGCGGCGAAGTACTGGGTGACCAAGCGCTGTACGCCGATGGTGGCCGAGGCACTGGAGTGTCTGGGGGGCAACGGCTACGTCGAGGAGTCCGGACTGCCGAGACTGCTGCGCGAATCCCCGGTGAACTCGATCTGGGAGGGCTCGGGCAACGTCCAGTCGCTGGACGTGCTGCGCGCCCTCCAGCGGGAGCCGCAGGCGCTGAACGCCTTCCTCCGGGAGATCGGCCTGGCCCGGGGCGCCGACCACCGCCTCGACGCGGCCGTCAAGCAGCTGTTCACGGACCTCGCGGACCTGGAGGGGATCGAGGGACGGGCGCGCCGGGTGGTGGAGCGGATGACGCTGGTGCTGCAGGGTTCGCTGCTGGTGCGCTTCGCCCCGCCGCAGGTGGCCGACGCCTTCTGCGCGTCGCGGCTCGGCGGCGACTGGGGGGCGGCGTTCGGGACGCTGCCGAACACCCTGGACCTGGCCGCGGTGGTGGCACGGGCGCGGATCGCGGGCTGAACGCGGTCCCCTGACCGCTGCGGTTCGCGCGGTTCCCGATGGTCCCCAAACCAGCGGGACCGCGGGGCCGCGGCAGTCCCCAAACCACCGCGACCTTGAACCGTTCAGCGCCGGGATCCGAACCCGTCCGAGTGGGACCGGGGGTGGCGCCGCGCCGACTCGGCACCACCCCTGATCCCAAGAGCCCCGAGGAAGGAGCTGTCACGCCGCTCTGCGGCATGCCGATAGTTTCGGTCGGACGACCGGGGGTTGGCGAGAGTTGCATACCGTTGCAACCCTTCGGTCGACAGGTGGTCGCAGGTGCCCACCGCACGTGCCCGGGGAAGGGTCACGCGCGCCGGCCTCGGCGGTTTCCGCAGTACGTCCTGTTCAGCACGGGGAGGTTCAGGTGGCCAACACCGCAGGCGGCACGGCCGACGTGGCGCGCATCTCGGCCATGGACGCGCGGGAGGCCGCGCGTCTGCTCAAGGGGGTACGGGCGGCGGCGCTGGCCGGGGACCGCCCGCCGGCCGCCCCGCGCCCGGAGATCGCCGAGTCCTGGCGGCGGATGATGGCCGGCGGTGTGCATCCGGACCGGGACGCGCGCTCGCGGGTGCTGTCGGCCGCCGAGACCGAGGAGCGGCGGCAGGTCTCGCCGCTGCGGGAGATCCTGCCCGTGCTGCGCGAGGGGCTGCTGCCCGAGTTGGACGAGTCCCTGCACATCATGGTCGTCGCCGACGCCGACGGACGGCTGCTGTGGCGGGAGGGGCACAGCAGCATCCTGCGCAAGGCGGACCGGCTGGGCTTCGCGGTGGGCGCCGACTGGGACGAGGCGGTGGTCGGCACGAACGGGGTGGGCACCTCGCTGGTGACCCGGCGGCCGGTGCAGGTCTTCTCGGCGGAGCACTTCGTCTCCAGCCACCACGACTGGACCTGCGCCGGGGCCCCCGTGCACGACCCCCGGGACGGGCAGCTGCTGGGCGTGGTCGACGTCAGCGGGCCGCTGGCCACCATGCACCCGGCGACGCTGGCCTGGGTCAGCTCGGTGGCCCGGCTGGCCGAGCGCGAGCTGCGGGTGCGCCACCTGGAGTCCCTGGAGCGGCTGCGGGCGGTGGCGGCGCCGCTGCTGGCCCGGCTGCCGGGGCGGGCGGTGGCCGTGGACCCGCACGGCTGGACCGCTGCGGTGACGGGGCTGGCGCCCGCGGACCGGGTGCAGCTGCCGAAGGCGCTGGGCCCCGGGCGGCTGTGGATCCCGCAGCTGGGCGACTGCGTGGCGGAGCCGCTGCCCGGGGGCTGGCTGCTGCGCCTGGCGGAGCGGTCGGCGGCCGCGGGGGTGAGCCGGGTGGTGCTGGACCTGAGCCGCCCCCGGTCCTGGTCGGCGACGGTGTACGGGGCGGCGGGCAGCTGGACTCAGGAGCTGAGCCCGCGCCACGCGGAGCTGCTGTTCCTGCTGGCGCAGACCCCGCGCGGGCGGACGGCGGCGGAGCTGGCGGAGGAGCTGTTCGGCGACCCCACCCGCACGGTGACGGTCCGCGCCGAGCTCTCCCGGGTCCGCCGCCACCTCGCCGGGGTGCTGAGCCACCGGCCGTACCGGTTCGCGGAGGACGTGGAGGTGGAGCTGATCCGCCCGCGTGACCCGGCGGGACTGCTGCCGCACTCCACGGCCCCGGGGGTGGTCCGGGCCCGGCTGGGCCTCGGGGGCCCCTGGGGGTAGGGGTGTGGTTCCCTGAACCGCATGAGCACCATCACACTGACCACCTGGTCCCTCGAGATGACCTCGCCGGCCGACCTCGTACCGGCGGCGATACCCGGCCCGGAGATCACCGTCACCCGGGCCGAGGTCCCGTCGCCGGAGTTCAGCCGGTTCCTGTACGCCTCGGTGGGCGGGGACATCCACTGGACGGACCGGCTGGCGCTGACCCGTGCGGAGTGGGTGGCGCAGCTGGACCGGCCGGGCGTGGAGACCTGGGTGGCGTACGACCGGGGCACCCCGGCGGGGTACATCGAGCTGGACCCGCAGCCGGACGGTGTGGTGGAGATCATGTACTTCGGGCTGCTGCCGGACTTCCGGGGCCGCCGCATCGGCGGGCACCTGCTGACCCTGGGCACGGCGCGCGCCTGGGACCTCGCGCAGCGGTGGCCGGAGCTGGAGCCCACCCGCCGGGTGTGGGTCCACACCTGCAGCCAGGACGGGCCCACGGCGATGGACAACTACCAGCGCCGCGGCTTCAAGGTTTTCAGGACGGAAACGGAAGAGAAGCAGGAGACCCCCACCCCCGGCCCCTGGCCGGGCGCGTAAGCCTCCTCCCCCTTCATTTCACGAGCCCCGTCCACGCCCTCCCGGCTCCCGTGCGGCGCGGGCGGGGCGGGAGCGGAAGACCCGTGTGGCGTGACCCCCGTCACGCGGTCTCACGATTCGGGACCAGTTCGTCCGCATGATGGACAGTAGTGGACTCCTCCAATCGGCCCGTGCCACGCTTCGGCCATGAATGGAGCTGGAATCGCCTTGGTCAGTCGACGTCACGTCGACCTCGGCCGCATGTCCAGCGCCATGTGTCGCGCGAGCTGACGGAACCAGCCGCCGCCGCACGTCGCCGCCGTCCCCGCCGCCGCGGACGCGTCGACCCCCTGCAAGCCCCCTGAAGGCCGAACACCGCCCCCGCATGCCGGAAACCCCGACAAAAGGGCGGAAATCGACCACACCTGCTCGGAGATTCCAGCCTGACAGGGGCGCGCCGCCGCTCCCCTGCCCTGCCTCCAGCCGTTGAAGAAGGACGTACCCGCCATGGCCGCCACCCCCGAAACGCCCGCAGCCGCCCCGGCAGCCGCCGCGCGCCGCAAGACCGGCCGTCACCGCGGTGAGGGCCAGTGGGCCGTCGGACACCACACCCCGCTCAACGGCAACGAGCAGTTCAAGAGGGACGACGACGGTCTCAACGTGCGGACGCGCATTGAGACGATCTACTCCAAGACGGGCTTCGACTCGATCGACCCCAACGACCTGCGCGGCCGGATGCGCTGGTGGGGCCTGTACACCCAGCGCAAGCCCGGGATCGACGGCGGCAAGACCGCGATCCTGGAGCCGGAGGAGCTGGACGACAAGTACTTCATGCTGCGCGTCCGCATCGACGGCGGCCGGCTGACCACCGAGCAGCTCCGCGTCATCGGCGAGATCTCCGAGGAGTTCGCGCGCGGCACCGCCGACCTCACCGACCGCCAGAACGTGCAGTACCACTGGATCCGGATCGAGGACGTCCCGGAGATCTGGCGCCGCCTGGAGGCCGTCGGCCTGTCGACCACCGAGGCCTGCGGTGACACGCCCCGCGTCATCCTCGGCTCGCCCGTCGCCGGCATCGCCCAGGACGAGATCATCGACGGCACCCCCGCCATCGAGGAGATCTACCGCCGCATCGTCGGCAACAAGGACTTCTCCAACCTGCCCCGCAAGTTCAAGTCCGCGGTCTCCGGCTCGCCCCTGCTCGACGTGGCGCACGAGATCAACGACGTCGCCTTCGTCGGCGTGAACCACCCGGAGCACGGCCCCGGCTTCGACGTCTGGGTCGGCGGCGGCCTGTCCACCAACCCCAAGCTGGGCGTCCGCCTGGGCACCTGGGTCTCCCTCGACGAGGTCCCGGACGTCTACGAGGGCGTCATCTCCATCTTCCGCGACTACGGCTACCGGCGCCTGCGCACCCGCGCCCGCCTGAAGTTCCTCGTCGCCGACTGGGGCGCGGCCAAGTTCCGCCAGGTCCTGGAGGACGAGTACCTGAAGCGCAAGCTGACCGACGGCCCCGCGCCCGAGCAGCCCAGCGGCCAGTGGCGCGACCACGTCGGCGTGCACCAGCAGCAGGACGGCCGGTACTACGTCGGCTTCGCGCCCCGCGTGGGCCGCGTCGACGGCGCCACCCTGACCAAGATCGCGGACATCGCCGAGCAGCACGGCTCCGGGCGCCTGCGCACCACCGCCGAGCAGAAGATGATCGTCCTCGACATCGAGGCCGACAAGGTCGACTCCCTCGTCGGGGCGCTGGAGGCGCTGGACCTGCGGGTCAAGCCGTCCCCGTTCCGGCGCGGCACGATGGCCTGCACCGGCATCGAGTTCTGCAAGCTGGCCATCGTCGAGACGAAGGCGCGCGGCGCCTCCCTCATCGACGAACTGGAGCGCCGCCTGCCGGAGTTCGCCGAGCCGCTCACCATCAACATCAACGGCTGCCCGAACGCCTGCGCCCGTATCCAGGTGGCGGACATCGGTCTCAAGGGCCAGCTGGTCCTGGACGACGAGGGCAACCAGGTCGAGGGCTACCAGGTCCACCTGGGCGGCGCCCTGGGCCTGGAGGCCGGCTTCGGCCGCAAGGTCCGCGGCCTCAAGGTCACCTCGGCCGGGCTGCCCGACTACGTCGAGCGGGTCGTCACGCGCTTCTCGGAGCAGCGTGAGGACGGCGAGCGCTTCGCCGCCTGGGTCTCCCGTGCGAAGGACGAGGACCTCTCGTGAGCGAGCGCGCCGCACCGTTCTACTGCCCGTACTGCGGCGACGAGGACCTGTTTCCGCACGAGACGGGCCACGGCGCCTGGGAATGCAGGGCCTGCAACCGGGCCTTCCAGCTCAAGTACCTCGGGCTGCTGTCCCGGGGCGTTCAGTCGAACACCGCTGGAGGGGACGAGATATGACCACCACTCAAGACGTGAATCTCAGGGAACTGGCCGAGCGGGCGGGCCGCGACCTGGAGGACGCCTCCGCGCTGGACATCCTGCGCTGGGCGGCCGACACCTTCGGGAAGAAGTTCTGCGTCACCTCCTCCATGGAGGACGCGGTCGTCGCCCACCTGGCGTCCCGCGCCTTCCCGGGTGTGGACGTGGTCTTCCTCGACACCGGCTACCACTTCGAGGAGACCATCGGCACCCGTGACGCGGTCGAGGCCGTGATGGACGTCAACGTCATCACCCTCACCCCGCGCCAGACGGTCGCCGAACAGGACGCCGAGTACGGCCCGAAGCTGCACGACCGCGACCCCGACCTGTGCTGCGCACTGCGCAAGGTCAAGCCCCTCGAAGAGGGTCTGACCGCGTACGACGCGTGGGCGACGGGCCTGCGCCGCGACGAGTCCCCGACCCGGGCGAACACCCCGGTGGTCGGCTGGGACGAGAAGCGGCAGAAGGTCAAGATCTCGCCGATCGCCCGCTGGACCCAGGACGACGTGGACGCGTACGTGGCGGAACACGGCGTGCTCACCAACCCGCTGCTGATGGA
>NZ_JBIAVB010000030.1:0-52447 GCF_042893675.1 Streptomyces sp. NPDC001594 | reverse complement strand
CCCCTCCGCCTCCAAGGCCCCAACCCCGGCAGCGAGCCGGGCCAGCCGGTGAACGTCAGCCTGCCCGGCCAGGTCTCCTTCGACGACGGCGCCCGCGTCACCTACTGGATCCCAGCCTCCGGCCTCGCCCTGCGCTTCATCATGTCCTCCTGACCGGGCATCGGAGTGGCGCGCGGCGGCGTTGATGGCGTGGCTCTCGTGACGTCCGCGGTCGCTGCCTAGGGTCGGCGGGAGCAGGCCGGCACGACGGAGGGCTGCCGGCCGGTCACGGAACAGGTGGGTGAGTCGTGGAACGCATCACGGTCAGGCCGTACGAAGACGAACCCCCCGTCCCCACGAGCCGGATCCGGCGGCGGGTGGTCGGGCGGGCCGCCCTCGCCGGACTGCTGCTCCTGTGCGTGTCGCCCGCGCACACCGTGGACGCCGCCGAACCGCACGACGGGCACCACCCGCACACCGGCCGGCGGCTGTACGTGTCCGACTACGGCGACAACCGCGTGGTCACCCTGCCCAGCCACGGCGGGGGCGAGAGCGTCCTCGTCCTCGACGGCCTGCTACGCCCGACCGGTCTCGCATGGGACCGGTCGGGCAGCCTCTACATCGCCGACACCGGCAACAACCGGGTCCTGCGGCTGCTGCCGGACGGGGGCGGCGAGGTCACCGTTCCCACCCACGGGCTCTCGCGCCCGCTGGGCCTCGCCGTCGACGCGTCCGGCGACCTCTACATCGCCGACAGCTTCAACGACCGCGTCGTGAAGGTGGCCGCCGACGGCAGCGGCCAGACCACGGTCCCGGCCACCGGGCTGTTGCACCCCTGGGGACTGGCCCTGGCGCCCGGCGGGGACCTCTACATCTCCGACTTCGTCAACGACCGCGTGGTCAGGGTGTCCTCCGCCGGCGGCCAGACCACCGTCCCCACCGACGGGCTCTCCCAGCCCACCGGGCTCGCCCTGAGCCCGACCGGAGACCTGTACGTCTCCGACAGCGGCAACAACCGCGTGGTCAAGGTCGCGGGCGGGGGCGGCGCGCAGACCACCGTGCCCTTCACCGGTCTGAACAGCCCGCTCGGCCTGGCCCTTGACCACCGCGGCACCCTCTACGTCGCCGACGCCTTCCACAACCGGGTGCTCCGCCTGCGCCCGAACGGCACCCAGACCGTGCTGAACCCCACCGGCCTCAACACCCCCACCGGCCTGGCCTTCCCGCCGCGCACCGGCGCAGACGGGTAGCTCCGGTCCGCACCCTTCCCCGTGGGGCTGGTCAGGGGGCGTCGACGAGGACCCGGCCGTCGGTCGGCCCGGCGGCTGCCAGGCCGTTGGCGTAGGTGTTCTGGACGCGGGTCCGCTCCGCCGCGTCGGGCACGGGGTTGGTGCAGGCCGTTCCGGCGCTGGATCCGGACATCAGCTGGGTGCACGGTCCCGGCTTGGTGTCCGGGAGGCCCAGGCTGTGGCCCAGCTCGTGCGCCGCGATGCGCGTCTTGTCGTACCCGTCGCCGACGGCCTGCGCGCCGAGTTCGACCCGCACCTGCCGCCCCGGGCGGACCGGTCCGAGGGTCGCCTGCGGCCAGCCGGTGGTGGCCACGATGAGGATCTCGGCCCGGACCCCGGGTGCGGCCTTGACCAGCCGCACGGTGCCGACGTTCGCGTTCCAGGAGGCGACCCCGGCCGCGATGGCGGCTTCCCAGCCGGCGGCCCGGCTGTCGTCGTAACGGAGCGTCACGGCCGCGGTGGTGGCGCCGGGGGTCGCCGCGGTGGCGGGTGCCGCGGTCGCGGCGGTCGCGGCGGCGAGGACCAGCGCGGCGGCGGAGGTTCCGGTCTTCAGCCGGGTACTCGGGGACATGGTGGTGCCCTTCGTGTGTGGGGGCCCGGCCCCTGGGGCGGAGCCGGGGCGTCGGAGGCGCCGCCACCGCCCGCCGGTGGCCCGGGCGTTCGGACAGCCGCCCCTCCGGAGCTCTAAGACGGTAGCCCCGGGCTCGCCCCGGTCGTCATGCACCTGCCAGCCATTTCGGAGGTGCTCCAGCCGATGCCCGGTCGGCGGGTCGGCGGCATGCGGCGAACGCGGGCCGGGCCCGCCGAGCGGCGTCCGGAGCGGCTCCGTGCCAGGTGTCCGCCCCGGCGCGGCGCCCTTCTCGCCCCGAGGCCCGAAGTCCCCTGTCAGCGTGACCGCATGCGCGTTCTGGTCATCGGCGGCAGCGGCTACGTCGCCGGCCTGACCTGCCCGCCCTCACGACCCGGCACGAGGTCACGGTCCTCGACCCCGTCCCGGCAGCGGTACCGGAACCCACACCCACATCACGGCATCCGCCACCGACCCGGCCGCGCTCACCGCCGCCATGGACGGCGTCGACGCCGTCCTGCGCCTGGCCTGGCCGACCACCAACCAGGCCTGGCCCGCCTGGGCCGTGCCCGGCCGGCCTCCCAGGAGCCACACCGAGGACGGCGCGCCGGTCCACGCCCTGGCCGCCGACGACCTGCTGCGCTGGGAACCCCGACGCCGCTGACCGCGCCCGCCCGTCGGCCCGTGGCGGAATCCCGCTTTTCCTCGCGGCGTGAGGTTGGCCCGCAATTTCGCCGTCTCAGGTCGTGAGACCTTTCGGAATAAGCCAAGGGGATTCGGCTATTCGGTTGGCGGATGAGAGGTGCCGTCCTTGGCCGGTTTTGCCTTCCTGTAATGTCGGCCGCAACGCAGATCACACACCGGGCTGCGCAATTTCCGTCCCTCTTTTCTTCTTCTGTGAGGCGTGGTTTTCATGACCCTGTCCATCCGCAACCAGATGGCCGGAACCGTCACCTCGATCACGGCCGGCGAGGCCATGTCCTCGGTGAAGGTCCGGCTGGAGGGCGGTCAGGAGATCACCGCGGCGATCACCACCGACGCCGCCAAGGAGCTGGGTCTCGCGGCGGGCTCCGCGGTCAAGGCCCTGGTCAAGGCCACCGAGGTGTCCCTCGCCACCGCCGCCGTCTCCGGCGTCTCCATCCGCAACCAGATCCCCGGCACCGTCGTCGACGTGGCCGCCGGCCCGGCGATGGCCTCCGTGAAGGTCGACGTGAACGGCGGCGGCCTGACCGCGGCCATCACCGCCGACGCCGCCCACGACCTCGGCCTCGTCGCCGGTACCCCCGTCGTCGCCCTGATCAAGGCCACCGAGATCTCCCTCGCCGCCGCCTGATCCACCGTCACGTCCCGCGCCCGTTTCCGTGGTCTCGCGGTGGGCAAGCGGGCAGGTATGGATCAGTCGAAGACGCCCGTACTGGACGCGCTGGCCGACTACCACGCATCCGGCCAGACGCCGTTCACGCCGCCGGGACACAAGCAGGGGCGCGGGGCCGACCCGCGCGTGCGCGCCGTGCTCGGCGACGCCGTGTTCCGCTCCGACGTCCTGGCCACCAGCGGCCTGGACGACCGCACTTCCTCCCACGGGGTCGTCGAGGAGGCGCAGGCGCTCATGGCCGACGCCGTCGGCGCCGAACACGCCTTCTTCTCCACCTGCGGCAGCTCGCTGTCGGTGAAGTCCGCCATGCTCTCGGTCGCCGGCCCGCACGAGGAGCTGGTGGTCGGACGGGACGCGCACAAGTCCGTGGTCGCGGGGCTGATCCTGTCCGGGATCCGCCCCGTCTGGGTCGACCCGCAGTGGGACGCCGAACGGCACCTGGCCCACCCGCCGTCCGCCGAGGCGTTCGCGCGAGCGCTGTCCGCACACCCCGACGCCCGCGGCGCGCTCGTCACGACCCCCACCCCCTACGGGACCTGCTCCGACCTGGCCGCCATCGCCGAGGTCTGCCACCGCCGCGGCGTGCCCCTCATCGTCGACGAGGCGTGGGGCGCCCACCTGCCCTTCCACCCCGACCTGCCCACCTGGGCGATGGACGCCGGCGCCGACGTGTGCGTCACCTCGGTGCACAAGATGGGCTCCGGACTCGAACAGAGCTCGGTCTTCCACCTCCAGGGCGACCTGGTGGCCCCCGAAGTACTCAAGGGCCGCGAGGACCTGCTGGGCACCACCAGCCCCTCCGTCCTCGTGTACGCGGCCCTCGACGGCTGGCGGCGGCAGATGGTCGAGTACGGCAAGTCCCTGTACGACGACGCCCTCGCGCTCACCGGACGGGTCCGCGACCGGATCTCGCGGATCGACGGCCTGCACGTCCACGACCGCGCCGACTTCTGCGGCCCCGGCAAGGCCACCGACCTGGACCCCCTCCAGATCATCATCGACCTCAGCGCCTGGCAGGTCACCGGATACCGCGCCGCCGACTGGCTGCGCCGCACCCACCGCATCAACCTCCACGTGTCCGATCACCGCCGCATCAGCGCCCAGTTCACCCACGCCGACGACGACCACACCGCCGGCACCCTGATCGCCGCCCTCACCGACCTCGCCGCCCACGCGCCCGAACTGCGCACCGGGCAGCCGGTGTACGTCCCCGATCCGGCCGAACTCAGGCTGGAGCAGGCGCTCCTGCCCCGGGACGCCTTCTTCGGCCGTACCGAGCAGGTCCCCTGGGAGCGGGCCGCCGGACGCATCGCCGCCGAGATGCTCACCCCCTACCCGCCCGGCATCCCGGCCGCGCTGCCGGGTGAACGCCTGACCACGGACGTGCTGCGCTACCAGCGCACCGGAGTCGAGGCCGGCATGGTCGTGCCCGACGCCGTCGACCCCGAAGCCACCAGCGTCAGGGTCGTGCGCGAGGACGCCGGCTGAACGGCCGGTCCGGCCCGGCGGGTGGTCACCGCCGGCGGCTTCCGTGCTCCAGCAGACGCCCGAGCGGCCAGGTCGTGATCAGCCGGTCCGCCGGCAGGCCGGTCCGTGCCGCGCGGGCGTAGCCGGTGCTCTGCCAGTGCAGTTGCTCCGGGGCGTGGGCGTCGGTGTCCACGGCGAAGAGGCAGCCCGCGGCGGCGGCCAGCGCGAGCAGGTCGTCCGGCGGATCGCGCCGCTCGGGCCGGCAGTTGATCTCCACGGCGGTACCGGCCTCCGCGCAGGCGGCGAACACGGCCTCGGCGTCGAACCGGGACTGCGGGCGGCCCCGGCCGGTGACGATCCGTCCCGTGCAGTGCCCCAGGACGTCGACGCGCGGGTTGCGCACCGCGGCCAGCAGGCGGGCGGTCATCGGCCCGGGCTCGGAGCGGAGCTTGGAGTGCACGGACGCCACGACGACGTCGAGCCGGCCGAGCAGGTCTTCCTCCTGGTCGAGCGAGCCGTCGTCCAGGATGTCGCACTCGATGCCGCTCAGCAGCCGGAAGCCGGGCCCCAGCCGGGCGTTGACGGCGGCCACGGCCCGCAGCTGGCTCCTGAGCCGGTCCGGGCTCAGTCCGTGGGCGATGGTCAGGCGCGGTGAGTGGTCGGTCAGCACGGCCCACCGGTGGCCCAGGGCGTGGGCCGCGTCGGCCATGTCCTGGATCGGGCTGCCGCCGTCCGACCAGTCGGAGTGCAGGTGGCAGTCGCCGGTGCTCGCGGCCGCGAGCTCCCAGCCGGCGCGGGCGTCCGGGCCGCCTTCGGCCTCCAGACGGGCGAGATAGCCGGGCACCGCGCCGGCCGACGCCTGGGCGATCACCTCGGCGGTGACCGGACCGACCCCGCGCAGGCGTCCGGCCCGCGCGGCGTCCACCGGACCGGGGGGCAGGTCGCGGACGGCGTCGGCCGCCGTGTGGAAGGCCCGCACCCGGTAGGGGGACGCCCCGCGCCATTCGAGGAGGAAGGCGATCCGCCGCAGGGCTTCGTCGGGCGTCACGGCAGTGCGGCTTCACCGGTGGCGGGGCGGGGCATTCCGGTCTCCTTCCGGCTCCGGGCTCACGGCCGTCAGGCGGAGGGTGGGCAGGCGACGGCCTTGCCGTAGGTGAGCACGCGGCCCTCGTCGTCGCTCTCGCCGATTTCGGCGTCCAGGCGTTCGAGGACACGTTGGGCGACGCTGGCCAGCAGGTGCGAGCTCGACGGCTTCGGTGACGGCGACAGTGAACAGACCAGCGAGACGGCGGGCAGCGGCGTGGTGTCGGTCGTGGTGTCCATGGGGCGCGGCTACCCCGATCATCGCCGCGTACCCGGAGGCCCGTCCGCGATTGGGTCCCGGCGGCGCGGGCAGGCGCCCGGCGTGACGGGAGGCGGTGGTATGGGCCGGACGGCACTCATCGTGATCGACATGCTCAACACCTACGAGCACGAGGACGCCGAGGTGCTGGTGCGGTCCGTCCGCAAGGCCCTCCCGGGCGTCGAGACGCTCCTCGAGCGGGCGCGCGACGCCGATGCGCCGGCCGTCTACGTCAACGACAACTTCGGGCGCTGGCGCTCCCACCACGGCGAGATCCTCGAAGCCGCCCTCGCGGGCCGCTACTCCGACCTGGTCGAGCCGGTCGCGCCCGACGAGGACGCCCTCTTCGTCGTCAAAGCACGGCACTCGGTCTTCTTCGAGACCCCCCTGGCCTACCTGCTGGGCCAGCTCGACGTGCAACGGGTGGTGCTGTGCGGGCAGGTGACCGAGCAGTGCGTGCTCTACTCGGCCCTCGACGCCCACATCCGCCACCTCGACGTCGTCGTGGCCCTCGACGCGGTCGCCCACATCGACGCCGGCCTCGCCGAGGCGGCCCTGCGCATGATGGAGCGCAACATGGCGGCCGAGCTGCGCCCGAGCCTGGAGATCAACTTCGACGACGCCCCGCCCGGCTGACGGGAGGCCGGGCGCCTTCGATCCCGGGCCGCGGGACGCGCGGGTTTGTGCCAGGGTGGCAGGGGGCACGCGCCTACCGGAACCGGAGACCGGGGAACGCGGTCCCGGTACAGAGTCCGCGCTACGGATCGGACAGGCCATGAACGCCCACCCCACCGGTGCGGGTGCACGACCGCGCACCGCCCGGGGAGACGCGGCGGCGGGGAGGTGAGCCGTGAGCGAGTCGGGCCTTCCGCGTGATCACACGCAGGCCATCCTGGAGACCACCAAACGGGTCGGCGCGCTCCTCAAGGAGGCCGGGGTGCCGTTCGCGCTCGCCGGAAGCGTCGCCGCCTTCGCCCACGGGCTGCCGGCCGGCTTCCGGCACGACACCGACTTCTGCCTGCGCCGCGAGGACGCGCCCGCCGCCGTGGCCGCGCTGGCCGAAGCGGGCATCACCGTCGTCGACGCCCCCGAGGACTGGCTGATCAAGGGCCGCGACGGCGACGAGGAGATCGACCTCATCCTGGACCTCGCGGGCCGGCCCGTCGCGCACGAGCTCCTCCAGCGGGCGGACGTCCGCGCCGTGGACTCCGTACGCATGCCCGTCCTCGCCCCCACCGACCTCATGGACAGCCGCCTGACCGCCCTGTGCGAGCACTACTGCGACTTCGCCGAGCTGCTCCCGATGGCCCGGATGCTCCGTGAACGCATCGACTGGCCGCTCCTGGACCGACGCCACCGCGACCAGCCCCTGCCCGACGCCTTCCTGTACCTCCTCGAACGCCTGCAGGTGATCGAGCCCCGAAAGCAGGCCCGCCATGAGCACCCCTGACCCCGCCGGCACCGCCGCCGGCGCACTGCCCGAGTACCGGGCCCAGCACCTGCGTGACCGGCTCGCCCAGGAGGACATCGCCGAACTCGGGGTCCGCGTCGAGTTGCGCGGCCCCACGGTCCTCGTCTGGGGGCCGGTCTCCAGCCGGGACTGCCGCGAAACGGTCCTGCGCATCGCCGCGGAAGCCCTCCACCCGCTCGACTGGCGCCACGACCTCACCGTCGTCAGCGCCCGCCCGCCCGACCGTGAGGAGGACCTGCCGTGATCCGCGTCGCGGCCGTGGGCGACATCCACCTCGCGCCGGGCTGCGAGGGCACCCTCCGGCCGGCCTTCGAGACGCTGGGGGACCACGCCGACCTGCTCCTCCTCGCCGGTGACCTCACCCGCCACGGCACCCCGCCGGAAGCCGCCGTCGTCGCCGGGGAGGTCGCCGGCCTGCCCGTCCCCGTCGTGGCCGTTCTCGGCAACCACGACCACCACGGCGAGCAGGCGGGGGAACTCGCCGCCGTCCTCGCGGAGGCGGGGGTGACCGTGCTGGAGGGGGAAGCCGTCGTCCTCGACCTCCACGGCACCACCGTGGGGGTGGCCGGGGCCAAGGGGTTCTGCGGGGGATACGCCGGCCGCTGCGGCAGCGACTTCGGCGAGCCCGAGATGAAGGCCTTCATGCGGCACTCCCGTACGTGCGCCGACGGGCTGCGCCGAGCCCTCACCGACCTGGCGCAGGCGCGCACCGCCCTGCGGATCGCCCTGACCCACTACTCGCCGGTGCCGGACACCCTGGCCGGCGAACCCCCCGAGATCCACCCGTTCCTCGGCAGCTACCTCCTCGCCGAGGCCATCGACGAGATCGGGGCCGACCTCGCCGTCCACGGCCACGCCCACCTGGGCACCGAGCACGGCACCACGGCCGGCGGGGTGCGGGTCCGCAACGTGGCCATGCCGGTCATCGACCGGGCCTACGCCGTCTACCACCTCACCCCGCGCCCACCCGGCGACCCCGCCCGGTAGGCGCGCGCCCGCCCTACGATGGGCGGATGACCTCAGGCACACCTGGAGCACCTGCGCATCCCTCGCAGAGCGGGGCGGGCGGGGAGCGGCTGGTGGTCGCCGCCTCGATCCTGGCGCTGCTCGCCGACCGCACCCGCCTGGCGCTGCTCCAGCGGCTCGGCGAGGGCGAGGCGGACGTCACGACGCTCACCGAGGTGTGCGGCGCCCCCCGCCCCTCGGTCAGCCAGCACCTGGCCAAACTGCGCCTCGCGGGTCTGGTCGCCACCCGCAGGGACGGGCGCCGGGTCGTGTACTCGCTCGGCCACGGCCACCTGCGCCGCCTCGTCGGCGAGGCGCTCAGCGCCGCCGACCACCGGATCGGCTCCCTCCCGCCCCACGACTGACCGGCCCCCCTCGGGCGGAGCGGTGCCCGGGCGCTGATATGTGCATGCTTGCGCACGCGTTGTCTACGATGGGACCGCCCCCATCCGTCGGACCTGGGCGAGGCCATGTTGTCCGTGCTGCGCAACCGCACCTACCGGCGACTGTTCACGGCCCAGGCCGTGGCCCTGACCGGCACCGGGCTGGCCACGGTCGCCCTGGGCCTGCTCGCGTACGACATCGCGGGGGAGGGCGCCTCCGCGGTACTGGGGACCGCACTGGGGATCAAGATGGTCGCCTACGTGGCCATCGCCCCGCTGGCCGGCGCGTTCGCCGCCCGGATGCCGCGCCGGACCCTGATGGCGGGGACGGACCTCATCCGGGCGTCGGTCGCCCTCGCCCTGCCGTTCGTCTCCCAGGTCTGGCAGGTCCACCTCCTGGTCTTCGCCCTGCAAGCGGCGTCGGCCGCCTTCACCCCGGCCTTCCAGGCCACCATCCCCGAGGTGCTGCCCGCCGAGCGCGACTACACCCGGGCCCTGTCGATGTCCCGGCTCGCCTACGACCTGGAGAGCCTGGGCAGTCCCGCGCTGGCCGCCGGCCTGCTGACCCTGGTCTCCTACGACTGGCTGTTCGCCGGA
Organism: Streptomyces sp. NPDC001594; assembly: GCF_042893675.1. NCBI lineage: Bacteria > Bacillati > Actinomycetota > Actinomycetes > Kitasatosporales > Streptomycetaceae > Streptomyces > Streptomyces sp. NPDC001594. The sequence goes on along the minus strand of NZ_JBIAVB010000030.1, from coordinate 42,971 downwards.
ACCGCCGTCGGCTTCCTCGCCTCGGCCGCGCTGGTGTGCTCCGCCGTGTTGCCCGCGCCGGCGCCCGTGGACCGCGTCGGCGGCGTCCGTGCGCACGCCGTCTCCGGCCTCCGGCTGTTCTGGGCCACCCCGCGGCTGAGGGCGCTGCTCGCCCTGGACCTCGCGGTCGCCGCCTGCGGAGCGATCGTCTTCGTCGACACCGTCGTCCTGGTCCGCGACCACTTCCACCGCTCGGCCGGGGCCGTCTCCCTCGCCCTGGGCGCCTACGGGGCGGGTTCCGTGCTCGCGGCCCTGCTCCTCCCCCGCCTGCTGCGGCGGGCCGGTGACCGGGCCGTCATGCTGACCGGCGCCTTCGCCCTGCCGGCCGTGCTCGCCGCCGTCGCCGGCCTCGTGGCGGGCGCACCCGGCGACGGGGCCTGGTGGGCGCTCCTCGGGGCGTGGGCCGCGATCGGCGCCGCCTGCTCCGCCGTCCTCACCCCGGGCGGCCGGGTGCTCCGCCGTTCCGCCTCCGACGAGGACCTCCCCGCGGCCTTCGCCGCCCAGTTCTCCCTGTCCCACGGCTCCTGGCTGCTCACCTACCCCCTCGCGGGATGGCTCGCCGCCGCCGCGGGACTGCCCCTCACCGCCGCCCTCCTGGGCGCCGTCGCGCTCGCGGCCTCCCTCGCCGCCGCCGTCCTGTGGCCCGCGCGGGACCCGGGACACCTCGAACACACCCCGCCGCCGTTCAGCCGGCGCGCAGTTTCGCCGCGTGGCCGAAGCCGAGGGCAGCCGTGAAGCGGTGGATCAGGCGGGGGTCGCCTGATTCCAGGGGGAAGAGGGGGAGGACGCCCTCGGGCCGGGTCGGGGCGCGCAGAAGCTTCGCCCGGTAGAACGCGGCCGTCCAGCGGCCGTCGTCGGAGTGCCATTCCTCGGCGAGTCCGGGCAGCGCGGCGGCCTGGTGGGGAAGCCGTGCCAGGGCGGCGAACCGCCGGTGCGCCGGGGCGTCCCCCAGGGTGTGCTCCGAATGGTAGAGGCGCATGCGGCGGTCGTTCCCCGCACCGAACCACTGGAGGAGGTGCTGCTCGTAGTCGGCCGTCCTGATGCCCGTCTCACCGGTGTTCAGCGCCAGGTCGAGGTCCCACCATTCGCGCCAGACCGCGCCGAACGCCGCCGCGTCACCGCCGAAGAGGTGGCGCGGGAAGTGGTGGGGGAGGGAGATCTCCCGGCGGGTCAGGAGCGGGTGGATGCCCATGATCGCGCTGCTGAACCCGCAGACGGTGACGTTGCGCAGGGCCGGCGGGGGCGTGGGCACGGAGCCGGAGCGGCGCGCCGTGGGGAGCGGGGGCAGCGAGCCGACCGGGGCGGTGCTGCCCTGCCAGCGGCTGAAATCGGTGCCGGAAGGGCCGTAGCCGAAGCGGTGCAGGAAGTGCGTCACCTCCAGCAGGAGGCGGTGGAGGCCCTCCTGGGAGTTGAACGGCTGCCAGGCGAGCCTCTCGTTGTCCCTGCCCGGGGGCAGCGCCGGGACGATGGGGACGACGAGCACGGCCGGGCGGCCCGAGACGTGCTGCGCCTGCACGAGGTTGAGGTCCCGCAGCATGTGCCGGTAGCCCACGACGACGTACGGCTGGTCGGCCGGGGTGTCCTTCTTGACGGTGTAGGGGTAGTTGGTGCGGAAGGGGTAGGCGGAGAGCGGGAACCCGTCCGTCTCGGTGGAGGGGGTGAAGTAGCAGACGACGTCCGTGCCGTCGGCCGCGGCCGGCGCCGGGGGCGGCTTCGGTGCCCAGACCGCGACCAGGAAGCGCGGCTGCGGCGGGCGCGCGTCGTCGTTGCCGCCGTACTCCAGCCAGAGGAAGCCCCCGGTGTCCGCCAGAACCACCACCTGGTCGGTGGTGCGCAGCCGGTCCCAGCCGCTCTGGCCGGAGCGGGCCGGAGCGGCGTCCGTGAGCGTGCGGACGGTCACCTTCTCCAGCCACAGGGGCGTCTCGGGCGGGGGCGGGTTGTTCAGCACCGCGTACCTCCGGGGCTGACCCGACGCCTCCCGGAAGAAGACCCCCGGCTGGTCGCCGCGCGCCTTGGTGCCGGTGTACGGGGGCGCCGTGAGCGGTGACTGGCGGACGCGGCCCAGCTCCATGGTGAGGCGGAGGTCGTCCCCGTCCCGGGTCACCGAGACGCCCCGGTTGTCCCAGTACACGGGGGCGTCGGGGTTGCGGGTGAGGGTGACCGACTCCGGCACGTAGTCGGGGTGGGCGACCTCCAGGTCGATCCGGCTCCACTCCTGCGCCGGCACCGCCCGGGTGACGGGCCGGTCCAGCGGGACGCTGATGAGCTGGGTCACCGGCCCCCGCGCGTCCGTCCACGTCAGCTTCACCTCGGCCGCGGTCCCGGCCTGCGGCGGGCGGCCGAGGACGTCGGCCGCGGCGAAGGTGAGGCGGGTCGTGGCCATCTCAGAGCTGCATCCCGGTCTTCGGGTCGTAGCGGACCTCGGTGGCGACGATCTGATCGGTCGGCATGACCTCGATCCACTGGTCGAAGACCTGGAAGGGCTCGGTGCCGTCCGCCTCGAACCCCTCGCCGAGCGGATCGAATCCGCGCTCGTAGACCTTGTCGGTGGGCAGGTAGTTCACGGGCGTGCCGTCCGGAAGCCGGTCGCTGACCTTCGCCCGCGACTTCTGCCAGTCGCCGCCGACCACCACGGCCAGATAGCGGATGGCGTCGTGCACCGTCAGCGCCTCGGCCGGCAGGTCGCGGTAGCGGGCGGTGAGCGCCGGGTCCTTCCACGGGTACCGCTTGAGCACCAGCAGCATCCGGGCGCGTTCGCCCGGCACCGACTCGGCGTACAGCGAGTCGAGTCCGTCCGTGCCCTCCACGCCGGCGTTGGCCAGCCAGTCCAGCGCCTCGAACTCGTGCCCCTGGCGGATCGGGACGACGGCCTTGACCCAGGGGGCGTTGAGGAAGGCGTTGCGCAGGTTGTCGCCGTCGAGCTGGAGCAGCCAGCCCAGGGAACTCCCGAGCCTGGCGGGCCGGGAGCCGGCGGTGATGTAGTAGTCCGCGCCGGCGCCGCCGGTGCGGCCCCAGCCGACGACGGCGCTCTTCTCGAACTCCTTCTCCGAGGTCCCCGAGCCGTCGAAGCCCAGGTTCTCCTTCACGGCGAGCTTGTTGGGCACCCACCACTCGGGGGCCACGAAATACAGCATTCGGTCGACGTCGAAGAACGTCTGGACCAGCTCCGCCATGATGTGCTGGGTCTGGCTGCTGACGCCGGACAGCCCCTTGCCCTTGAACAGCTGGCGGACCAGGCTGCGGTACACGACGATCTGCTCCTCCGCGCGCAGATCCTCGAAGCGGCGGGGGCTGATGCCCGCGGCCAGCTCGACGCGTTCCTGGGCGGCCTTGAAGAACGCCTCCTTCGCCAGCCGCTCCTTCTCCTGGTCGACCTCCTTGAGGCGCTCGGCGTTGACCTTGTTCACCTGCTCCACGTAGGCCGAGGTGGGGCCGTAGTTGACGGTGAAGCGGTAGGGGAACATCTCGCCGTCGTCACCGCTGTGTCCGGCGATCCGCAGCCTCAGCCGGTTGCTGCCCTCCGCGAACGGGCTGACCCGCAGATCGGCGACGTTGCTGCTCAGCCACTGCACGTTGGTGTGGCTCTTGTACTCGTACCCGTACTTCGGATAGAGCAGGAGGTCCGCCAGCGCGTCGTCGAAGTAGTCGTCGTCGGGCCCCTTGTAGGTGCCTTCGACGGTCTCCTGGTACTGCTCGGGCATCGGTACGAGCTGGGCGGGCTGGACCTGGCCCTGCGGGGGCTGCGCGAGGTGGACCAGCTCGGCGACCCCGAGTTCGTCGCCGGGCCGGTCGATGTAGGTCTGCCAGCACAGCTGGGTGCCGATCTCCTGGACCTGGACCCCCACCTGGCGCATCTTGCGCCGCAGTTCGTAGTTGACGAGCTTGTCGGTGGTGTTCTGCAGGAGGTACCTCTTGCTGGAGGTGTCCGTGGTCTCCACGACCGTCTTGAACGTCGACTTGAGGCTGCGTTTGATCTCCGTGGACAGCTTGATCGTCTGCTGGCGCAGCTGCTTGTGGGTCTGCTCCTTGGCGGTCTTGCGCGCGTCCGCCGAGTCGTAGCTCGTACGGGCGGTGGCCTGGGTGTTGAAGACCCCGAGCTTGCCGCTGGTGCTCGCCTCCAGGCTCACCCCGAACTTGCTGCTGCTCTGGTTCTCCTCGCTGACCGAGGCCGACAGTTCGTCCTCGGACCGGCTCTCCTGCTCGCCGCGCCGGCTGACCTCCTCGGAGGCCTCCGTGGTCCGTTCGGTGAGGGTGCGGCGCGTGGAGACCTCGATCAGCTCGACCGAGGCGCCGGGGCTGAGCCAGACGTGCTGGACCGGGGGGCCGAGGAACGAGTCGAACTCGAAGAAGTACTGGCGGAAGAGGTGGACGACGCCGAGCGGGGACAGCGATGCCTCGGGCAGGCCTGCGGTGGTGGTGGCGGCCGCGCCGCGTGCTCCCGGTGACACGGGGGGCCCGCCTCCCAGCAGTCCGGCCAGGGCGTCGACCTCCGGCACGCTCACCCGGTGGCCGGCCGTCGCGAACACCGCGTGCAGCACGTCGTAGCGGCCGGAGGCCTGCAGGTTCTTCAGCGCCCCCGCGACACGGGACTCCTGGGCCGCGGCCAGGGCCGTGGAGTCGGCGGCGGCGACGGCCGAGGGCCGGCCGTCGGACGCGGCGTGGACGATGACCCCGCCCTGGGCGATCTTCTCCTCCGCGAAGCGAAGCAAGGCCGCGAGGCCGTCGGGTCCCGGCCCCACGAGACGGTCCCAGACGGCCGGATCGGTCAGGTCCGCCTTCTTGATCCGGGCCAGGAGTTCCCGGGTGACCAGCGAGTCGAGGGCGCCGGGCAGGGCGGAGGCGACCGAGGGCACCGGGGCGCCCGGCTCGATCGTCAGGGCGGGTGCGGCGGCCGAGGCGGAGCCCGGGGCCACCGTGTAGGAGGGGCGCATGTTCTCGGTGAGCGCCGCCGCGAGCGAGCGGCGCATGGCGGGGCCCGTGGTGCCGAACCGCTCGGCGAGCCGGGCCGAGCGCCACCCGAGGAGCGGCTGGTAGACCCCGTACAGCTCGGAGGCGTACGGCAGGGAGCCCTGGAACTTCGCGAAGTTGACCTTCATCTGCTGACTCCCGCCTCCCCGACGCGGGCCGCCCGCCCGACCCCTTCCCCAGGCTCCCGGTCCGGGCGGTCCGCGCCCAGACCGGGCCGGGGGATCCACGGCTCAAACCACCTGGCCGAGTGAAGGGGCGACCTGCAGAAACGATCCCCGACGGCCCCGGCTCAGGCCTTCGCGATCCGGAGCACCGACGCGATCAGCAGGAAGGGCGACACCACCGCCCCGATGACGGCCACCGGCAGGGCCACCCACATGAGGGGATGGGTCCCGGCCTCGTACGGCATGTCCTCCTGCACGATCACGGCCCACGCCACGTGCAGGGCCGTGCCCGCGATCAGGGCGATCCAGTACAGGCCGATCCCGGCCGACCACAGCCGGACCCGGCCGGGCGGCACCCTCGTCAGCCGCTTCCGGTAGACCTGCAGCCACGCCATCGCGCCCAGGAGCAGGAGGGCGACGGGGAAGCGCCACCAGTCGTCGTGCACGGCCCAGTCGTGCGCGGCGCTCGGCCGCTCGGATTCGGACGGGAACCGCGCGGCCCGGTCCAGCAGGTCGAACCCCCCGACGAGCAGGGCGACGACCGGGACCAGGAAGAACAGCCCGTAGAGCGGCCGGCCGAGCCCCGTGGTCAGGGACCGGACGGCGTCCTCCCGGCGGAAGGGCGCGGCCGACGACGCGGCGCGGGGGCGGTCCTGCCCGGCCGGTGGCCGGCCGGGCAGGACCGCCGTGGGCGGCGGGGTCCGCGGGGTCCGCGGCGGCGGCGCGAGGGTGGTCACCCCGTCCGGTCCGGACGCCGCCGCGGACACGGCCCCGGACGCGGGCTCCCGTACGGGGCGCTCCGCCGCCGCCTCCTCCTCGGGCTCCACCGCCTCCGCGTTGAGCAGTTCCTCCGCCTTCTGCGCGATGGCGGCCACCACGGGCGCCGGCAGCCACGGGCCCGTGCCCGCCCGCGCCCCGGCCGTGGCGACCAGCTCCGCGACCGCGGGCCGGTCCTCGGGCCGCTTGGCCAGGCAGCGCCGGGCCAGTTCCCCGAACGGGCCCCCGACCCCGTCGAGGTCGGGTTCGTGGTGCACCAGCCGGTACAGCAGCTCGGCCACCGACCCTCCGCCGAAGGGGCCGCGCCCGGTCGCCGCGAAGGCCAGCACCGCTCCCAGGGAGAACACGTCCGCCGCCGGGCCGGCGGTCCGGCCCTCCGCCTGCTCCGGCGACATGTAGCCCGGCGAACCCACCACCAGACCGGTCCCGGTCAGCACCGTCGCGTCGGCGGACCGGGCGATGCCGAAGTCGATGAGCAGCGGTCCCGCCTGGGAGAGCAGCACGTTGGACGGTTTGACGTCCCGGTGCACCAGCCCGGCCCCGTGCACCCCCGCCAGCGCCCGCGCGAGTCCGGAGAACAGCCGCCACAGGGCCTCCTCGGGCAGCGGCCCGTGGCTGATGACGGCGTCGGAGAGGGCCGGCCCCGGAACGTACGCCGTGGCGAGCCAGGGCACCTCCGCCTCCGGGTCGGCGTCCAGCACCGGCACCGTCCCCGCGCCCCCGAGCGACCGAGCCGCCCTGACCTCCCGGGCGAAGCGCAGGCGGAAGCCGGCGTCGTCGGCGATCTGCGCGTGCACCACCTTGAGGGCGACCGTCCGGCCGCCGGGCGACCGGCCGAGGTAGACCCGGCCCATGCCGCCCTCGCCCAGGCGGTACAGCAGCCGGTACGCGCCCACGCGGCGCGGATCGGTCGCGGTCAACGGCTGCATGCCACACCCCCGTGAGACCTCTTCCCCGTCGTCGCCCACGCGACGCGCGTCCCGTGGGCGCCAGACAGCATGGCACACGGAACACCGCCCGGGGCCTCACCCGTTCGGCCCAGCATGCCGCAGTCCACGGCCGGTCGGCTGGTTAGCCTCGAAGGCGCGAGGGGGGATTCCTGCCCAGCCCCAGACGGGAGCCACCGTGAACTCCACCCTGCGTGCCCTTGCCTGCGCCACCCTCACCGCCACGCTGCTGGCGGGCGGCGCCGCGACCTCGTACGCCGCCGCGTCGCCGTCCCCCAAGGGGAGCGCGAGCGCGAGCGCCGAACAGCCGAGCCTGACCATCACCGTCGACAGGACCGAAGTGAAGGCCGGGGAGAAGGTGCACGTCACAGGCCGCACCAAGGGCCTCAAGATAGGCAGCAAGGTGGTCCTGCAGCACAAGAAGGACGGGAAGTGGACCACCCTCAAGGCCGAGACCGTCGTCAAGAACGGCAGCAGCTACGCCCTGGACGGCAAGCTCAACACCAAGGGCAAGGAGGAGCTGCGGGTGCTCTCGGGTGATGTCTTCTCGCCCAGCACCACCGTCACGGTCCGCTGACCCACCACCGCGGCGGAGCCCCGGCTGTGCCGGGGCTCCGTCCGGCACCGCCCCCACCAGCCCCACCGGCCGAACGTCCGTGCGTTTACGTGGGGTTCACCTCCGCCCGCGACCCTGGGCCCCATGGCCCTCAGTAGACGAGCACTACTGGCACAGGCAGCCGCGTCGGCCACCGCCGTCGCCGCCCCTTCCCCCTCGCCCGCCGCCGCGGCCGCGGAACCCGAGCCGGCCACGACCACCACCACCCTGCGCGGCACCATAGGGCCCGGCGCCCCGGACTTCGTGTACGTGCCCTTCGACGTCCCGCCGGACGTGCGCGAGTTACGCGTCTCCTACCGCTACGACAGACCGCCCACCCCGCCGGGCACCCCCGGCAACGCCCTCGACATAGGCCTGTTCGACCAGCACGGCACCGCGCTCGGCGGCCGCGGCTTCCGCGGCTGGTCCGGCGGCGCCCGCGGCGAGTTCCTCCTCCGCGCGGACGAAGCCACCCCCGGCTACCTGCCCGGACCGCTGGAGCGCGGCCGGTGGCACCTCGCGCTCGGCCCCTACACCGTGGCCCCCCAGGGACTGCCCTACGAGATCACCGTCACCCTCGTCCACGGCGCACCGGCACCCCCCGCCCCCCTGACCTACCCGCCCGAACGCCTCCCCGGCCGCGGCCGGGCCTGGTACCGCGGGGACTGCCACATCCACTCCGTGCACTCCGACGGCCGCCGCACCCCCGCCGAGCTCGCCGCCCTCGCCCGCGCCGCCGGCCTGGACTTCGTCAACACCTCCGAGCACAACACCCACAGCTCCCACACCGCCTGGCAGGGCGCCGCCGCCGCGGGTCTGCTCGTCCTCACCGGCGAGGAGATCACCACCCGCACCGGCCACGTCCTCGCCGTCGGCACCGATCCGGGCACCTTCGTCGACTGGCGCTACCGGGCCCGGGACCGCCGCTTCACACGCTTCGCCCGCGCCATACGGCAGGCGGGCGGCCTCGTCGTCCCCGCCCATCCACACGCCACCTGCGTCGGCTGCGCCTGGAAGTTCGGCTTCGGCGAGGCCGACGCCGTCGAGGTGTGGAACGGCCCCTGGACGGCCGACGACGAGGTCTCCCTGGCCTCCTGGGACGCCACCCTGTGCGCCGCGAACGGCGACCGCTGGCTGCCCGCCCTGGCCCACAGCGACTACCACCGCGACCCGGACCGCGTCGGTGAACCCCAGACCGTCGTCCTGGCCGACGACCTGTCCCGCGCCGCGATACTGGCGGGGCTGCGCGCCGGACGCGCCTACGCCGCCGAATCCTCCGCCGTCTCCGTGGACTTCACCGCCGTCACCGCCCGCGGGGCCCACGCGGGCATCGGGGAGACGCTGGCGCCGGCCGACGCCGACACGGAGGTCCTCGTGCGGCTGTCGGTGACCGGAGCCGAGGGCTGCGAGCTGCGCCTGGTCACGGACCAGGGCCTGGTCCTCACCGTGCCCGCGGCGGCTTCCGCCCAGTGGCGCACGACCTCCGCCCGCACCGCCTACGTCCGCGCGGAGGTCCGCCACCCGGCCCAGGCGCCACCCCTGCCGGGGCCGCCGGCCGCCCTCACCAACCCGATCTGGCTGCGCCCCTGACGGCCGGCGCGGCCGGAGCCGCCGGGCGGCCGGTACGGCATCCGGCGGCCGCGGCCGTGTCGGACCCGCTGCCCGGCGCCGCGCGCGTGGTTGGCTGGGCCCGGTCGCCGGGGCGGCCGGATCCGGCCCGGCGGCCGCGGCCCGACGGAGGAGGCGGCGGCGGTGGACCTCTCGCGCAGACGGATGCTGAACGCCCTGTCGTGCGCGGGCGTCCCTCCGGTCCTGCGGGGACGGGCAGCCGGTGACCAGGGCGGGGAGCGCGTGCCGGACCGGGACGCCGCGTGCGCACGGCTGCTGGCCAACCTGACCGCCCTGTTCGCGGGTACGGCCGCGTCCAACCGCCGGCCCGAGACCCGCCCCCTGCTCGACGCACTGGCCCTGGCGGCGCGCGCGGACCTCGCCGCCATGGACCGTGCCCGGGGCGGCGAGATCTTCGCGGGGCTCCCGCTCGGGGACTCCGAGGCGCGGCTGGAGGAGTCGTTCCGCAGGCTCTACGGGATCGCCCTGGCCACCCGCGTCCCCGGCGGCGCGGCGCCCGGCGCCTCCGGGGGCGGGGCCGCGCGGCCGAAGGTGCTGCGCGCGCTGGTCCGCCTGTACGAGGAGCACTACGGCGACCGGGCCCCGGCCTCCCACGGCAACTGGTTCCCGTGGGAGATCGGCATCCCGCGCCACGCCGGCCGGACCCTGGCGCTGCTCGCGCCGGAGGCGGCCGCGCGGTATCCGGGGCTGACGGCGGCCTACGTCGCGGCGATGGACCGCCGGCTGGGCCACGGCGCGGCCGGGGACGTGGACCTGGACTCGCGCTTCCACACGGCGGCCAACCTCGCCGACATCACCACCAACCGCATGGTGCAGGGGGCCCTGCTCGGCGACCCCGCCCGGATCCGCAAGGCCGTCGCCGACCAGCTGACGGTCCTCGACCCCCTCGACCCCTACGCCCCCCGGCACGGTGTCACCGACGGCTTCCACCGCGACGGTTCGTTCGTCCAGCACGGCTCCGTCGCCTCCACCGGCTCCTACGGCACGGCGCTGCTCACGCGGGTCGTGGAGGCGCTCTCACTCCTCGACGGGACGGGCCTGGGGCCGGGGCCGGAAGCGGGAGCGGCCGTGTACGGGTGGATCCGGGACGGCTTCGCCCCGCTGGTCTTCGAAGGGTGGATGACGGAGACGGTCAAGGGCCGGGCCCTCACCCGGCCGCAGGGCGGGTACGCCGACGCGCGAGCCGTGTGCGAGGCCGTCCTGGGGCTGTCCGCCCTCACCACGGGCGACCGGGCCCGGGCCCTGCGGGCCTACGCCAGGCACCTGGGCCCCGCCTGCCGGGCCGGCGCCGACCCGGCCGCCTTCGTCTCACCCCTCTCCTTCGCGCGCTACGCCGACCTCCTCGCCGACCCCGCGGTGCGGGCCGCGGACCTGGCGCCCCCGCGCGCCAGCTTCGCCTTCAACGCCATGGACCGGACCGTCCACCGGCGCCCCGGCTACGCCTTCGTCCTGGCCCGCAGCTCGACGCGGACCAGCAAGTACGAGTACCTGAACGGCGAGAACCTCATGCCCTGGTTCCAGGGGGACGGGGCCCACCGGCTGTACCTGTCGGGCGAGGACCAGGGCCCGGGGCACGACGTCGGCCACTACGCCACCGTCTCCCCCTACGGCCTGCCCGGCGTGAGCACCCCCGTCGAGCGGCGCCGGACGGTGCCCGAGCTGTACGGCGGCGCCCTGTACTACGACAACCCGTCCCACGCCCTGGCGTTCACGGCCTCCTCCGCGTCGCAGAACGCCTACGTGTACTTCCCGCGCGGGACCGCCGACTGGTCGGGCGGGACGGTCCTCGGCGCGTACGGCGCGGCCGGAATGGTGCAGAGCGACGACGAGGCGTTCCGGGACCGGGCACTGCTGCCGGCGGACTTCACCGTGTACCGCGGCGCGACGGCCACGAAGTCGTGGTTCCTGTTCGACGAGGAGGTCCTCGTCCTGGCGGCGGACGTCGCGGACCTCGCCGGACGGGCGGTGACGACCACGGTCGACGCCCGCACGGCGCACCCGGACGACCGGATCCTCGTCACCGGCGCCACCCGCGACGGCCGTCCCTACGAGGGGCCCGGCGCGGGGACGGCCCCGTGCGGCCTGCGGTGGCTGCGGCACGCCAATCTCACCCGGGGCACGGCGGTCGGCTACCTCTTCCTCGACCCGTCTCCCGTACGCGTCGGCCTGGACCTGGTCACCGGCAGTCCCAGGGCGGTGCGCCTGGCGAACCCGGCCGCCCCGGTCACCCGGCGGGTGTTCACGGCGGCCCTCGACCGGCCCGCGGGCGCGCCGCCGCTGTGCGCCGCCTGGGCCCTGGTGCCCGACGCCGACGAGGAGCGGATGCGCGGCTACGGCACGCGGGGCGGGCCCCTGCGGGTGCTGGCCAACACCGCCCGCCTCCAGGCGGTGGCGCACACCGGTCTCGGTCTGCTCGCCGCCAACTGCTTCGCACCCGGCCCGCACGGGACCGCCGCCCTGCGCCTGGACGGACCCGGGTCCGTGATCGTCGCCCACCGGCCGGCGGACCGGGACCCCGCGGCCGTGCGGGTGGCCGTCTCCGATCCGACCACCCGCCGGGCCGCCGTGGGACTGCTGCTGCCGGGCCGGTGGCTGCGGCCGGTGGAGGGGGACCCGCGAGTACGCGTACGCCATGTCGCGGCCGGCACCCGGCTGGAGGTGGACACCCGCCGGGCCCACGGCCGGAGCTTCACCGTCACCCTCCGGCCGACCGCCCGCACCGGCCCCGTCCACCGGACCGTCACGCCACCCAACTGGATGTAAAAGAAAGGGAGTTGAGGGTTCACGCGACTGCTTCTCGCCACCTCCGGCGGCTGCTACGCTCCAGGCGGCCTGCGGGTCCGGGCCGTTGTTCTTCGCGTCCTCGATGGGAGGTGAGGGAAACAATGCTGAGCTTCTCCGGCCAGGTCGGCAGCACCGCCACGGGCGGTGCGTTCGTCCAGGTCGCTCCGGGCGCCAGCACCACCTGCGGTGGCGGGAACTGCTGCTGCAGCTCGTGCTGCAGCTGGTAGCCGCCGATGTCGGGCGGGGTCGCCGGCCCCGCTCGACGCCCTGCCCTCACGCGCGCACCCCGTCGTCGAAGGAAAGGCCGAGATGTCACTGAAGGACTCGCAGGAAGCCGTCTCCGACCACCTGGGCCGCAACAGCCACCTGGCGACGGTGGCGGCCTTCGGCCAGCAGCACACCTCCGTGTCGATGTACAGCGCGACGACGGTGGTACGGGCGCCGGAGTCGGTGGTCCGGGGGAGGTGGAGTCCGGCCGTGCACGGCTTCGTGGGGGAGGAGTTGCTGCTCAACCACCGCCGCGGGGGGCGCGATCTCGGGATGCAGCTGGGGGTGTCCCGGTTCTACGGCCACGACGCCGTCCTCTCCACCGCGCACAACGACCTCCAGGAGCGGCTCGACGGGGCGGTCGCCCTGCCCCCGCACCGGCGACTGCGCAGCGGCCTGACCGACACCGTCGCCGGCCGGCGCAGCGGCCGCGGCTTCTCGGGCAAGCCGGTGACGCTGGAGGACCTGGCCACCGTGCTGTGGCACGCCCAAGGGATCTCGGGCAGCCTGCCGGTGCCCACGGCCCAGGACGGCGACGCCGCCGTGGCGCTGCGCAACGCGCCCTCCGGCGGCGGGCTCTACCCGGTCCGGGTGGCCGTGCTCGCCCAGCACGTGAAGGGCCTGGCGCCGGGAGCGTACGCCTACCAGCCGCACAGCCACACCCTGTTCCCCTGCCGGCCGCAGCCGCGGCCGGTCGAGCTGGCCCGGCAGCTGCAGACCAAGGACGTCGAGGCGGACAAGGCGGCCCTGGCCCTGGTCTACGTCTACGACCTGTACTCCAACTCGCAGAAGTACGGGGACAGCGGACTGGTCTTCGGGCTGATCGAGGCCGGCGGGATCTCCCAGAACGTGCACCTGGCCCGGACCTCGCTGGGCCTGATCGGCTGCGACCAGGGCGGGTACGACAAGCAGTCGCTGGAACGGGAACTCGGCTGCGACGGCACCTCGCGCCACGTGATCCACCTGACGCTCCTCGGACACGGAGAGGCCTGAGCCATGACCCCCGCACCCTCCGCTTCGAGAGTCCTCCTCGCCACCTCCGTCCGGCTGCTCGCCGTGGAGCCGGGCGTCATCCGGCTGCGCTGGGGCATATGGAACTTCTCCGAGGTCAACGTCGACCTGCGGGCCGAGTCGCCCGCGGTCCGGGCCGCGATGACCGCCCTGTTCGAGACGCTGGCGGCCGGCAAGCCGGCCGACGGCACCTTCGCCGACGCCGCCGGCCTCACCCCGGTCGAGCGCGCCAACCTGGAGCTCGCCGTCAACGAGCTGCGCCAGGCCGGGTTCCTCGCGTACGACCGTCCGTCCGAGCGCGGCGCGGACATGGCCCGGGCCCTGCTCGGCAACCTGGACCTGTACGGCGCCGCCGAATCGGCCGCGGCGACGGTCGCCTTCGCGGCGGACTCGCCCAGCGCCGCCGCGTACGTGGCCGCCCAGGCCGAGGCGCTGGACCTGCCGCTGGAGCCGTTGCCGGCGGACTTCCTGGACGCCCTGCACGCCGCCGACCTGACCTCGGGGACGGGCGGTCTGGCCGCGGCGGACGCGCTGAAGCGGCTGAGCGCGACCGTGGCGCACTGCGACGCGCTGGTGGTCCACCTCGGGCAGGCCTCGATCCTGGCGCTGCGCGCGCTCAACCGCCTCGCCTGCCACCTGGAGAAGCCGGTGGTGGTCGGTCTGGTCGACGGCCCGTTCGCCACCGTCGTGGGCGCCGACAGCCCGCGCACCGGCTGCCTGGAGTGCTTCGAACAGCGCTCCCTCGCCCGGCTGGAGGACCACATCGGCTACCACAGCATGGTCGGGGCCACCGCCCCCGGCGGCACGGGACGGGCCAACGGCGTGGAGTCGCTGGTCTGCGCCCATCTGGTCAACGAGGCCGTGCTGCTGCGCTCGCTCGGCACCTCGCGCTTCCTGGGCCGGGCGCTGAGCATCTACCTGCCCACGTACGAGATCCAGGCGCAGGACGTCCTGCGCATCGGGACCTGCCCGGCCTGCGGCCACGTCGCCAGGGACGTCGTACGGGAGATCAACTTCAACAGCCGGGTGATCGTCGACCACCACGTGCGCGAGGCGCTCGGAGGGGGCCGATGAGCGGCATCCCGCTCCTGGGCCACCCCGGGATGGGCGCGGCGCTCGCCCGCTACGGGCGGATCGGCGGCAACCAGGGCGGGATCCTGCCCGGCATGCTGGTCTCGGTCGCCGCCGTGGAGGGCGAGCCGTACCTGCGCTCGGCCACGGCCGCGATGCCCCAGTACCACCGGCTGGCGCTGGACGACCCGCACATGCAGATGCAGTACCACCTGGCCGGCTACGGCTCGACCCACGAGGAGGCGGTGACCCGGCTCACCGGCGAGGCGGTCGAGCGCTACGCGGCGATCATGGCCATGCCGCTGTTCGCGGACCGGATCGAATACGCCTCCTACCGTGCGCTGTCCTCCCGGCACCGCGTGGCGCCCCTGGAACTGCTGGGCGTCTTCGACGCCGGACAGCAGGAGCGGATCGCCCGGATGATGCCCCGGTACTCGCCCGTCCCGCCCGGCGAGGACGACGTGATCGCGTGGATCGCCTGTCCCTCGCTCACCCGGCCCGGGGAGGAGGTGTACCTGCCGGCGCAGCTGGTCTTCCTCGGCTTCCGCAGCGAACCGGTCGCGGGCGACAAGCTGTTCACCCCGTCCTTCTCGACGGGCACCGCGGCCCACGTCTCCCTCGACAAGGCCCTGCTCGGCGCCCTCGTCGAAGCCGTGCAGATCGACGCGTTCATCCTCAACTGGTACACCGACGCCAAGGCCCCGCTGATCGACCTCGACGCGGACGGCCACGAGCTGCTGGAGGCGGCCGGACTGGCCCCGGACGGGCCGTACGAGGTACGGGCGAGCCTGCTCACCCGGCCGGAACTGCCGCTGCCGAACATCGGGGTGACCCTGGTGCGCCGGGACGGGAAGCTGCCCTACATCGCCTTCGGGCTCCAGGCCGACCCGGACCCGCGGCGGGCGCTGCTGCGCGGCGCGGCGGAGGCGGCGGCCATCCTCGGGATCGGCATGTTCAGCACCGTCTTCGACCTGCCCCACGTGCACTTCGCGCAGCACGGCTCGGCCTACACCGACCTGGACACCAACGTGCTGTGGTTCGCCGCCCCCGGGGACGCACGGCGCAAACTCACCGCGGTGGAGAGCCGCGTGGAGGGCCGCACCGGCTTCGCCGCGCTGCCCGGCTACGCCGACGGCGACACGGCGGCGATCCGCCGGCTCCTGAAGGACCTCGGCGGTGTCGGCGAGTTCGCCGGCTACCTGGACTTCACCCCGCCGGAGCTGGCCGACACCCCGTGGCGCGTGGTCCGGGCGGTCGTCCCGGAGCTGCTGAGCATGTGCCTGCCCGGGTTCCCGCCGAAGAACCATCCGCGGATACGAGAGCACGGGGGTGTGACCCATGTGGTCCCCCACCCGCTCCCTTGAACTGCTGGTGCTGGCGGCCACCGTCGCGCCCGCCGAACTGATCCGCGTCGCCACGGCGTTCGGCCCCGCGGCGAAGGCGGGAGCGGACCGGATACGGGCCGCCCGGCGGGGGCTGGCGGGCGTCCCGGCCGCCTACCTGGTGGTGACGGCGGCGGCCCTCGCCGTCGCCGCCGACGGCGGCTTCCTCCCGGGCGCGCTCCCCGGCCGGGCCCCCGGCGTGCTCTGGCTGCCGGCCGCGGCCGCGGTGGGGGCCGCGCTGGTCGGCGCCGAGTTCGCGGTCGGCGCCCTGCCCCGGCTGGCGGCCGGGGCGGGCCTGCCCCGGCTCGCGGTGCACCGCGACGGCGGCGCCGCGAGCGCCGGGTACGCGGTGTCCGTGCTGGCCACCGCGGTCGCCGAGGAACTCCTGTACCGGGGCCTGTGGATCGGGGTCCTGCACGAGCGCCTCCACCTGCCGGCCGGTGTCGCGGTCGCGGTGGCCGCCGTGGCGTACGCGGTGGGACACCTGTTCTTCGGGGGGCTCGCGGTGGCGCAGAAGGCCCTGTCCGGGGCGGTGTTCGGGCTGCTGTTGGTGGTGTCGGGCAGCCTGGCGGTGCCGCTCGTGGCGCACCTCGCGCAGAACGGGACGGTCTTCGCCCTGGCCGTCCGCCAGGAACGGGAGCAGGAGCGGGAGCGGGAACACGCGCACCGGGCGCGTGCGGCCGCCGGACGGGAGTCCGCCGGATGAGCGTGCCCGCCTTCACCGCGCTGACCACCGGCGCGGTCGCCCTCTGGCTGGCCCTGTACCGGCTGCCGTTCGGCGATCCGGCACGGCGGCGGCGCACCGCCCTGTGGCTGGCCGGCTGGACCCGGCTGCGCCCGGAGCCGGCCTTCGCGGTGTTCGGCACCCTCGTCTACCTGGTGCTGGGCGGCCTGGCCCTGGCGGTGCTGCTGGCGGCCACACCGCTCGCGCTCCGGCAGGTGTTCGCCGTCCCCGCGCCCGGGGACGCGCTCGCCCTGCTGCTGGCGGTCCTCGGTACCTCCAGCACCACCATCCTGTGCGTGTCCCTGCTCTACCGGGTCCACCCGCGGGCGGACGTCCCCGGTGAAATCGCCCGCATCCAGTGGATCTCCGCGATCCTCGCCCTGCCCCGGCACTCCCGGTGGACCGTCCCGGCGGCCGCGGCCCTGTTCGAGGAGGTCCTCTTCCGCGGGGCGGTCCTGCTGGGGCTCGGGGCGCTGGGCGCCGGCCCCGCCTTCGCCCTGGGGTTCAGCACCATCCTGTTCGCGGCCGGCCAGGTCGCCCTCGTCTCCACCCGCATCCAGGCCTACGTGCTGGGTACCTCCAGCCTCGTCCTCGGCACGGTCGGCGGCCTGCTGACCATCGCCACCGGCGGCGTGCTGCCCGCCCTCGTGCTGCACATGTCGTTCGCCGGCTTCTACACCAACCTCAGCGCCTCCCCGGCAGCGGGAGCGCGCACGGCCCCCGGGAGGCTCAGCCTGTGACCACCGACCAGCCGCCCGCCGGACCGCCGCCCGCCACCGACCCGGCGCCGGCCCCCGTCGTGCACGCCGACCGGCTGACCGTCGCCTACGGAACCTTCACCGCCGTCCGCGACGTCTCGTTCCGGATCCGCCCCGGGGAGGTCTTCGGGCTCATCGGGCCGAACGGCGCGGGCAAGACCTCGGTCGTCGAGGCCGTCGGCGGCCTGCGGCCCGTCCGCGGCGGCACCGTCACGGTCTGCGGCCACGACCCCCGCCGCGACCGCGCCGCGGTCACCCGGCTGCTCGGCATGCAGCTCCAGGAGTCCCAGTTCCCCAGCCGGGCCCGGGTCGGCGAACTGTGCGACCTCTACGAGGCGGTCTACCGCACGCCCGGCGCCGCGGCCGCCCTGCTGGAGACCTTCGGCCTCGCCGACCGCCGCAGCAGCCTGATCACCGACCTCTCCGGCGGCATGCGCCAGCGGCTGGCCCTGGCCCTCGCCCAGATCGGCGACGTCCGCCTGGTCGTCCTCGACGAGCTGACCACCGGCCTCGACCCGCACCAGCGCCGCGAGACCTGGCGCTCGGTCCTCGACCTCGCCGCCCGCGGGGTCGCGGTGCTGCTCACCTCGCACGCGATGGACGAGGTCGAGGCGCTGTGCGGCCGGGTGGGCGTCCTGCGGGCCGGGGAACTCGTCGCGCTCGACACCCCGGCGAAGCTGACCGAGGCGCACGGGGGCCCCTCCACCTTCCTGGTCGAGCTCGGGGGGCCGGGTCCCGGCCGGGCCGCCGGGATCGAGGAGCGGCTCGCCGGCCTCGGACTGACCCTGCTGCCCGGCGCGCCGGACCGGCTGGAGTTCGCGGGCAGCTACCCCGCCGACTACGACCGCATCGTCGGCCTGCTGGCACGGGCCGGACTCCCCGCGTCGGCGGTGAGCCGCCGCACCCCGGGCTTCGAGGACGCCTATCTGCGCCTGGTCGGCGCCGCCGCCGTGAAGGAAGGGGCCTGAGATGTCGGTGCTGTGGCCGATCGTGCGGTTCGAGGGGCGGCGGATGCGGCGGAACTTCGCCCCGGTCTTCTTCGCCCTCGCCTTCCCGGTGCTGATGCTGTGCATGTTCGGCGGGATCTACGGCAACGAACCGGCCAAGGAGTTCGGCGGGCGCGGGACGGTGGACATGTCGGTGCCCGCCTACCTGGTCCTGGTCGTCGCCGTCACCGGGCTGATGAGCTTCCCGCTCGGCCTCGCCGAGTACCGCGACCGCAAGGTCCTCAAACGCTTCCGCGCGACCCCGGTCGACGCGTCCGCCTTCCTCGTCGCCCAGGGGCTGGTCAACCTCGCGCTGACCCTGCTCGGAGCCCTGCTGCTGGTCGCCTCCGGGTACCTGTTCTTCGGACTCCACCTGCCGGCCACCCCCGCGGCCGCCGCCGCGACGGCCGGGGCCCTGCTGCTGTGCGCCCTGGCCATGTACGCGCTCGGGGGAGTGGTGGCCGCGGTCGCCCCGTCCGAACGCGCGGCGGTGGCCATCGCCAACCTGGTCTACTTCCCGATGATCTTCCTGTCGGGGGCGACCATCCCGCTGCAGATCTTCCCGGACGCCATGAAGACCATCAGCGCCGCGCTGCCCGCGACCTATGCGGTCGAGCTGCTCCAGCACGCCTGGCTGGACGGTCCCGCCGACGTCGCCCTCGACCTGGGCGTGCTCGCGGGCGTGGTCGTCCTGGGCACGGTGGCCGCCGCGCGGCTGTTCCGATGGGAGTAGCGGTGCCGGACGCAGGCTCCCCGCCCCCCGCCCCGCGGACCGGCCCGCCGGACGCCGACGAGGTCCCGGACACCGCCTTCCTCACCGCGCTCGCCCGGGCCCGCGCGACGGCCGACCCGGACGGCGTGCTGCGCGACCCCTACGCCGAACGCTTCGCCCGCCTCTGCCCGGACTCCGTCGTCCGCGTCACCCGGCACACCGCGGGGCCGTCCGTCGTCGTCGCCCGCACCCTCGTGATCGACCGCATGCTCTCCGGGCTGCTCCGCAACGGGCCCTGGGACGCCTGCGTCAACCTCGGCGCGGGCTTCGACGCCCGGACCCACCGGCTGGACTGGCCCCCCGGCTGCCGGGTGACCGAAGTCGACCGCGCCGCCGTCCTCGACCTCAAGGACCGCCTGCTGCCCGCCGCGACGGCCCGCGTCCCGGTGGAGCGGCTCCGCTGCGACCTGCGCGAACCCGCCGCCCTCACCGCACTCCTGCGGCCCCGCGTCGCGGGCCGCCAGACCCTCCTGCTGGCCGAGGGGCTGCTCACCTACCTCACCGCGGACCAGGTCCGCGCCCTGGCGGCAGCGGTGGCCGGGGCGGCGGGCGCCGGCAGCGCGTGGATCTGCGACGTCCTCTCCCCGGCCTCCGCCCGCACCCTCACCGCCGCCGCCCGCACCGCCGGAACCTCCCTGACCCTGCACGGCCTCCCCGACCTCGACGCCTTCGAGGCCGCCGGCTGGCACTGCGAGCACCTCGAACCCCTGCCCACGGCCCGGCCCCCCGCCGGGGCCGCCGGCACGGCCCGGCAACTCCCGGACGGCGTACTGCGCTTGGGACGGGCTGCTGCTCCTGCTCCCTGACAGTGCCGCCGCCGCGGAGCGGGGCGGCTCAGCCCTGTTCCCGGACGCCCCACGGGGAGCCGTACGCCGTGAGCAGGTCCAGGAACGGGCGCGGTGCGAAGGCCTCGGGGCCGAGCACCCCGGCCCGGGCCCACACACCGCCGGCCATGAGCTCCAGGGCCACCACCGGGTTGACGGCGGTCTGCCACACGACGGCCTGGGAGCCGTACTCGCGCATCGACCACCGGTTGTCCACCACGTGGTACAGGTACACCTCGCGCGCCCGGCCGTCCTTGGTGCCCTTCACCCAGGTGCCCGCGCAGGTCTTGCCGGACATGCGCTCGCCCAGCGTCGCCGGGTCGGGCAGGCAGGCGGCCACCACGTCGCGCGGGGAGACCCGTACCGGAGCGCCGTCCGCACCGCGGACCGTGACCGGCTCGGTCGAGTCCAGGCCCAGCGCGTGCAGGGTCTTGAGCTTGCCGATGAAGTCCTCGCCCAGCCCGTACTTGAAGGTGACGCGCCGCGCGTCGACCCAGCGCGGGACCAGCAGCACCTCCTCGTGCTCGACGTTGACGCACTCCACCGGGCCGATGCCGTCGGGGAAGTCGAACACCTCCGGCTCGCTGAACGGCTCCGTGGTGAACCATCCGCGCTCGCGCTCCCAGACCACGGGCGGGTTCAGGCACTCCTCGATCGTCGTCCAGATGTTGAACGAGGGGGCGAACTCGTGGCCCTCGACGGTCAGGTTCGCCCCGTCACGGATCCCGATCTCCTCGATCTCGTCGAACAGCTCGTCAGCCGCGTAGCGGGCGAAGACGTCCGAGAGGCCGGGCTCCACGCCCATGCCGACCAGCGCCAGCCGGCCCGACTTCTCCCAGGCCTCGGCCCGGGCGAACTGCCCGTCGCCCAGCTTGACCCCGCACTCGGCGTACGGCAGGGCGGGGTGCGGCCGCGACAGCGACATGGCCATGTCCATGTAGTGGCTGTCCGCGGCGAGGGCCGCCTCGAACAGCGGCATCACGAAGCGCGGGTCGGTGGCGTTCAACAGCACGTCGCACCGCTCCTCGGTGAGGAGCGCGGCCACCGCCGCCTGGTCGGAGGCGTCGATCCGGCGGGCCGTGAACCGGCCGGCGGAGTCGTCGAGGGCGGCGACGGCCGCCTCGGCGCGGGCGAGGTCGTAGTCGGCGACCACGAAGTGGTCGAAGAAGTCCCGGCGGGCCGCGATCCGGGTGATCGCGGTACCGACGCCGCCGGCGCCCACAAGCAGAACACGCATGACGAAACCCTCTCTCAGCGGGGTCCACGAAGGTCCGTGCCCCTCGGGAGGGATGAAAGCGGGGCCCGCGAGATAAGGTCAATGGTGTTGGCATAAGACCGGGAGGGTGTGCGATGGCGAAACCGGTGGTCCCCGAGGACGCCCGCAGGCGGCGGCGTCCCACCCGGCAGGGCGTCGTCCTGTCCGAACGGCTGATCGTCGACACCGCCCTGCGCATGCTGCGCGAACACGGCAGCGCCGGGCTCTCCGCCCGCCGGCTCGGCGCCGCCCTCGGCGCCGACCCCAGCACCCTCTACCGCTACTTCGACGGCATGGACGGCCTGACCCTCGCCATCGGCGAGGAACTGATCGGACGGGCCCTCGAAGGATGGACCGCCACCGGGACCTGGCGCTCCGACCTGCGCGAACTCGGCCTGCGCATCCACGGAGCCTACCTGGCCCACCCCCAGGCGGCCGTGCTCACCGCCAGCCGCGTCACCGGCCGGCCCCGCGAGATCGCCGCCGACGAGGCGGTCCTCGGGATCCTGCGCACCGCGGGCTTCCCGGACCCGGAGGCGGTCCTGATCTACCACGCCTTCATCGACCAGAGCCTGGCCTTCGCCTCCCTCGACGCCGGCGCCCTCGCCCTGAGCGAGGCCTCGCGCCTCTCCGACGAGCAGCAGTGGGAGTCCACCTACGCCAAGCTGCCGGCCGACCGGTACCCGCACATCGCGGCCACGGGCAGGCTGCTCGCCGCCCGGATGAACCACAGCGCCTACCCGGTCGCCCTGGACATGCTCCTCGCCAGCGCCGAGGCCCGTCTCCAGGCCCTGCGCACCCGCTGAACCCACCGGCTCCGGCGCCCTCCGGCGCCCCTTATGCCAACACCATTGACCCCCGAGCGGCCGCGCGGGTTTCCTCTTCGCAGTTCACGCCCTGTTCACACCACGCCCGGCAGCGGCGCAGCCCGCACACCGCACACAGCACAGCGAGGGACGATGGCCGCAGACACCCCCACGGAGACCGCCGCCCGGCAGCACACCGAACCCGCGACGGCCACCGCCCCCACCGCCCCGGCCGGCGCGCTCAAGGCCGACGCGATCGGCTTCCTCGACGCCCTCGCCATCGGCCTCAACGCCACCTCGCCCGCCTACTCGCTGGCCGCCGTCATCGGCCCGCTGGTGGTCCTGGTGGGGGTGCACGCCCCCGGCGTCATGCTCGCCTCCTTCGTGCCGATGCTGCTGATCGCCTCGGCCTTCCACTACCTCAACCGCTCCGACCCGGACTGCGGCACGACCTTCTCCTGGGCCACCCGCGCCCTGGGCCCCACCACCGGATGGCTGGGCGGCTGGGCCATCGCGATGACCGGGGTGCTCGTCGTCGGCTCCCTCGCGGACGTGGCCGTGGGCTTCGGCCTGCTCGCCGTCGGCGCCGACGGCCTGGCCGGGAACGCGCTGGTCCGCGAGGTCCTGACCGTCCTGCTGATCCTGGTGATGTCCTGGCTCTGCGTTCGGGGCACCGAGGCCTCGGCACGCTTCCAGAACGTGCTCGTCCTGCTCCAGGTGATCTGCCTCGTCGTGTTCGCGGCCGTCGCCCTGTACCGGGTCTACGCCGGGACCGGGAGCCTGGACGCCGTACGCCCCGCCGCCGGCTGGCTGAACCCCTTCGGTGCCGGAGGCTCCGCCCTCACCGGCGGGCTGCTGCTCGGCGTGTTCGCGTACTGGGGCTGGGAGTCCGCCCTCAACCTGACCGAGGAGACCAAGGACTCCGCCAACGCCCCCGGCCGCGCGGGCATCTGGTCGACCGTCGTGCTGCTCGCCACCTACCTGTCCGTGGCCGTGGCCGTCGTCGCCTACGCGGGCACCGCCTACCTCGCGGGACGGGCCGACACCGAGGAGGACGTCTTCGCCGCCCTCGCCCACGAGGTCCTCGGCGGCTGGGACTGGATCCTGCTCCTCGCCGTCAGCACCTCGGCCCTCGCCTCGACCCAGACCACCATCATCCCCGCCTCCCGCACGGCCCTGTCCATGGCCCGCCGCCACGCCCTGCCCGCCCGCTTCGCCCGCGTCGACCCCCGCCGGGGCACGCCCGGCACGAGCACCTGGTGGGTCGCCGGCACCGCGACCGTCTGGTACGTGGTGATCCACCGGATCAGCGAGAACGCCCTCGCCGACTCCCTCACCGCGCTCTCGCTGCTCATCGCCTTCTACTACGCCCTCACCGGCATCGCCTGCGCCGTCTGGTACCGGCGCCGGCTGACGCGGGGCCTGCGCCCCTTCCTGCTGCTCGGCGCCGGGCCGCTGGTGGGCGCGGCCCTGCTGGTCTGGCTGCTGGTGGAGTCCGTCGCCGACATGGCCGACCCCCACAACGCGGCCTCCTCGACGGCCTGGTTCGGCCTGGGCGCACCGCTGGTCATCGCCCTCTTCCTGAGCGCTGCCGGAGTGGTGCTGATGCTCGTGCGCAGGGCGGCGTCGGCGGCGTTCTGGCGCGAACGGCCCGGCACCCACCAGGACACCCCGCCGGCCTAGGCACCCGGGCGGGTGCCGCCCGACCCCTACCGGGCGGCGGGCGCCGCGGCGTCCGCGCCGGTGGCGACGATGCGGCCGTCGCGCAGTTCCACGACGCGGTCGGCGAGTTCGATCAGGTTCGGGTCGTGGGTGGCGACGAGGATGGTCACCCCCTTGCCGCGCACCAGTGCGCGCAGCAGCTCCATGATCGACCGGCCGGTCTCCAGGTCGAGCTGGCCGGTGGGTTCGTCAGCGATGATCAGCGCGGGGTCGTTGGCCAGGGCGCGGGCCACCGCGACGCGCTGCTGCTGGCCGCCGGAGAGTTCGCCGGGGCGCTGGTCGGCGTGGTCCGCGAGGCCGACCAGGGCGAGCAGGGTCCGGGCGCGCTCCTCGCGCTCCCTGGCGGGGACGCGGCGCAGCCGCATCGGCACGCCCACGTTCTCGGCGGCGGTCAGGACGGGGATCAGCCCGAAGGACTGGAAGACGAAGCCGATCCGGTCCCGGCGCAGGGCGAGCAGGCCCGCCTCGTCGAGGCCGGCCAGGTCGGTGCCGTCGAGGGTGATCCGGCCGCCGGTGGGGGTGTCCAGCCCGCCCAGCAGGTTGAGCAGGGTGGTCTTGCCGGAGCCCGACCGGCCCCGCAGGGCGGTGAGTTCGCCCCGGCGGACCTCGAAGGAGACCCCGCGCAGGGCGTGTACGGTCTGCGCGCCGCTGCCGAAGCTGTGGCGCACCTCCTCGGCGACCACGATCGGCGTGTCCGCGCCCTGCCGTGCCGCCGGGACCGTCGGCGTGTGCTGGTGTTCCGTCACTGTGCTCCCCCTGCTTCGGACTTCCGATCGCATTTGCGCATCTGTCTCACCAATCACGCAAGTCCCTTCCGCGCTTCGATCGGATCTGACAACATCGTCCGCTATCCGGTACCGAAGGTCCGGACGGGGGAGGGACTGCACACGTGCTCGGCTTCGTCGTGCGCCGACTGCGCGGGCGATGGCCACTCGCCGTCGCCGTACTGCTCACCGTACTGATCACCGCGACCGCGCTGACCGCGCTGACCTCCTTCACGCGCGGCGTGGGGGAGCAGGGACTGCGCCGGGCCCTGACCGGCCCGGAACACTCCCGGACCGGCGTCGTCGTCACCAGCGGCCAGAACGCCGCCGCGCGCGCCAAGGACGACGAGGCCGTACGGGCCTACGCGGGCCAGGTCTTCGGCCGGCTCCCGGTGGCCTCCGACAGCGTGGCCCGCAGCCGCTCCTACGGACTCCCCGGTGCCGCCGTCTCCGGCCGCGACGCGGACCTCACCCTGCTGGCCGCGTTCGGCCGCGAGCACGTACGGCTGCTCGCCGGAGCCTGGCCCCGGCCCGTCACCGCCCCCGTCGGCGACCCCGCCCAGCCGCTCCAGGCCGCCGTGCCGCGCACCGCGCTCGCCCGCCTCGGCCTGGCCGAGTCCGCGCTGCCCGCGCCCGTCCGGCTCGACGACCGCTTCGGCGGGCCCCCGCTGACCGTGCTGGTCACCGGCGTGTACAAGGCCGCCGCCCCCGACTCCGGGTACTGGCGGCTCGACCCGCTCGGCGGCCGCGAGCTCCAGGTCGGCAGCTTCACCACCTACGGCCCGCTCATGGTGGACGACACCGCCTTCACCGCCGGCGGCATCCTCCAGAACTACCGCGGCACCCTCCTCACCCCCGACCTCAGCACGGTCACCACCGCCGAGGCCAGGGCCGTGCGCACCGCCGCCGCCCCCGCGGGCGCCGCGCTCAAGCGCACCACCTCGCTCCAGGCCGCCACCGAACTGCCCGAACTGCTCGCCCAGCTGGACTCCGGACTGCTGGTCGCCCGCTCCACCCTGCTGGTCGGCGCCCTCCAGCTCGCCGTCCTCTCGGCCGCCGCCCTGCTCCTCGTCTCCCACCTCATGACGGCCCGCCAGGAACCCGAACGGATCCTGCTCACCGCGCGCGGCGCCTCCCGCCGGCGCCTCGGCGTGCTGAGCGCCGTCGAATCACTGCTGCTCGCCCTCCCGGCCGCCGTCCTGGCACCGCTGCTCGCACCGACCCTGCTGCGGCTGCTGGGCCGCTTCGGCCCCCTCGGACGGGTCCGCCTGGAGATCCCGGACACCTGGCTGGTCTGGCCCGTCGCCGCCGGCTGCGCCCTGGCCTGCGTCCTGCTCACCACCCTCCCCTCCGCCCTGCGCGGCGCCTCAGCCGCCGTACTGCGCCGGGCCGGCCGCCGGCAGGCCCTGGTCACCGGCGCCGCCCGCTCCGGACTGGACCTGGCCGTGGTGGCCCTCGCCGTCCTCTGCCACCAGCAGCTGTCCCACTACGGCGCGAGTACCTCCGCCACCGGCCCCGCCGACGGCGGCCTCGGCGTGGACCCCGTGCTGGTCGCCGCCCCCGTCCTCGCCCTGTGCGCGGGCACCCTGCTGGTCCTGCGGCTGCTGCCGTTCGCCGCCCGGGCCGGGGGACGGCTCGCCGCCCGCGGCCGGAGCCTGGGCCCGGCCCTCTTCGGCTGGCAGCTCGCCCGCCGCCCCGGCCGCGCCACCGGACCCGTGCTGCTGCTCGTCCTCGCCGTCTCCAGCGGGGTCCTCGCCCTCGGCCAGCACGCCGCCTGGTCCGCCTCCCAGCGCGACCAGGCCGACTTCCAGACCGCCGGCGGACTGCGGATCTCCGCCTCCGGCATGTCCCCGATGGGCCAGGGCGGACGATACGGCTCCCTCCCGGGCGCCGACCACCTGATCCCCGTGGTCCGCCAGGACCAGCCGCTGCCCGGCGGCGGCACCGCCGACCTCCTCGCGCTGGACGCCGCCAAGACGGGCGAACGCGTACCCCTGCGCGCGGACCTGCGCGGCGGCCGCGGCATGCGGGAGCTGTTCGCCCCGCTCGCGCCCGACACCGCCGGGGCCCCGGCCGCGGCGCCCGCGCTGCCCCTGCCCGGCTCGCCCCGACGCGTCGACCTCGACGTGACGGTACGGTCCACCGGAACGGACCACGCCGCCGTGAGCCTGCTCCTGCGCGACCGGTTCGGAACCGTCCACACGACACCGCAGATCACCCTCCCCGCCGGCGGGGACGCCACCCTCCGCTTCCCCCTCGACGCCCTGGCCGACGCCCCGATCGGCTCCGCCGCCACCCCGCTGGCGCTGGCCGGGCTGAACCTCTCCTACGCCGGCGACGGCGGCCCCGCGGGCGACGGAGCCGAACTGGCCCTGCGCCGCGTCGCCGTCTCCGACACCCCCGACGGCGGCCCCGTACCGGTCCCCGCCGGTACCGCGGGCTGGCAGCTGGCGCCCCCGGCGCAGCCCCGCGCCTCGGGGACCCCCGTCCTCGCCCCGGCCGCGGCCGGCTCCACCGACGTGCTGCGGCTGCGCTACTGGGGCGGGTTCGGCACCGAGAGGGGCGTCCACGCCCTGCTGTTCCCCGCCCCCGCCGCCCCGCCCGCCACCCCGGTCCCGGCGGTCGCCACCACCGGCTACCTGCGCTCCCTCGGCGCCGCCACGGGCGACACCGTGCACGTCACCGTCGACGGGGTGACGGTCCCGCTGCGGATCACCGCCGCCGTGGAAGCCCTCCCCGTCGCCGGACGCACGGCCCTCGCCGTCGACCTGCGCACCCTCGGCCGGTTCCTGCTGGAGACCGCCGGGCAGCAGCCGTCCCCGCCCACCGAGTGGTGGCTGCCCGCCGACTCGGCCGCCGACCCCGTCCCGGCCCGCGCGGCCAAGGCCCTCCGCGACGGGGCCAGGACCGAACGCGTCCAGCTCAGCGGGGAGATCGCCGCCGGCCTGCTGGACGACCCGCTGAGCGCCGGCCCGCAGAGCGCCCTCGCCGCCCTCGCCGCCGCCTGCGCGGTCCTGGCCGCCATCGGCTTCGCCACCGCCACCGCCGCCGAACGGCGCGTCCGCGGACGGGAGTCCTCCGTACTGCTCGCGCTCGGCACCCCCCGCCGGTCGCTGGCCCGGGCCGCCGCCGCGGAGGGGGCGGTGCTGATCGTCCTCGGGACCGCCGTCGGCACCGGGCTGGGCGTCGCCCTCGTCCACCTGATGGCACCCCTGGTCGTGCTGACCCCGGCCGCGCACCGGCCGTTCCCGCCCGTACAGGTGGACATGCCGGCGTGGCAGACCCTGCTCACGGCCGCCGCCATCGCGGCCGTCCCCCTGCTGTCGGCCGCCACCGGCGGCCCCCGGGGCCGCGACATCGCCGCCCGGCTGCGCCCCGTGGAGGAGATGTGACCACCCCGCCGCCGTCCGCGACCGAGGAACCCTCCGCGCCCGCGGCGCGGACCGCCGCCCCGTCCGGTGCCCGGCCCGCGCCCTGGGTCAGGACCCGGCTGCGGGCCGCCCGGGCCGGCAGCGTGCTCGCCGCCGTGCTCGCGTTCGTCGCCGTCCTGCTGGCCGCCGCCCTGCCGCGCGCCCAGGACCGCGGCGCCGACCAGGCGCTGCGCTCCTTCCTCCAGCGCGGCGGCCCCGGCTACACCAGCCTGCTGGCCACCGCGCCGCCCCAGGAGGGGGCCCACGGCACGGACGCCCTCGACGCGACACGGGCCGCCCTGCTCGCGCACACCGGAGGCAGCTTCCACGTCGACCCGGACACGGTGGTGTACGGCACGTGGACCGTCAAGGGCCGCGCTCTGGTGAACCCGGGCCTGGCCGCCCCCTCCGGCCTGCCGCCCGTCATGCGCCTGCTGTACCTCCGCGACGCCCGGGCCCACGTACGGCTGGTGGAGGGCCAGTGGCCGAGCGAGACACCCGCCGCCGGCACGGCACCCGCCGCACGCGGCGCCGCCGACGACGGGCCTCCCCTGCGGATCGCCCTCTCCCAGCGCGCCGCCCGGACCATCGGAGCCGGCCTCGGCACGGTCCTCACCACCTCGCCCGCGCCCGGCGGAGGCCCCCGCGCGGAGGTCGTCGGCCTCTACACCGTCCCCGACGAGAGCGAGGACTTCTGGGTGGACCTGGGCTGCCTCGCCTTCGCCTGCGAATACCACCAGGGCGAGAACAGCTACTGGGCGGCCGACGCCCTGGTCGGGGCCGCCGACCTGCCCCGCCTGGACGGCTGGAGCTCCACCGCCGAGGACTTCTGGCGGCTGCCGGTGGACACCGGCCGGCTGCGGGCGGACCGGCTCGGCGCCACCCGCCAGGACATCGCCTCGTACGTCACCGGGCCCGTCTCCGCCGAACTCCTCACGCAGACCGGGCGCGAGATGCTGCGCACCAACTCCCGGCTGCCCGAACTCTTCACCCAGGCCAAGGCCCGCAGCCAGGCCGCTGCACCGCTCGCCGCGATCGGCCCCGCCGGGGTGGCGGGCGTCGCCCTCGTCGTGCTCTGCCTGGCCGGAGCGCTCGCCGCGGACCGCCGGGAGTCCGAGCTGCGGCTGCTGCTGGCGCGCGGCGGTTCACGCGCCGGCATCGTCGCCCGGCTCCTCGGCGAGGGCGCCGTCACGGTGCTCCCGGCGGCCGCGGCGGCCACCGCGCTCGCCGTCCTGACGCTGCCCACGCCCCGGCTCGCGGCCTCGCTGCTCAGCGCCGCCGCCGTCACCCTGCTCGCGCTGCTGGCCTTCCCGGTCCGCGCGGCCCTCCTGCTGTCCCCGCCCCGGCCGGCCGTGCGCTGGCGCAGGCCCGTGGCCGAACTGCTGGTTCTGATTGCCGCCGGGGCAGCCGTCTCCGAGGTGCGCCGCCGCGGGGTCGCGCCGGCCGGCAGCGACACCGACCCGCTGCTGATCGCCGCACCGCTGCTGCTCGCCCTGTGCGGGGGCCTGCTGCTGGCCCGGCTGCTGCCGCTCGTCACCGGCGTGCTCGCCCGGGCGGCCGGCCGCAGCCGCGGACTGGTCGGCTTCCTCGGACTGGTGCGGGCCGCGCGGGGACCGGGCGCCGCGGCACGCGGCCGGAGCGGGCCCTCCGTCCTGCCGCTGATCGCCCTGCTGCTGGCCGTCACCACCGGCGGCTTCGGAGCCGCGGTCCTGGCCTCCGTGGACGCCGCCCGCCTCGCGGCCGCCCACCGGACGATCGGCGGCGACGCGGTGGTCTCCCCCGTCGGAGCCGGATCGCTCCCGGACGCCCTGGTGCAGTCCGCGGCGCGGCTGCCGGGCGTCCGGACGTCCGCCGCGGTGTGGAGCGACGACGACGCCTTCGTCCAGGGCACAGCCGAGGGCCGTACCCGGGTCACCCTGGTCGTCGCCGAGCCCGCCGCCTACGCGGCACTCTCCCGGGGCCTGGGCTGCGGAGCCTTCGACCCCGCCCTGCTGGGCGGCGGCACCGGCTCCGCCGACGCCCCGGTGCCGGCGCTGTTCAGCGCCGGTCTGGCACGCAAGGCCGGCCCGGGCACGTACGCGCTGCGGCCCGGGCCCGGCGGGGAGCTGCGCGTACGCACCGCCGGAGTCGTCGGCTGCACCCCCGCCCCCTCGGGCCCGGGCGGGGAGACCGTGATCCTGCCGGCCGGGCCCGCGACGGCCTCGATCCGCGGGGGAGTCCAGCCCAACCGGTGGTTCGCCCTCGGCCCCGTCGACGGCGATCGGCTGCGCGCCCTGACCCGGGCCGCCCGCCCCGCGCCGTCGGCGGCGCCCTCGGCCCCCGCGTCGTCGCGGCCCCCCGCGCCGTCGCAGCCCGCCGCCGGGCAGGACCCGCGGGCGCGGCCGGCCGCCGGGGCGAAGCCGGCCGACGAGCGGTACCTGGTGCGCACCAGCGCCGAGTACGTCGCCGAACTGGGTGCCGATCCGCTCCAGGGCTCGGCCGAGCGGCTGTTCTGGTCCTGCGTGGCCGCCGCCGCCGGATTCGCCCTGCTGGCCGTGCTGCTGACCCTGCTGCGGACCGTGCCCGAACGGGCGGCGCTGCTGGCCCGGCTGCGCACCATGGGACTGCGCCGCCGTCAGGGCGTTGCCCTGATCCTCGCCGAGGCCCTGCCGCAGACCCTGGCCGCCGCCCTCGGCGGAGCCCTGGCGGCGGCGGTGGCGGTGGCCCTGCTGGGCCCGGCGATGGACCTGTCCACGCTGGTCGGCGCGACCGCGCCGACCGGCGTACGGCTCAGCGCGGCGGCCGTGCTCACCCCGGCCCTGGGGCTGGCCGCGCTGGTCGCCGCGGCCGTGCTCCTGGAGGCGGCGACGTCCGGGCGCCGGCAGATCACCACCGAGTTGAGAGCGGGAGACCAGCGTTGAACACCGACCAGCCGACGTACGAGGAGCTGCACCGCAGGGCGGCGGCGGCCACGGAGGCCCGCACCCCCGCGCCGGACGCCGCGATCGCCTGCGACCGTCTGGTGCGCATCTTCAGTACGGACGGGATCGAGGTGCAGGCCCTCCAGGGGCTGGAGCTGACCGTGGCCCAGGGCGACCTGGTGGCCCTCGTCGGCGCCTCCGGCAGCGGCAAGTCCACGCTGCTGAACATCCTGGCCGGCCTGGACGTGCCGACGGCGGGCAGCGCGGCGGTCGCCGGGTACGACCTGCTGGAGCTGTCGGCGCGGGACCGGCTGCGCTACCGGCGTGAAGCGGTCGGGTTCGTCTTCCAGCAGACGGCCCGCAATCTGCTGCCTTTCCTGACGGCAGCTCAGAACGTGGCGCTGCCAATGCAGTTGAAGGGCGGTGGCGGGCGGCGCGGTGCGCGGGCCCGGCAGTCGGCGCGGGTCGCGGAGGTGCTGGACGCCCTCGGGATCGGCGACCTGGCCGACCGGCGTCCGGCGCAGCTGTCGGGCGGGCAGCAGCAGCGCGTCGCCATCGCCGTCGCGATGGCCAACGACCCCAAGGTGCTGTTGGCCGACGAGCCCACGGGCGAGCTGGACTCGGAGACCGCGGCGGCGGTCTTCGAGACCTTCCGCACCGTGAACAAGGAACTCGGCGTGACGGTGGTCATCGTGACGCACGACCCCATGGTGGCGGGCGAGGTCCGCCGCACCGTGGCCATCCGCGACGGCCGCACCAGCAGTGAGGTCCTGCGCAGCCTGGTCACCGACGAGCACGGCGAGGAATCCGTCAGCGAACGCGAGTACGTGGTCCTCGACCGCTCCGGCCGCGTCCAGCTGCCGCAGAAGTTCCTGGCGGCCCTGGGCATGGAGCACCGCCTGGCGGTCGACCTGGCCCCGGACCACATCGAACTGCGGGCGGACGGCGGCAGTTGAGCCGGATTCGGAGGAACCTCCCAGGCCGGCGGCGGGGTGCGCTCGTTTGTGCGCACCTCGGTGAGACGGCCAGGAGTTTCGTGTGTTCCACCAGTGCGAAGTGACCTTGGTGGCGGCGCAGACTTCCTGGTGAGGGCCGCGGCTCGTCATGTGAGCCGACGCCGCAGAACGAGGGGGAACCACGATGAGTGGTCAGTTGTACGACGGTATCGGCGAAGCCTTCGAAGGCTTCAAGACCCTGCCCGTCATCCGTTACGCCGAGGTGCCGGGCTTCCTCGCCCTGGTCGGCGACGTCACCGGCAAGTCCGTCCTGGACATCGCCTGCGGCACCGGCTTCTACAGCCGTGAACTCAAGCGCCGGGGCGCGTCCCGGGTCTTCGGGTTCGACATCTCCGGCGCGATGGTCGACGCGGCCGCCGCGATCGAGAAGGCCGAGCCCCTGGGCATCGAGTACCAGGTCGCCGACACGGCCGGCCTGCAGGTCTTCGAGGAGCCGTTCGACGTCGCCGTGGCCGTGCAGGCGTTCAACTACGCGAGCGAGACCGCCGAGATCGAGCTGATGATGCGCAACATCCGGCGCAGCCTGGTCGCGGGCGGCTCGTTCTACCTGTTCGTGCAGGACCCGGGCTACGACTTCGGCGGTCCGTCGCTGGAGAAGTACGGCTTCCTGTTCGAGTCGACGGGCAAGGACAACGAGATCGGCCGGGGGATCCGCCTCACCGCCCTGCTCGACCCGCCGGTCTCCTTCGAGGCGGTCGTCCCGTCGAAGGAGACGTACGAGCGGGCCCTGGCGGCGGCCGGGTTCACCGGCGTCGAGTGGGTCACGCTGGAGGTCTCGGCGGAGGGCGTGGAGAAGTTCGGCGAGGAGTACTGGGCGGACTACAACGGCAACCGCCCGCTGACCATGATCCGCTGTACCGCCTGACCCGCACGACCCGGCACTCCGCCGGGCCGGTGTCATGCGTCTTCGGTGTCACGCGTATCGGCGTCATGAGCCGTCCCGGGGTCCGGCAGGCCCGGAAGTTCCTCGGCCTGGTCCCAGACGGCGAGGAAGGCCATCCGCAGACAGGTCGCCAGCGCGGGGTGCTCGATGTACAGGGCGGTGGTGGTGCGGGTGTCGGCCACCGGGTCGGGCATGTCGCACAGGACCAGGGAGGCGTCCGCGACGACGAGCTTGAGCGGCAGCCGCGCCGCGAAGCGGGACTCCTCGCCCGCCGCCGCGAACCGCCGTACGTTCCGCGAGACTTCGGCGTCGTCGAGGGCCTCCAGGGTGTAGACGGCCCGGGCCGTGCCGCCGGCCCGCCGCAGCCTGCGCACGGCCTCGATGCCCTCGTCGTTGGCCGGGGGTGCGACGAAGGGCGGCTTGCAGAGGCTGAGGAGCTCGCGCCCGGCCTGTTCCTGGATGCTCGCGAACCGTGCGGCGATCGCCCGCGGATCGCGGAGCACCTCGATGTAGTCGAGGGGATCGGTGTGGCTGCGGCCGTCGGTCCAGACCGGGGACAGGGCGCGGCCCAGGGCGGCCGACACCTGGTCCAGGCGTTCCAGGGACTGGCGCTGACGGGCCATCAGGCGGGCCAGGGCGAGCTCGGGGGCCACCGCCGAGAACGCCGTGACCCGGCCGGGGCGCGGCACGGCCAACTGCCGCCGTACGAGGGCGTCGAGCACGTCGTAGACGCGCTGGCGCGGGACCTGCGCGGCGCGTGCCGCCTCGGCGGCGGTGTAGGACTCCCGCCGGACCAGGGCGAGGTAGACCAGCGCCTCGTAGCGGGAGAGCCCCAGGGATACCAGATCGTTGACCGCGCTGTCGTCCGACTCCATGGAAAGACACGGTATAGGTGTCCAACACCGAACCAGAGCCAACCCTTTGCCATCTGCCGGGTGTCCCCTTGGCTGGAATCTCCATACCTTCGGCGTTGGCCACCACTGCACGTGGTGACAGCTCTCGCACCGCCGCAAGCGTGCCATCCCGCAG
Organism: Streptomyces sp. NPDC001594; assembly: GCF_042893675.1. Lineage (NCBI taxonomy): Bacteria > Bacillati > Actinomycetota > Actinomycetes > Kitasatosporales > Streptomycetaceae > Streptomyces > Streptomyces sp. NPDC001594. The sequence goes on along the minus strand of NZ_JBIAVB010000030.1, from coordinate 9,488 downwards.
CCCCGTGCCGCCCTTTTCCGGTCCGGCGTCCGGCAGATCGACGTGCCTGAAAGCCATGTATGTCAGGGACCTGCCATGCCCGGAATTCCCCTGTGGCACGGGACCCGACCCCCCATGGAGGGCAGTTCCTTGAGCAACGCCCTGTCCCAGCGCGCCGCACGGCTCGGCCGTCGCGGCGCGACCGCCTTACTCTCGGCGGCAGCCCTGGTATCCGGCGGCATGTTCGCCGTCGCGGGCCCGGCCGCCGCGGCCGGACCCTCGGCCGCCCCGGCCGGCGCCCCCGCCGCGGTCCACACCCGGCGGCTCTGCTCCGAACCCGCCCAGCGCGATTTCATGGCCTGCCACGCCCTCGCCCGCACCGACGTCGCGCAGCACCCGAGCCTCGCGCCCGGCCTCGTGCCCTCCGGCTACGGACCCGCCGACCTGCAGAGCGCCTACGCCCTGCCGGCCGCCGCCGGCGCCGGGTCCACGGTCGCCATCATCGACGCCTACGACGACCCGAACGCCGAGTCCGACCTGGCCGCCTACCGCGCGCAGTACGGCCTGCCCGCCTGCACCACCGCCAACGGCTGCTTCCGCAAGGTCGACCAGAACGGCGGGACGAGCTACCCGACCGCCGACTCCGGCTGGGCCGGCGAGATCTCCCTCGACGTGGACATGGTCAGCGCCGTCTGCCCGCAGTGCCACATCCTCCTCGTCGAGGCGGCGCAGCCGTCCATGGAGGACCTGGGCGCCGCAGTGAACCGCGCCGTGTCCATGGGCGCCAAGTTCGTCTCCAACAGCTACGGCGGCGGCGAGGACTCCACCGACCCCGCTTCCGACGCCTCCTACTTCAACCACCCCGGCGTGGCCATCACGGTCAGCTCCGGCGACAGCGGCTACGGCGTCGAGTACCCGGCCGCCTCCCAGTACGTCACCGCCGTCGGCGGCACCTCCCTCAGCCGCGCCGGAGGCACCTCCCGGGGCTGGTCCGAAAGCGTGTGGGGCAGCAGCTCCGGGGGCAACGGGGCCGGCTCCGGCTGCTCGGCCTACACCGCCAAGCCGTCCTGGCAGACCGACACCGGCTGCGGCAAGCGCACCGTCGCCGACGTCGCCGCCGTCGCCGACCCGGCCACCGGTCTCGCGGTCTACGACAGCTACCAGGCCAGCGGCTGGAACGTCTACGGCGGCACCAGCGCGTCCGCGCCGATCATCGCCTCCGTGTACGCCCTCGCGGGCGCCCCGGCCGCCGGCTCCACCCCGTCGTCCTTCCCCTACGCCCACACCGGCTCGCTCAACGACGTCACCAGCGGCGCCAACGGCTCCTGCGGCAGCAGCTACCTGTGCACCGCCAAGTCCGGCTACGACGGCCCCACAGGGCTGGGCACCCCGCAGGGCACCGCGGCCTTCACCGGCGGCTCCACCGGCGGCAACACCGTCACCGTCACCAACCCCGGCAACCGCTCCACCCCCGTGGGCACCGCCGCCTCCCTCCAGATCCAGGCCACCGACTCCGCGAGCGGCCAGACCCTCACCTACAGCGCCACCGGCCTGCCGCCCGGCCTGTCCGTGAACGCCTCCACCGGCCTGATCGGCGGCACGCCCACCACCGCGGGCACCTACACCGTGACGGTCAGCGCCAAGGACACCACCAACGCGACCGGCAGCGCCTCCTTCACCTGGACCGTCACCCCCACCGGCGGGAACTGCACCCCGGCCCAGCTCCTGGGCAACCAAGGCTTCGAATCCGGCACCGCCCCCTGGACCGCCAGCTCCGGCGTCGTCGACAGCAGCGCCGGCGAGCCCGCGCACACCGGCACCTGGAAGGCCTGGCTCGACGGCTACGGCTCCAGCCACACCGACTCGCTCGCCCAGACGGTGACCATCCCGGCCGGCTGCCACGCGACCCTCAGCTTCTACCTGCACGTCGACACCGCCGAGACCACCACCACGGTCGCCTACGACAAGCTCACCGTCCAGGCGGGCTCCACCACCCTGGCCGGCTACTCCAACCTCGACCAGAAGTCCGGCTACACGCAGAAGACCTTCGACCTGTCCGCCTTCGCGGGCCAGACGGTCACGGTCAAGTTCACCGGAACCGAGGACTCCAGCCTCCAGACCTCCTTCGTCATCGACGACACGGCCCTCACCACGGGCTGACCCACCGCACCGGCGGAACGGGGGCCCCGCACCGGGTGCGGGGCCCCACCCCCGGATGACGCGGGGCCGGGTGCCGTCACAAGGTCTTCATACCCCGTGCATGGTTCCGGCGGGCCCCCACGGCCCATGATCGGCGCACCGCCCGGTCCGCGACCCGCACCCGAGGAGCACCCCGCCATGCCCAGCCGCCGTACGTTCCTGGCGGGTTCCACCGCCGCGCTCGGCCTCACCGCCACCGCCACCACCGCACCGGTGGCCCGGGCCGCGCCCGGGGCGACGGCCCCGGCGGACGCGCCCGGCACCCGGCAGCCGAACCTCGTCGTCGTCCTCGCCGACGACCTCGGCTACGGCGAACTCGGCGCGTACGGACAAAAGTTGATCACCACCCCGCGCCTGGACCGGCTCGCCGCCGAAGGGCTGCGCTTCACCGACGCCTACTCCACCGCCGCCGTCTGCGCCCCGTCACGCGGCTCCCTCCTGACCGGCCTCCACACCGGCCACGCCACCGTCCGCGCCAACCCCTCCTCCGGCGGCCAGGGCTCCCTCACCGCCGCCGACACCACCTTCGCCCAGGTGCTGAGGGCCCGCGGCTACCGGACCGCCGTGATCGGCAAATGGGGCTTCGGGCCGGAGGCCCCCGGCCAGGACAGCCACCCGGCCGCCCGCGGCTTCGAGGAGTTCTACGGGTACATCGACCACGGCCACGCCCACCAGTACTACCCCGAGTACCTCTGGCACAACGACGTGAAGGAGCCCATCCCCGCCAACGCGGGCGGGGCGAAGGCCGTGTACGCCCCGGACCTGCTGGAGCGCCGCGCCCTGGAGTTCATCGACGACCACGCGGCGGAGCCCTTCCTCCTGCTGCTCACCCCCAACGTCCCGCACGCCCCCAGCGACGTCCCCGACACCGGCGCCTACGCCGCCCGACCCTGGTCCGCCGCCGACAAGGGGCACGCCGCCCAGGTGAGCTACTTCGACGCCCTCGTCGGCAAGGTCGTCGACCGGCTGAGCGCCCTCGGCCTGGAACGCGACACCGTCCTCCTCGTCACCAGCGACAACGGCCCCCACGAGGAGGGCGGCGTCAACCCCGACCTGTTCGACGCCAACGGCCCGCTGCGCGGCTACAAGCGCAACCTCTACGAGGGCGGCGTCAGGATCCCCCTCGTCGCCTGGGGCCCCGGCCGCGTCCGGCCCGGCACCACCGACCGCCCCACCCCCCTGACCGACGTCCTGCCCACCCTCGCCGAGCTCGGCGGCGCCCCCGCCCCCGCCGACGTGGACGGGCTCTCCGCCGCGCCCCTGCTCGCCGGCAGCCCCGACGCGGCCCGCCACGGACACCTCTACTGGTTCCGCGACGAGCTCGGCGTCACCAGCCGGGCCAACGCCCAGGACGCCAAACGCGCCACCTGGCTCGCCGAAGCGGTCCGCCGCGACAACTGGAAGGCCGTGCGCTTCGCCCCCGAACGCGACCACGCGCTCCCCGACGCGAAATGGCAGGTCGAGCTGTACGACCTGGCGGCCGACCCCGGCGAGACCCGCGACGTCGCCGCGACCTACCCGGCCAGGGCCGCCGAACTGGTGGCGCTGATGCGCGCCTCCTGGAAGGACCCCTATCCCCGCACCGGATTCGGCACCCGCCTCACCCTGCCCGCCCTGGCCGTCCCCGGCGAGGCGTTCACGGTCACCGCCACCCTCGACAACGGGTCCCCGCGCCCCTGGACCAACGCCGCACTCGGCCTCGCGGCCCCCGCCGGATGGACGGTGACCGCCACCTCCCCGGGCGCCGCCCAGCAGCTCCCGGCGGGCGCCCGGCTCACCGCGTCCTGGCAGGTCACCCCGCCCGCGGACGCGACCCCGGCGACCGCGTGGACGCTCACCGCCGAAGGCACCGCCCTCGCCCCGGGCGGTCCCGTCCGCTACCCGGCGAAGGGGACCGTCCCCACCCCGCCGCCGCCCCCCACCCGTGACTCCTACCTCTCCGACCTCGCCTGGATCAGCGCGACGAACGGCTGGGGACCGGTGGAACGCGACGCCTCGAACGGGAAGAACGCCGCCGGGGACGGGCCGCCGATCTCCTTCGGGGGCACCTCCTACCCCAAGGGCCTCGGCGTCCACGCACCCAGCGACATCGCCTACCACCTCGGCGGGTCCGCCGTACGGTTCACCGCGCTCGTCGGCATCGACGACTTCTCCGCGAAGCAGAGCGCGCTCGGCGCCACCCGCGCCAAGGTCTACGGGGACGGCCGCCTGCTGCTGACCACCCCCACCCTCACGGCGGCCGGCGGCCCGGTCGCCGTCGACCTGGACGTGCGCGGCGTACGCGTGCTGCGCCTGGTGGTCGAGGACGCCAACGACCGGACGTCCTTCGACCACACCTCCTGGGCCCTGGCCCGCGTCACCGTGGCCTGAGCCCGTCGGGGGCGCCTACCGCAGGGAGTTGAACGAGTCCCGGGCGCTGAAGTGGTACACCCCGACCCTCGGGCGGGCCACCGCCGCCGGGGCGGCGAGCGGCAGGCTGGTGGCGTCCGCGTTCGGCATGTGGGCGGGATCGGCCAGGATGTTGATCTCGTCGGCGACCGGTCCGGTGCCGCCCGACGGGTCGAGGTTCACGGCGGCGTAGGCGGTGGCCCCGGGCCGCACCGGGTGGGCGGGGGCGCCGCCGAGGCCGTCGGGGGGCGTCGCCTGGATGCCGAGGGCGGAGCCCTTGGCGCTGAAGCCCACCGCGGGGTGGAGGTCGAGACCGCAGGTGGCCGGCCCGTTGTTGGTCACCGTGACGACGCGGACCGTCGCCGGGAAGCCCTGCGGCGCGGTGACCCTGACGGTGATGTCCCGCGCGGAACAGGGGTGGGTGTACGCGTAGGAGTCGTCGGTGGCGGCCCCGGCGGCGGCCGTGCCCTTGCCGTCCGGCGACGGGCTCGCGGAGGCCGCCGGGGTGGCGGTGCCGAACGGCGCCGGTGTGACCTCCGGTGCCGGGGCGGAGCCGGAGGCCGCCGCGGCGGGGCTCGTGGCCGGCGGCCCGGCCGCCCCGTCGGCGGAGCCTGAGCCGCCGCAGGCGGTGAGCGCCAGGGCGAGCCCGACGAGGGTGGCCAGGGCCGTGGACCGGCTCCGGTGGATGCGCATGAGGGGACTCCCCGTGTCGTACGTGCGGGGCGGAAGGCCGCCCGGGTGTGATCCACTATGACCCGGACGGCGGCCGCGGCACGAACGTCCGCGCCGGTCAACTCCTCACGCGAGGACGGCGGAAGCCCCGACGGCATCGGCCGCCACCCGGAATCCGATGTTCCCCGTCGAGCTGTCCGGCGTGTTCGAGCTGCGGGCCGCCACCCGGTAGCGGTTGCAGTAGGAGTCGTGGCAGAGGTAGGAGCCCCCGCGCATCGCGCGGGAGGTCTCGTCGCCGGGCGTGAACGCGTCCGCGCACCACTCCCAGACGTTGCCGACGGTGTTGTACAGGCCGAAGCCGTTGGGCCGGAAGGACTTCACGGGGGCGGTGGACACATGGCCGTCGGCGGCGGTGTTGAGCACCGGGAACTCCCCCTGCCAGATGTTGCACATGTGCCGCCCGCCGGGGGTGAGTTCGTCGCCCCACGGATAGCGCCGCTGCTCCAGACCGCCCCGGGCGGCGTACTCCCACTCCACCTCGGTGGGCAGCCGGGTCCCGGACCAGGCGCAGTAGGCCAGGGCGTCGTTCCAGGAGACGTGGACGACGGGATGGTCCTGCCGGGCGGTGACGTCCGAACCGGGCCCCTCGGGGCTGCGCCAGGAGGCCCCCTCCACGGCCCGCCACCACGGAACGCCCGCCACCGGCGGCGAGACGGCGGCGACCTCCTCGGCGAGGAAGGCGCCGAAGGTGAACGAGAACCCGAACCGCTCGGCCTCGGTGACATGGCCCGTGGCCTTGACGAAGGTGGCGAACCGGGCGTTGGTCACGGTCGTGGCCGCGATCCGGAAGGGCCGTACGGCCACCTCGCGGACCGGCCCCTCGGCGTCGGTGGGGAACCCCTCGGGGTCCTCGGTGCCCATCAGGAAGCGGCCCCCGGGCAGCGCGAGCAGCTGCCGGGCCACCCGCGAGGGCGGGGCCGCGGGCGGCGGCGGGGCGAGGGGGAGCACGGGCGGGTGGGTGTGGCCGGGGGTGCAGCAGTCGGGCATGTCGGCTCCGGAGACAGGCTCTAGACGGGTCCGGCCGGGCACCCCGGGGAGGGGTGCCCGGCCGGAGGGGCGGTCAGGCGGTGCGGTCGGCGTGCAGCCGGCCGGCCAGGGCGGGGATGCCGAGGGCCTGCTCCTGCGCCGGGGTGGCCCCGTGCAGCAGGTTGGTCAGCTGGTACGGGTCACCGGCCAGGTCGTAGTACTCGCGGAAGGTGACCTGGCCCGTGCCGGACACGGTTCCGCTCGCGTCGGTCCTCAGGTCGTAGTACTCCGTGTACTGCTCGTCCTTGGCGACGTACGAGGACCAGGTCGGGGCCCCGCCGGCGGCCGTGCCCTGCTTCCACCACTCCACCAGCAGGTGGTCGCGGCTGTGGGAGGAGAGCAGGGAGCGGCCGTCCTGGGGCGCGGCGGGAGTGATCCCGGCCGCGTCGAGGAGGGTGGGCGCGATGTCGATGTTGGCGACGATCCGGTCGTCCTGCGTGCCCGCGCCCCGGCCGCCGGCCGGCCAGGAGAGGTAGAAGGGCACCTCGTGCGCCGGGCGGTAGGGCACCGACTTGGCGGTCCAGCCGTGGTCGCCCCAGCTGAACCCGTTGTCGCCGATGTAGACGACCAGCGTGTTGTCGAGCTGGCCCAGGGCCTGGAGCTTGTCCTTGAAGGCCTGGACGGCGTCGTCCACGGAGAGCAGGGTCCGCAGCTGCTCGGCCCGGATGGCCCGGCCGTCGGCGAGGGTGCCGGTGGCGTCGCGGATGTACGGGGGCTTGTCGGCGCGGTCCTGCTCGGGGACGGAGGGGCGGCCGTCCCACCCGGGGACGGCGGTGTCCGCGTACTTGGCCTCGGGGGTGCGCGGGCCGTGCGAGGCGTACGGGGTGACGTAGGCGAACCAGGGCCGGGGGTCGGTGGCGGCCTTGTCGAGGAAGGCGAGGGTGCGGTTCTTGACGATGGTGGTGGTGTAGCCGTCGATGGTCTGGACGGTGCCGTCGACGTTCCAGCGGGCGTCGACGTACGCGGGCTGGAGGAGGGCGAACTCCTCGAAGTGCGGCGGGTTGTCCGCCAGGGTCCAGGAGTTGAGGTACTTGCCGAACAGGCCGGTGCGGTAGCCCGCCTGCCGCAGGTACTTCTGCACGGTGGTGCTCTGGTCGAGCGCGTGCGCGGCCTGGTTGTTGCGCACGCCGTGGTTGTGGGCGTACCGGCCGGAGAACACGCTGGAGCGCGAGGGAGCGCACAGCGGCGTGGTGACGTGCCCGTGGGTGAAATTCACGCCCTGGCCGGCGAGCCAGGCCACGGTCTTGGGCAGGGCCCACTCGGTGTGCTTGGGCTGGTCGTCGGTGACGATCAGCAGGATGTTCGGACGGCCGGCGGCCGCGGCGGGACCGGCCGCGGCGACCTGGGCGACGGCGGGCACGGCCGTGGCGGCCGCCACGGCCGCGGCACCGCCGAGGAAGCCGCGGCGGCTCACCGGGTGACGTGGGTTCTCGCTCATGCTGTCTGTCCCTCCTGGACACGAAGGCGCGTGGGCGCACGGCGGCGCGCGCGGTGCGCGGGGGAAGAGACGGGTACCGGGCGCGGATCCCGTCGGGGGAGGGGCGCGGTCAGCGCGCCGGGGCGACCGTACAGAGGGCGGCGGCCACGCCGCCCAGGTCGACGTGGCGGCGCGAGGTGAGCGTTCCTGCTGCCATGGCGACGAGCGTAGGCCCACCGGAACCCCGGTTCCATGTACGGCGGATGAAATGACCGCCCCCCACCGCCCCCACCGCGCCCCCCGCCCGGCCCCCCGCCCAGACCCGGCCCGGGCCCCGCCGGGGAGCGGGCCGGACCGCTGCGCAGCGGACTCGGTCAGGGCCCGGTGACACCCGCCGGGTCCGGGAGCCGTCCCGGCCAGGCCACGATGCGGATCGCCGCGCCGGCCGCCTCCTCGCCCCGGCACCGGGCGTGGTGGCGGCGGGCGATGCCGTCGAGGTCCAGGTGGGGCGCGAAGGCCGGATGCGCGGCCAGCCGCCTGGCGTAGGACCACAGGCGCGGGTGGTCGGTGAGGCGGTACACCGCCGCCGCGTCCAGGTGCCAGCGGTGCACCGTGTCCAGCTGGACCAGGGTGACCCACAACCGCACGTCGGCCGCCGTCAGTTCGCCGCCCAGGACGTACGGGGCGCAGGCCAGACGCCGCTCCAGGGCGCCCAGGGAGCGCAGCAGCACGGTCAGGGCCGCCTCGCGCGCCGCCGGGTCGGCGCCGGAGCGGCCCGCGCGCTGCGCCGCCGCGTCCACGCCCTGCTCGCAGAGCCGGCCCACGGCCTCGATCCGCCGGTCGGCCCCCTCCGGGTGCAGACGCGGGCCGCGGGTGTCGAACCGCAGCCCCAGGTCCTCGAGGATGTCCGGGGCGTGGGTGCTGACGATCCGTCCGGTCCAGTCGTCACTGAGCACCGGGGCCACGGCCGGGCCGGGGTACAGGTGCGCACTGGCCTGGTACAGCGCGCGCAACGCCAGGTGCCCGCCGTCGGGCGCGTCGGGTACGGCGGGCAGCGGGGTCACCGGGAGGACATCGTCCAGGCCGAGCAGGCTGTGGGTGATCGCGATCCGCAGACAGGACGGACCGGAGGGCGACAGGTGCAGCCGGTAGCGGTGAGGGACGGCCGGATAGCCGCTGCGCGCGTCACGGCCGATCCTGCTCCGGAAGGACGGCACGGCTTGGGGGGAAATGGCGGACATGCGTCTCCCTGGGAGTGCTCGGTCGCGGGCGTGCGAGGAGGACGGCCGGTGACGGCTGCGCTACGGCGGGCACCGGCGGGCGCGTGCGCGGGGGGTCAGGCAGGACCCGTCAGGCAGGACCCGGCCGGGACGGCCCGGCGGGCGCGGGGGCGCCGCGGTGCGGCGGATTCGCCGCACCGCACACGCGCAGGAGGTCGATGTGCCGGCGGGAGGTCAACAGGGGGCGCGGCAGCGGCGGGACGGCGGTGCGTCCGCCGTCGGTGCCGTGGTCGCGCGCGCAACAGCCCATGATTCCCTACCGGTTCACCAGGATGGGCCATTTCGGAGTCTCGACCGGTGCCCGGGGGCTGTCAAGACCGCGGCACCGGCCCCCGTGGGGGCCGGTGCCGCCGTGCCGGACGGGGGCGGGGCTACTTGGCGCCGAGGCCGGCGTCGTTGACCTCGGGCTTGCCGGCGGCCTTGAGGACCTTGTTGAGGAGCGTGAGGTCGTAGATGCCGGTGAGGTC
>NZ_JBIAVB010000029.1:31551-74069 GCF_042893675.1 Streptomyces sp. NPDC001594 | reverse complement strand
AACTCTTCCGGATAGGGCTTGGGCACAGCGACATCCTTCCCACCTGCCCCACAGGGCAAGCCAGTTCAGATGTCACCCGATCGTGCGGCAGACCCGTGCCCCCAGCACAACATCATGGCTCGGTCCGCTACCCGCATGGCGGTGGCAGCGTGACGGTCTTTCCCGTCGCCCCTGAGGCCGTGGCCGGTGCTGCGGCCTCTCTGGGCACCGACCCGCTCACCCTCGCCGATCTCCTGCGCGTCGCCTCCGCTCCCGGTTTCGACCGCTGGCAGGAACAGGTGCGCCGCACCGGTGGCTGCTCGGACCCGATCCACCTGTTCGGCTCGACCGTGACCCGCGACCGTCGCACCGGGGAGGTCCTCTACTCGTACTCGACCGCCGACGAACCCGGCGGCCGGTTACGGGTCGCCTGCGGCAACCGGCGGGCCTCCCGGTGCCCCTCGTGCGCCTGGACCTACGCGGGGGATACCTACCACCTGATCCGTGCCGGGATCACCGGCGACGAGGGCAAGGACGTCCCCCTCACGGTCCGCTCCCACCCCCGGGTCTTCGCCACCCTCACCGCCCCTTCCTTCGGACCCGTCCACAACCGCCCCGCCTCCGGCCGCTGCCGCTGCGGCACCATCCACCCCGAGACCGACCCTCTCCTGGGCACGGCCCTGTACCCGGATCGGTACGACTATGCGGGCGCGGTGCTCTGGAACAACTACGCCGGACAGCTCTGGCAGCGCTTCACGATCTACCTCCGCCGCGAGATCGCCGCCCGCGCCGGGATCACGCAGACGGCTCTGAAGGAGTCCTGCCGGGTCTCCTTCGGGAAGGTCGCCGAGTTCCAGAAGCGCGGAGCGGTCCACTTCCACACCGTCGTACGCCTCGACGGACCGGACGGACCGCAGACTCCTCCACCCTCCTGGGCCTCTGTCGGCCTCCTGGACGATGCGATCCGGGCCGCCGCCGGCCGAGTCGCCGTGAGCGTCCCCGCCTCCGGCGGCTTCCGTACCCGCACCCTCGGCTGGGGCACGCAGGTGGACGTCCAGCCCATCGGTGGGCTCGGCCACGAGGACCTGACCGAAGTCGCGGTGGCCTCCTACGTCGCGAAGTACGCGACCAAAGCCGCCGAGACCACCGGTACCGCCGACCGCCGCATCGGCGAACTCGCCGAACTGGACAAGCTCCACATGCCCGCCCACACCCGCCGCCTCATCGAAGCCTGCTGGGCGCTCGATGTCGCCTACCCGGACCGGCTCCTCGCGCACTGGTCGCACATGCTCGGCTTCCGGGGCCACTTCTCCACCAAGTCCCGCGCCTACTCCACCACCCTCGGCGCTCTGCGCCAGACCCGCGCTGACTACCGCGCCGCGCAAGAGCGACGCGAACGAGGACTCCCCGACCTGGGCGACTCCGAGGAGGACTCCACGCTCGTCCTCGCCCACTGGACCTTCGCCGGACACGGACACACCCCCGGGGAGTCCTGGCTCGCCCAGACCATCGCCCGTGACATCCGAACCAACCGCGACGCTGCCCGGGAGGCCTGCGCCGCACTCGACCCTGAGGAGGGCCCGTGAACGACCCGCACGACCCCACGCTCGTCCTGCTGACGGTCGAAGAAGCTGCTCGCCGTCTGCGGATCGGACGTACGACATGCTTCGCCCTCGTGGCCTCCGGGGCGCTCGAATCCGTAACCGTGGGCCGTCTGCGGCGCATCCCGCCGGACGCCCTGCCCGCGTACGTCGCCAAGCTTCGTGCCGCGGCTTGAGGGGGGCCTCGTGAGCGAGAAGAAGCGGACCAGGCAGCCCAACGGAGCGTCCTCGATCTACTTCGGCAAGGACGGCAAGTGGCATGGCCGCGTGACCGTCGGAGTTCGGGACGACGGCCGGCCGGACCGGCGCCACGTCGAGCGCAAGACTCAGGCTGAGGTGGTCAAGGCCGTCCGCGAGATGGAGAAGAAGCGGGACGCCAACAAGCTGCCAAAGGCCGGACAGCGCTGGACGGTCAAGACCTGGACGGAGCACTGGGTCTACAACATCGCCCAGAAATACGTCTCGGAGAACACGTACGACGGCTACGAGGTGGACGTCCGCGTGCACCTGGTCCCCGGGCTCGGAGCCCATCGTCTGGACCGCCTGGAGCCGGAACACCTGGAGACCTTCTACGCGAAGATGCAGAAGTCCGGGAGCAAGGCCGCCACCGCGCACCACGTGCACCGCACGATCCGGGTCGCGCTCGGTGAAGCCGTGCGGCGCGGGCACATCGCCACGAACGCGGCGGAGATCGCCAAGGCTCCCCGGCTCGAAGAGGAGGACATCGAGCCGTACGACATCGAAGAGGTGCAGCGGCTGCTGCTGGAGGCCTCCAAGCTCCGAAACAGCGCCCGCTGGGTCGTAGCCCTGGCGCTCGGCCTCAGGCAGGGGGAGGCGCTCGGGCTGCACTGGGAAGACCTCGACCTTGATGCGGGCTACCTGCGTACCAGGAAGAACCGCCTGCGCCCGAAGTACCGCCACGGCTGTACCGAGCCCTGCGGCCGGCATGCGGGCTACTGCCTGCAGCGTGAGCAGATCCGTCGCGAATTCAAGAACACCAAGTCCCGAGCGGGACGCCGGACCATCGGCTTGCCCGAGCCGGTGATCAAACTGCTGAGAGCCCACCAGGAGGAGCAGGAGCGCGAGCGGGAGGCTGCTGGAGCCGACTGGGAGGGATCGGGGTACGTCTTCGCCTCTCCGACCGGCGGGCCCTTGATCCCGAACACGGACTACCACCGCTGGAAGCAGCTGCTGAAGGATGCCGGGGTCCGGGACGGCAGGCTGCATGACGCCCGCCACACCGCTGCCACCGTGCTCCTGCTGCTCGGGGTTCCTGATGTGGTCGTCGACGCGATCATGGGTTGGGAGCCTGGGGGAGCTGCTCGGATGCGGGCCCGGTACATGCACGTCACGGGCCCTCTGCTGAAGCGGGCCGCCAGTCAGGTCGGGGAAGCCCTCTGGGGTCTGCCGCCGGGCGACTGAGACGGAAACTGAGACGGGGAAACGCCAGAGGGCCGGTCCGCTTGCGCGGTCCGGCCCTCTGAGCTGGCGGAGGATACGAGATTCGAACTCGTGAGGGGTTGCCCCCAACACGCTTTCCAAGCGTGCGCCCTAGGCCTCTAGGCGAATCCTCCGCCGCAAACAATACAAGACGTTGAGGGGTGCTCGCGAACACGATCCGGATCGGGGGTCCGGACGGTGACCTGGGCGGGGAGGGCGGCGGGGGCGGGGTCGATTCCGGGGGGTTCCATCCGCTAGGGTGGGGCCCAGCCCCTCACGTGGCGCTATCTCACCCAACTCCCCCAGGGCCGGAAGGCAGCAAGGGTAAGTGGGCTCTGGCGGGTGCGTGAGGGGCGCTTTGCGTTCCGGGGGGCGGCGGCGGGCGGCTGTTGTCGGTGGGCCCGGATAACCTCGTAGACGTGTCGTCCCTTGCGCTGTACCGCCGCTATCGCCCCGAGTCGTTCGCCGAGGTCATCGGGCAGGAGCATGTCACTGTCCCGCTGATGCAGGCCCTGCGGAACAACCGGGTCAATCACGCGTACCTGTTCAGCGGGCCGCGCGGGTGCGGGAAGACGACCAGCGCGCGCATCCTGGCCCGCTGCCTCAACTGTGAGCAGGGCCCCACTCCCGACCCCTGCGGCGAGTGCCAGTCCTGCCGGGACCTGGCGCGCAACGGCCCCGGGTCGATCGACGTGATCGAGATCGACGCCGCCTCGCACGGTGGTGTCGACGACGCCCGCGACCTGCGCGAGAAGGCCTTCTTCGGGCCCGCGTCCAGCCGGTACAAGATCTACATCATCGACGAGGCCCACATGGTCACCTCGGCGGGCTTCAACGCCCTGCTGAAGGTGGTCGAGGAGCCGCCGGAGCACCTCAAGTTCATCTTCGCGACGACCGAGCCCGAGAAGGTCATCGGCACCATCCGCTCGCGCACGCACCACTACCCCTTCCGGCTCGTGCCGCCCGGCACCCTGCGCGACTACCTCGGCGAGGTGTGCGGCCGCGAGGGGGCGCGGGTCGAGGACGGGGTGCTGCCGCTCGTCGTGCGCGCCGGCGCGGGCTCCGTGCGTGACTCGATGTCCGTCATGGACCAGCTCCTCGCCGGTGCGGGTGAGGAGGGTGTGACGTATGCCATGGCCACCTCCCTGCTCGGCTACACCGAGGGCTCGCTGCTGGACTCCGTCGTGGACGCCTTCGCCGCCGGGGACGGGGCCGCGGCCTTCGAGGTCGTCGACCGGGTGGTCGAGGGCGGGAACGACCCGCGCCGGTTCGTCGCCGACCTGCTGGAGCGGCTGCGCGACCTGGTGATCCTGGCCGCCGTGCCCGACGCCGGGGAGAAGGGGCTCATCGACGCCCCGGCCGACGTGGTGGAGCGGATGCAGGCACAGGCGTCGGTGTTCGGCGCCGCCGAGCTCAGCCGCGCCGCCGACCTGGTCAACGCCGGGCTCACGGAGATGCGCGGGGCCACCTCGCCGCGGCTCCAGCTGGAGCTGATCTGCGCCCGGGTGCTGCTCCCGGCCGCCTTCGACGACGAGCGGTCCGTCCAGGCCCGCCTCGACCGGCTGGAGCGCAGCGGTCCGCCCGCCGGTTCGGTCGCGATGGGGTACGTGCCCGGACCCGACGTCCACGGGATGGCCCCGGCCGGTCCGGGGGGCGGGGTCGCCGCCGCGCGTGCCGCCGTACGGGGTCCCGCGGCGGATTCCGGGCCGGTGCAGCCCGCCCCCGCCCCGGCCCCGGCCGCCGCCCCGCCGCAGGTGCCCGCCCCGGCGCAGGCTCCGGCCGCCCCGGCTCCCGTCGAGGCCGCCGCTCCGGAGCAGGCTCCGGCCGCCCCGGCGCCCGCCGCCGGTGCCTGGCCCGGCGCGGCCCAGCCGGGCAGCGGTGCCCCCGCGCAGGCGCCCGGGGCGTGGCCCGGGGCCTCCGCGCCCGCCGCCGCCACTCCGGCCCCCGCCGCTTCCGCCCCCGGCGCCTGGCCCGGTGCCGGCGCCGCCGCATCGGCCGCGCCCGCCGCCGGGGCCTGGCCCACCGCCGCCGCGCCCGGCAGCGGCGGCCCCGCGCGCACCCCCGCGCCCGCACCCGCCCCCGCGCAGGCCGCGCCCGCCGCGGCCGGTTCCGCCGCGGCCGGTTCCGCCGCGCCCTCCGCCGAGATGGCGGCCGGGGTCGGGCAGGTGCAGGCGATGTGGCCCGGCGTGCTGGAGGCCGTCAAGAACCGCCGCCGCTTCACCTGGATCCTGCTCAGCCAGAACGCCCAGGTCACCGGCTTCGACGGGACCACCCTGCAGCTCGGCTTCCCCAACCCCGGGGCCCGCGACAACTTCGCGAGCAGCGGCAGCGAGGACGTGCTCAAGGCGGTGCTCGCCGAGCAGTTCCAGGTGCACTGGAAGATCGACGCCGTCGTGGGCGGAGGGGGCCCCGCGCCCTCGGCGCCCGCGTACGGGGCCCCGGCCGCCCCGGCCTACAGCCCGCCCCCGGCGCCCGCCCACAGCCCGCCCCCGCAGGCTCCGCAGGCCCCCGCCCCGCAGCAGCAGGCGCCCCGGCCGCCGTCCCCGCAGGCGGCCGCGCCCCAGCCGCCCGTGCAGCAGGGACCCCCGCCCGTGGCCCCCGAGGACGACGTGCCCGAGGCGGACGACCCCGACCTCGTCGACAGCGCCCTGACGGGACACGACCTGATCGTGCGCGAGCTCGGAGCGACCGTTGTGGAGGAATACACGAACGAGTAGCCCGCCGGTATTGGGGTGGCCGCACGAAACCGGCCACCCCGTCCGGGCTACCCTGGGCGGCGTGAAGGTCCTCGTCATCGGCGGCGGCGCCCGCGAACACGCCCTGTGCCGCTCTCTGTCCCTCGACCCCGACGTCTCCGCGCTGTACTGCGCCCCCGGCAACGCCGGCATCGCCGAGGTGGCGGAGCTGCGGCCGGTCGACGCCCTCGACGGCCGCGCGGTCGCCGCGCTCGCCACGGAACTCGGCGCCGACCTGGTCGTCGTCGGCCCGGAGGCACCGCTGGTCGCCGGGGTCGGCGACGCCGTCCGCGCGGCCGGTATCCCCGTCTTCGGCCCGTCCGGCGAGGCGGCGCGGCTGGAGGGCTCCAAGGCCTTCGCCAAGGACGTGATGGCCGCCGCCGGCGTCCCGACCGCCCGCAGCTACGTCTGCACCACCGCCGAGGAGGTCGACGCGGCCCTCGACGCCTTCGGCGCCCCGTACGTGGTCAAGGACGACGGCCTCGCCGCCGGGAAGGGCGTCGTCGTCACCGACGACATCGAGGCCGCCCGGGCGCACGCCGCCGGCTGCGACCGGGTCGTCATCGAGGAGTTCCTCGACGGCCCCGAGGTCTCCCTGTTCGCCATCACCGACGGCGTCACCGTGCTCCCGCTCCAGCCCGCGCAGGACTTCAAGCGCGCGCTCGACGGCGACGAGGGGCCCAACACCGGCGGCATGGGTGCCTACTCCCCGCTCCCGTGGGCCGACCCGAAGCTGGTCGAGGAGGTCCTGGAGACCGTCCTCCAGCCGACCGTGGACGAGCTCCGCCACCGCGGCACCCCCTTCTCCGGCCTGCTCTACGCCGGTCTCGCCCTCACGAGCCGCGGCACCCGGGTGATCGAGTTCAACGCCCGCTTCGGCGACCCCGAGACCCAGGTCGTCCTCGCCCGGCTGCGCACCCCGCTCGCGGCGGTGCTGCTGGGCGCGGCGAACGGCACCCTGGACACGCTGCCGCCGCTGACCTGGAGCGACGAGGCCGCCGTCACGGTGGTGGTCGCCTCGCACAACTACCCCGGCACCCCGCGCACCGGCGACCCGATCGAGGGGCTCGCCGAGGTGGCCGCCGAGGACGGCCCCGAGGCCTACGTGCTGCACGCCGGGACCCGGCAGGAGGGGGGCTCCGTCGTCAGCGCGGGCGGTCGCGTGCTGTCCGTGACGGCGACCGGTACGGACCTGGCGCAGGCGCGCGAGAGGGCGTATAAGGCCGTCGCGCGGATCCGGCTCGACGGTTCCCAGCACCGTACGGACATCGCCGCGAAGGCGGCCGAGGGCCGCTGACCTGCCGCTGGACAGCAGGCCCGTGAGGACCGGGGGCCCGGGGCGCGAGGGCGCGCACCGGGCCCTCGCGTGCGCCCGCGTGCGCCTGCCTCCAGTGGCGCTCGAGCGCATCCACCTTTGCCCAAAGCCATTCCATCGGGTGATGGTCCCCTTGTCCGCCTGACGGCCGCGTGCGCTCCAACTAGGGTGCGGCGCAAGCATTCCGGCACATGGCCCACCGGCATTGCGATGTCAGTGGCGGGTGTCACAGTGGGGGAGTGAGCAAAGCCGCCGCAGGGCAGAGGGGGTGAGGTCCGGCCGTGTCCGGAACCGGTTCGATCGCAGAAGTGGGCGTGCCGTCCGCGCGTTCCCTGGCCCTCGCGGTGCTGCGGGTCCGCAGCAGGGCGCTGGCCGCCGTGCTGCTGCCCGCCGCCCTCGCGGTGGTCCTGGTCACCGCCCGGATGACGGGCCGGCTGGCCGGCGACCCCTGGCCGGCCGTGACGCTGGCCGTCTGCGCGGTGGCCGCGCTGGTGCTGCTGGCGGGCGGGATCTTCGGTGCCGTGGTGCTGCGGGCGGGCCCCGCCGTGACGCCCACCGTGCCGCTGCCCGAGGCCGCGGCGCCCGACCTGTACCGGCTCGTACGGGACCTGGCCGACCGGATGGGCGTCCCCGCCCCGTCCGCGATAGCCCTGACCCCGGACTGCGACAGCTGGCTGGAGGACCGCAGTCACGGGGCGCACCGCCGCGCGGGCATATCCGACGGCCCCGAGTCGCGGCCCGGCGCGGCGCCGGTGCTGGTGATCGGCTCGCCGTTCCTGTGGTGGATGCGGGTCGCGGAGCTGCGCGCCCTCCTGGCGCCGGTCGTCGCCGGTACGGGCCCCTCCGCGCACCCGGACATAGCCGACGCCCGCGGCTTCGTGCGGGGGCTGGACGCGGCGGCGGACGTGGGCGGGCGGCCCGGCCTGGGCTGGCTCGTCGGCCGGCCCGCGCGGCTGCTGCTGCGGCTGTGCGGGGCGGACGCCGCCGAGATGGAGCGCGGGGTGGCCGCCGCGGCCTCCGAGCGTGCACAGGGTGTGGACCAGGCGATGCGCACCGCCGCCCAGGAGCAGGTCGGCCTCGCCTACGCGGGCTGGGACCGGCTGCTGACCCGGGTCGCGCTGCCCGCCTGGCGGATGGGCCGCTGGCCCGCGCACCTGGACACCGGGGTGGTCTCCGCCCTGACCGAGCTGTCCCGGCGCGACCGGCTGGCCGACGGTTTCGCCTCCCGGCTCGGCGAGCGCCCCGCCTGCGATCTACTGGAGCAGCCCGGGCTGATCGACGAGGCCGCCTCGCTGCTGGCGGCCCGGCTGTTCCACGGCGGCCCGGCGGAGGCGGGGCCGCAGTGGTCGCCGGTGGACTGGGCGGCCTACCCGCAGGAGGTCGTCGACCGCAAGTGGCGCGTGGAGGCGGCCCGCCTGCACGCGGCCCTGGACGCCCTCGCCGTCCCCTCGGGGAGCGAGCCGCCCCCCGCCTCGGCGGCGGCGCTGGCCGGCGCCCGGGCCGAGGCCCCCGCCCCGAGCGAGCGGCAGGCGCCCCGCGCGGCCGGCCGGCCCGCTCCGTCGGCGCCGGCCATGACGGCGGCCCGCGCCGAAGCCGCCACCGCGCCCGGTGCCCCCGCGCCGGAGTCCGTGGCTCCGCCCACCCCGCAGGCCGCCCCCCGGGGTACGGCCCGGGCCACGACCGCGCCGCCCGGGGCCGAAGGCGCCCCGCCCGTCCCCGAGCCGGGCCGCGACGCCTTCGGCGGGCCGACGCTGGAGCGCGTGCTCGGCTACCTCACGGACCCCGCCGGTGACGGGGCCGCCGGGGAGGCCCTGGCCGGGCGGCTCAGCGGGGACCTCGCGCGGGAGGAACGTACCGCCGGCCCGCACCGGGCCGGCCCCGGCCGGGGCGCCGACACCCTCCCCCTGTTCCCGCTCCAGCCCCCGCGCAGCGGCCGGGACCTGCTCGCCGACCACGTCACGGCCCTGGTCTGCTGTGCGGCCGTGGACTCGGCGGGCGCCGGCCCCGGCCTGGACTGGCTGGACGGCCCGGTCCTGCTGGTCGGCGGCGAGCGCCGGGTGGACCTGGCCCCCCGGGTCCTCTCCCTCGTCGAGGACGGAGACCCGGCCCCCCTGCGCGACCTGCTCGCGGAACTGGGCGTCCGCCCGGAGAAGCCCGTCCGCCTGGTCTGAGCCACCGCGGGCCCACCCGTACGCGGCCCCCGCTGGCCAGGGCGGAAGCGCCACCCCCGGGCCACCCCGGCGCCACCCCGTCCCGCCACACGAAGCGGCGTCTCAGGTTCCGTTCCCGTCAATTCGCGACGAACGGTGACGGAGTGAGTGCGTTATGTGATGTGCTGGGACCGGTCGCGACGCGGGTGTCCGAATCCCGCCTCGCGCCACCGTGTTCGACAGACGCGTTCGGGGGCGCGAGGGAGGGGAGCGGAATGGGTGCGGACCAGATCCGGCGCTGGGAATCGGGTGCGCTCGCGCACGCGGTGAACGATCCCTTCGGCCAGGGCCCACTGCCCTGGTTCCGGGGCAGCGAGGTGTACTTCGGCGACACCGGCCAGGTCGTCCCCTGGTACGTGGACCCCGCCCTGGCCCCCGGACAGACCACCCCCGGCCGGGGCGGCGGCCCCCGGACCGCCGACGACGTGCACCGGCAGATCAAGGGCTTCACCTCCACCGGAGCCGTCGCCCCGGGCGAGGCCATCGACTTCCACATCACCGTCGACCCGCCCCAGCAGTTCCAGGTCGACGTCTACCGCATCGGCCACTACGGCGGCGACGGCGCCTCGAAGATCACCACCAGCCCCCGGCTCTCCGGCATCGTCCAGCCGCCCCCGCTCACCGCCGACCGCACGGTCTCCTGCCACCACTGGTGGCAGTCCTGGCGGCTCCAGGTCCCCTCCTACTGGAGCATCGGCGCCTACGTGGCCGTGCTCACCACCGCCGACGGCTACCGCTCCCACATCCCCTTCACGGTCCGCGACGACCACCCCGCCGACCTCCTGCTCCTGCTCCCCGACATCACCTGGCAGGCCTACAACCTCTACCCCGAGGACGGCCGCACCGGCGCCAGCCTCTACCACGCCTGGGACGAGGAGGGCCGGCTCCTCGGCGAGCAGGACGCGGCCATCACGGTCTCCTTCGACCGCCCGTACGCGGGCGCCGGCCTGCCCCTGCACGTCGGCCACGCCTACGACTTCATCCGCTGGGCCGAGCGCTACGGCTACGACCTCGCCTACGCCGACACCCGCGACCTGCACGCCGGCCGCGTCGACCCCACCCGCTACCGGGGCCTGGTCTTCCCCGGCCACGACGAGTACTGGTCGCTCCCCATGCGCCGCACCGTCGAACGCGCCCGCGACCACGGCACCTCCCTCGTCTTCCTCTCCGCCAACACCATGTACTGGCAGGTCGAACTGGCCCCCTCCCCCTCCGGGGTGCCCGACCGGCTCCTGACCTGCCGAAAACGCCGCGGCCCCGGCCGCCCCAGCCTCTGGCGCGAGGTCGACCGCCCGGAGCAGCAGCTGCTCGGCATCCAGTACGCGGGCCGCGTCCCGGAGCCCGCGCCCCTGATCGTCCGCAACGCCACGCACTGGCTCTGGGACTCCACCGGCGCCGCCGAGAACGACGAGCTCGACGGCCTGGTGGCGGGCGAGGCCGACCGGTACTTCCCGCGCACCCAGCTCCCCGAGCACCAGGACCGGATCCTGCTCGCCCACTCCCCCTACCTCGACGGCGAGGGCGCCAAGCGCCACCAGGAGACCTCCCTCTACCGGGCCCCCAGCGGCGCCCTCGTCTTCGCCTCCGGCACCTTCGCCTGGTCCCCCGCCCTGGACCGCCCCGGGCACGTGGACGAACGGATCCAGAAGGCCACGGCCAACCTCCTCGACCGGATCTGCAAGCGCGACTGACCCCCGCCGGGCCCCCGCCCCGCCCCGGCGCACCCCCCTGCCCCGGGCACGGCGCCCCGTGCGGGAGAATGGTGCCGCGCCCCGCGCTCGTACAGAACCACAGGGAGACCCCGTGCCCGGATTCGTCGAAAAGCCCGAGCCCGTGCAGGTGCCCGGCCTCGTCCACCTCCACACCGGCAAGGTCCGCGACCTCTACCGCGGTGAGGACGGCAACCTCGTCATGGTCGCCAGCGACCGCATCTCCGCCGCCGACTGGGTGCTGCCCACCGAGATCCCGGAGAAGGGCCGCATCCTCACGCAGCTCTCCCTCTGGTGGTTCGAGCAGCTTCAGGACCTGGTCCCGAACCACGTCATCAGCACCGACCTGCCCGCCGGCGCCCCCGCCGACTGGGCGGGCCGCACGCTGGTCTGCAAGAGCCTCGACATGGTCCCGGTCGAGTGCGTGGCCCGCGGCTACCTCACCGGCTCCGGCCTCAAGGAGTACGTCCAGTCCCGCACCGTCTGCGGACTCGCCCTCCCCGAGGGCCTGGTGGACGGCTCCGAGCTGCCCGCCCCGATCTTCACCCCGGCCGCCAAGGCCGAGGTCGGCGACCACGACGAGAACGTCTCCTACGAGGAGGTCGCCCGCACCACCGGCGCCGAGACGGCGGCGCTGCTGCGCCAGACCACCCTCGCCGTGTACGGGCGGGCCCGCGACATCGCCCGCGAGCGCGGCATCATCCTCGCGGACACCAAGTTCGAGTTCGGCTTCGACGGGGACGGCACGCTCGTCGCCGCCGACGAGGTCCTCACCCCGGACTCGTCCCGCTTCTGGCCCGCCGACCTGTGGCAGCCGGGCCGCACGCAGCCCTCGTTCGACAAGCAGTACGTCCGCGACTGGCTGGCCTCCCCGGCCTCCGGCTGGGACTCCAAGGGCGAGCTCCCGCCGCCGGTCCTGCCGCAGGAGGTCGTGGCGCAGACCCGCGCCAAGTACGTCGAGGCCTACGAGCGCCTGACCGGCCAGGCCTGGAGCTGACACGACGAAGGCCCCGATCAACCGATCGGGGCCTTCGTTCGCTGAGCGGACAACGCGACTCGAACGCGCGACATCCACCTTGGCAAGGTGGTGCTCTACCAACTGAGCTATGTCCGCCTGTGCGCCGTAGCGCGAGAACTACTATACCCAACCCCGGGACCGGGCGAGACGCACCGCGGTGTGCCGGTTCTCGGCGCCCAGCTTCGTCGCCGCCGAGGACAGGTAGTTCCGTACGGTCCCCTGCGACAGCGAGGCCCGTTCCGCGATCTCCGCGATGGGCGCCCCGTCGGCCGCGAGTTCCAGCACCTCGGCCTCACGGGCCGTCAGCGGCGAGTCGCCCGCGCTGATCGCGTCGGCCGCCAACTCCGGGTCCACGTAACGGCCTCCGGCGTGCACGGTACGGATAAGCTCGGCCAGCCGCTGCGCCGAGACCGTCTTCGGCGCGAAGGCCCGCACCCCCGCCGCGAGGGCCCGCTTCAGGTGCCCGGGGCGGCCGTGGCTGGTCACGATCATGACCTTGCAGTCGGGCAGTTCGGCCCGCAGTGACGTGGCGACGCTCACACCGTCCGCCCCCGGCATCTGGAGGTCCAGCACCGCCACGTCCGGCCGGTGCGCCCGCGCCATGGCCAGGGCCTCGGGCCCGGAGGCCGCCTCGGCGACGACGGCGAGGTCGTCCTCCAGGCCCAGCAGGGCGGCCAGCGCGCCCCGGATCAGGTGTTCGTCGTCGGCCAGCAGTACCCGTACGGGGTTCACGCCCGCACCTCCACTCCTCGTGCGTCCAGCGGTATCTCGGCCCGCAGCCGGAACCGGCCGCCGCCGGCCGGCCCCGCGTGCAGGGTCCCGTCCACGGCCGCGAGCCGCTCCCGCAGCCCCGCGAGCCCGGATCCGGGCGGTCCGGCGGGGGCCTCGGCCACCCCGTCGTTCTCCACCAGCAGCGTCAGGGTGCCCGAGGCCTCCCGGTCCGTCAGCCGGATCAGGCAGCTGCGGGCGTCCCCGTGCCGCAGTACGTTCGTGGTCGCCTCGCGGACCACCCAGCCGAGCGCGGACTGCACCTCGGCCGGCAGCTCCCGGGCGGCCGTGGCGAACTCGACGCGGCAGTCCATGCCGGCGGCGCTGAGCACCCCGCGGGCGCCCTCCAGCTCGACCGCGAGGTCCGCCTCCCGGTAGCCGCGCACCACGTCGCGCACCTCCATCTGCGACTCGCGCGCGATCCGCTGCACCTCGATCATCTGGTCCACGGCCTCGGGGCGTTCGCGCCGCGCCAGCCGCACCGCGAGCTCGCTCTTGAGCGCGATGACGGCCAGGTTGCGGCCCATCACGTCGTGCAGGTCCCGCCCGAACCGCAGCCGCTCCTCCGCCACGGCCAGCCGGGCCTGGAGCTCCCGGGCGTGGTCGAGCTCGTAGACGGTGCGCAGCAGCCAGCCGGAGAAACCGCAGGTGAAGGCGAGGAAGGCACAGGTCAGCAGCATCCCGACGAAGTACCCGAGGGCCTCCGTCGGCGGCAGGCCCAGCGCGCCGACGACCGCCGCCGTCCCGGCCGCGGCGGCCAGGGGCACGTACGCCATGTGGCGGGCCTTCTCCAGGGTCAGCACGAGCGACCCGCAGCCGAAGCAGCTCACCCCGAGCACCAGTCCGGGCGCCACGGTCGCTTCCATCACCCCGAACCTGCGCAGGCACAGGAAGAGGACGACGACCGCGGCCGTGAGGGCGGAGGCCACCAGCGAGAGGCGCACGGGCCGTTCGCGGCGGCCGGTCACCCCGTCGAGGGCCCTGGAGGAGAGGTACCCGACGAGGACGGAGTGCGCGCAGACCACCAGGAAGGCGGCCACCGCCACGGCCGACGGCCCGGGGGAGGCCGGGTCGGGGACCGTGAAGGCCATGGACCCGAAGGAGCCGATCTCCACGAGCACGAAGAAGTGGAACGACCAGCGCGTGTACACCTCGACCTTGCCCGCGCTACTGCGGTTCTTCCACCACCCGGTCAGCTTCGACACGGCCCCGTCCCCCCGGATCTTCCCTCTGCCTAACGGCGCGGTTCCCAGCGGAACCGCCGCTGGACAGCAAACACGGTGACCATGATCCAGGCCAGCGTGGTGAGCGCGGCCCCCAGCAGCTCGTACCAGCCGCTCCCCCCGCTCCAGCCGGCCCGTACGAGGGCCATCACCCCGCTCAGCGGCAGCAGTTCGCACACCGAGGCCACGGTGTCGGGCAGGGCGTCCGGTGCCGTGAACACTCCCGAGCCGAGCGCCGTCAGCAGGAACAGCGGCAGCGTCGTCAGCCCGGCGGTCTCCACGTTCCGGGTGAAGGCGCTGGTCAGGGCGGCCATCCCGGCGAGCAGCGGAAGGGCGGCGAGGACCCCCGCCAGCAGCGGCAACGGGTTCCGCGGCAGCGGCGCGCCCAGGACCGCCGCCCCGGCCACCGCGAGGGCGGCGATCTGGGCGAGGGCGATCACCGCAGCGGGCAGCGCGGTACCGGTGAGGATCTCCAGGTCGCCGGCCTCGCCCGTGCGCAGCCGCTTGAGGACGAGCTCCTCGCGGCGGGCGACGTAGGCCGAGACCAGGTTCATGTAGACGACGAGGAGCAGCACCATGCCGATGCCCCCGATGAGGGTGGCCTCGGCGACCGCGGCCGTGCTGTCGCCGCCGACGACGGTGCGCAGGACGAGGAGCGTCGCCGCGGGCATCAGCACGGCCACGCTGAGGGTGGCCCGGTTGCGGACCAGCAGGGTCAGTTCGGACCGGCCCAGCGCGGCGAGCCGGCCGGGGTTCAGGGTGGGCGCGTTCACCGGGTCCCCGCCATCGTGTCGTCGGCCGTGTCGCGGCGGCCGCGGGCGATCTCCAGGAAGGCCTCCTCCAGGGAGGCGTGGCGGGCGTCGAGGCCGCCCAGTTCGACCCCGGCGTCCTCGGCCCAGCGCAGCAGCGCGGTCAGGTCGGCCTGCAGCCTCTCGGTACGGATCTCCACGCGCGGGCCGTCGGCGGCGGCGTGCAGGGCGAGCGGCAGCCGCCCGGCGGGCACCCGGTCGGGCAGGGTGAAGCGGATCCGGGAGGGCCGGGTCGCGGTGACCTCCTCGGGGGTGCCGGTCAGCACCAGCTCCCCCTCGTGCATGATCGCGAGCCGGTCCGCGAGGGATTCGGCCTCCTCCAGGTAGTGCGTGGTCAGCAGCACGGTGGTGCCCCCGGCCCGCAGTTCCCGTACGAGGTCCCAGGTGTCCTGGCGGCCCTCGGGGTCCATCCCGGTGGTCGGCTCGTCGAGGAACAGCACCTCGGGCCGCCCGAGCAGGGCCAGCGCCAGGTCCAGGCGCCGCCGCTCGCCGCCGGACAGCTGCTTGACCCGTACCGCGGCCCGCGCGGCCAGTCCGACCAGCTCCAGCACCTCCGCGGCCGGGCGGGCGCCGGTGGTGACGCCGCCCCACATGCGCAGGGTCTCGGCGACGGTCAGGTCGGAGGGGAAGCCGCCCTCCTGGAGCATGACCCCGGTGCGCGGGCGGACCTCGGAGCGGCGGGCGTACGGGTCGAGCCCGAACACGCGGACCTCGCCGCCGGTGGGGGCGGCGAGCCCCTCGAGCAGTTCGACGGTGGAGGTCTTGCCGGCGCCGTTGGTGCCGAGGAGGGCGAAGACCTCGCCGCGGGCCACGGAGAAGCTGACGCCGCGCACGGCCTCGAAGCCGCCGGAGTAGCCGCGGCGGAGCCCTTCGGCCCGGATCACTGTGTCGGTGGTCATGCCCCAAGCCTCCCGGCGGGCCGGGCGGGGGAGCAGTGCGCGCTGTCACGGCCACCGATGACATTTGTCATCGCGGGTGAGCCACGACACAACGACAACGACAAAGGCCCCGATCAGAGATCGGGGCCTTTGTCATCTGAGCGGACGACGCGACTCGAACGCGCGACATCCACCTTGGCAAGGTGGTGCTCTACCAACTGAGCTACGTCCGCATACCCAGCTACGACCCGAGAGCCGTTGGCTGTGTGCCTCACTCTACCTGATCCACGACCGTGGTCGGTAAAGCGATGCAGAGCGGGTGACAGGGATTGCACACTGCGCCTCCCCCCTGGAAGGGGGGTGTTCTGCTACTGAACTACACCCGCACGACTTCGGTTCCCGGCCTTCCGGCCTGGCCCCTCGGCGTGATCCACACACTAGCCGATCGGAGGGGGTGCATGGCAAATCCGGGGTCAGTGGGCTTCGTTGTAGGCCGCGTAGACCGCCTTCGGGATGCGCCCGCGCGGGGGCACGTCGTGACCGTTGGAGCGCGCCCAGGCCCGGACGACGGCCGGGTCGGGGGCGACGGCGGTGTGCTTGAAGGCCTTGCCCGAGCGGGACTGGCGGCGGCCGGCGGCCACGAAGGGGGCCAGGCCCTTCCGCAGTTTCTTTGCGTTCGCCACATTGAGGTCGATCTCGTAGGACTTACCGTCCAGGGCGAACGTGACCGTTTCCGACGCTTCCCCGCCGTCGAGGTCGTCGGAGATCGTGACTACTACGCGCTGCGCCACGGATATCGGTCCCTTCGTGCGCCTCGCCGCGCGCTGACGTGCGGTGATGTCGCCTGTGTGGATGTTTCGGTGGAATACGTCAAACCGTAGGAATCCCGGCTGATTCCTTTGTACCGCGATTCCCATTGAATTGCGAAGCCCAGTTAATTCCTCCCGCGTGTCCCGCCGCAATGCCGGGCGAGTGGTTTTCCGGTGGATTTTGCGAAGCGTTGGTGAAGCCGGAACCCCGCCCGGCTCACCCCCGCCCGATATCTACCCGCGTAGAAATTTCGGCCGGGTACGCTGAGGGAACCGCCTTGCACCAACCACCTCATCGGGAGTGCCAGTGGCACGCGTCGTAGTCGACGTCATGCTCAAGCCGGAGATCCTCGACCCCCAGGGCCAGGCGGTGCAGCGTGCACTGCCGCGCCTGGGCTTCGAGGGGATCGCCGACGTCCGCCAGGGGAAGCGCTTCGAACTGGAAGTGGAGGGACCGGTCGACCAGGCCGCCCTCGACCGCATCCACAAGATGGCCGAAACGTTCCTCGCCAACACCGTCATCGAAGACTTCACCGTGAAGGTCGAGGCCTGACGGTGACCACTCGCATCGGTGTCGTCACGTTCCCCGGAACGCTCGACGACCGTGACTCGCTGCGCGCCGTCCGCCTCGCGGGGGCCGAGCCGGTCTCGCTGTGGCACCGCGACAAGGACCTGCACCAGGTCGACGCGGTCGTCCTCGCGGGCGGCTTCTCCTACGGGGACTACCTGCGCGCCGGAGCCATCTCCCGGTTCTCGCCGGTGATGGAGACCATCATCGAGCAGGCCAAGGGCGGCATGCCGGTCCTCGGCATCTGCAACGGCTTCCAGGTCCTCACCGAGGCCCACCTGCTGCCGGGGGCGATGCTCCGCAACAACCACCTCCACTTCATCTGCCGCGACCAGAAGCTGCGGGTGGAGAACGCGGACACCGCGTGGACCGGCGACTACACCGCCGGCCAGGAGATCTCGGTCCCGCTCAAGAACATGGACGGCCGGTACGTCGCCGACGAGCGCGTGCTCGACGAACTGGAGGCCGAAGGCCGAGTGGCCTTCCGGTACCTCGACGTCAACCCGAACGGCTCGCTGCGCGACATCGCCGGCATCACCAACGCCGCGGGCAACGTCGTCGGCCTCATGCCGCACCCCGAGCACGCGGTCGAGCCGCTGGTCGGGACCGGCCGCACCGACGGCCTCCCGTTCTTCACGTCGGTCCTGAAGAAGCTGGTCAGCGCATGAGCCTCGACACCGTAAAGAACGCCACCGAGACCCCGGACGCCTC
Organism: Streptomyces sp. NPDC001594; assembly: GCF_042893675.1. Taxonomy (NCBI): domain Bacteria; kingdom Bacillati; phylum Actinomycetota; class Actinomycetes; order Kitasatosporales; family Streptomycetaceae; genus Streptomyces; species Streptomyces sp. NPDC001594. Next base: position 56,296 of record NZ_JBIAVB010000029.1, on the reverse strand, counting down.
CCAGCCCTGGAAGGAACTCGGCCTCAAGGAGGACGAGTACGCCCGGATCCGCGAGATCCTCGGCCGCCGTCCCACCGGCGCCGAGCTGGCCATGTACTCGGTCATGTGGTCCGAGCACTGCTCGTACAAGAGCAGCAAGGTCCACCTCGCCCAGTTCGGCAAGAAGGCCCCCAAGAACGACGCCATGCTCGTCGGCATCGGCGAGAACGCCGGCGTCGTCGACGTCGGCCAGGGCTACGCGGTGACCTTCAAGGTCGAGTCGCACAACCACCCCTCGTACATCGAGCCCTACCAGGGCGCGGCCACCGGCATCGGTGGCATCGTCCGCGACATCCTCGCGATGGGCGCCCGCCCGGTCGCCGTCGTGGACCCGCTGCGCTTCGGCGCCGCCGACCACCCCGACACCAAGCGCGTCCTGCCGGGCGTCGTCGCGGGCATCGGCGGCTACGGCAACTGCCTGGGCCTGCCGAACATCGGCGGCGAGGTCGTCTTCGACGAGTGCTACCAGGGCAACCCGCTGGTCAACGCCGGCTGCATCGGCGTGATGAAGCACGAGGACATCCACCTCGCCAAGGCCTCCGGCCCCGGCAACAAGGTCATCCTCTACGGCGCCCGCACCGGCGGCGACGGCATCGGCGGCGTCTCGGTCCTCGCGTCCGAGACCTTCGACGACACGAAGCCCACCAAGCGCCCCGCCGTCCAGGTCGGCGACCCCTTCCAGGAGAAGCTCCTCATCGAGTGCACCCTGGAGATCTTCAAGGAGAAGCTGGTCGCCGGCATCCAGGACCTCGGCGGCGCCGGGCTCTCCTGCGCCACCTCCGAGCTGGCCTCGGCCGGCTCCGGCGGCATGCGCGTCGAGCTGGACACCGTGCCGCTGCGCGACGCGACGCTCTCGCCCGAGGAGATCCTCATGAGCGAGTCGCAGGAGCGCATGTGCGCGATCGTCGAGCCGCAGCACGTCGACCGCTTCATGGAGATCTGCGAGAAGTGGGACGTCATCGCCACCGTCATCGGTGAGGTGACCGACGGCGAGCGCCTGGAGATCTTCTGGCACGGCGAGCAGATCGTGGACGTGCCCCCGGGCACCGTCGCCCACGAGGGCCCGGTCTACCAGCGCCCGTACGCCCGTCCCTCCTGGCAGGACGCCCTCCAGGCCGACGACGCGGGCCTGCTGCCCCGCCCGCAGACCTCCGAGGAGCTCCGCGCGCAGGTCCTGGCCCTGGTCTCCTCCCCGAACCAGGCGTCGAAGTCCTGGGTCACCGACCAGTACGACCGCTTCGTGCAGGGCAACACCGTCCTGTCGCAGCCCGAGGACGCGGGCATGGTCCGCATCGACGAGGAGTCCAACCTCGGCGTCGCCATGTCCACCGACGGCAACGGCCGCTACGCGAAGCTCGACCCGTACACGGGCGCGCAGCTGGCGCTGGCCGAGTCGTACCGCAACGTGGCCGCGACCGGCGCCAAGCCGCTCGCGATCTCCGACTGCCTGAACTTCGGCTCCCCCGAGGACCCGGACGTCATGTGGCAGTTCGCCGAGGCCTGCCGCGGTCTCGCGGACGGCTGCCTGGAGCTGGGCACCCCGGTGACCGGCGGCAACGTCTCCCTCTACAACCAGACGGGCGACGTCGCGATCCACCCGACCCCGGTCGTGGCGGTCCTCGGCGTCATCGACGACGTCAACCGCCGCACGCCGATGGCGTTCGCGGAGGCCGGCCAGCTGCTGTACCTGCTGGGCGACACCGCCGAGGAGTTCGGCGGCTCGGCCTGGTCCCAGGTCGTCCACAACCACCTCGGCGGCATGCCGCCCAAGGTGGACCTGGGCCGCGAGAAGCTGCTCGGCGAGATCCTGATCTCCGCCTCCCGCGACGGCATGGTCGACGCGGCGCACGACCTGTCCGACGGCGGAGTGATCCAGGCGCTCACCGAGTCCTGCCTCAAGGGCGGCAACGGCGCGCGGATCGTCGTCCCGGAGGGCCTGGACGCGTTCACCTTCCTGTTCTCCGAGTCCGCGGGCCGCGCCATCGTGTCGGTCCCGCGCAGCGAGGAGCTCCGCTTCACCGACATGTGCGGCGCGCGGGGCCTGCCGGCCACGCGCATCGGCGTGGTGGACGGCGAGGAGATCGAGATCCAGGGCGAGTTCACCCTCCCCCTGACGGAACTCCGCAAGGCCCACGAGGCCACGATCCCGTCCCTCCTGGCCTGATCCCGCCCCCGGCTGCCCGAGGCCCCGCCCGCGTTCCGCGGACGGGGCCTCGGCGCGTTCCGCCGTCGGTAGCCTGTGCTCGTCGCAGCGTGAACGAGGGGGCCCGGTGTTCGATCCCTTACCTGGTGCTTCCGGACGGTTCGAGGGGCACCATGTGCAGATCCTGCCGGACCGGGGGCCGTGGCGTAACCGGTGGAACGCGCTCCTGTGCGCGGTCTGCGCCGCCGGGATCGTGCTGAGCGGATGGTCGCTGCACGGCTCCTGGCAGAAGTGGCAGGACCGCCGGGGGAGCCGGGCGGCCATCGAGGCGGGCTGCGACGGGTTGGTGGACCCGGCCGCCGTCCTGGGCCTGAACGGCGGCACCGACCGGGTGGAACCCGCATGGCGTGGGCACCGCCTCGAACTGGGCCGCGTGCCCGGCACGTGCGGTTTCGACAGGGTCCGTGAGACGGACGGCCGGACGGAACGCTCGGGCCACTTCTCCCTCACCGTCCACCCCCTGCCGCAGCAGGGGCCGCCCTACCTGCACGAGATCGGCGTCGACGACGCACCGTTCGGCGAGAGGCACTTCCGCACGGACGAGGACGCCACCGCGCGGGTGGACCACGCCGGCCGGACCCCGCTGGGTGACGGCCGGCTCGGCGACCACGGGCGCAGGAGCGTCACCGTCACGGCCCGCTGCGAGGCACCGGCCGCGACCTCCCCGACATCGGTGCTGGTCACGGCTGCCGGAGCGTACGAGGAAGAGCCGACGGACGCCGACCTGCGGGCACTGGCCCGGATGGCCCGTGGCGCGGCTGCGGACGCCGCGCGGCGGCTGGGCTGCCGGGCCGCGCTGCCGGAGCTGGCCGCCCGGCTCACCAAGCCCTCCCTCGACCTCGGCCGGGCCGAGGAGGGCCGGGGTACATGCGGCTGGTACGCCTCACTCCTGCAGGGCGGCGCGGATCGCCGGAGGCTGCCCGACCGGTCTGCCGGCGCGCCGACCGCCGTCGCGAGCCGCGGCGAATCCTGTGTGCTGGCGATGAGCCCGGACGGCGTCCGGCGAAGCTTCCCGCAGCTGAGCCGCGACGAACGGGGAGACGACGACCTGGGCGACGTACTGATGTCGCGTCCGTGGTGGATACACACCCAGTCCTACTTCGGCGACGACGCCGAGGCGACCGTGATCGGCGCACGCGGCGCACAGGACGACGCCCGCCCCGTCATCCTGCGGGGCGCGGGACGGGACGGTCACGTCCTGTACGCCTCCGCCGTGTGCTCGGGTCGGCCCGCCGTCTTCACGATGGACATCGCCCCGGGATACGACAGGGCACTGGGCGGCCGTACGGCCGAGCTGTTCAAGGCCTACGCCGCGGAAGCCGCCGCACGTCGGGGCTGCACCGGGCTCGGCCTCCCCCAGTAGGGTCGGGGCATGGCGCCCGTGAAGAAGAAGACGCGTACCTACGACCAGGCGAAGATCCGTGCGGCCGTCACCGCCCAGTTCGGGCATGTCGCCTCGGCCGTGCGGGAGTTGGGGGACGCGGAGTTCGCTCGGCCCAGTGGGGTCGGGGAGTGGAGCGTCGGGGAGCTCGCCGGGCATGTCGCCTGGATCGCGGACTCGCTGGCCGCGGGGCTGGCCCGGCCGCCGGCCGCCGTCGCCGAGCTGAGCGCCGTCGAGTGGCCCTTCGCCACCGCCTCCCTCGCCGGGAAGATCTCGGAGGCCGCCCGGGAGACCCTCACCGGCGCCCCCGTCCCGGAACTGTTCGAGCGGGCCGGCGCCCGGATGGCCGAGGCGCTGGAGGCCGGCCCCGGCAGCCGGGTCCTGCACCTGTGGATCGGGGACATGACCCTCGCCGACTTCCTGGTCACCCGGACCGTTGAGCTCGTGGTCCACACCGACGACCTGAACCGGGCCACCGGCCTGGACATCCCCCTGGACCGGCAGGCGCTGGCCGCCTGCACCCGGCTGCTCGCCGACGCCCTCGCGGTGAAGGCGCCCGGCGGCTCGGTGGAGGTCCGGATCCCGCCGTTCGCGGTGGTCCAGTGCGTCGAGGGCCCCCGGCACACCCGCGGCACCCCGCCCAACGTCGTCGAGACCGACCCGCTGACCTGGCTCCGGCTCGCCACCGGCCGCACCGGCTGGCCCGAGGCCCTGGACGCGGCCGCGGTCCGCGCCAGTGGCGAGCGGGCCGACCTGTCCGGGCTGCTGCCCCTGATGAGCTGAGGCGGAACCGGACCCTGCCCGGGCCCGTCCCAGGGGCATGCGAATCCCCAGGCACCCCGCCGGCCCCGTCGCCGCAGGGCTGGTCCTCGTACTGGCCGCGCTGACCGGCTGCACCGGGGCCCCGCAGGACGGGAGCGGCCCGCCGGTGACCGGGCGGATCACCTCCACGCCCCCGGAAGCGGACGCCCCGCTGACCGTGACCGGCTGGACCGTGACCGCCCTGGACGGGGCCCCCGTCCCCGCCGCGGCGGCCGGCCGGGCCCGCTTCACCCTCGCCCCCGACGGCACCGCCGGCGGCAGCCTCGGCTGCAACCGGTTCAGCGCCCCGGCCGCCGTCGAGGGGGCCACCGTCACCTTCGGCCCGGTCACCAGCACCCGCATGGCCTGCGAGGGACCGGCCGGCGAGGTCGAGCGGACGATGACCCGGCTGCTCGGCGCGGGACCGCTCACCTGGAAGGTCCAGGGGCGCACCCTCACCCTCACCGCCGCCGACGGGCAGGGCCTGACCGCCGAGGCGGGCTCCGCCGCCGAGTGAGCGGGACGGCTCAGGACGGGTACGGCAGGAGCGTGGCGTCCGTGCGCTCCCAGGCCGTGCGCAGCTCCGCCAGCCGGGCCGGTTCCGCCGCCGCCCGGTCGGCCTGCTCGCGCAGGTCCCCGGCCAGGTCGAACAGCTGGTCGCGGCCGGACTTGCCCCGGTAGTACTTCCAGTTCCCGCGCCGCAGCGCCCGCTCCCCGCGCACCCGCCAGAACAGGTCCCGCTCGGCCGGCGTCTCCCCGCGCAGCAGGTACCCGGCCAGGCTCACCCCGTCCAGCGGGTAGGCCCGGTGCGGCCGGGTCCCGGCCACCTCCAGCAGGGTCGCCGTCCAGTCCGGGCTGAACAGCGGGACCCGGCTGACCTGGCCGCCGTCGATCCGGGCGGGCCAGCGCAGGATGTTCGGGACCCGGATGCCGCCCTCCTGGAGGGAGGCCTTGTTGCCCGAGAGCGGCCAGTTGTACGAGAAGCGCTCGCCGCCGTTGTCGCTGCCGAAGACGACCAGGGTGTCCTCCTCCTGCCCCGAGCGCTTCAGGGCGTCCAGCACCCGGCCCACCGAACGGTCCAGGTCCTCGACCATCTGCTTGTACTTCTCCACGGAGCCGCCGTCCTGGTGCCACAGCGCCCGCGCGTCGCCCGCCTTGATCCGCCGGACGATCTCGGCGCTCTGCGCGGTGTCCCCGTCGGCGATCCACGGCCAGTGCGGGGTGGTGAAGTTCAGGTTCAGCAGCCACGGCTTGCCGTGGTGGTCGCGGGAGACGTACTCGCTCGCCCGCTCCGTGATGATCCGCGTGTAGTAGCGCAGGTCCTTGTACTCGGCGTCGCCCTCGTACAGGTCGTACTCGCCGGCCAGGCCCAGCTTGGAGTAGTACTCCAGGGCCCCGCCGAAGTTCCCGAAGAACTCGTCCCAGCCCGATTTGGTCGGGCCGTAGTCCGGCAGGTAGCCCGCGTGCCACTTGCCGATCAGCGCGGTGGCGTACCCGGCGTCGCGCAGCAGCGAGGCCAGCGTCGGGTGCGTCGGGTCCAGGCCCACCGTCCGGTCCGCGATCGGCTCGGCCAGCCCGCCCTTGGTACGGGCCGGGTAGCGCCCGGTGTAGAGGCTGAACCGGGTCGGGGAGCAGGTCGCCGAGCCCGCGTAGGCGTCGGTGAACCGGACGCCCTGGCGGGCGAGCCGGTCCAGGTTCGGGGTCTTGATGTGCGGGGAGCCGTACGAGGACAGGTCGGCCCACCCCAGGTCGTCGCCCAGGATGAACAGGATGTTGGGGCGGCGCGAGCCGCGGCCGCTCGCGGCCCGGAACTCACGCTCCTGGGGACCCCCTCCGGGGCCCTCCGCGGCCTGCGCCGGACCGGCGCCCAGCCCCACGGCGGCGGTCGCCGCGGTCGCTCCGACGGCGCCCCCGAAGGCACGACGGGACAGCTTGCTGTTGTACGAAGACACGAATACTCCAGGACAAGGCTCGGCGGCCCTCGGCCCGGGCGCGCACGGGACGGCGCGCGGCACGGCGGGGCGGGGCACGGCGGAGCGAAATCAGGAAAAGGGAGGAAGAGTTGTGGCTACGCGCAGCAACGACACATGGCGCTCGCGACACGGACCAGGTCCACGTGTCGGCGCTCGACGAGGGTGACGGCACGGTCACCGAGGGGCTGCATGGGGCGAGAGCCTGTACGAATTCCCTCGTAGGTGTCAACAAAAGATCGAATGGCGAGACGGAGGCGTCCGGTCACCCTCTGTGCTGTGACATTTCCCGGCCCTCCCCAATTCGGACCAGTGGTCGATCTCGCCTACACTCGGGGACGTGCCTCGTGGTGATGGACGACTCAACCACGACCTGCTCCCCGGCGAGAAGGGCCCCCAGGACGCTTGCGGCGTCTTCGGTGTCTGGGCTCCGGGTGAAGAGGTCGCCAAGCTCACCTACTTCGGACTGTATGCGCTGCAGCACCGCGGACAAGAGTCCGCGGGAATCGCTGTGAGCAACGGTTCCCAGATCCTCGTCTTCAAGGACATGGGCCTCGTTTCCCAGGTCTTCGACGAAACCTCCCTCGGATCCCTCCAGGGTCATATCGCGGTCGGTCACGCCCGCTATTCGACCACCGGAGCGTCCGTCTGGGAGAACGCTCAGCCCACCTTCCGGGCGACCGCCCACGGCTCCATTGCCCTGGGTCACAACGGCAACCTGGTGAACACCGCCGAGCTCGCCGAGATGGTCGCCGACCTCCCCCGTCAGGACGGCCGCGCCACCCAGGTGGCGGCCACCAACGACACCGACCTGGTGACCGCCCTCCTCGCCGGCCAGACCGACGACGAGGGCAAGCCCCTGACCATCGAGGAGTCGGCCGCCAAGGTCCTCCCGCAGGTCAAGGGCGCCTTCTCGCTGGTCTTCATGGACGAGGGAACCCTCTACACCGCCCGTGACCCGCAGGGCATCCGCCCGCTGGTCCTCGGCCGCCTGGAGCGCGGCTGGGTGGTCGCGAGCGAGACCGCCGCCCTCGACATCTGCGGCGCCAGCTTCGTCCGCGAGGTCGAGCCGGGCGAGCTCATCGCGATCGACGAGAACGGCCTGCGCACCTCGCGCTTCGCGGAAGCGAAGCCCAAGGGGTGTGTGTTCGAGTACGTCTACCTGGCGCGCCCGGACACCGACATCGCCGGCCGCAACGTCTACCTCTCGCGCGTCGAGATGGGCCGGCGCCTCGCCAAGGAAGCCCCGGTCGAAGCCGACCTCGTGATAGCGACGCCGGAATCGGGCACGCCCGCCGCCGTCGGCTACGCCGAGGCCAGCGGGATCCCGTACGGCTCCGGCCTGGTCAAGAACGCCTACGTCGGCCGGACCTTCATCCAGCCCTCGCAGACGATCCGCCAGCTGGGCATCCGCCTCAAGCTCAACCCGCTCAAGGAAGTCATCCGGGGCAAGCGCCTCGTCGTCGTCGACGACTCGATCGTCCGCGGCAACACCCAGCGCGCCCTCGTGAAGATGCTCCGCGAGGCCGGCGCGGCCGAGGTCCACATCCGGATCTCCTCGCCGCCGGTGAAGTGGCCGTGCTTCTTCGGCATCGACTTCGCCACCCGGGCCGAGCTGATCGCCAACGGCATGACGGTCGACGAGATCGCCACGTCGCTGGGCGCCGACTCGCTCTCGTACATCTCGCTCGACGCGATGATCGAGGCGACCACCATCCAGAAGCCCAACCTCTGCCGTGCCTGCTTCGACGGCGAGTACCCCATGGACCTGCCCGACCCGCAGCTCCTGGGCAAGCAGCTCCTGGAGAACGAGCTCGCGGGCGGCACCGACGCCGCCGACGCGCTCCGCCGCCCGTAGGCCCGTGGGCCGGCCCTTCCCGGGCCGGCCCGGCTCCACCTGCGCCGCGCCCTGTCTTTGAGGCTTCTCCCGGGGCCCGGCACCACACGCAGCAACGACACGAAAGCTCTCGCCTGTCATGACTGAGAAGACCACCGGGGCCAGCTACGCAGCCGCCGGCGTCGACATCGAAGCGGGCGACCGCGCCGTCGAGCTGATGAAGGAGTGGGTGAAGAAGACGCAGCGCCCCGAGGTCCTCGGCGGCCTCGGCGGCTTCGCCGGCCTCTTCGACGCCTCCGCCCTCAAGCGCTACGAGCGCCCCCTGCTGGCCTCGGCCACGGACGGCGTCGGCACCAAGGTGGACATCGCCCGCCAGATGGGCGTCTACGACACCATCGGCCACGACCTGGTCGCCATGGTCATGGACGACATCGTCGTCTGCGGCGCCGAGCCGCTCTTCATGACGGACTACATCTGCGTCGGCAAGGTCCACCCCGAGCGGGTCGCGGCCATCGTCAAGGGCATCGCCGAGGGCTGCGTCCTGGCCGGCTGCGCCCTGGTCGGCGGCGAGACCGCCGAGCACCCGGGCCTGCTCGGACCGGACGACTTCGACGTCGCGGGCGCCGGCACCGGCGTGGTCGAGTACGACCGCCTCCTGGGCGCCGATCGCATCCGTACGGGGGACGCCGTCATCGCGATGGCCTCGTCCGGCCTTCACTCGAACGGGTACTCGCTCGTCCGGCACGTCCTCTTCGACCGCGCCGGGATGTCCCTCGACCGGCACGTCGAGGAACTCGGCCGCACCCTCGGCGAGGAGCTGCTGGAGCCCACCAAGATCTACTCGCTGGACTGCATGGCCCTCACCCGCACGGCCGAGGTCCACGCCTACTCGCACATCACCGGCGGCGGCCTCGCCGCGAACCTGGCCCGGGTCATCCCGGACCACCTGCACGCCACGGTCGACCGCTCCACCTGGACCCCCGGTGCGATCTTCGACCTGGTCGGCAAGGCCGGGGACGTCGAGCGCCTGGAGCTGGAGAAGACCCTGAACATGGGCGTCGGCATGATGGCCGTGGTCCCGCAGGAGTCGGTGGACGTGGCCCTGACCGCACTGGCCGACCGGGGCGTCGAGGCCTGGGTCGCCGGCGAGATCCTGGACCGGGGAGACCACGCCGAGGGTGCGACCCTGACCGGCGACTACGCCGTCTGAGCAGCGCTAAAACCCGGTCCGGGGCATGGCCCTGGACCGGGTTTCGGCGTTTTCGGCTTTCAGCCAGCAAGAGCTGGGCTGTGCAGCCGCTCACTGCAGAGGTGCTGTGCGTCAAGCCCCGCGACGGTGCGCCGTCGGACCGGACTCTTCGTCCTCGTCCTCGTCGTCATCGCTGTTGTACAGCTCCGCGTACTTGGCGTACGGGTCGTCGTCATCCAGATCGTCATCGACTTCGACCGGCGCGCTGATAGGCAGCGGCTCTGTCGGCGATGCGCCCAGCTCATTGGCCAGACGCGAGAGGTCAGTCCCGCCGCTGTTGTACTTCAGCTGGCGGGCGACCTTTGTCTGCTTGGCCTTGGCCCGGCCGCGCCCCATGGCTCGACCCCCTCGGTGACGGGGCTCGACGGCCCCAGAGTCTGACACGCGTTCATGGTTCGGAGCGGGCTCTCCGTGGAGAGACCGTCCGTAGGGGTTTAACGGTACCTGCTTCCGCGGCCATACGGTACGCCGCCCGCATGACGTGCCTCTCCACAGAACCAGCGGGACACCCCGTACTCGCTGGTCAGCTGCGATATTAACGCTTTCCTGGCCGCCGACCCGCCGAAGCGCAGTGAGTTCCGTCTCGCCGCGCTCCGGCGGGTCACCGGCACGGGTCCGTTCGGCGTCTGCCCGGACCCCGGCGGGGCTATGCCTTGCGGGCCGCGGCGCGCGCGGCGAGGGCGTCGGCCATCCGCTGCTCGGCGATCCGGTCGGCCGCGGCGGCCGGCGGGATGCCGTCTTCCTTCGCACGTGCGAATATCGCCAGCGTGGTGTCGAAGATCTTCGACGCCTTGGCCTTGCACCGGTCGAAGTCGAAGCCGTGCAGCTCGTCGGCGACCTGGATCACGCCGCCCGCGTTGACCACGTAGTCCGGGGCGTAGAGGATCCCGCGGTCCGCGAGGTCCTTCTCGACGCCCGGGTGGGCCAGCTGGTTGTTGGCCGCGCCGCACACGACCGAGGCCGTGAGCACCGGGACGGAGGCGTCGTTCAGGGCGCCGCCCAGCGCGCAGGGGGCGTAGATGTCGAGCCCCCCCATGGACTCTGCGCGGATCAGGGCCTCGGTGTCGGCGACGGCGCTGATCTTCCCTTCCGGGTGGAGGCCGAGGACCTCCTGGACCGACTCCTCGCGGACGTCGGTGATCACGACCTCGGCGCCGTCCTCCAGCAGGTGGCGCACCAGGTGCTTGCCGACCTTGCCGACGCCCGCGACGCCGACCTTGCGGCCGCGCAGGGTCGGGTCGCCCCACAGGTGCTGGGCGCTGGCGCGCATGCCCTGGAAGACGCCGAACGCGGTGAGCACCGAGGAGTCGCCGGCGCCGCCGTTCTCGGGGGAGCGGCCGGTGGCCCAGCGGGTCTCGCGGGCGACGACGTCCATGTCGGCGACGTACGTGCCGACGTCACAGGCGGTGACGTAGCGGCCGCCGAGGGACTCCACGAAGCGGCCGTAGGCCAGCAGGAGTTCCTCGCTCTTGAGGACGGCCGGGTCGCCGATGATCACGGCCTTGCCGCCGCCGAGGTCGAGACCGGCGAGGGCGTTCTTGTACGACATGCCGCGCGAGAGGTTCAGCGCGTCGCGGACGGCCTCCTCGTCGGAGGCGTACGCGTGGAAGCGCGTGCCGCCGAGGGCGGGGCCCAGGGCGGTGGAGTGGATGGCGATGACGGCCTTGAGTCCGGTGGCCCGGTCCTGGCACAGCACGACTTGCTCGTGGCCGCCCTGCTCACTGCGGAACAGGGTGTGCAGGACGCCGTCGGTCATTTCGGTCACGGTGGTGACTCCCATGGAAGAGATGCGGCGGAAAAGACGCCCGCCCTGCGGGTGGGGGAGGGCGCACTGGGAGCAGAGTAAGACCTGTGGCGGGCGGCGGTGGCCGTTGTCCGGGGATCGGAACGCCCGGGGTCCGGCCGCTGGTCCGGCCCGGTTCCCGGATCGCCTTGCCGGACCGCGAGTTGGAGGTGAACCGGGCCGCCAAAGCGGGGAGGACGAGGGGGTGAGCGAATCCCCCGACCTCCGGCCGCCGTCGGCGCGACCCGCGCCGACGGTCCCGTACGCGTCCTACCTGCGGGTCTACGAGCCCCTCGGCTCCTTCCCGGAACCCGAGCGCACGCACTGGGCGGCGTACGCCCGGCGCGGGCCCGCGCCGACCGCCCAGGATGAACTGCGGCGGTCCCTGTCCGACTTGGTCCGGGTCCCGGTGGTCGGGGTGCCGGCGCACGAGAGCGGGGACGCGTTCACCGCCGAGGTGGACGGGGTGCTGCTGGTGTGCCCGTGGCGGACCCGGCTGCGCGGGTGGCTGGCCCTGGAGGAGCTGGTGGCGAACTTCCCGGCGCCGGTGCTGGACGCGGCGCTGCCGCCCTCGGCCCGGCGCAGGGCCGCCGCGGAGTACGGGGCCTGGCGGGAGCGGAACCCCGACGCGCGGCCGTGGATCCGGACCGGGGTGTGGCAGGTGCCGCTGCGCTGGTTCGTGCTGGTGGCGGACGAGGAACGCGAGTACCTGCCGGGCGAGCGGCTGCGCTACCGGACGCCGATGGTGCAGGCGCGGCGCCGGCTCGCGCGGGGGCTGCGGACGCTGCGCGAGGCGGAGGGGCGGGGGCGGCCGGGGTACGGGCCGCTGGCGGAGGGGCTGGCGGAGGTCGGGCGCTGGTTGGAGGAGTTCCACCCGAGGTCGATGGTCGAACTGGACTACGGCGGGCTGCTCCACGCCCTCCCGGCTGACGGACTGGCCGCGGACCGGTCGGCGCGCGACCTCGCGGAGGGGATCGCGGCCCTCCGGGCGGGGGACGAGGAGGGTGCGGCGGCGGTGTACGGGGAACTGGCCGGGCGCTGGAGGGTGGTGAGGGAGAGACTTTTCGCGAACTAGAGGCAGCCTTGACCCTTTCCGGAGGCGGGGTCTGCGTAGATCATGGATGCACCTGTTCGGAACCCGTTCGGACGCTACGCGTATCGCCCGTATCGGTCATGATCGGCCGAATGGCCCACAAGTCGCAGATCAGGGGCTTGATCACGGTATTAGGGTCTTTGTTCCAGGACCTACGTCCCGATCCGGGCCATTGGCTCAAGCGTGACGGACTGCACTATCCACACCCTTGCGCCCATCCCCTATCCTCATGCCAAAATAGGACAAGGAGTCCGGGGAGGGTTCCTTCCGCCCAACTAAGGGCGGAATGCTCGGTATTGCACTCTATGGGGGGTCTGACGACTCCTGATCGCTCTGTGACTGATCGTCACAGTGGGGTGACTGTCCGTTATAGGGCGGTCCATCGGCTTCCGCCGCTGATGAACACCTCGGAGGGCAATTCCATCGGTTTGGCCGTCGAGGCTGGACGGATGGTGTAGTTGTAGTGCCGAGGACAAGCCGTTCGTCCTATAACCGACTCGGCCTGCGTCTGTCCATTTCGGGCAACGCGGGCCAAGGTGCAGAATTTAGAGGAAAGAACCGAGATGGTTCGGTTCTCCCGAGGAGGCCGCTCATGACCGCTCGCACCCCTGATGCCGAGCCGCTGCTGACCCCGGCTGAGGTTGCCACCATGTTCCGCGTGGACCCGAAGACGGTTACCCGCTGGGCCAAGGCCGGCAAGCTCACGTCCATCCGCACCCTGGGTGGACACCGCCGTTACCGCGAGGCCGAGGTTCGCGCACTGCTCGCGGGAATTCCGCAGCAGCGCAGCGAGGCCTGAGGTCCCGCAGCACCACCGCTTTAAAGGGTGTGTATCGGATCCCCCAATCCGATGAACCCACACAGCTTCACACGGCAGGGCCTGCCCCAACAGGCACAGTCGTCGATCGCGCTGGACTCCGCCGGGTCCAGCGCGATTTTTTTGTGCCCGGAACCCCCCTGCCCGGGTGGGTGCCATTGCACATATTAAATCGAGCGTGCGTAGGGCTCCGATAAACGTGCGAGTCTCAAAAACTCGTGTGGTGACTCCCGTCACACCTGATGACTCTTGTACATCCGGCAATGCGCCTCGTAAAGGGACGTCCCGTACAGAGCGCCTCGCGCGAACGGGTGCCGAGCTTCCAGGGCGGCCCTGGAGGGCTCGCGGGGGTGAGGGTGGTCCCAGGAGGTCGGGACGGGCGGCCGGGGCCCTCTGAGGGGCCTCCAGGGGCATCGTGAGCCCCGCGTGATCATGAAGTGGCGGAGCGCGTCCGCGAAGGGCCGTCCCATGGGACCCGACAACGCGTCAGGGCCCGAATCCCTTGCGGAATACGGGCCCTGACGTTTCTGCGAACCTGACGGGACTTGAACCCGCGACCTCCACCTTGACAGGGTGGCGAGCTAACCAACTGCTCCACAGGTCCTCGTTCGCTGCCGATCGCTCGGCTGCGAGTCAGACTGTACAGCAGGTCAGGGGGTGCGGTCGAACCGGATCACGGAGCGAGGGCGTCCACCGCCTTCACGATGCGCTTGTCGGAGATCGGGTACGCCGTCCCCAGCGCGTGCGCGAAGTAGCTGACCCGCAGTTCCTCGATCATCCAGCGGATCTCGGTGACCTCCTCCGGCACGGGCCGCCCCTTCGGCAGCTGCTCCAGCAGCCACAGGTACTCGTCCCGCATCTCGTGGACCTTCTCCATGCGCGTGGTGTCGCGCTGGGCGCCCGTCGGCATCTGCTGGAGCCGCCGGTCGGCCGCCACCAGGTAGCGCATCAGGTCCGGCAGCCGCTTCAGTCCGGTCAGCGTCACGAAACCGGCCGGCATCAGGGCCGCCAGCTGCGCCTTCACGTCCGCGACGTTCGCCATCAGGGCCAGGCTGTTCGTGGCCTTCAGACGCCGCTCGCAGGCCTGCCAGGCCGCCAGCACCTGCTGCACCTGCGCGACGGTCCGCACGGTGGTGTCCACCAGGTCGGCCCGGACCTTGTCGAACAGCCGGCGGAAGCCCGCCTCGTCCCAGGCCGGACCGCCGTGGTCGGCGATCAGCTTGTCGGTGGCCGCGGTCGCGCAGTCGTCGAACAGCGCCTGGATCGAACCGTGCGGATTGCGCGACAGGGCCAGCTTCTGCTGGTTGGTCAGCTTGTCCGAGGCGAACTTCGCCGGGTTCACCGGGATGTTCAGCAGGATCAGCCGCCGGGTGCCCAGCCACATCGCCCGCTGCTGCTCCGCCTCGGTGTCGAAGAGCCGCACCGAGACGCTCGTCCCCTCGTCGACCAGCGCCGGGTAGGCCTTCACCGGCTGGCCGGCCCGCCGGGTCTCGAAGACCTTCACCAGGGAGCCGATCGTCCAGTCGGTCAGCCCGGTGCGCTCCACCGACTCCCCGCCCGCCCGCTCGGCGGTGGCCGCGGCGGCCTTGGACAGGGCCTGGCGGGCCTTGGGCTTCAGCTGGAGCCGCAGGGCCTCCAGGTCCTTGGCCTCGGCGAGCTTGCGCCGCCGCTCGTCGACGATCCGGAAGGTGATCTTCAGGTGGTCGGGGAGCCGGGAGAGGTCGAAGTCCTCCGCCGAGACCGGCACCCCGACCATCCGCTGGAGCTCGCGCGCCAGCACCACCGGCAGCGGCTCCTGGAGCGCCGGCGGCTTCTCCAGGAAGCGGGACGCGTAGTTCGGCGCGGGAACGTAGTGCCGTCGGATCGGCTTGGGCAGTGAGCGGATCAGCTCGGTGACGACCTCCTCGCGCAGACCCGGGATCTGCCAGTCGAAGCCCTCCTCGGTGACCTGGTTCAGCACCTGGAGCGGGATGTGCACGGTCACGCCGTCCGCGTCCGCGCCCGGCTCGAACTGGTAGGTCACCCGGAACTTCAGCTGCCCCTGCCGCCAGGAGTCCGGATAGTCGGCCTTGGTGACCCCGGCGGCCTTCTCCGTCAGCAGCATCTCGCGCTCGAAGTCGAGGAGTTCGGGCTCCTCGCGCCGCTTGTGCTTCCACCAGGAGTCGAAGTGCGCCCCCGACACCACGTGCTCGGGGATCCGCTGCTCGTAGAAGTCGAACAGGGTCTCGTCGTCCACGACGATGTCGCGGCGCCGCGCCCGGTTCTCCAGCTCCTCGACCTCGGTCAGCAGCTTGCGGTTGTCCGCGTAGAACTTGTGGTGGGTGCGCCAGTCGCCCTCGACCAGCGCGTTGCGGATGAACAGCTCGCGCGAGACCTCGGGGTCGATCCGGCCGTAGTTGATCTTCCGCTGGGCGACGATCGGCACCCCGTACAGGGTGACCTTCTCGTACGCCATCACCGCCGCCTGGTCCTTCTCCCAGTGCGGCTCGCTGTACGTGCGCTTGGTCAGGTGCTGCGCGAGGGGCTCGACCCACTCCGGCTCCACCTTGGCGTTGACCCGCGCCCACAGCCGCGAGGTCTCCACCAGCTCCGCCGACATCACGAACTTCGGCTGCTTCTTGAACAGCGCCGACCCCGGGAAGATCGCGAACTTCGCCGACCGCGCGCCCAGGTACTCGTTCTTGTCGGTGTCCTTCAGGCCGATGTGCGACAGCAGACCCGCCAGCAGCGAGACGTGGATGTTCGTCTCGGCGGCGTCGGCCTCGTTGACGTGGATGCCCATCGTCTTCGCGACCGTGCGCAGCTGGGCGTAGATGTCCTGCCACTCCCGGATGCGCAGGAAGTTCAGGTACTCCTGCTTGCACATCCGGCGGAAGGAGGACGAGCCGCGCTCCTTCTGCTGCTCGCGGACGTAGCGCCACATGTTCAGGAAGGACAGGAAGTCGCTCGTCTCGTCCTTGAACCGGGCGTGGTTCTGGTCCGCCTGGGTCTGCTTGTCCGACGGGCGCTCGCGCGGGTCCTGGATCGACAGGGCCGCCGCGATGACCATGACCTCGCGGACGCAGTTGTTCTTGTCCGCCTCCACGACCATGCGGGCCAGGCGCGGGTCCACCGGCAGCTGGGAGAGCTGCCGGCCCATCGCCGTGAGCCGCTTCTTCGGGTCCTTCTCCGCCGGGTCGAGCGCGCCGAGCTCCTGGAGCAGCTGGACGCCGTCGCGGATGTTGCGGTGGTCCGGCGGGTCGATGAAGGGGAACTTCTCGATCTCGCCGAGCCCGGCTGCGGTCATCTGGAGGATGACGGAGGCCAGGTTCGTCCGCAGGATCTCCGCGTCCGTGAACTCCGGCCGGGCGTTGAAGTCGTCCTCGGAGTACAGCCGGATGCAGATGCCGTCGCTGGTACGGCCGCAGCGGCCCTTGCGCTGGTTGGCGCTGGCCTGGCTGATCCGCTCGATGGGCAGCCGCTGCACCTTGGTGCGGTGGCTGTAGCGGGAGATGCGCGCCGTGCCCGGGTCGATCACGTACTTGATGCCGGGGACCGTCAGGGAGGTCTCGGCGACGTTGGTGGCCAGCACGATCCGGCGGCCGGTGTGGGGCTGGAAGACCCGGTGCTGCTCGGCGTGCGAGAGGCGGGCGTAGAGCGGGAGGACCTCCGTGAAGCGGAGCTTCTTCTTGATCAGCGCGTCGGCGGTGTCGCGGATCTCCCGCTCGCCGGAGAGGAAGACCAGGATGTCGCCCGGGCCCTCGCCCTGGAGCTCGTCGACTGCGTCGCAGATCGCGGTGATCTGGTCGCGGTCGCTCTCCTCGCTGTCCTCCTCCAGCAGCGGCCGGTAGCGGACCTCGACCGGGTACGTCCGCCCGCTGACCTCGACGATCGGGGCGTCGCCGAAGTGGCGGGAGAACCGCTCGGGGTCGATGGTCGCGGAGGTGATCACGACCTTGAGGTCGGGGCGCTTGGGGAGCAGCTGGGCCAGGTAGCCGAGCAGGAAGTCGATGTTGAGGCTGCGCTCGTGGGCCTCGTCGATGATGATCGTGTCGTAGGCGCGCAGCTCACGGTCCGTCTGGATCTCGGCGAGCAGGATGCCGTCGGTCATCAGCTTGACGAAGGTCGCGTCGGGGTTCACCTGGTCGGTGAAGCGGACCTTCCAGCCGACGGTCTGCCCGATTTCGGACTTCAGCTCCTCGGCGATGCGCTCCGCGACCGTGCGGGCGGCGATCCGACGGGGCTGGGTGTGCCCGATCATGCCGCGGAGGCCGCGGCCCAGCTCCATGCAGATCTTGGGGATCTGCGTGGTCTTCCCGGAGCCGGTCTCGCCCGCGACGATCACGACCTGGTGGTCGCGTATCGCCTCGGCGATCTCGTCCTTCTTCTGGCTGACGGGAAGGTTCTCGGGATACGTGACCTCCGGCATGCGCGAGGCGCGGCCGGCCAGTCGCCCGGCGGCCTTCTCGGCCTCCGCGGCGATCTCGTCGAGCACGGCCTGCTGGGCCTCGGGCTTGCGGATGCGGCGGGCGCCTTCGAGGCGGCGGCCGAGGCGGTGCGCGTCGCGGAGGGAGATCTCACCGAGAAGCGTCTGCAGGGCGGCGAAGGAAGTAGACATACCTGGTCGAGGATCTCACCTGCGCCCGGCGGGTGGCGAACGCATTTGTGCCCCTCCCCGTACCATTTCGGGACGAGTCCCCCAGTTCGGCGAGTGAGAGGCAGCCCACCCTTGTCCTGCCGCCGCCGCCCGTACCCGTGGGCCGCCGCCCTGTGCGCGGTGGTGGCGGGCCTGCTGTCCCTCGCCGTCGCCCTGGCCGGCCCGCCCCGAGGCCCGGCCGCCACCCCCGCCACCCATCCCGGGCCTTCCCAGGCCGGGCCTTCTCAGCCCGGGTCCGCCCAGGGCGGGCCGTCCCAGGCCGGGGTCGCCCAGCCCGGGGCCGCCCAGGCCAAGTCCGCCCAGGCCGGGGCCGCTCGGCCCGGGTCCGTGGAGGCCGGTTCCGGCCGGGGCGGGGCCGTGGAGGTCGGGTTCGGGGAGGGCGGGCCGGGGCGGGGGTCCTCCTGTGCGCCCGGCTCCGGTGGGGCCGGGACCGAGCCCGCCGTCCCGGTCCGGGCCGGGCACGAGCACGGGTCCGTCCTCGTGGCGCGGGCCCTGCCCGACGGGGTGCGGGCGCAGCGGGCCGAGTGCGTACGGGTGCCCGTGCGCGGGCCCGACCAGCGGGCGCCGGGGCCGGTGGAGCTGAACGTGATGCGGGTGTAGGGGAGCCGGTCCGCCGGTTCCCCCGTACGTCCCGCTCAGGAGCACCCGTATGCCCACCTCCCGCACGTCCTCCCGCAAGCCCCTGCTGTACGCCGCCGGCGTCGCCGTCGCGGCGATCACCCTCGGCCTCGTCTCCTGGCAGGCCACCGCGCCCAAGGACGAGGCGCGCCGCCCGGCCGCCAGCGCCTCCGCCTCCGCGTCCGACGCCCCGGACGCACCCGACGCCTTCGCCGAGCTGAAGGCGCTCGCCCGCCGCGAAGCCGGCGACAGGCTCGCCGTGGGCCGCACCGACGCGCCCGTCGTCCTGATCGAGTACTCCGACTTCAAGTGCGGCTACTGCGCCAAGTTCGCCCGGGACACCGAGCCCGAACTGGTGAAGAGGTACGTCGCCGACGGCACCCTGCGCATCGAGTGGCGCAATTTCCCCATCTTCGGCGCCGAGTCGGAGGCCGCCGCCAAGGCCGCCTGGGCCGCCGGGCAGCAGGACCGCTTCACCGCCTTCCACACCGCCGCCTACGCCGAGGGCGCCAAGGCCAAGGGCTTCGGCGAGGACCGGCTGCTCGAGCTGGCCCGCGAGGCCGGGGTCCCCGACCTGGACCGCTTCAAGGCCGACATGGCCGGCGAGCAGGCCGCCACCGCCCTGCGCCGCGACCGCGAGGAGGGCTACCGCATCGGCGTCCAGTCCACCCCCTCCTTCCTCGTCAACGGGCAGCCCATCGCGGGCGCCCAGCCCCTCGCCGCCTTCACCACGGCCATCGACCGGGCCAAGGCGCAGGCGAAGCCGAAGGACGGGCGGTGAGCGGCGGCATCGGGTACGCCGCCGCCCTCCTCGGCGGCCTCCTCGCCCTGCTCAGCCCGTGCAGCGCGCTGCTCCTGCCCGCCTTCTTCGCGTACTCCGTCGACTCCCGCTCCCGGCTCCTCGCCCGCACCGGCATCTTCTACGCGGGCCTCGCCACCACCCTCGTCCCGCTCGGGGCGGCCGGCTCGCTCGCGGGCCGGTTCTTCCACTCCCACCGCGACCAGCTCGTCCTGGCCGGCGGCTGGCTGATCATCGCCCTGGGCCTGGCCCAGATCCTCGGCCTCGGCTTCGCCCCCAGGCGGCTCTCCGAGCTCTCGGGGCGGATCCGCCCGACCACCGCCCTGTCGGTGTACGCGCTCGGCGCCGTCTACGGGCTGGCCGGCTTCTGCGCGGGCCCGATCCTGGGCAGCGTGCTGACGGTGGCGGCGGTCAGCGGCAGCCCGGTCTACGGCGGGCTGCTGCTGGCGGTGTACGCCCTGGGCATGGCCGTACCGCTGTTCGTGCTCGCCCTGCTCTGGGAGCGCTTCGACCTGGGCCGGCGGCGCTGGCTGCGCGGCCGCGCCCTGCGCGTGGGGCGCCTGGAGCTGCACACGACCTCGCTGCTGTCCGGGCTGTTCTTCATCACCCTGGGCGCCCTGTTCCTGGTCTACGACGGGGCGAGCGCGCTGCCGGGGCTGCTGGACGTCGACGACTCGTACGCGGTCGAGGAGCGGGTCGGCGCCGTCGCGGACGCCGTACCGGACTGGGCGCTGCTCGGCCTGGTCGCGGCGGGGGCGCTGGCCTTCGGACTGCTGCGCCGGCGGCGTTCGGTGCGCGAGGAGGCGGCGGAGAAGGAGGAGTGAAACGCGGAAGGCCCCGTCCGGAGACGGGGCCTTCCTCTTGTGGCTGGGGCCGGGGTCGAACCGGCGACCTATCGCTTTTCAGGCGATCGCTCGTACCAACTGAGCTACCCAGCCACGAGACTGTTTCCAGCCTCAGCGATCCTGACGGGACTTGAACCCGCGACCTCCACCTTGACAGGGTGGCGAGCTAACCAACTGCTCCACAGGACCTGGTGTGTGCAAGAACAAGTCTTGCACATGGTGTTGCGTACCCCCAACGGGATTCGAACCCGTGCTACCGCCTTGAAAGGGCGGCGTCCTGGGCCACTAGACGATGAGGGCTAAAGGCCCGCCGGGCACTTTTCAGCGCGTCGGGGACGTGAGAAGCATATGGGATCGGAGGAGGTATCGCCAAAACGGTTCCCGCCCGGCAGGGGGAACGGCCTGCGCGGGGGCGACAATGGCCGGGTGCTGGAGATGACGCGCGAGGAGTTCGAGGAGCTCGTCGCAGAGGCCCTGGACCGCATCCCCCCGGAGCTGACGCGGCTGATGGACAACGTGGCGGTCTTCGTCGAGGACGAGCCGCCGGCCGGCGATCCCGACCTGCTCGGCCTGTACGAGGGGACCCCGCTCACGGAGCGCGGCGAGTGGTACGCCGGGGTGCTCCCCGACCGCATCACGATCTACCGCAACCCCACCCTGCGGATGTGCGAGGACCGCGAGGCCGTGGTCGCCGAGACCGAGGTGACGGTGGTCCACGAGATCGCCCACCACTTCGGCATCGACGACGCGCGCCTGCACGCCCTGGGGTACGGGTGACCCGGCCGCTGACGGGGGCGGAGGCGATCGACCCGGACGTCGACCTCCACGTCCCCGCCCAGCGCGCCGAGCCGCAGGGCCGCGTCGTCGCGGCGGTGGCCGCCGGCGGGGCCCTGGGGGCGTGCGCGCGCTACGCGGTGGCGCTGCTGTGGCCGGCCGCGGCCGAGGGCTTCCCGTGGGCCACCTTCTGGACCAACGTGGCAGGCTGCGCGTTGATCGGCGTGCTGATGGCGCTGATCAGCGAGGGCGGCCGGCGTTCCCCGCACCCGCTGCTGCGGCCCTTCGCCGGCACCGGGGTGCTCGGCGGGTTCACCACCTTCTCGACGTACGCGACGGACTTCTCGCGGCTCCTGGACGCGGGCCGGGCCGGGCTCGCGCTGGCGTACGCCGGGCTGACCCTCGTGGGCGCGCTGGGCGCGGTGTGGGCGGCGGCGTCGCTGACCCGGCTGGCGCTGCGCGGGCGGAGGGCCGGGTGAACTGGTTGCTGGTGGTGGCGGGCGCGGTCGTCGGGGCCCCGCTGCGGTACCTGACCGACCGGTTCGTGCAGGCGCGGCACGACTCCGTCTTCCCGTGGGGGACCTTCGTGGTCAACGCGGGCGCCTGCCTCGTGCTGGGGGTGCTGAGCGGGGCGCTGCTGGCCGGCGCCGCGTCCTCGCGGACGGCGCTGCTGCTGGGGACGGGGCTGTGCGGGGCGCTGAGCACGTACTCGACGTTCTCGTACGAGACGCTGAGGCTGGCCGAGCGCGGCTGGAAGTTCCTCGCCGCGGCCAACGTGGCGGCCTCGGTGCTCGTCGGCCTGGGCGCCGTGACCCTGGGCTCGCAGGTGGCGCGGCAGCTGTTCGCCTGACCCGGCGCGGCGGCCGGGCCGGCCCGCCCGCGCCGTCCGGCTTACTCGCGCAAGGGGCGTGTCTCTTACGGGGTAAAGGGAGTTGGGCTCATTGACCCGCTCACCGCGGACCCCGCCCCGCGCCCCGGAGGTGCCCCCGTGCGCCCGTTGCCCGCTTCGCTGTCCACCACCCTCAGACTGGCCGTCTCCGCCCTGGCGGTCGCGGCGACCGCGGGCTGCATGAGCGTCGGGGAGGACGCCGCGAAGCCGGGGCCGGCCGCCTCGGTGGGCGGCAAGGGGCCCGGCGGGGCGGGCGCGGCCGCGGGTGCCGGGCACGGCTCCGGGATCCACGGCAACGGGCACGGGGTGAAGGACGGCACCCCGCAGGACGGGAAGTCCGGCGAGCCGGGGAAGGCCTCCGGGGCGACCGGGGGCACGCCGACCCCCGGCGCCCCCGCGGGCCGGCCGGGCCAGCCCTCGCCGTCGGCCGGTCCCGGGGGCGGGGCCGGCGGGCAGGGGGGCCAGGTGCCGTCCGGGGGCGGTTCCGGGTCGGGGTCGGGTTCGGGGTCCGGTGCGGGTGGTTCCGGGTCGGGATCCGGGTCGGGAGCCGGGGGGTCCGGTTCCGGGTCGGGGTCGGGTGGCGCGGGCGGTTCCGGTGGGGCCGGCGGGTCCGGGTCGGGCGGTTCCGGGGGGTCCGGATCCGGGGGGTCCACGCCCGGCGGAGGGGAGAGCTCGCCCCCTGTGACGCAACCCACTCCGAGCGAGCCGCCCCCCGCCTCACCTGGGCCGAGCGTGGCCTGAGGGCGGGGGAACGGGGGTGTCGCGACCCCGCTCGGAGGGGGTTCCGCAGGAACGACTTGCCAGACCCCCGGGGGGGTGCGTATGGTTATAGATCGTTTGATCCCATTGCCCGGCGCCGAATCCGAAGAGCGCCGTGTGGCGCGTACTCTCCCTAGCCGTGGCTGACCGCATTGAGGCGGTCGATTTGCGATTCACGGAGTTTGGGCGCGTGCCGAGACTCCGGAAGGTTTCGCATTTCGCATGTCCATTTCCAGTTCTGACCGTTCCGTCATGCCCGAGAACGACTCCACCGAGATCGTCGACGCCGTAGAGGCCCTTGTGGTCACCGAGGCCATGGAGGCCGCGGAGGCGAACGAGATCATCGAGGCGCTCGAGGCCGATGTGACGGCCGACGAAGTCGACTCGGACCTCCACTCCGACGAGGACGCCGACGCCGACGCCGAGCCCACGATCACCTTCGCGGACCTCGGTCTGCCCGAGGGCGTCGTGCGCAAGCTCGCGCAGAACGGCGTCACCACCCCGTTCCCGATCCAGGCCGCCACCATCCCGGACGCCCTGGCCGGCAAGGACATCCTCGGCCGCGGCCGCACCGGCTCCGGCAAGACCCTCTCCTTCGGTCTGCCGACCCTGGCCCGCCTGGCCGACGGCCACACGGAGAAGAAGAAGCCCCGCGCCGTCATCCTCACCCCGACCCGCGAGCTCGCGATGCAGGTCGCGGACGCCCTCCAGCCGTACGGCGACGTCCTCGGCCTGAAGATGAAGGTCGTCTGCGGCGGTACCTCCATGGGCAACCAGATCTACGCCCTGGAGCGCGGTGTCGACGTCCTCGTCGCCACCCCCGGCCGTCTGCGCGACATCATCAACCGCGGCGCCTGCTCCCTGGAGAACGTCGAGGTCTCGGTCCTCGACGAGGCCGACCAGATGTCCGACCTGGGCTTCCTGCCCGAGGTCACCGAGCTGCTCGACCAGGTCCCGGCCGGCGGCCAGCGCATGCTCTTCTCCGCCACCATGGAGAACGAGATCGGCACCCTGGTCAAGCGCTACCTGTCGAACCCGGTCAGCCACGAGGTCGACAGCGCCCAGGGCAACGTTACGACCATGACCCACCACGTCCTCGTCGTGAAGCCGAAGGACAAGGCCCCGGTCACGGCCGCCATCGCCGCCCGCAAGGGCCGCACCATCATCTTCGTCCGCACCCAGCTGGGCGCCGACCGCATCGCCGAGCAGCTCGTCGAGTCCGGCGTGAAGGCCGACGCGCTGCACGGCGGCATGACGCAGGGCGCCCGTACCCGCGTCCTGGCCGACTTCAAGGACGGCTACGTCAACGCGCTCGTCGCCACCGACGTCGCCGCCCGCGGCATCCACGTCGACGGCATCGACCTGGTCCTCAACGTGGACCCGGCCGGCGACCACAAGGACTACCTGCACCGCTCGGGCCGTACCGCCCGCGCCGGCAAGTCGGGCGTCGTGGTCTCCCTGGCCCTGCCGCACCAGCGCCGCCAGATCTTCCGCCTGAT
This sequence comes from Streptomyces sp. NPDC001594, assembly GCF_042893675.1. NCBI lineage: Bacteria > Bacillati > Actinomycetota > Actinomycetes > Kitasatosporales > Streptomycetaceae > Streptomyces > Streptomyces sp. NPDC001594. Next base: position 32,304 of record NZ_JBIAVB010000029.1, on the reverse strand, counting down.
GGAGGACGCGGGCGTCGACGCCTCGCGCCACATCGTCGGCGGGGCCGGCGCCTTCGACCCGGAGGTCGCCGAGATCACCGGTGCGCGCTCGCTCACCGAGGTCCAGGCAGACTCCGCGAACAACGCCGCCAAGCAGGCCGAGCGCGAGGTCGCCGACCTGACCAAGCAGCTGGAGCGCGCGACCCGTCGCGCCGCCGAGCTGCGCGAGGAGGCCGACCGCCTCGTCGCCCGCTCCGCCCGCGAGCGCGGTGAGGACCCGGAGGCCGCCGTCGCCGAGGTCGTCGAGGCCGCCGAGGCCGAGCTGGCCGCCGCCGTGGCCGAGCAGGCCGCGCAGGCCGCCGCCCAGGAGCAGCGCGACAACCGCCGCGACGACCGCGGCAACTTCGAGCGCCGCGACAACCGCCGCGACGACCGGGGCGACCGCGGTGACCGCGGTGACCGTGGTGGCTTCCGCCGCGACGACCGCCGCGACGACCGTCCCTCGGGCGGCTTCCGCCGTGACGACCGTCCGTCGGGTGGTTTCCGTCGTGACGAGCGTCCGTCGGGTGGCTTCAACCGTGACGACCGCGGTGACCGTGGCGGCTTCCGCCGTGACGACCGTCCGTCCGGTGGTGGCTTCCGTCGTGACGACCGTCCGTCGGGTGGGTTCCGCCGCGATGAGCGTCCGTCGGGTGGCTTCAACCGTGACGACCGCGGTGACCGTGGCGGCTTCCGCCGTGACGACCGTCCGTCCGGTGGTGGCTTCCGTCGTGA
>NZ_JBIAVB010000029.1:0-31451 GCF_042893675.1 Streptomyces sp. NPDC001594 | reverse complement strand
CGACCGTCCGTCGGGTGGGTTCCGCCGCGATGAGCGTCCGTCGGGTGGCTTCAACCGTGACGACCGCGGTGACCGTGGCGGCTTCCGTCGCGACGACCGTCCGTCCGGTGGTGGCTTCCGCCGCGACGACCGTCCCTCGGGCGGGTTCAACCGTGACGACCGTGGTGACCGTGGTGGCTTCCGTCGTGACGACCGGCCCTCCGGCGGCGGCAACGGCTTCGGCGCCCGCCGCGACGACAAGCCCCGCTGGAAGCGCAACGGCTGACGCCTGAGCACTCCCTGACACGGAATCGGCCCCCACAGCACCCCGGTGCGGTGGGGGCCGAGCCCTTTTCCGGCCGCTTTCACCCCAGCCGCACCCCGTGGCGGGAAACCGCCGGGGGCACACCCGGCGATACCCGATCGGCCAGCAGCCCCGCTGCGGCTATGCTCTGGGGTGAGCACATGGAGGGCCATTAGCTCAATTGGCAGAGCAGCGGACTTTTAATCCGTTGGTTGTCGGTTCGAGTCCGACATGGCCTACCGCTCCCAGGCAGGGAAACCCCCTCTGACCTGGCACTGAGCGCCCCTTCTGGTTTCGGCCGGAAGGGGCGCTCAGTCGTTTCCGGGCCCGCGCGTGAGCGATGCGTGAGCGGACGGTCCGTCATGCCCTGGTCAGGAGGCGGACGAGCGGGCACGAGGTACCAGCTGGGCCGCCGCTTCTGCGGCTGCCTGGTCGACCTCGGGGAGCAGGCTCGTGTACGTGTCCGAAGTCAGCGTGATCGTGGAGTGCCGGAGCGTCTCCTCGATCGTGTGGAGGTCGCCGCCACCGCCGTGGGTGGGCGTGGCCGAGCCGTGGCGTAGATCACGAAGGGTGATCGGCGGGAGATCGGTGCGGGCGAGTATCTGCCGGAAGGTCTCCGAGGCCGTCTCCGGGTGGAGCCAGGCGCCGTTCTCCTGGGTGAAGACCTTGCCGGTGTCCTGCCAGGCCTTCCCCCACTTCTTCCGCTCCTTCAGCTGGCGGGCGCGGTGCTCTCGCAGCGCGGCGACGTTCAGGCTGTCCAGGGCGATGGTGCTGGCGCTGCCGTCCGCCTTCGGTGCGGACTCGTACGGATCCCAGCCGTCCACCACGATCTCCTTGGCCGGCGTGATCTGCCCGCCGTCCAGGTCGACGTCGGACCAGTCCTGGCCGACGCACTCGCCCCGGCGCAGGCCGCGGGTGCCGGAGAGGTGGAAGAGGGCGTACGGCCAGGAGAGCCCCGAGATCGCGGGCCTGATCGAGCGTGAGGTCGGTCCCCTGAACGTGCTCGCCGTCCACCCAGGGCAGGACGCAGTAGCCGTGGCCTCCAACCTCCGCCACGAGCTCCCCACCATCGGCTGGCAGGGGCTTCGGCACCGGAATGCCCTCACGAGCCAGGTCCACCAGGACCGCGAGATTCCGGTGGACCTTCGGCAGAGGAACGTCAGTGATCTACTTCACCGCGTACGTCCCGGCAGCCGTCTCCAGCCGCCAGTTCCGGTTCATCAGGCCATGGGCAAGGAACTCCCGATCGCGTACCCGCATCCTGCATCGGCGTGCCAGTGGGGGTGCGGCGTCAGGCACCGTTGGCTATCAGTGGATTCCAGAGGCAGCCCACACGGCTCCTCACCCTCACCTCCCGCGAGCACCTGCTCCACTGCACCCCGCCACGCAACGTCGTCTTCCCGCCGGTCTTCGAGGAGTTGGGGTCCCGCCTGACGCCGGCCCTGAGGAATGGAACCGCACACGCTGTCGACGTCGCGACGCGGCACTGTTGATCACCGCACCCGGCGGACTGTGCCAAGCCCGGCTAGGCAGTCGAGTCAGTGTGGTGCGCGTAGGTCCGAGCCTCACCCTCGCCGTTTCAGCGTCCGTGCCAGGCGGGGTAGCTCGTCGTGGAGCAGTCGGCCGGCCAGCGCCCCGCCGAACACGACGACGCCGACGCCGACCAGCCAGGACTGGATGACCAGGACGGTTCCGAACGGGCCGTAGGAGACGGCGCTGGATGCGATCAGCGGTGAGAACACGAGCCGGGAGAAGAGTCTGAGGCCGAGCAGTCCGAGCATGGTGGCGATCGCCCCGGGCAGCAGGGTGGCCCAGGCGACGCGGCCGCCGAGCAGGATCCGTTGGGACCACCAGAAGAACAGGGTGCCGCTCAGCACCGTGACCACGCCGCGGGCCGAGGATTCCCGCCACAGGGGTGTGATCGCGGACAGGAAGAGGATGCCGATGAGGACGGCGAGCCACAGCACGTGCCGCCACCTGGCCCACCAGCGGGCCGGGGTCAGATCCCAGATCTTCTCGTAGCCGCTCTGTATCGCCGCACCGAACGACAGACCGAATACGGCGAGGACGGCGAGGCCGAATGCCGTCGTGGTCCGCCATGCCTGGCCCGGCAGGGCGAACAACCGCTCGATCTCCCCTCTGGCCGCTGTGGAGACGCCGAGCCCGTCTCCCAGCCACTGCGCGAATCCCCGTCCGCTCGCCGGATCGGCCGCCGACACGACGATCAGTAGCGGCACCAGTGTCAGGAATCCGAGCGCCGCGAACCCCAGTGAAAGCTGAGACAGGTCGATGCCGCTGCCGCGCCCCCACCTGCGTCCGGCCCGCGAGCGGCGGATCGCGCTGCGCAAGCGCCCGAACGGAGACAAGCGGCCCACGGCATCGGGCGAGATCCCCTTGCTACGGCGCACTTGGGCGCGCCTCCGGGCCCGGGGCCCGGGTGGGCTGCTCCGCCGAGGTGCCGTGCTCAGGGGCTTTGCGCCAGCGGGCTTCGCAGAACGAGTAGAGGCCGAACAGCAGGAGGCCCACCGCCGCGGCGATCAGCAGCACGGGTCCGGCGGGTGTGGTGGCGAACGAACGCAGCGTCGCGTCCATGCCCTTGGCTTCGCCGGGATCGAACCGCACCGCGGCCAGCAGGACGAACAGCCCGGCCACCGCCGCGACCACACCGGTCGCCACGCCGCCGACGATGCCCAGCCACGCGACGACCCGCCGCGTCACCGGGCTCATCTCGTCCGTCCGGAGATTCTCCTCGAACTTCCGCATCAGGCTGCGCACCACGATCACCACGCCGACGATGACCAGGACGGCTCCGACCACACCGACGAGCACCCGCCCATAGGGCCATTCCAGCACCCTCGCGGTGTAGTCCTTCGACGTCTCATCGCCGGGACGGCCCCCGGCGGAACCGCCGACCAGCGCGGTCTGCACCACGCCGAAACAGATCACGGCATAGAAGACCGCCAGCCCTGCAGAGCCCAGGCGCCGGGTCCACTTGTCACCGCCCGTCACCGCCTGCCCGAACGCGGCCTCGGACAGCCGCCACAGCGCCATCGCCGCCAGCCCCACCACAAGCGCCCACAACAACACCCGGCCGAACGGCTGCTCGCCGATGGTCCGCACCGCGCCGGACCGGTCGGCCTCCTTGCCGCTGTCGCCGCCGAACCCCATCTGCACGGCCAGCAGCCCCACCAGTACGTAGATCACACCCCGCGCGGAGAGTCCGACCCTGGACAGGACCTCCATGACACGGCTGTTGGACACGCGCCGCCCGCGGGATCCGGCCTGGGCGGCACTGCCGTTCCTTATGGCCATACCTGGCACCTCCGGGGCCCTGCCGTGAGGCCGGCAGGGCCGGCGCAGTGGTCAGTGCTTGAAAACGTCCTTGATCTTCGCCCCGGCCTGCTTGGCATTGCCCTTGGCCTGGTCGCTGCGGCCTTCGGCCCGCAGGTGCCAGCTGCCGGTCACGCGGCCGACGGTCTTCTTGGCGCCGCCCTTGACCGCTTCGGCCTTGTGCGCGATCTTCTTGCCGATACTCATAGGTCGCCACCCTTCGTCATCATCTGCCAAGGGATGCCCCCGTCCAGGGGCACACCCGGCGGTTGGTTGGCCAGCGATCGACCTGCCGGCCTACCGAGGCTCGGATCGGTGCTTGAAGGGGTTGAGCCCCCTGCGGCGCTCGCCTTCCGGGTTGGGCTCTCGCGCGCTCGTCGTCTGCGGGCGGGGGCTGCCGCGCTGGTCTACGACATCTTCGCGGCCGGCCGCGGCCGTCTCGCGGCGCGCCGTGCGTCTGGGGTATGCGTCGTGGCCGTGGCGAGAGGTGCGGCGGGCACCGGCCAGGAGGAGGCTCAGTCCGAGCATGGCCACGGCCCCGACGACGATGCCGTAGAGGAAGAGGGTGCCGGTGGAGCCGGTGACGTGGTAGTCGAATACGGAGAATGCACCGGTCAGCTCGTGGGCGCCGCCGTCGTTGGTGACGACGCCGGTCACGCCGACGACCAGCGCGGCGATCAAGAGGATGAGTCCGAGGATGACGAGCATGGCGCGCTCCATAGGTACGCTCGCTGTCTCTCCACGGTAGGACTGTCCTGCCCGGGAAGCCACAGCCAGAGGGCCGATCTACCCTGGGAACAGAGGCTTTGCATCACTCCGTGAGATCGGCGGACATCATGATCGTCCTGGGAGTCATCCTGCTGGTCGTCGGCTACGTGGTCGGCATCTCCATCCTGTGGACCATCGGGATCGTCCTGGTCGTCATCGGCGTCATCCTGTGGATCCTGGGATCCGTCGGACACAAGGTCGGCGGTCGACGGCACTACTGGTAGCCGCCCCTTCCACCGCGCGGGGAGCATCCCCGTTCCCGCACGACCCCCGACGCCGAGGACGCACACAGAACGGCCGCCATGGCCATCCTGCCGCGCCTCCGGCACTCGCATCCGCGAACCGAGGCATCACACCATGGCCCTGTTCCACCTCCTGCTGACCGCCTCGATCGTGCTGATCATCGTCGGCGCGACCGTCGAAGGCATGCTGTACCTGGTCTCCGCCGGCGTACTGCTCCTGACCGCCGACGTGCTCTACCTCGCCGTGAGGTCGGTACTGCGCCGCCGACGCCCGGCCCACTGACCTGCTTGCCACCACCGCGTCCACCGCCCGCTCAGAGCACATTTCGGGTGATATGTGAAATTCTGGAATGTGGCACACCAAGGACGGCACCCGCGGCGGTGACGCTCGTACGCCCCAGTTCTGGCTGCCTGTGTGCGCTGTCAATGAGTGGAGGATGCGATGTGGACCATCGTCATCATCGTGGCCGCTGTGTTGGTCTTGGCCGCCGTCGCGCTGACCATGCGGACCATGACCCGGCGCCGGCACCTGCGGGAGCAGTTCGGGCCCGAATATGACCGCACGGTCGAGGCGGGGCAGAGCCGCGGAGCGGCCGAGCGCGACCTCAAGGAGAGGGAGGAGCGGCATGAGGCGCTGGAGATCAGGCCTCTGCCCTCCACCGTCCGGGACCGGTACGCCCGGGACTGGGCCAGCGTGCAGGAGCACTTCGTCGACAGCCCCGACCAGGCTGTGGGTGAGGCGGACCGCCTCGTGACCACGCTCATGAGCGAGCGTGGCTACCCGACCGAGAATTTCGAGCAGCAGAAGCGGGACCTCTCGGTCGAACACTCCCGGACCCTGGACCACTACCGCATCGCGCATGAGGTCAAGGGGCGGGCCGGGTCCAGGGACACCACGACGGAAGAGCTGCGGGGCGCAATGGTCCACTACCGGGCGCTGTTCGAGGAACTACTGAAGGACGACACCGCTTCGCCGGATGAAGAACGCCACTGAGCGCCAGCAGCCGCAAGCAACCGTTCGCCACCGCACGGAGGTGAAGGGACATGCAGAGAGAAGGACCATACGGGCGCGACGACGAGTACGCCGAGCCCGCCGGAGAGACGCTGTCCACCGAGGACATCGCCCGGCCCCGGACAGAAGCACCGCAACAGCCCCCGGACGATGGCCTGACGGCAGAACCCGAAGGCGAGGGGGCAGCGCCCAGGACCAGGATCACGGACGAGGCCGGAGGCGAGCCGGACGCTGCGCCCGAGCCCGATACCGCCCCGCTCCTCGGGGCCCAGGAGGCGGAAGGCCTCCGTACCCGGTGGCAGCAGGTCCAGCAGGGATTCGTCGACGACCCAAAGCAGTCGGTGCTCGCGGCAGACGGGCTCGTCGCCGAGGTCATGCAGCTGCTCGCCACCACCTTCGCCGACCACAAGCAGAGCCTCGAAGGCCAATGGCACCGCGGCGAAGAGGTCGCCACCGAGGACCTGCGCCTGGCCCTGCGCCAGTACCGATCCTTCTTCGACCGCCTGCTCAGCACCTGACCAGCGGGCCAGACCCGCGAAGAGTGCCGTCTGGCTGTGGGCGCTTCGACGCACGAGACCGGCCGGTGTCTCCCTCACGCAGAGAGATCGCGTGGGCAGCCACCGGCCGGTGCAGGTGCATGGCCGTCACATGGGGTCGACGTCCCCGAGGCCCCGCTCGCTCTCCTTCTTGCTCTGGTCCAAAATCCGGCGGGCCTTTTCCTTCAGCCGCTGGCGTTCCGCCGGGTCGGTGGCACGCTCCGCGGCCTGCTCGATCTTCTGCGCCTGGTCACGCATCTGCTGGGCACGGCTGCCGGACTCGCCTGCAACGCTCATGATCACTCCTGGGATCTGGGGAGAGCGGATTTCACCAGCGAAACAGCGCCTCCACCCAAGCGCATCCCGAAGGGTCACCCACCGCTATCCCCGCAGCACAGGCCGAGTGCGGAAAGGTGACCTGACGACAGGCTGCGTCTTCTCAGCGGACGTGTCGGCGTCCGGAGCGACGCCCGCGCATGCCCAGGTAGACCAAGGCCGCCACGAAGACCAGGATGCCGATGAACAGCAGATAGAGCATGCCTTCGGTACCGCTCGCAGGCGGGGGCATCCCCTCCGTCCTGCCCCGAAGCGCCCCTCCGGTTCCGACCGGAGGGGCGCTTCGTGCGTGGGCCGGGGCCGGCCGGAACCTGACGGGTCGTTCGCGGGCGACACGCCGGAGGAACACCCCTTCGGTCCCTTTGTGATGGGCCATCGCGCTGACGGCGCCGCGCGCCTGCCGCCGAGTATGGCCATGCCGGTCAGATCATGTGAAAGGAGGCTCAATCAGGCGCTTCCGGACCCATCACTTCGGTTCCACAAGGAGCAACACGCATGAGTCCTGAGAAGAGGACCGCATCCCGTCTCGGCCCCCTCCCCCAGCAGGGGAGGTATCTCGCAGGCAGCGCGGTGGCATCGCTGGCCGTCGTGGTGCTGGGCCTCGCCACCCCGGCGCTGGCGTACGGCGCGAGCCCGCTGCCGGCGTCGTCGGCAGCGGTGGCCGGCGGCGACCGGTGCAAGGAGCACGAGCGCGACCACGACGACGACGGGGACCACGCCGCGGCCGCCCGTGGGGTCGCGGGCGGCGGCCACGACGACGACTGCAAGCGCGGGCCGCGCGGCCCGCGGGGTCCGAAGGGACCGAAGGGCGACACCGGCCCGACGGGCCCGACCGGCCCGACGGGCCCGACCGGCCCGACGGGCGCTACGGGTGCCACCGGTCCCGGGGGCTGTGGGAACGCCATCGACTCCAGCACCGCCAATGGCGCAGAGGAGGTCGCCGTCTTCCTGGTCAACGGCCGTGCGTTCGGCGGTCACCGCCGCACCAACGCGCTGACGAGCTACTTCCAGGAAGACCTCACCAACCCCGCGCAGAACCCCGGTTACCCGGACCCCGCCACGGTCTGCGACGCCACCGTCACGACCCATGGGTCGGACGCGAACTTCAAGGTGATCACCACGGCCGGGTTGGTGTACGAACTCCAGTGCTCCGCCCGCGGGGTGGTCCTGAACTGCGGCTCCACCGCCGTGGGTGACCAGGTGCCGTGGAACCTGGTCAGCCGCACCACGGTGGCCACGGGCCCGTTCCGGGCGACGGACAAGGGGCTCGCCAAGAGCGACATGGGGTCCTGATCCTTCCGGAACCCCGCTGATCGTGCCCGTGCCCGGGATCGCCCGGGTGCGGGCACGAGCTCCTTTCAGGGCTCTGACCTGCGGTGATGTTGTTCTGGAGGGGGTGGGGTGGGTTAATTGGCGAGACGCGTCCCCCGGATGCAGTAGAGTTGGGTTTACCGACGCGGGGTGGAGCAGCTCGGTAGCTCGCTGGGCTCATAACCCAGAGGTCGCAGGTTCAAATCCTGTCCCCGCTACTAGAGGTGAAGGCCCGGATCCCATGGATCCGGGCCTTCGTCGTATCCGCCGTCACCCGACCGGGCCGGTCCGGTCGCCGGGCGGGGCCCGGGCGGCCAGCCTGGAGGGGCGGGGCTTCCGGGCGGCAGGAGAGCGGCGTGGGGCTGGGCCGGCAGGGCGACGGTGGGAACGCGGACGGTGCCGCCCGGCGGGTGGTGCGGGTCCTGCCGTTCGTGCTGATCCTCCTCGGTCTGGTCTTCGACGTACTGACCCCGCCCAGTTTCACGGGCTCCCCCTTCTTCTCCGCCGCCCCGCTGGTCGCGGCCCCGCTGTTCAGCCTCGGGGCGACCGCGCTGACCGGGATCGCCTCCTCGGCGGCGGTTGTGGGCCTGCACTTCTACAACGGCACCAGCTGGAAGGCGGAGGCGCTGACCGAGCTGGTCACCGTGCTGACCGTCTCCGGGCTGGCCCTGCTGATCAACCGGGTGGTCCGGCGCAGCGGGGAGCGGCTCGCCTCCGCGCGCGGGATCGCCGAGGCCGCCCAGCGGGCCGTGCTGCCGACCCCGGCCGAGCGGATCGGCGGGCTGCACGTCGCCGCCCGGTACGAGGCCGCGCAGGCCGACGCCTTCATCGGCGGGGACCTCTACGCCGTCCAGGACACCCCGTACGGGGTCCGGCTCGCGGTGGGTGACGTGCGGGGCAAGGGGCTGGGCGCGGTGGAGGCCGTCGCGGTGGTGCTGGGGGCCTTCCGGGAGGCGGCGGAGACCGAGCCGACCCTGGAGGGGGTCGCGCAGCGGCTGGAGCGGGCGCTGGCGCGCGAGGGCACCCGGCGGGACGGCCTGGACGCGGTGGAGGGGTTCACCACCTGCGTGCTCGGGGAGATCCCGCCCGGTGCCGGACTGCTGCGGCTGGTCAACCGCGGGCACCCCGAGCCGCTGCTGCTGTACGCGGACGGGGGCCTGGCCGTGCTGGCCCCGGCCGAGCCCGCGCTGCCGCTGGGCCTGGGGGAGCTGGCCGAGGGCCGGCCCGACACGGCCGGGGAGTGGCCGTTCCCGCCCGGCAGCACCCTGCTCCTGTTCACGGACGGACTGACCGAGGCGCGGGACCGGACGGGGGCCTTCTACGACCCGGCGGTCCGGCTGCGGGGGCGGGTCTTCCCCGGGCCGGACGAGGTGCTGAGCGCGCTCAGCAGCGACGTGCGCCGGCACACGGGCGGCGGGGCGACCGACGACATGGCCCTGCTGGCGGTGGGGCGGGCGGGGGAGGGGCAGCCGGAGCGGAGGCGGACGGTCCCGGTGGTGCCCCGAGAGGACGGGGAAGGTCACGGCGCGTAGCCCATGAGGCGCTCTGCGCAAGACGGTTGACGGACAGTCGTTTGGCCGCTGTGGCTGGAGTGATGGGGGAGTGGCTTCCCTTTTGCACTCATTGTCGAGGGAAGCGGCTTATGCGGCGGCCAAAGTTGTTCAGGGAGTGGCTGATTGGCGTTAACGATCATTCGCGTCAGCTTGGAATCACTCCCCTGCGTCTATTACCGTTTGATAACGCAGCGCGGTCGTCCAGCCGTCGGCACGACGGCACCCGTGTGCGTTCTCGTCCCTGAGGAGCGTGGCCCCGTGGCCTCCAACTCGCCTGCCCCCGAAGGCATCGAATTCCAGGAGACGCCCGGCGCGGGTGCCTGGGGCGAGTGGAATCCCACGGAGGACTCCGCCCGTCCGCTCCGCGGCAAGCACCGGGTCCTCAAGTCGCGCGGCGGACTCGCCCGCAGCTCGACCGTCCTCGGCGTCGGCGTGATCGCGGCGGTCGGCGCGGGCGGCATCGCCACCGCGCAGGACCGCCCCCAGGTGGCCATATCCGTGCCCTCCCTCCCGGACCTGCTCGGCGGCGGGGACCACGGCGCCGGGGCCGCCGCCCAGGCCGACTCCGTGACCGTGCCCCAGCAGGCCGACGGGGAGCAGGCCGCCCCGACCCGGTCCCACGGGGACGCGGGCGAGGCGCTGCGCCACCGCATCCTCCAGCAGGCCGAGTCCCAGCAGGACGCCGCCGAGTCCCAGGCGCGGGCGGAAGCCGAACGGGTCGCGCGCGAGAGCGCCGCGCAGGAGGCCCGCAGCAAGAAGGAAGCGGCCGACCGGGAGGCCGAGGCGGCCCGCGCGGCCGCCGAGAAGGCCGCCGCGGAGAAGGCGGCCGCCGACCAGGCCGCCACCGCGCAGGCCGAGACCAAGGCGGCGGCGGACGCGGCCCCGGGCGGGGGCTCCTCGGTGAAGGCCTCCGGCGGCTGGTCCCTGCCGACCTCCTCCTACACCCTCACCTCGCACTACGGCGACTCCGGCTCCATGTGGTCCTCCGGCCACCACACCGGCCTCGACTTCGCAGCGCCGACCGGGACCCCGGTCAAGGCCGTCGGCGGCGGCACGGTCGTCTCGGCCGGCTGGTCGGGCGCCTACGGCTACCGGATCGTGCTCCGGCTCCAGGACGGCACCGAGATCTGGTACTGCCACCTGTCCTCGATGGCGGTGACCTCCGGCGCGGTCGGGGCGGGCGACACCATCGGCCGGGTCGGCGCGACCGGCAACGTCACCGGCGCCCACCTGCACCTGGAGGTCCGCAAGGGCGGCTCGACGGTCGACCCGCTGAGCTGGCTGACCGCCCGGGGCCTCGACGTCTGAGCCGGGCCAGGGGTCATACCGGGGACGCGGAGAGTTCCGCCCGCCTCGGGGCCGGTACGGCCACCGGGACCGCCCGCCGCGCGTGGCGGGCGTGGGTCGGGGCCGGCGGGCCGGAGCGCGGCGGGAGCAGTTCCTCCAGCACCGCCGCCCGGGCCAGGGCCGGCGCGGCCGTCGCCCGGCGCAGCCACAGCCGGCGCAGCAGCTCCCGTTCCCGCTCGGCGAAACCGGGGTAGCCGTCCGGGCCCGCGTGCCGGGCCTGCCGGCGCAGCAGGGCCAGGGCGGCGGCGTCCGCCGTGTAACGGGACACCGCCCGGGCGGCGGGACGGCCCCCGGTGGTGCGGGCCAGGGCCCGGGCCAGGGAGCGGGCCGGCATCGAAGCCAGCGCGGGCACCTCCGCCGGGCCGATCCAGCCCGCCGCCGCGTACACCGACAGCTCGGCGGCGACGGCCCGCAGACGCCGGCGCCGCAGCCGCACCGCCAGCCACAGCAGCAGCCCGAACCCCGGGACCATCACGCAGCCGTAGACCCAGTAGAACCCGTACCTCCCCACGTGGGACGAGCCGTTCCACACCGCGTGCGCCGCCATGGCCAGGGCGAGGCCGAGCAGCGGGAGCCCGGTCCGGCGGGCGCGGCGGGCGCTGAACGCGGCCATGCCGAAGCCGAGGCCCGTGAGCACGGTGAACAGCGGGTGCGCGAAGGGGGAGAGCACGACCCGGACGAAGAAGGTCGCCGCGGTCACCGAGTCCAGGGCGCCCGCGCCCTTGGCCAGGTCCTCCTCGAAGGCGTTGCCCAGGTAGAGGACGTTCTCGGTGAAGGCGAAACCGGTCGCCGTGAACCCGGCGAACACGAAACCGTCGGCCGGGCCGGCGAACGGCGGTCTTCGGAAGGCGAACACGGCGAACAGGGCCGCCGCCTTCGCGCACTCCTCCACGACGGGAGCCACCGCCACCGAGCCGAGGAGGTCGGCGGCGGACGGGTCGGCGGCCTCGGCCATCCACTCCGTGGCGAAGCTGTTGGCCAGTATCGCGATCAGCGCCGCGGTGCAGGCCCCCCAGCCGAAGCAGAACAGCAGCTGCCGCCAGGGGCCGGGGGCCGCCCGGCCCAGCCACCGGAACGCCGCCATCAGCGGCGGTACCGGCAGCAGGGCCAGGCCGAGGCCTACGAGGAAGCCGGCCGTACCGGTCTGCTCCCGCACGAGTTCGAGGATCGCGACCCCGGTCGCGCCGAGCAGGGCGACGAGCACGCACGCGCGGGCCGTGCCCGACGGGCGTGCGAGCACACGGGAGAGCCAGGGCGCTCGGAGCACATGATGACCCTACCGAGCCACTCGGACACTCGGAGTGACGTTTATCGGTTCTTGGGCTCTGCGTTGGGTTCTGTGCGATTGCTGCCCGTGCTGCGGGTGAAGAGGAGGTCGTGTACGACGTGGCCCTTGTCGAGGCCCTGGCCCTCGAAGCGGGTGAGCGGGCGGAACTCCGGGCGCGGGGCGTAGCCGCCGTCGGCCTGGGTGTTCTCGAACTCGGGGTGCGCGGTGAGGACTTCGAGCATCTGCTCGGCGTACGGCTCCCAGTCGGTCGCGCAGTGCAGCAGCGCGCCGGGCGCCAGGCGGGTGGCGGCCAGGTCGAGGAACTCCGGCTGGATCAGGCGGCGCTTGTGGTGGCGGGCCTTGGGCCAGGGGTCCGGGAAGTACACGCGCAGCCCCGCGAGGGAGGCGGGCGGCAGCATCTCGCGGAGCAGGATGATGGCGTCGCCGTTCGCCACGCGGACGTTGGTCATCCCGCCGCGCTCGGCGAGGGCGAGGAGGTTGCCCTGGCCGGGGGTGTGGACGTCGGCGGCGAGGATGCCGGTGGTGGGGTCGGCGGCGGCCATCTGGGCGGTGGCCTCGCCCATGCCGAAGCCGATCTCGAGGACTACGGGGAGGCCGTCGAAGAGGCGGTCGAGGTCGAGGACCTCGCGGCCGTCGATGTCCAGGCCCCAGGTGCCCCAGAGGCGCTTGAGCGCCTCGCCCTGGCCGGTGGTGACCCGGCTGCGGCGCGGCTGGAAGCTGCGGATGCGGCGCTCGTGGTGCGAGCCGGCGGGGTCGGGCGCGGGGCCGTCGGGGAACCGGGGCTCGGTCCGCCACTTGGGCGGCACGTAGGCGGATGCCTCCGGCTCGGCGTCGGGGAGGCTGGGCTGGGGGTTCAGGGACTCAGACACAATGCCCCGATTCTATGTCGGGGGCTGTCCGCCGGCCTTTGCCCTGGCCGGGCGGGTGTGGGGTCGGGGGTGGCCGGGGTCGGTGCGGTTGCCCTGGCCGGGCGGTTGGCGGGGTCCAGGGGGCCGGGGTCGGTGCCGGGGTGGGGTGTCGTCCGGGGCGGGCTTCGATGTTCGGCGCTCTGTGCGGTGTCGGTGTTGTCGGACGGTGCATGGCGCCGAAGTCATCTCGTTTTAGCCCCGGACGCCACCCCACCCCGTCCCCGCCCCCGGCCGGCAGACCGGGAAACCTCGGCCGTCCTCTGGTCGGCACGGTCCGGCAAATCCAGCCTCGCCGGCGTTTGAGGCGCGGGGGTCCGGGGGCTGGCCCCCGGGAACGGGGGTCCGGGGCGGAGCTCCAGGGAACGGAGGAAGGGCGGGGCGGGGACTTCCGCCGCGCAGCGGCACCCCGCACCGCGCGGGGTCAGGCGGAGCGGAGGGTGCCGAGGGCTCGGGCGGCGATCTCGCGCCCGATCGGAAGGGACGCGGTCGCCGCGGGCGAGGGGGCGTTGAGGACGTGCACCGTACGAGGGGCCTCGCGGATGAGGAAGTCGTCCACCAGCGTCCCGTCCCGCAGGACCGCCTGCGCCCGCACCCCCGCGGCTGCGGGGGTGAGGTCCGCCTCCGTGACGGCGGGCAGCAGGCGGCGTACCGCCTCGGTGAAGGCCGCCTTCGACAGGGAGCGGTGGATCTCGCCCGCCCCGTACCGCCAGTGCCGCGCGGCCATCCGCCAGGATCCCGGCCAGGCCAGCTCCGTGCCGAGGTCGCGCGGCCGGACCGTGCTCCAGCGGTAGCCCTCGCGGGCCAGCGCCGGGACGGCGTTCGGGCCGACGTGGACCCCGCCGCCGATGCCCCGCGTGAGGTGCACCCCGAGGAAGGGGAACGCCGGGTCGGGCACCGGGTAGACCAGGCCCCGGACCAGGCCGGGGCGCGCCAGGTCGTGGTACTCGCCCCGGAAGGGGATGATCCGCATGCCCGGGTCGTCACCGGCCAGCCGGGCGATCCGGTCGCACTGCAGGCCCGCGCAGTTCACCAGTACCCGCGCCCGGACGACCCGCCCCGAGGTGGTCCGCACCGCCACCGCGGATGGGCGCCGCGAGATCAGGTCGACCTCCGCCCCGTAGACGATCTCCGCCCCGGAGGACTCGGCGAGCTGCGCGGCCACCTGCCCGTAGTCCACGATCCCGGTGGTGCCGACGTGGATCGCGGCCAGGCCGCTGATCTCCGGCTCGTACTCGGCGATCTGCGCCGGCCCCAGCTCGCGCACCGGGATGCCGTTCTCCCGGCCGCGCTGGACCAGGGAGTGCAGGCGGGGCAGCTCGGAGCGGTCCGTGGCGACGATCAGCTTGCCGGTCACCTCGTGCGCGATGCCGTGCTCCGCGCAGAACTTCACCATCTCGGCGGCCCCGCGCACCGCGAAGCGCGCCTTGAGGGAGCCCGGGCGGTAGTAGATGCCGCTGTGGATCACCCCGCTGTTGCGGCCCGTCTGGTGCCGGGCGGGCCCGGACTCCTTCTCCAGGACGGTCACGCGGGTCCCGGGCGCCAGGCTCGACAGGGCATGCGCCGTCGACAGGCCGACGATCCCGCCACCGATCACCAGCACATCGCAGTCCACGCCGCCGCCCACGCTGACACCTCCCACCCCTGCATCTTGCACCCCGCCACCGACAATAGGGGCTACGCGGGAGTGACCAGCAGCGGCCGGGCCCGTTCGCGCAGCTCCGCGACGCGCGGCTCGTCCCCGTACGGTTCCAGGCGGTGCAGCAGGTCCCGTACGTACTCGGTGGTGCGGGCGGAGGAGATGCGGCCGGCGACCTCCACGGCCCGGGTGCCCGCGGCGCAGGCCGCGTCGAGGTTGCCGGACTCCAGCTCGGCGACCGCGCTCACCACCAGGCGCAGACCGTGCGAGCGCACGTACTCCTCCGTGGGGCGGGACAGGGCCTGCTCGGTGAAGCGGCGGACCTGCCGGGGGAGTTTGAGGTCCCGGTAGCATTCCGCGGCATCCGCCGCGAAACGGTCGTAGGAGTAGAAACCCAGCCAGGTCGGGTCGGAATCCCCCTCGCGGGAGCGCTCCAGCCAGCCCTCGGCCGCGCGCAGCGCCGAACCGGCCGCCGCCGAGTCCCCCGCCTTCGCGTGCGCCCGGGCCTCCACCAGGCGGAAGAAGCTCATGGTGCGGGCGGTGGCCAGGCCCCGGTTGCGTTCGACGGCCGCCTGGGCGAGGTCCACCCCCTCGTCCGGGAAGTCCCGGTAGGTGGCCTGGAGGGACATCGAGGCCAGCACGTACCCGCCGAGCGGCACGTCGGCGGCCGCGCGGGCGAGGCGCAGCGCCTGGATGTAGTAGCGCTGGGCGGCCTCCTGCTGGCCGGTGTCGAAGGCCATCCACCCGGCGAGGCGGGTCAGCTCGGCGGTCGCCCCGAAGAGGGCCCGGCCCACCTCGTCGGTGTAGGAGCCGAGCAGCAGCGGCGCCGCGTCCACCCGCAGGCACTCGGGGACCATCGACGAACGCCAGTCCCCGCCGCCGTACTTGGAGTCCCAGCGGCGAGCGTCCTCCGCCGCCTCGCGCAGCTTGGTCACGTCGCTGTGGCCGACGCGCTGCGGGGAGGCGTCCGGGAGCGCCGCCGCGGGCACGGAGACGGGGGCCGGCGCCGCGGTTTCGGTCCCGGGGCGGGCGGGCACAACGCCCTGCGCGGGGGTTTCCGGAGTGCGCCGGGGCGCGGTGACGGAGGTGGCGCGCACCGGAGCCGCCGTACGCACACCACCGCCCGCGGGGGCGGTCGGTCCGGGGTCGGAGGCGGGGCCCGGCTCGCGGGCCACCGAGCCGTCCGCGGGCGATATCAGCCACCGCGAGGCCGGCGTCGCGTACGCCGACACCGAGAAGGAGCCGGCGAGCGACTGCCAGATCCCGCCACCGCCGCGCCGGCCCGCGAGGTCCAGCCGGTACAGGTCGGTGGCCGATCGCACGGCCGCGCCGATGTCACGCGGGAAGGCCAGCCCGACCTCCGGCGCCGGGTCCGCGTCCGCCAGCCCGATCTCGTGCAGCGGCACCGGACGCCCCAGCTTCGCACCGATCGCGGCGGCGATCAGATGCGGGGCCGCGCCCTGCGGCACCATCCCCTTCGACACCCATCGCGCGACCGAGGTCTTGTCGTACCGGAGCGTCAGGCCGCGCTGCGCTCCGAGGTCGTTGACCCGCCGGGCCAGTCCCGCGTTGCTGATGCCCGCCAGGGCGAGGACGGCGCCGAGCTTCTCGTTGGGCTCGCGGAGCTCCCTGGACATGCGCCACCCCTCGTCACACGCGGAACGCAGACGCCGCCGGGGCATAGGCGCCCGGCATTTCGTAAACCCAGCGTAGTTCCCCGCCTCCCAAGCGTTAAGGCCCCGAGTTCCGTATGGCGAGATTGTTGTCCGTGCGCACAGTCCGCCGCGGCCCGCTCTCCGGGGCGCACGCCCTCCGCTCGTGCTCCGGCCGTGTGGCCGTGCGCCCGGCCGTGCGCTCTGGCCGCACCCCGGGCCCGGCGATTCGATGTGCCGTGCGTGGGTCGGCCCGCCGGGTGGATCCGGCAGGCCGGGGGATGCCGCTGCCTCAATCCCCGCGGGTGGCGGAACGGTCCGGGGGGTGCGAACAGGCCTCCCGGGCCGCGCCCCGCGGCCTCCCGCCGGTTCCCGCCGGTTCCGGCGCCACGGCGCGTACGAGCGCCCAGTACGGCCGAAGAATGGCCGAAACCGACCTATGGGGCGGTGGGAACGGAACGCCAAATACCGTGTGACCGAGGCGTGTTCGTTTGCATGTGCGCCCCCCGAAGCCCCTCTTGCACGCCCGTCTCGTGGCAGCATGGACCCCGAGCCACCGGGGTCCCGCCGGCCGCGCCCTCAGCGCCGACCACGTCGTCCGTGCCGCCCGTTGCCCCGGTCATGTGCCCACGGGCTGGGGGAGGCGGCGGTGCGCTGGTTGGTCGGGTGGAGCAGTATCGCCGCGAGCTTCGGCACGGCCGGACGCGTCCCGCCCCCCGCCGCCGGGACCGGGTACGACGCCCCCCTGCACGGCGGCATCGCCGACGCCGCCCACGCCGACGATCCCGCAGGCCAGGACGCCGAACGCACCGTCCACCCGGTCGGCGCCCAGCTGCTGTGGGGCGACCCCGACCCCCTGTGGGCCGTCGGCGACTGGCGCCCCGACGAGGTCCGCACCGTCACCGCCGACCCCGCCGACCCCTTCACCCGGCTCGCCGTCCTCGGCTGCTGCGGCGCCGGCGACGAGGAGCTGCGCCGCGGCCTGTACGCCGCCCGCGGCGGCGCCCTGCGCCACCTCACCGAGTGGCCCGGCAACTACACCGCCGTCGTCCAGGCCGGCCGGCGCATCACCGTCCTCGGCGACCTCGCCGGCGCCCGCCCCGTCTTCTACACCCCCTGGGCGGGCGGCACCGCCTACGCCACCGCCGCCCTCCCCCTCGCCGACCTCATCGGCGCACAGCTCGACATCGGCCACCTCGCCGCCCTGCTCGCCTGCCCCGACAGCCCCGAGGCCCTGGGCGACGGCACCCCGTACGTCGGCGTGCGCCGCATCCCGCCCGGACACACCCTGATCCTGCGCGAGGGCTCCCGCGAGATCACCGGGTACGAGCCGGTGACCTCCCTCGCCGTCGCCGCCCCGGAGGCCGACCCGGAGGGGGCGGTCGAGGGCGTGCGGGAAGCGTTGACGGCTGCGGTGCGCGCCCGGCTCACGGCCCCCCGGCATGCTCCCGAGGCCCTCCTCCCCGACCCCGGCCCCGTGCCCGGAATGGGCCCCGCCGACCGCCGCGCCGCCCGAGGCGCCCCCGCCCCCGGCGTCGGCGCCGACCTCTCCGGCGGCACCGCCTCCGCCACCCTCGCCCTCCTCGCCGCCGGACTCCCCGGAGCCCCGGGCACCCTCCCCGGCTCCGGCTCCGGCTCCCGCCTCCTCGCCGTCACCTTCAACGACCTCGCCACCCCGCGCGGCCGCGAAGCCGAGCTGGAGCGCGCCCACGCCCTCGCCGCCGACCCCCGCCTCCACCACGTCGTCGTGGCCGCCGCCGACGAAGCCCTCCCGTACGCCGACCTCGACGGCCCCCTCACCGACGAACCCGGCCCCTGCCTCGTCACCGCCGCCCGCGACCGGCGCCGCCTCGCCGCCGGCTCCGCCGACCACTTCACCGGCCACGGCGCCCGCCAGGTCCTCGACGCCCACCCCGCCCGCATGGCCGACCTCCTGCTCGACCGCCGACGCCGCCACCTGCTGCGCCCCGTCGCCGCCCTCGCCCGCTCCGCCCCCGAAGGACCCCTGCTCGTCCCCTTCTCCGTCTACTCCGCCGCCCGCCGCCTCGCCCGCACGCCCTACCGCACCGGCATCGAAGCCGCCGCGGCCCGGCTGCGCGAGGGCGGCGTCGCCACCGCCGTCTCCGGGCCCGTCGACGCCTCCCTGGCCGCCCTCACCTGGTCCCGGCCCGGCCCGGCCGCCGGCTGGCTCACCGGGGAGGCGCTGGCGGAAGTATCGATCCGCCTGCGCGCCGCCGCCGGACGCCCCCCGCTCTCCCTGCGGCCCGGCGAGGCCCGCGCCCGCGCCCTGCTGGCCCGCCACGCCGCCGACCACCGGGTCTTCGAGCAGGCCGTCGAGGTCCGCAGCCAGCGCCTGCACGCCCCGTTCCTCGACAACCAGGTCGTCCGGGCCGCCCGCGCCCTCCCGGAATCCCTGCGGGTGCAGCCCGGGGCCCGCGCCGAGATCCTGCGCAGCGTCCTGGCCTCCGCCGGGGTACGGGAGCTCCCGCCCGGCTGGGGCGTCAGTGCCCCCGGCCCCAACGAGACCGCCGTGCGCCTCGGCCTGCGCGCCGCCCTCACCTCCCTGCTGGCCCTCTTCCAGGCACCGCTGCTGGCCGACGCCGGGCTGGTCGAGGCCCGCGTGGTGCGCCAGGCCCTGACCGACGCCGCCGACGGCCGTCCCGTACCGCTCGACGGGCTGGCGGAACTCGTCTCGATGGAACTGTGGCTCCGCCGCCTCCTCTCCCGCCGCGGCACCTGCTGGACGGGCACCTCGACCCCCCGCCGCCGAGCCGTCCCCCCGCTACCGACCCCGCTACCCCGCCTGACGGCAGCCCCGACGAACCCCCTGCCCCTCCGCTAGGCCGTCCAGATGCAGCCTCGCCGGCGTTTGAGGCGCGGGGGTCCGGGGGCGGAGCCCCCGGGGGAACGGGCGAAGGGCGGGGCGGGGAGAAAACCCCCCGCAGCCCAGCGCAGCGACCAGGCAGAATGACCCGGTGCGCTACCTCATCCTCGGCCCTACCGAGGCCCACGACGAGACGACCGGCGCCCCCCGCACCCCTGGCGGCGCCCGCCTGCGCGCCCTCCTCACCGCCCTCGCCCTCCGCGCCGGCACCCCGGCCCCCGCCGCAGTCGCCGACCTGGTCGACGAGGTCTGGGGCGACGACCCGCCCCAGGACGCCCCCGCCGCCCTCCAGGCCCTCGTCGCCCGCCTGCGCCGCACCCTCGGCTCCCACGACAGCGTCCGCACCGACCCCGCCGGCGGCTACCGCCTCGCCGCCGGCCCCGAGGACGTCGACCTCCACCGCTTCACCCGCCTCGCCGCCCTCGGCTCCGCCCAGCTGGCCACCGACCCCGCCACCGCCGCCGACACCCTCCGCGCCGCCCTCGCCCTCTGGCGCGGCCCCGCCCTCGGCGACCTCCCCGAACCCGCCCGCACCGCCCACGCCGCCGCCCCCGAGGCCCGCCGCGCCGCCGCCCTGCGCGACCGCGTCGAAGCCGACCTCCGCAGCGGCGCCACCGCCCCGGCCGCGCTCCTCCCGGAGCTCGAGGCACTGATCCGCGAGCACCCGTACGACGAACCGCTGCGCGCCCTCCAGCTGCGCGCCCTGGCCGCCGCGGGCCGCCCCGCCGACGCCCTCGCCGCCTACGAACGCACCCGCCGCGACCTCGCCGAAGGCCTCGGCGTCGACCCCGGCCCGCAGCTGCGCGCCCTCCACGCCGAACTCCTGCGCCCCCCGCCGCCCCCGCCCGCGCCGCCCCGCGGCAACCTCCGCCCCCGCCTCACCTCCTTCGTCGGCCGCGAACCCGAACTCGCCTCCCTCGCCGACGACCTGGCCCGCGTCCGCCTCGTCACCCTCACCGGCCCCGGCGGCTCCGGCAAGACCCGCCTCGCCGAGCACGCGGCCGCCGCCCAGCCCGAATCCGGCTGGCTCGTCGAACTCGCCCGCCTCGACCACCCCGCCGCCGTCCCCGGCGCCGTCCTCAGCGCCCTCGGCCTGCGCGAGAACAGCCTCGTCGCCCGCGAGAAGACCCCCGCCGCCGACGACCCCACCGCCCTCCTCGTCGAACACTGCGCACACCGCCACCTGCTCCTCGTCCTGGACAACTGCGAGCACGTGATCGGCGCCGCCGCCGAACTCGCCGAGAAGCTCCTCACCCACTGCCCCGGCGTCCGGATCCTCGCCACCAGCCGCGAACCCCTCGGCGTGCCCGGCGAGTTCCTGCGCCCCGTCGAACCCCTCCCGCCCGGCCCCGCGCACCGCCTGTTCACCGACCGCGCCACCGCCGCCCGCCCCGGCTTCCGCCCCGACGAGGACCCGGACGCCGTCGCCGAGATCTGCGCCCGCCTCGACGGACTGCCCCTCGCCATCGAACTGGCCGCCGCCCGGCTGCGCCTGCTCACCCCCCGCCAGATCGCCGACCGCCTCGACGACCGCTTCCGCCTCCTGACCGGCGGTGCCCGCACCCTCCTGCCCCGCCAGCAGACCCTGCGCGCCGTCGTCGACTGGTCCTGGGACCTCCTCGACACCGCCGAGCGCACCGTCCTCGCCCGCATGTCCGCCTTCGCCGGCGGCTGCGACCTGGACGCCGCCGAAGCCGTCTGCGGCCACGGCGGCCACGGCGGCCTCGACATCGCCGACACCCTCGGCGCCCTGGTCGACAAGTCCCTCGTCACCGCCGTCCCCGACCCCGACGGCATGCGCTACCGCCTGCTGGAGACCATCCGCGAGTACGCCGCCGAACGCCTCGCCGCCGCCCCCGACGAGGCCCGCGCCACCGCCCGCCGGCACGCCGCGTACTACCTGGCCTTCGCCGAGCGCAGCGAACCCCTGCTGCGCTCCGCGGAACAGCTCACCTGGATCACGCGCGTCGAGACCGAGCTCGACAACCTCCGCTCCGCCCTCCACGGCTCCACCGCCGCGAACCCGGACCTGGAGACCGCCCAGCGCCTCGTCATCGCCCTCTCCTGGTTCCTGTGGCTGCGCAACTACCGTGCCGAGGGCGCCGAATGGACCGGCCGGGTCCTCGCCGCCACCCCGGACGACGCCCCCGAGGGCTCACCCGCGTACTGGCGGGCCATGCGCCTGCGGGTCCTCCACATGTTCCTGCTCACCGAGAGCGAGGGCGGCGCGGGCCTCCGCACGCCCGAGTCCGCCGCCGTCGCCACCCGCATCAGGGAGGCCTTCCGCGAGGGCTCCCCCGAGACCACCCGCTTCCCCGGCATGCTCTGGCCCGCGACGGCCGTCCTCACCGGCGACACCGAGGTGTTCTACCCCGACCTCTCCCGCTCCGTGGAGAACTGCCGCCGGTACGCCGGGGACTGGGAACTCGGCGTCACCCTCCTGATGCGCGCCCACAACGCCATCGACATGACCGGCGGGCTCGACACCGTCGACGCCGACCTCGCCGAACTCCACGGCATCGCCCGCCGCTGCGGAGACCGCTGGATGCGGGCCCAGGTGGCCAGCGCCGCGGGGGAGGCCGCCCTCTCCCGCGGCCAGTACGACACCGCCCGCGCCGAGTACGAGGAGTGCCTGCGCCTCGCCCGCGAGGTCGGCGCCCAGATCGAGGCGCCCCTGGCCCTCACCCGCATCGCCGAGGCGGCCTACTGCACCGGGGACTACGACACCGCCGAACGTCTCCTCGCCGAAGCCGACCGGGAGGCCGAGCAGTACGGCGGGGTCTACGAGATGAGCTCCTTCTCCCGGCTCCTGTCGGCGATGATCGCCCTGCGGCGCGGCGACACCGACCGGGCCCGCACGGAAAGCGCCCGCGCCCGCGCCGACGCCGCGCAGATCAACCCGCCCCCGCAGCTGACCGCGGGGCTCAACGTCATCGAGGCCGCGCTCACGGCCCGGGAGAACGGCCCGCAGGCGGGCCTCGACCGGATCGCGCCCGCCCTGGCGGAGGCGGTCGCCGCCCACTGCGCCGAACGCGTCCTGGCCACCCTCGCCGAAGCGGCGGCCCTGTTCCTGGCCGGTGCCGGCCGGCCGGCGGCGAGCGTACGGGTCCTCGCGGCGGCCTCCGCCTGGCGCGGGGCCCATCCCCGCTCGGTGCCGGAGGAAACGGTTCTGGAGGGGCTCCCGGCCCGCACCCGCGCCGCCCTCGACGCGGCCGCGCACGCCGAGGCGGAGGCGGAGGGCCGCGGCCTGACCCCGGCCGAGGTCTCCGCCGAGGTCTCCGCCGAGGTCTCCGCCGAGGTGTCCCGGCACGCCCCGCTCAGCGGCAGCTGATCACCGCGTCGGCCCAGCTCGCCAGCGTCGGCAGGCTCCCCTGTCCGGCCTGCTCCACCACCAGCCGCAGCGTCGAACGCCCGCTGAGCGGCACCTGGACGGCCGCCGGGGCGTCCGCGTACCCGAGCGCGCCCGAACGCCACAGCCGCTGCCCGTCGGCGTAGACGGAGAACCGCACCGTCCCGTCGGTCAGCAGCGACAGCCCGTCCACCCCGGCCCGCGCCGAGAAGGAGGTGCACTGCCGGTTGAGGGTGATCTCCACCGAGGACCGGGAGTCGACGGTGATCCCCTGCCCGAACCGCTGCCCGCCGGCCACCAGCCCCCACCGCCGCCACACCCAGCTGCTGCTCCAGGTCTCCAGCTCGGGACCGGTGTGCCGGCCGAACGCCGAGTGCCCCAGCCGGGCCAGCGGGAAGGCCTGGGCCGGCTGCGGCGACGGCGTGGGCCTCGGCCGGGACGCCGAGGGCGACGGCGACGGCTTCGGCGGCCGGGACGCGGACGGGGTCACCGGCGCCGCGACGGACACCGACGGCGACGCCGGCCGGGGCGCCGACGCGGACGGCGCCGCGGTGCGCGCGGGCGGTACGGGACCCCCCGCCGCCGGGGCCGGATCCGCCGGCGGGCTCGACCGCGGCGGGGTGGGCAAGGGCGCCCGGGGCACCACCGGAGCCACCGCGCTGGGCGCCGGCTTCGCCTCCGGCTCGGGCTCGTCCCCCGTCAGGGCGAACACCACCCCGGCGGCCGCCGCGACCGCTATGCCGGCGGCGATGGCGGCCTTCGCGGGCAGCCCGAGCCCCTCCGAGACCACCGCCCCGCCGGTCCCCCCGGCGGCGCCGGCCCCACCACCGGCGGCCCCCGCGGCCCCGGCCGCACCACCCGCGGCCCCTGCGGCCCCGGCCCCCGCGGCCGACGACCCGCCCGCCGCGGCGGCGGCAGCCCCCGCACCACCCGCGGCGACGACCCCGCCGGCCACCACCCCGGCGGCCTTCGCGGCGTACCCGGCGGCGAACCACCCGATGACCGCCACCGGCAGCAGCGCGGGGATCCCCGCGTTCACGTCCTTGAGCTCACCGGCGGCCAGCCGGCACTTGGCGCACTCCTCCAGGTGCCCCCGCAGCCCGCGCTCCGCCCGCATCCGCAGCCCGCCCCGCGCGTACGCGCCCAGCCGGTCCGCGTACCGCGCGCAGTCCCCGCCCGCACGGAGGGCGGAGCTCACGTGCGCCTGGAGGTAGGCCTGCTTGAGGCCCTCCCGGGCCCGGCTGGCCAGGACCGCCGTCGCGTTGGCGCTCAGCCCGAACAGCGGGGCGATCGCACTCGGCGAGGCCTCTTCGACGGTGGTGTGCCACAGCACGGCCTGCCAGCGCTCCGGCAGGCTCCGGAAGGCCTGCATGGCGAGGGACCGCTCGGCCTCGTGCATCGCGCGGACGTCCGCGCCCAGTTCCAGGGTGTCGTCCCCGGACAGCCCGCCCAGTGACCCGCCGCCCTCCGCCCCCGCGGCCGCCTGTTCCGCGAACACGGCGAAGTCCTCGACCAGATGCTCCCGCCGGGCCGTCTTCGCCCAGGCCGCGGCCACCCGCCGCACGGTGGTCAGCAGGTAGGCACGCACCGACTGGTCCGGGCCCGCACCGCCCCGTACCGCCTGGAGCGTCCGCGCGAACACCTCGGCGGTCAGGTCGTCGGCGGTGTGCCCGTCCCGGCAGCAGGTCCGCGCGTAGCGGCGGACGGCCTCGGCGTGCCGGCGGAACAGCTCCTCGTACGCGCCGTCGTCGCCGCCGCGCATCCGGGCGACCAAGTCCGCGTCCGACGGCGGAAGCTCGCCGCCGCCCTCACCCGAAGCGGCGTGCCGCCTCCGGCCGGGCTCGCGCTGGGCCGGGACCTGACGGGCGGGCAGACTGCCCGCCGACGCCCCGCCACTCGTGTCACCGACGCCACCGGGAGTCTCGTCCCGTCCGTCCACGCTCATCGCGGCAGCCCCCGCACGACACACTCAGACCGGTCCACCGATCCAGCGTGTCACACGGCACGGCCGCCCCGGCCTGCCTTCCGCGCCATCCACCCATCCGGGGACAATCCGGCGAATCGCCGAACCACTCCTCACCCCTTCGAGTGACCGGCCGCGCCGGGCGCCTCGTTGACCCCCGGCAGCCGCCGCCCCGGCCGGCCCCCACCCCTGCGGGGACCGGCCGGACGGCTCATCCCGTACGGCTCACGCCGTACGGGAACGCAGCCCCTCGAGCAGGATCTCCAGCAGCCGGGCCGAAGCGGCGGCCTGCTGCGCCGGGTCCGGCAGCGCGGGCGCGGCGGTCGCGATGACCAGCAGCACGTCGGCCACCGTCACATCGGCCCGCAGCTCACCGGCCTCCCGCGCCCGGTCCACCAGCCGGCCGACGACCTCCAGCAGCGCACCCGCGCCCGCGTCCTCCGACGGCTCGTCCTCCATAGGGGTCCGCGCGCCCACGACGCGCAGGTCCGGAGCCCCGCCCGCGACGGCCTGCCGCTGGTGCGGAACGCGCGCGGCGCCCTCGTCCCCGTCCGCGTCCTCCTCGGCCGAGCCGACCCGCAGCACCTGCGGGGGCAGCAGCCGGCCCGCGCCCGAGGCCACCGAGGTGCGCAGGAAGCGCGACAGCGCCTGCCACGGCTCCTCCTCCTGGCCCAGAGCGGACTTCGCCTGCTCCGTCAGCCGGGCGGTCTCCTCCTCGGCTATGCGCCGGACCAGCACGTCCTTGCTGGGGAACCGCCGGTAGACCGTCCCGACGCCGACGCGGGCGCGCCGCGCCACGTCCTCCATCGGGGCCCCGTAGCCCAGCTCGCCGAAGACCTCGCGCGCGGCGCGCAGGACGTGTTCGAGGTTGCGCTGCGCGTCGACCCGCAGGGGCGTGGAGCGGCCCGTGCCGTGGGTGGTCGTGCCCGCGATCACACGGCCGCCGCTCTCTGCGGACAGAGCGGTGGCAGAACCATGGAAATCGGAAATATGCATATGTATCCCCCGGTAATCATTTGTCTCCCCCCGGAGACACTCCCCGCCTTCGTGTCGAGGGGGGCCACGGTCATGAGGGCCCTGGTCCTACTCCTCGACGAGATACGAACATAGTTGAGCCAGAGTCAATTCAGAAGAGGGAGCCCACGACGGAGCACCCCCCGATCGGAGCATTCACCCCCACTTTTCCGCCGCAAGTCTCCGGAATCACCCCTTCCGTACGCCCTGACCTGCGAACTTCTCACACCACTCGACCCACCCCGCCACCCCGGCCCACCCCCACCGCCGGTCACACAATTTGTCGGGCCTGTGGACAAACTCCCGGCCACGTTGCGTCATGGGACGGTGAAGGCTGCTAACTCGCGGGGCGACGCCCCCGGTACCCCGCCCCGCACGCGCATCCTCGTCATCGGCGGCGGATACGTCGGCATGTACACCGCCCTGGGCCTCCAGCGGAAGCTCAGATCCGGCGAAGCCGAGGTCACCGTCGTGACCCCCGAGCCGTACATGACGTACCAGCCCTTCCTCCCGGAAGCCGCCGCGGGCGCCATCTCCCCCCGCCACGTCGTCATCCCGCTGCGCCGCGTCCTCGACCGCTGCCGCATCGTCATCGGCCAGGCCCAGCGCATCGACCACGCCAAACGCACCGCGACCATCACCACCCTCGCCACCCCCGAAGAGGGCACCGGCGACCTCGAGATCGAGTACGACGAACTCGTCCTCGCCCCCGGCTCCGTCTCCCGCACCCTCCCCGTCCCCGGCCTCGCCGACTACGGCATCGGGTTCAAAACCGTGGAAGAGGCCATCGGCCTGCGCAACCACGTCATCGAACAGATGGACATCGCCTCCTCCACCCGCGACCCCGCCATCCGCGACGCCGCCCTCACCTTCGTCTTCGTCGGCGGCGGATTCGCCGGCGTCGAGGCACTCGGCGAACTCGAGGACATGGCCCGCTACGCGGCCCGGTACTACCACAACATCAAGCCCGAGGACATGAAATGGGTGCTGGTCGAGGCCAGCGACCGGATCCTCCCCGAGGTCGGCCCCGAAATGGGCACCTACACCGTCCGCGAACTGCGCCGCCGCAACATCGACGTCCGCCTCGAAACCCGACTCGAATCCTGCGAGAACCGCGTCGCCGTCCTCAGCGACGGCGCCCGCTTCCCCACCCGCACCGTCGTCTGGACCGCCGGCGTCAAACCCCACCCCATCCTGGCCGCCACCGACCTCCCCAGGAACGAACGCGGCCGCCTGCGCTGCACCTCCTTCCTCACCGTCGAAGGAGTCGAACACGCCTGGGCCGCCGGCGACGCCGCCGCCGTCCCCGACATCACCGCCCAGACCCCCGGCAGCGAATGCGCCCCCAACGCCCAGCACGCCGTCCGCCAGGCCAAACAGCTCGCCGACAACATCGTCGCCGCCCTCCGCGACGAAGCCCTCACCGAATACGCCCACAAATACGCCGGCTCCGTCGCCTCCCTCGGCCTCCACAAGGGCGTCGCCCACGTCTACGGACGCAAGATCAAGGGCTACCCCGCCTGGTTCATGCACCGCACCTACCACCTCAGCCGCGTCCCCACCTTCAACCGCAAGATGCGCGTACTCGCCGAATGGACCCTCGCCGGACTCTTCACCCGTGAGATCGTCTCCCTCGGATCCCTCGAACACCCCAGGGCAGAATTCGAACTCGCCGCCGGCGGAGGCCCCCGCCACCACCTCCAGCACCCCGCCCCCAACCCCCCGGCCGACAGCGAGGGCTGACGTTGTCAGTGCGGTCCGCCACACTGGACGTGTGACCATAGGTGGGCTCACACCTGCACAGAGTGACGCCCCACGGAGTGACAGCAGCAAGCGACCGACCACACGGGGCACCTCCCGGCACCACCGGGAGGAGACACCGCGACCACTTGCGACACCACGAGGCTTGAACGCAGTGAACTTCACGCGCTGGAGCGCCCGCTTTCCCGGAACGCAGCGCCGCGCCGCCGCCCGGAACGAGCACGCCGCCGCCCAGGCCAAAAGGGGTGAAGGCTCCGTCCCGGCAGCCCGCGGCGCCGCCGCCCACCCCGTCACTCCCCCCGACGGCAGCCCCGCCGACGCCACCGTCTCCGGCACCGGCACGGCACCGCTCCCCGCCGCACCCGCCCTCGACGAGCTCTCCGTCCAGGAGGTCCTCGGGCTGCTCCCCGCCCTCGTCGCCCTCGTCCACGGCCCCGACCACCGCGTCGCCTACCTCAACGACGCCTACACCGCAGGCTTCGGCCCCCGCCCCACCGGCGCACCCGCCCGCGAAGCCCTCCCCGAACTCGGCGAGCTCGGCCTCCTCCCCCTCCTCGACCAGGTCCAGCGCAGCGGAAAACCCCGCACCGCCAAGAACCGCCAGGCCCCCGGAGGCGGCAACTCCTACACCGTCACCTGCACCCCCGTGCAGTTCCCCAAGGCCGACACCGACGGCCGCGCCGACCCCCACCACACCGGGATCCTCGTCCACCTCGCCGACGTCACCGACCACGCCGAAGCCGTCGACCGCCTCCGCGCCAGCGAACGCCGCCAGCGCGAAGCCGCCGTCACCCTCCAGCGCTCCCTCCTGCCCCAGGAACTGGAACAGCCCGACGACCTCCGCATCTCCGCCACCTACCAGCCCGGCGGCACCGAAGCCGCCGTCGGCGGAGACTGGTACGACGTCATCACCCTCGGCGCCGGCCGCACCGCCCTCGTCATGGGCGACGTCATGGGCCGCGGCGTCCGCGCCGCCGCCGTCATGGGCCAGCTGCGCACCGCCGTCCGCGCCTACGCCCGCCTCGACCTCCCCCCGCACGAGGTCCTCCAGCTCCTCGACGGCCTCGCCGCCGAGATCGACGCCAGCCAGATCGCCACCTGCGTCTACGCCGTCCACGACCCCAACGAAGGCCTCCTCGCCTACGCCTCCGCCGGCCACCTCCCCATCCTCGTCCGCGACGAGGACGGCACCGTCCGCCGCGCCGCCGACCCCACCGGCCCTCCGCTCGGCACCGGCGGCTGGCTCCACACCTCCGGCACCATCGCCCTCGGCCCCGGCTCCACCGCCGTCCTCTACACCGACGGCCTCGTAGAACGCCGCGGCGAGGACATCGACGAAGGCGTCGCCGCCCTCGAACGCGCCCTCGCCGGAGCCCAGGGCACCCCCGCGATCATCTGCGACCGCCTCATGCGCGCCCTCGGCGTCGACGCCGACCACGACGACGACGTCGCCGTCATGGTCCTCCAGCAGCCCGCCCGCACCGGAGCCGACGCCGAGCTCTTCCACAACGCCGCCCTGGAACTCCTCGGCGGCGTCGAGGCCGCCCCCCGCGCCCGCGCCTTCGCCCAGGGCGTCCTCACCTCCTGGCGCTTCCCCGTCGAGCTCTGCGACCTCGGCGTCCTCGCCGCCAGCGAACTCGTCGCCAACTCCCTCCAGCACGGCACCCCGCCCATGCGGCTGCGCCTGCGCCGCACCGACCGCCGCCTGATCGTCGAGGTCACCGACGGCGACGACCACCTCCCGCGCCGCCGCCGCGCCGAACCGGCCGACGAGACCGGCCGCGGCATCTCGATCATCGCCACCATCGCCTCCTCCTGGGGCTCCCGCCGCACCCCCGGCGGCGGCAAGGCCGTCTGGTGCGAATTCGCCCTCCCCGACCACTAGCCCCCGGACACGCGTGAGGCCCCGGTCCACCGGACCGGGGCCTCACCCACACCTGCTCCCTCTTACTTACGCGGCGACCCGCTCCGCCGGCTGCTGCTCCACAGCCCGGCCGGCCACCGCCGGACCCTGCGCCACGACCCGGCCGCCCAGCAGCGACGGATTGTCCTGCACCGGGCTCAGCTGCCGGCCCAGCCGCAGCGCCAGCCCCGCGATCCCCAGCGACACCAGCACGAAGATCCCGATGTACAGCATCGGAACCCCGGCACCCAGCGGCACACCCAACGGCCCCAGCGCCAGCGCCATCTGCTTGACCAGCGCGAACGCCGAGTTGTACTGCCCGACCGAACCCTCCGGAGCCAGGTCCGCCACCAGCGGCGCCAGCGTCGGCGACAGCATCGCCTCACCGATCCCGAAGAGCGCGTACGTGCTCACGAACGCGGCCGCGGCCATCGTCGCGCTGCCGTGCCCCAGCCCCGAGAACCCGGCGATCAGCCACGCCACGGTCCAGATCAGCCCGACCAGCGCGATCACCCGCGACCGGCGCCGCTTCTCGACCAGCTTCAGCACCACGAACTGCGCCACGACGATCGCACCCGTGTTGGCGGCAAGCGCGAACCCCAGCGTGGACGGCGAGATCCCCGCGGCCTCCGTACCGAAGGCGGCCAGACCCGACTCGAACTGTCCGTAGCAGGCGAAGAAGAGCACGAAGCCCAGCAGACACAGCTGCACCATGGCCTTGTGGCGCAGCAGCCGCTTCCAGCCGCCACCCGCCGCCTGGGCCGGGTCCTTCGGCAGCGCGTCCTTGATGCTCGGGGCCTGCGGCATCCGCACGGTCGCGATCACCGCCGCCAGCACCAGGAACATCACGGCCTCGATGCCGAACAGCAGGCTGAAGCTCCCCGGCCGGGTCACGTCGACGATCTGGCCACCGGCCAGCCCGCCGATGCCCAGACCCAGGTTCTGCATGAAGAACTGCAGCGCGAACGCCCGCGTACGGGTCGACGGCGTCGAGCACCACACGATCATCGTGGCCAGCGCCGGCTGCATCACGGCCTGCCCGGCGCCCAGCGCCAGGGCGGACAGCAGGATCGGCACCACGCCGGAGGAGAGCCCCAGGGCCAGCGCACCCGCGGACGCGGCCACGGCCGCCCCCATCACCACGGGCACGGGACCACGCCGGTCGATGACCCGGCCGGTGAAGGGCAGCGCGACGAGAGCACCCAGGGCGAACGCCACGAACGCACTCGTGGCGGCCATGGAGCCCAGACCCCGCACCTGCGCCACATAGATGTAGAGGAACGGAACCGTGAAACCGATGCCGAACGCGGTCAGCGCGTTCCCGGCCTGGATCCGCCGCATCGCAGCGCCCATCACCTTGGTCACTTCTCACCTGTCCTGATAGCTAAAGTCTGAAGACTTCATACCTAAAGTTCGATGCTTAACTCTACACATCGAAGGAGTTAGACGCCAACGGGTTCGTGGGATACTTCGGACCATGGCTGACACCCCCGACGGCGCGACGCCGGTCCACGAGCCGAGCCTCGACGAGCAGATCGCCGTCTACCAGCGCGAGTTCCAGGACCTGGACCCCCAGGTGGAGAAGGTCGTCTCGGCCCTCAGCCGCCTGAACCGCCGCATGAACGTCGCGTACGGCCGCCAGACGGCCGCCCTCGGCATCAGCAACGCGGAGTGGGAGGTCCTCAAGGCCCTCGTCCTGTCGGGCGCCCCGTACCGGATGGGCCCGAGCGAGCTCGCGAAGCAGCTGGGCCTCACGCCGGCCGCGATGACCCACCGGATCGACCGCATGACGGCCGAGGGCCTGGTCACCCGGGAACGGGACGAGTCCAACCGGGTCCGCGTCATCGTGGAGCTGACGGACGAGGGCCGCAGCAAGTGGCTGGACGCCATGCGCGCGGCGACGGTGTTCGAGGAGGACCTCCTCCAGGACCTCTCCACCGCGGAGCGCGGGGTGTTGGGCGACATGCTCACGCGGGTCCTGGCCCGCGTAGAGCAGGGTTGACACGACCCGCCCCGATCCGTAAGGTTCTTCGAGTTGCCCCAGAGCCGAAAGGTTCCGAGGCCAACGAATCCGCCGCCTCGTCGCGGCAACCTCTACTCAGCACGATCTCCCACCGGGAACGAATTCGGCATGCCCGAATTCATTTCCGAAGGCCCGATTATCGGTTGCCGGGAAAATCCGCTAGAGTTCAGGAGTCGGAAGGGCCCAACAGCCCGGAAGACAAACCCCGCTGACTGGGAGTCAGGCCCGAAAGGATCTGATAGAGTCGGAAACGAAGAAAGAACGAAAGCCCGGAGGAAAGCCCGCGAGGGTGAGTACAAAGGAAGCGTCCGTTCCTTGAGAACTCAACAGCGTGCCAAAAATCAACGCCAGA
>NZ_JBIAVB010000028.1:0-80333 GCF_042893675.1 Streptomyces sp. NPDC001594 | reverse complement strand
CGGAAACAGCCCCCCGTTTGACTTCCCTCCCGCGTGACGCAGACTGGACCGGCCGGGAAAAGGACCACATCCCAGAAAGGAAGACGACCAACCCCTCCCGGCACACCCCTACCTTTTCTTTTATTTTCTCATCTCTCCGATAACCACCCGACGAGCAAGGGACTACGGGTGGGGGGCAAGTGATTCCGTCGGCGTCAGGCGTTTCGTCGGATGACTTCGCGGACTGTTTCCATGTCGTCGAAGGGAAGAGTGGCGGTTCCGACGATCTGGTACGTCTCGGAGCCCTTTCCTGCGATCAGTACCGTGTCGTCGGTCCGGGCGGTGTTCAGGGCGCGTTCGATGGCCTGGCGTCGGTCGGTGTGCCGCTCGAACGACGTGCCTGTTTCGGTGATGCCGGCGACGATGCTGTCGAGGATCGCTTCCGGGTCCTCGCTTCGGGGGTTGTCCGAGGTGAGGATGCACAGGTCCGAGTGCTGGCCGGCGATCTTCCCCATCGGAGCTCGTTTGGAGGGGTCTCGGTCTCCGCCGCAGCCGAAGACGGTGATGACGCGTCCCTGTGTGAAGCCGCGGATGGTGGTGAGAACGCTTTCCAGGGCGTCAGGGGAATGCGCGTAGTCGACGACGACGGTGACGCCCTGGTTGGTGCTGATGGTCTCGAATCTGCCCGGTGTAGGGGGGAGCTCTGCCAGGGCTTGGATGACGGATGGCACGCTGTGGCCCAGGGTGACGCAGGTCGCGGCGGTCGCCAGGGCGTTGGCGACGGCGAAGCGGCCGGGGACAGGGACGCTGGCCCGGTGCTCCGAGCCCTCGTGGTGGAGGGTGAACGCTGTTTCCGTGGCAGTGATGGCGATGTCGCTGGCTCGGAAGTCCGCAGTGCTGGTCGTGATGCCGAAGGTGGTGACGGCATCGGGCATGAGCGTGGTGATCTCGCCTCCGACGGGATCGTCCACGTTGACCACCGCGTGCCGAGCCATGCCTTGGAAGAGAGCCAGTTTCGCTTCTTTGTAGGCGTTCATGGTGCCGTGGTCGTCGAGGTGGTCGGGGGTGAGGTTCGTGAATACCCCGATATCGATGAAGGTGCGGTCCACCCGGTGCTGGGCGAGGGCCATCGACGAAGCCTCCAGCACGACGGTATCTGCCCCCCGATCCCGCATCAGCCGCAGAACGTGCTGCAGATCGACTGCTTCGGGAGTGGTGGGCGTCGTGGTGGGGAGAGCGACAGGTTCGTCCCTGACTCTCAGGCCGGCGGTGCCGATGACACCGACGTTGGCATCGGTGACGGCGCGCAGCACCGCTTCGATCATGAAGGCGACCGATGTCTTTCCGTTGGTTCCCGTGATGGCGACCATGTCCATCAGGCGACCGGGCTCTCCGTAGTAGCGAGAGGCCAGAGCCGCGGCAGCCGATCGAATGTCCGGTACGCGCACCGCACAGACGTGGGACGGCAACTCCGACTCGTACTTCTCCGCGACAACGATCGTTGCCCCGCTGTCCACAGCCGCGTCGATGTACTGGTGACCGTCGGTACGACGGCCTGGGACAGCAAGGAACAAGTCACCCGGACACAAAAGCCGCGAGTCGTAGACCAACCTTCCTGTGACTTGGACCGACGGGTTCCCCTGCAGGACCTCATGGGATTCTCCGGCCAGCAGGTCGCTCAGTCTCATCACAGGTCTGTCTCCACGTAGGTTCCAAGGCGAAAGGCAGGCACCCCCGGCTGGGGATGCCTGCCCTCGGAGTTACCGCTGACCGTCGAGGTACGCGTGTCCGACCTGGGCCACATCGTTCGGGCCGAAAGTCACCAGGGCGCTCACATCTCGTGCCCATCGACTCATGTGCGCGCACACGGCTTCGACGTCCGGGGCGGTTCCGTTGTCAGGGACGTAGTGGGCGTCCAGCCCGGCTTCGGCCAGGACTCGCACCACGTCACGCGCGTGCATGCCGAAGTCCTCGGTGTCGCGGCCGGGGTAGATATCGGTGACCACGATCCGATCACCCTTGGCGAAGGGGTCGGGGTATTCGTTCAGCAGGTCACGGACCCGGCTGAAGGAGGTCGGACGCAGCACGATCGCGATGTTACCCGGCGTGGCCCTGCGGATGGCCGCCATCGTGGCCGCGGCCTCTCCCGGGGTGCATGCCTTGTCGTCGTAGACGTGCACTCCGTTGCGGGTGCCCAAATGCTGCAGACGGCGGGGTGCGCCGGCGAACGTCTCGACGGCGTCGCGCATCTGATCGAGTTCGAGCCCGTGCTGGTGACCCATCGCGACCGCGCCCAGGATGTTGGTCACGTTGTGCTGACCCAGGAGGTGCGGGGCGAGTTCGCCCATCGTGGTTCCCCGGTGGAGGACCGTGAAACGGGGGCGGCCGTCATGCCAGGAGGTGATCTTCGCCTGGTAGTCGGCGGTCTGGGCGAGACCGAAGGTGACTCGTCGGCCCTGGGAGGCCGTGATGGTGCGGGCCACTGGGCAGTCCGCCGAGGTCACCAGCAACCCGCCGTGACGGATCTTCCCGGCGAAGTCGTGGAAGGCACTGTGGGTGTCCTCCTCGTTCTTGAAGTAGTCCCCGTGGTCGCCGTGGACGACGTTGAGGATCAGCGCCGCCGACGGCTGCATGTAGTGGAAGGCCCTGTGGTACTCACATGCCTCGACGATGGCATGCCTGCCGCCGCCGTTACGGTAGTTGCCCTGGTCTGCGGTGGTGCCGACCGAGACCGTCGGGTCAAGTCCGGCGGCCACGAACACGGCCGCGACGAGTGAGGTCGTGGTGCTCTTGCCCCGGGTGCCCGAGACGGCGATGGACTCGGGGTGCTGCGCCATGATGGCAGCCAGCAGTTCCGCCCGGTCGACCGTCCTCACCCCCCACTCCTCGCCCTGGAGGACCTCCGGGTTAGTGCGGCCGACCGCGGCGAGGGACGCGACGACGAGCTGGCTGCTGTCTGGCAGGTTGGAAGTGGCGTGTCCGATGGACACCTGGATCCCCGACTGGGTGAGCGCCCGCACGTTGGGGCCGTTCGCGATGTCGGAGCCCGTGACCGTGTAGCCGCGCTGGTGAAGTGCGCCGGCCAGCGCACTCATGTTGCATCCGCCGATCCCGACGAAGTGCACGGGCTTTTCCTTCCGCATGCGATCCAGGTTGAACATTCTTTCCTCCCGGTGTGCCGGGAGGGGGTGGTCGTCTGGTGACGACCTGGGATGTGGCCCCCTTTTCCCGGCAGCCGGTCGTCAGCGCCACGCGGGAAAAAGGGAAGTCAAACGGGGGGCCCGAGGGTTCAAGATGTTTCGCGCCCGCGCGAAAGATCTTGAACCCTCGGAAACAGCCCCCCGTTTGACTTCCCTCCCGCGTGACGCAGACTGGACCGGCCGGGAAAAGGACCACATCCCAGAAAGGAAGACGACCAACCCCGACCGCACACCCCTACCTTTTCTTTTATTTTCTCATCTCTCCGATAACCACCCGACGAGCAAGGGACTGATCAAGGACTCTCTGGCGCCTCGTCTGAAGGGGTCTTTCCACCGGACATTCGGGGGCGGTGGGGGCCGGCTGCTGTGCGATTCTCGACGTAGGACCAGATGTCCGCGCGGCGATACCACCGGCGCAGGCGTCCGCTGGGAAGCTCCTCTTCTTCAACGGGTTGCGGCCAGCCCCGTGGCATGCGCTTGGGATAGTGACCGATGCTGACGGGCGTAACGCCGAGGACGCGAGCGACTTCCGCCAGGGTCAGCAGGTCGTCGGGGTCGCCCGAGCGGTCGAGGTAGACCTCGCGTCGCTGGGTGCGCTTCTTGTACTCGGCGTACCATGCCTCCCACTGGCCGGCGTCCCAGTACATGACGCGGTCCAGGGTCTTGACCGGTTCGGGATGTCCGTTCTCCTCGCGCAGCGCCCACAATCGCTCAAGAGTGCTGCGGGCAAGACCGTGGCGCTGTTCCAGGTCTGCACGGCTGACGAGATGTGCCGTACTGTTCCGGTTTTCGTACCACTGATCCCATTCAGCCGCATCCCAGACCAGCTCAACTCCTTTCTTCCCGACCGCTTCAGGATGTCCGTTCCATCGGCGCTCGCGATACCAGTCCTCCAACGAGGAGAGCGAAACGTCCCACCTCGCCATCAGATCACGCCTGCTGTAGACCTCACGGCCATCCAACGTCGTCACAACCGTCCTCCAATCCGTACTGGTCCCTGGCAAAACACGCTCCCCCTCCGAGCGGCCACCCAGCTCTCGCCTAGGATGAAACCGTCGCCTTTTGGAATGGGCTTGCTGATCACGCCCTCGGGCCAAAAGGTGTAGGACGGCTGACGGGCTGCCAGAGATTTTCCCGTCAGCCGTCCGCACAACTCACGCTTGTCAGTCCGGCGGCACCACACCACCAAACCCTTCCCAATTCCATTATCATGCCATGTTTCGAGGGGAGTTGCCACCGTCCCGCGGCGCACCGCCCGAAGCGCAGCGGAGGGCCCCGGGCCGCCAGGCCCGCACCGCCCGAAGCGCAGCGGAGGGCCCCGGGCCGCCAGGCCCGCACCGCCCGAAGCGCAGCGGAGGGCCCCGGGCCGCCAGGCCCGCACCGCCCGAAGCGCAGCGGAGGGCCCCGGGCCGCCAGGCCCGCAGGCGGTAGGCAGCTAGTGCCTGAGCACTGCCCAGAGATGTCGTACATCAGGCAAGCACGGGATGCTCCGCTTGCTGTCTCCTACGAAACCGCCCGGTCGAAGAACCGGCCTCAGCGGAAGCTGCTTCCTACCGGACCGCTTCACTGCCCCCCACCCACAAACAAAAAGTCCGGCAGGTCACCACCAGCAAAAGGAGGGCGTGACCTGCGCAAATGCATGGTGCGCCGACGGTACGGTCTCCCGCGCAGTCTCCCCCTCCTATGTCCCCGTCAGTGTCCCCCTCTTACATCCCCCGCTTCTTCCCCCTGAGCCGCCCAGAGCCGCGGACGTGAGAAACCGCGCAACTGGGGGTTTCTCGGGTCATGCGGTGGTGTGCGGGAGCCGGTATTCGTACTTGCGGGGGCGCAGGTCTTCCTCGGCCGGCTCCCAGTCTCGGTAGTACGAGACGCTTCCGCCGCTGGCCGTGTAGGGGTCGGTCTGGGTGTCGACTCGGATGTCGCTGACGACGTAGAGGTCCACGGTGTTGTCCTTGTCCCGGGCGTGGAGGACTTCGTTGATGGTCAGCTCGACGCTGGTGGCAGCGCCCGTGGTGCCCTTGACCTCGACGTGGCGTTCCTCGGTGCCACGGGTGCAGCGCAGGTCGTAAGGCTTGCCGAGCTTCTCAACTGTCCAGCCGTCCTGTTCGTAGTGGACGGTGGCGAGGGCTTCGGCGTGCTCTTCGATGGTCTTGCGCTTCTTGGGGTCGGAGATGTAGCCGGCGCCGCGGCGGCGCCTCTGGGGCTTCTTCTTTCCTT
Organism: Streptomyces sp. NPDC001594; assembly: GCF_042893675.1. NCBI lineage: Bacteria > Bacillati > Actinomycetota > Actinomycetes > Kitasatosporales > Streptomycetaceae > Streptomyces > Streptomyces sp. NPDC001594. Next base: position 74,937 of record NZ_JBIAVB010000028.1, on the reverse strand, counting down.
CGACCTGGTCGGCGGTGAAGCCCGGGGAACGGTCCAGGGGAACGTCTTCGGGCTCGTCGGGGTCGACGGGGATCCCGGCGAGCTCGAGCAGACGCTGGGCGGGCATCTGGACGATCTTGCCCATGCCGCGGTCGGTGCCGGAGCGGCGGATGGCGTCGCTTCCGGCTTCGGTGAGGGGGCCGTCAGGGCCGAGGGGGACGTTCTCGAGTTTGGCGAGGGGTTCGATGCCGAAGCGCTGGGGGTACTTCAGGCGTCGTTCCGCCTCCTCGTCGGGCCAGTGCCAGGCGGTTCCTGTGTAGAAGCCGCCGCGGACCTGGAAGAGGTAGAGGGTGGCGGTCTCTTGCAGCCAGTCGGCGAGCTGGACGCGGGGGGAGGCGCCGGTGGCCAGGACGGCGAACTGCGGTTTGGCGTTGTCGTATTCGGGTTTGGTCTCGGGGAAGCCCCAGGAGAGGGTGTCGATGCCGTGCTCGAGGTTGCGCTGTGACTCGGTGCTCTGGCCGACGTGGACCATGACGAACGTCGAACTCTTCATGCAGGGCATCATAAGCAGCCATCTACGCACGGGTCGATAGCAATTCTCCTTTGGTAGCCTTTCGCTGGCCTGTGCGCCTTCTCCTCAACTCGCCTGCCTAACAGAGGTATTCAGTCCAGGACCAGCCGCTGCGTGCCAGGGGCTGGCCGGTTCGGGTGCGGCACGGGCCGAACGGCCCAAGTAGAAGGCTCCACACGCGAGTACCGTTCGCAGACACAAGGAGACGTGCATGTCCGACGAGACCCCCGGCCTCTCCGTGCTCGCCGGTGCGTTCCCCGCACCTCGTCCGGCCCCCGGTCCACAAGAAAAACGCCAGGCGGCGCGGGGGCTGGTCGAGTGCGTTGCTGCTGGCCCGGTCGGTGAGATCGCCGCGCGCGTTGGCGACGCCGGTTTCATCGGCCGCTGCGTCGCGGGCTTCGCCCAGGCGGGGTTCGGAGCTCCGAGTGACGCCGAGGTCCGCAGTTGGCGCAACAGCTGGCCTGCGCTGACAAAGGCGCTGGTGCGGGCGGGCCTGTCGGATCTGCGGATGTATCTCGAGTACGGGACGCCCGGAGGCGGACGCCGCCTGGACGCGCTCCTGCTGGGGGCTGGCCCGGATGGGAAGCTGGTCCTGGTGGTGGTCGAACTGAAGCAGTGGCAGACCTGCCGTGTCCTCGACGGGGGAGAGCGGGTGCTGCGTTCGGACGGGGTCGTGACGGCCCATCCGGTCTACCAGGTCGCCGCCTACCGCAGCTTCTTCCAGCACTGGCGGCCCCAGGACGCGCCCGAACTGGACCTGCGCGCTGTGGTCCTGCTGCACAACGCGACCGCCGAGCAAGGGCTGGCCCTGCGTCGCGACGTGCCGGCGGTCGCCGACATCCCCGTCCTCACCTCCCAGGACCTCACTGCGCCGGCGGCACAGTTGGCCGGGCTGCTGCGCTGTGCGGACCTGACCGCGCCCAGCGCCTCACAGGTCGCCGCGTTCGAGGACATCCGGTGGACGCCGTCCACCCGGCTCCTGGAGCAGATTGGCTCGATCCTTCAGGGCAGTTCCTCGTTCGCGCTGGTCGGTGACCAGCAGGACGCTTTCCTGCGGATCCGCGACGCCGCGGCCCGCCACCTGACCGCCTCCCCTCAGCTGGCCGGGACGGCCCCCAGGGGAGCTGTGATCACCGTTCGGGGCGGGCCCGGCAGTGGCAAGACAGCCGTGGCTGTACGTCTGCTGGGGCACCTTATGCGGGCTCACCCCGACTCCGGCATCCGGTTCGTTACGCCCTCCGGTACGCTCCGCGCGCACCTTCTGGATGCGGCGGGCGGCTACAGCGCCGCCCGCGAGCTGTTCCCTTCAGCGGACGCTCTGCGTGGCACCGCCCGCCAGGCCCGCACCCTCGTCATCGACGAGGCGCAGCGGATCAGGCGGCGTGGCCCGGGACTGCCGCCGGATCTGGCGGCAGTGGTGGAGCATGTGCGGCTGGCCGTGATCTTCCTGGACGAGCGGCAGATCATCCGGCCCGACGAAGGCACGAGCGTGGAGGAGATCGCGGCGGCCGCCCGCGCCATGGGCCGGGTCCATCATCACCTGGAACTCACCGGCTCGTTCCGCTGCCGGGGTTCGGCCGCCTACACCGCCTGGGTCGAGTCCTTGCTGTATGGCGAGCCCGTGCCGTGGACCGGGCACGCCGGCTACGGGCTCGCCACGGTTGCGGACCCCTTCCTCCTCCAGGAGGAGATCGAGCGGGCCACCGCCGCTGGACACACCGCCCGTACGGCGGCGGGATTCTGCTGGCCCTGGACCAAGACCCGCCGCCGCGGTGCGACCACCCTGCCTTTGGACATCGCCATCGATGCGCCTGGCGGACCGGACCGGCCGGCACGGACATGGAAGGCCGCCTGGAACGCCGCCGGCGCCCTGATCGACCCTGCCGACGGAACCCCCATCGCGCCGCACAGTCAGCTCTGGGCCACCCACACCGGAGGCCACCAGCAGATCGGCTGCGTCTACACGGCCCAAGGACTGGAATACCGGCACGCCGGAGTCATCATCGGCTCCGACCTCACCTGGTCCAACGGGCGCTGGACCGCACACCCCGACCAAAGCCACGACAACGCCCTGCGCCACCTCGCACCCGACGACTACCTCCCCCTCGCCCTCAACACCTACCGCGTCCTGCTCACCCGCGGCACCCACACCACCCACATCCACAGCACCGACGCCGACACCCACGCATTCCTCACCCGCCTCACCAACTGAGTTAGACGCGCTGTGAACTGGTCTGCCAATCGAACGGTGTATCAGGGGGTGGTTAGGGTTACTGGCGGCCGGCCTCCTACGTCAGGCCGGGAGCGGCTGCGGCCTGTGCCGCGGTTACCGTCTCGGGCGGGGGGGGGATCCTCGCCGCCGCGAGGACGGCTTCCTGGTGCGCCGTGTTGGTGGGAGCGGTGAGGTGGTTGGTGAGTTCACCAGGCGTGGTTCGTCATTGGTGAGTTCCGGTCGGCAGGGCTTTGACCTGCGGTGGGGAGGTTTTGCGACCTCACCAGCGGCACTGGTCCCTTCCCGTGATTCTGGAAGGCTGGCAGCGGTGAGCCGGCCGGTGACAACGCCACCGTTTCGTGGGGTGCAAGAACAAGCACCTCCACGGAAGGCGTTCCATGACTCCCGTTCCCCGTTCCTCACGCCGCCTGCGGCGAGCCCCACAGATGGCTGTCGCGCCGTCGCTCCGAGGCTCTCGCCCGGAGACCGTTCCGGTCGGCAAGACCGTCTCGCGCGGACCGCGACTCGCACGTGTCGGGGCCTGGGCGGCGCTGGCCGCTGGGCCCCTGGCACTGGCCGTCGCCCTCGTGATGCCGCGCGGCTCCGTCGCCCAGGCCGCCCCGGTTCCGCACGCTGACAGCACGTCCAGGCCGTCGGTCGACCCGGCGGGTACGGCCGCGCTGTTCGTGGAGCTGTGGCTGCGCTCCGATGCGGCAGAGCCCGACAGCCCTATGGCTGCGGCCCTGCGGTCGATGGCGCCCTCCGTGCAGCTCCCCAAGCGCGTTCGCGGCGAGGCGCTGCCTGGTGCACTGCGGGTGGTGCCGGTGCGGACCGCGTCCTCCCCCGGCGGCTGGACGGTGGTTGTCGCCGCTTTCACCGACGCCTTCCCCCTTGCCCCGGCGGCTTCGAGTCCGGCGCCGGAGCCTGCGGCAGGCACCGGGCCGGTGGTGCGGTACTTCGCGGTGTCCGGTACCGGGGGCCGGGACGGCGGGGCGCTGAGTGTCTCGGCTTCGCCGGCGGAGGTGTCTGCCCCCGAGACCGCGCCGGAGGCCGCGGCCGGTCCGTTCTCCCACTCCGTCCCCTCCGGGGCAGCCCTGTCGGCGTCGCTGGGTGAGTTCCTGCGGACCTACCTTGCAGGCGGGCAGGGTGCGGGGCTGGAGCGCTACCTCTCGCCCGGGATGCGTCTGTCGGCTCCGGCGGCTACCGGCTATGTGCGGGTGGACGTCGAGGACGTCGTAGCCGACACCGAGCAGGCGAGCGGGAAGGAGGTTCCGGCCGACGGGACCCGGGCGCGGGTGCGGGTCCGGGTCGCCGGTGAGGACAGGGGCGGAACAAGGTGGCCGCTGGTCTATCAGCTGGAGATGACCACGCGGGCCGGGCGGTGGGAGGTCAGCGCCCTGAAGGGCGGGGCTTCTGGTGCGACGGCCCCGTCCGTTGCCCCGTCCGGTTCGGTGGCCGCGCCCGTCGCGGGGGGTGCGCGATGAAGCAGCAGTTCATCCTCGCGGGCAAGCTCGACGAGCTGGGTGACTCCCTGATCGGAACGCTGGGCGGGTGGAGCGACAAGGGCCTGAAAGTCGCGCTGACGGTGGTGGTCGTCGTGACCGTGGCCCGCCGCTTCTCGCTGAAGGCCGGGATCGGCGCGCTGATCGCGATGGTGCTCGCGCTGGGCTTGTACGAAGCGCGGGAGTCGCTGTCCGGCGCGGTGAAGGACGAGATCAACAACCCGGCCAAGGGTGCGGGCGCTGTCACCGTCGTGGTCACCCCCAATCCTGCCGCGGGCGGCAGCGGAGGGGTTCTGTGAGCGGGGCCGAGCGGGTGCGCGTCGCGCGTGCCTACACCATTGCGCGCCGGCATCCGTGGGTGCTGGGCAAGCTCGGTGACTGGACGCTGCCGTTCGGCCCCTACACCCCGGCGCAGCTGGTGGTGCTGGGTGGTGGGGCGTTCGTCTTAATCAAGATGTTCGACTGGTGGTCGTGGGCGGGGCCGGTGCCGATCGCCCTGTGGCTGGGTGCGGTGTGGGCGGTGCGTGGGGCACAGATCGCCGGGCAGAACCCGTTCACGGCGGTGCTCGGGGTGGGCTCGCTGCTGCTTCGGCATCCGGCCGGGCGGATCGGCGGGCGGGTCGCCCGTGACCGGCAGCCGTCCTGCCTGCGTGCCCGGTTCGTCATCACCCCCGCCCTCAGGATCGCTGCGGCGGGTGCCGGGGCGGTGGCCGTGGTGGAGGCGCCTGCCGGCGGGCGGGCGGCTGCCGGTTCGGGTCTTGCGCGGCTGCTCGCCGACGGTGCGGGGAGGGCGGCGTGATGAGGACGCCTTTCCGGCATATCTCGGGACATCTGCTGTGGTCGGCCTCGGGCCGGGTGTGGGCGGTGTGGCGGGTTGCTGCGCTGCCGGGCGGCTACCTGCCCGCCCGGGTGCACCAGGACCTGCTGGGGCGGATCACCTCGCTGGTGCGGTCGATGCCCGGGATGGAGCCGCGTCTGTTTGTTCTCGCGGCCCAGACGGATCCGGGGGAGATCGCCGAGCGGATGGTCGCGGACGTCGACTGGCAGCGGCTGCCCGCGTGGGCGGAGACCTGCGCGGCGACGGTCGATCTGCTGACCGGTCAGGAGATGCACGAGCGGACGCTGTGGCTGGCCGTGCCTCTGGCGGCCAAGGGTGGAGCCGCGAGCGCTTCCCTCACGGCTTTGTACGCGGAGCTGTCGGCTGCTTTGGATCTCCCGCCGGTGCCGGTGTCCGAGGCGGAGGTGACGGCGGCCGTTGTGGAGGCTGAGCGGATCCAGACCTCCCTGGGCGGAGGATTGGGGCTTCGGCCCGCGTCGGCGGCCGAGATCGTGTGGATGCTCCAGCACGCGATCGGCCGCGGCCTGGCAAAGGAGCCACTGCTGTCGGACGCGGAGCACAGCCGGCTCTACGGCAGCAGCGTCCGGGAGGGGCGTCTGCAGTCGCCCTCGTACGCGGATCTGGGGATGGTCCGGCTGGCCGAGGGCGGCCAGGAGACGGGTGCCGATGCCAAGGTGGCGAGGCCGAGGAGCCCGTGGTGGCGGTCGGCGGCCTCGTCGCCGCTGGGCCGCCGGTGGCTTCAGGTGGAGTCCGAGGCGGGAACCGGATATCAGGCGCACCTGGCGCTGGCGGAGATCCCGCCGGCGGTGTCGGTGCGGTCCGCCGATGTCCTGGCCCAGCTGGAGGCGCTGTCCTTCCCGGTCGACGTCACGGTCGATCTGCGGGTGGTCACGGCGAAGAAGGCGCGGGCGCAGGTCCAGCGCAAGAAGCGTGAGCTCCTTGACCAGGCGGATCAGTACGGTGCGCAGCCGACGGGGATGCCGCACTCGTTGCCGGATGCCGCGGGGGATCTGGCGGAGCAGGACGCGCGGATGGCAAGGACGTCGGTGGAGGTCGAGGTCCAGTCGGTGACGGTGCTCAGTGTGTGGGGGCCGGACGCGGTGACGTGTGATGCGCGGGCGCGGGAGCTGTCGGCGGCCCTGTCGGGGGGCGACTACCGGGTGGAGCGGCCGTATGGGATGCAGGAAGAGCTGTTCGCGCTGGGCCTGCCCGGGACGGTGCGAGCGCCGAAGCTGGGGCAGTTCACGCAGCACCAGCTGTCGGAGGACTGGGCCGCCTGCGGGGCGTTGACGCTGTCGCGGGTGGGCGATCCGGCGGGGATGATGGTGGGTTACGACCTGGACTGCGGCACGATCCGGCCGGTGCTGCTGAATCCGGCGGATGCCCCGCAGGTCAACGCTTCGGCTTCCAGCGCGGTGATCGGCGACCTTGGTGCGGGCAAGAGCGTGCTGGAGAAGCTGGTCACCCAAGCGGTCGTGGACCGGGGTGGGCGGGCGATCGTCATCGACCGGACCCCGATGCGCGAGTGGGCAAGCTTCGCGCGGGCAGCCACGGGTGAACGTTGCCAGATCATCGACGCCGCGAAGGCACAGATCTCCATCGACCCGCTGCGGGTGTTCGGCGGCCCGGTCGGCGCTCACTACGCCCTGTCCTACCTGACGCTCCAGCTGGGGGTGGGGGCGATGACGGCCGCCGGGGCCGTCCTCCACCACGCGGTCGAGGAGGTCAGCGGCGGGCCGGAGCCGTCCATGGGAAAGGTGCTCGACGTCCTGGCCGCGCTGGCGGCCTCGGGCGCCGGCTCGACTCGGGCAGATGCGGCCGCCACCATGGCCGACCTGCTGCGGATCGTGCGCACCAATCCATTGGCGGCGATGGTCTTCGACCCGAGTCTGCCGCCGGTCACGCTCGATGGGGACCTCGGAGCCGACATGGTCGTGGTGACCACGACCGGTCTGACCCTGCCGCCGCGGGAGGCGTTCGCCGACGTCGAGGTGCTGCGCCAGCAGCCCTTGGAGGCGTTGATCGGGCGGGCGGTGCTGTATCTGATCGCGGCCGTGGCCCGGCAGGCGGCGTTCACCGACCCGTCCCGGTTCTGTCTGGTCTCCCTGGACGAGGTGTACTGGCTGACCTCCTCCGCGGAGGGTGCCGCTCTGGTCCACGAGATCCTCCACGACGGCCGCAAGCACGGCGCCGGTGTCTTCCTTGGAGCTCACGACAAAGAGGAGCTGGGCAAGGACGCCGGCCTGATCGCCTACCGGTTCCTGGCCCGCACCGCCGACCGCGCCCGCGCGGTCAAGGGATTGCAGTTCCTGGGCCTGGACGGCGAGGACGAGGACCTCATCCGGCTGGTCACCACCAGCCTTTCCCCGGTCGGTCAGGCCGGCCGCGAGGGCGAGATGCTGCTGCGCGATCCGCGCATGCAGGTCGGCCGGATCAAGGTCGTCGTCCCGCCCGTGCCCCGCATCAAAAAGTCGATCTTCACCACACCCAGCCGCGCGGTACAGCCCGCGGCCACCGGGGGGACCTCATGAACTGCCGATCCGGTGTGCGGATGCTGCTGGTGGGTGCCGTGGCGGTGCTGTTGCTGGCCTGCACTGTGGCCGCATGGGCCCTGCCCCATACCCCTGTGGCTGTCCCGGCCGCCGACGTGAACGCCGCGCAGGCCGGTGACAGCTGTGCACGGAACGTCCGACTGGTGGCTCACCTGCCGTGCATGCAGCCGGGCTCCGTCGAGCCTGTCGCAGCTGCGCCGCACCGGTCTACGCCGACCGTTGCCGGGCTGCCGGGGCTGGATGCTCGGTCCGCGCTGCTGCTGTTCTCCACCGCCGCTGTCGCGGCCGCCATCGCTCTGGCCAGCGTCGCCGGGCGGCGGCTGTGAGGGCCTGGCCTCGGCTGGACCGGGGCACGCTGCGCGCTGCCGGGTTCGTCGTCCTGCTCACCGTCACGTTTCTGGTGACGAACACGGCGGTGGCCGCCGCCGCAACCGGCGATACCGGCACGGGCGGGGGCTTGCTGGGGCCTTTGGACATCATGACCGGGGAGGGGGTGCCGCTGAGCAGCTATCAGCTGGAGGCGATGCCGACCATCCAGGAGTCCCAGGGGGGCATTCCGGCGGTCGATCTGGCCACGACGGGTCGGTTGCCGATTGATGTGGTCGGTGACGTCCAGCGGCTGGTCCTCAGCGGCCTGTTCACGCTGGTGCGGCTGCTGGTGGGGCTGTGTGGCTGGCTGATCGACTTCGTCTTCCGGTTCCCGCTGATCACCCTGCTGACCAAGCCCGCCCAGCAGATCGCGGATGCCTACCAGCAGCATGTGGTGGCGCCGCTCGGTCTCGAAGGCCTGCTCCTCGCGTGGGCGTTCGTGTTCGGTCTGGTCCTGTTCGTGCGGGGGAAGGTCGGCACCGGGCTCGGGGAGATCGCGCTGACCTTGGTCATCGCTGCTCTCGCCGCGAGCGCTTTCGTTCGTCCTGACTACTTGCTGGGCAGGGACGGCCCCCTCGACCAGACCCATCAGGCCGCGGTCGAGGTGGCGTCGATCACGACCGCCTCCTATTTCGGCACACCCGAGCATGGCGGCCGGCCCTGCGATGACGGTGCGGTGGGCGCTGCCCACAAGGCGTGCTTGAAGGAGAGGACGGGCGGGGCGGAAGCCGTGGTCGATCCGATCCAGCGCGCGCTGACCGACAGTTTGGTGGTCAAGCCCTACATGCTCCTGCAGTACGGCCGCGTCCTCGACCCCGACAAGGCGGAGGACGCCGACGCCTACAAGGCCCACCTGAAGTGGATGGCGAGCAACCTGCCCAAGCCGCCGCCGGGCGAGGTGGACCTCTCGAAGTGCTCCGGGGTGATCGGTGTCCTCAAAAAGGAGTGCGAGCACCAGCTGAAGGAAAGCGGCGGCAGTCGGAAGGGGTCGGCCAACCCGGAGTGCAAGGGGCTGATCGGGTCGGCCGAGGGCTACTGCAAGAACCCCTGCGCGAACATGGCCAAAGCGGCCCGGGACTTCTGCGAGAACGGGAACGGCCTTCGCGGGAAGGACGACGCTTTCGCGCAGCTCGTCAAGGACCTCAAGGATGCCGGGCCCGTCGGGCAGGAGGCAGCCGAATACGCGCAGACGCCGACCTGGGACCGGGTGTGGTCGGTCGTCGCCCTGCTGGTTGCGGTGCTTGTGGTCACCCTCATGATCGTGTCGATGGCGGTCGTGATGCTCGGCGCGCAGGGCGCCGACGCGGCCGCCGCGGCCGGCGGCCCCATTGCCTGGGTGTGGTCGATGCTTCCCGGCCCCTCCCGCATGCTGCTGTGGCGGTGGGTGGGGGTGTTCGTCGCCTCGGCTCTGGTGTCCTTCATGGCCGCCCTGTGCCTGCCCATGTTCGGGATCGCTGTGGACGCGGTGCTGTCGGACAGCGGAACCGACCTGATGGTGGAGCGCCTGCTGCTGGTGGACGCGGTCGCTGTGGCGTTCTTGGTCATGCACCGGCGGGTGCTGGCCGCGACGTCCGGTTTCGGACAGCGGATGGCCACGCGCATGCGCTACCGGAAGATCGGCGGCAGCCACCTGCGCGGGGACAGCTCCGAGATCGGCGCTGCCCTCGCCGAGCACAGCCCGGCCAGCGGGCTTGCGCGCAGGGACGGACAACCTTCCGCGGCACACGGGAGTTTCGGTGCACGCCTGGCTGCCCTGGGCAGTCTCGCGGCGATGAGCGACGGGGCCGGCATGCCGATGTCCCCTGGCCGCTTCCTGGGCGATGCCCTCGCCGAAGGCAGGCGCGGTCTGGCACCGATCGCCCTCGCGCTGCGGGCCGGGCACACCGCGTTGATCGGACCCCGCAAGCAGGGGCAGCACCCGGCCGCGCAGGCTTTCTCCGCCGCCGCGCACGGCGGGGCCGCCGGCTCGGGAGAGGTGGTCGCTGATCAGTGGACGGGGGAGGTCCTGCACGATCCGGCGACCGACCGGCCGCTGCTCGGGTCCCGGATCCATGCCCGTGCCTCGCGGCTGCGTAGCTACCGGATCGCCTCCCGCGGCGCGCGCCTCGCCTACGGCGCGACCCTGGGGCTCCCCCGCAATCTGGGCCGCGCCCACGGGGCTGCGAGTGAGTTCACCGATGACGCCCGCACCCAGCTGCGCGTGGCGGCACACCAGGTCCGCGAGGACGCCGACCGGTGGGCTGAAGGCGGCCGGCTCGTACGGGACGGCGTCGACCACGCCGGGCAGCGCCTTGCGACCGCCTGGCAGGTCCACGACCCGGTGGGGGCGGTTCGCGAGACCGCCGTGGCCGCTGCCATCGCCACCGCTCCTCTGGCCGCTTCCTCCCGCGGCGGCGAAGGGGTGTCCAGGAGGACCATTTCGGCGCCGCGTGCCGAGGCGGGCCGTGAGCCGGCGCCCCGTCGCCGGTCGGCAGAGCCCGCCGCCACTCCCCCGCTGGCTGAGCGCCGTGATGCCGGCAGCGGTCCTGCAGGGGCGGCCGGCCGAGAGGCGGAGGAGGCGAACGCGGCACGGCTACGCGCGATCTTCGAAGCCCGCGTGGCGGAGCGCCGTCGCCGTGAAGGCGGTGAGAGGTGAAGCGGTGGCAGAAGTTGGGATGCCTGGGAGTGCTGCTGATGGTGGTGGCGTGCTGCACCGCGCCGGTGCTGATGGTGGCCGCCGCCACCCGGGCTCGCGGGGGCGTGCCGGCCGGCTCGGCGGTGAGTGCGGCTGCGGCCGGGATCCCTGAGCGGATGTTCGCCGCCTACCTCACCGGTGCGGCGCAGGTGACCACGTATGTTCCGGGGTGCAGGGGGATGCGGTGGCAGGTCCTCGCCGGGATCGCCCGGGTCGAGTCCGACCACGCCGCCGGCCATACCCTCGCAGCGGGCGGGGACATCTCCCCGATCATCACCGGCCCCCGCCTGGACGGCTCCGGCGCGGGCGGGAACACCACGGCGATCGGCGACACCGACGGTGGACGCTGGGACAACGACCCCCAGTTCGACCGGGCGGTGGGTCCCTTCCAGTTCCTGCCCGAGACGTTCCGCGCCTACGGCAAGGACGGCAACAAGGACGGGACGATCAGCCCGCACAACGCCGACGACGCCGCCGCATCGGCCGCCGTCTACCTCTGTGGCGACGGGCGCAACCTCGGCGACCGGGAGCAGCTGCGCGCCGCGATCCACACCTACAACCTGTCCTGGGCGTATGTGGACGACGTCATGTCGGGCATCGACCGCTACGACGCCCTCGGCACCGCGCCCGCCGTCCCGTCGGGGAACATCGGCGCGGTCATCCAGGCCGCGTTGACCCAGCAGGGCATCCCCTACTCCTGGGGCGGCGGCGGACCCGAAGGCCCCAGCACGGGGATCTGCTGCTCGCCCCGCGGGCAGGACGGCGGCTCTGTGGTCGGCTACGACTGCTCGGGCCTGACCCAGTACGCCTTCGCCCGGGCCGGAATCGTGCTGCCGCGTACGGCGGCCTCACAGGCCAGCACTGGCCGGCGGATCCCGGCGTCCGCCGGATACACGGCGCTGCGCCCGGGCGACCTCGTCTTCTACGGCTACAGCCCCACTGCGGATTCGACCATCCACCACGTCGGGATCTATCTCGGCGACGGAAAGATGATCAACGCGCCGCGGCCCGGGACGCAGGTGCGGATCGACCCCGTCACCGCGATGCCCGACTACGCGGGAGGGGCCCGACTCCTGTGACCGGACGTGCATGGACGGGCGGCCGCCTGATCGGTGCCGCAGCCGTCCTGACCGCCGCAGGAATGGTCCTGCTGTGGATGGGAGCACACGGCGCCAGCACGCAGCAGGCCGATGCCGTGGCGCCGCGGCCTGCGGCCCCTGCCTCCTGGCGCCCGGGGCCGGCCGCGCCGTCGGCCGCCGTGTCCGTCGCACCCCCGTCACCGCGGTCCGCCGCCGACGCGACGCCTTCCGCCGCTCCGGCGGCACCGGCCCCCACCCGGCAGCCGGCCGGACCCGGTGCCGGCGATGGCAGCGCTGTGGCGCGAGAGCTCCCGCCGCCGGGGTCCGGGCCAGCAGCCGACCCGATCATCCAGCAGGCCCTGGACCAGGCCAGCACGCCCGATCTCCCACCGGACGACGAGCAGCGGCTGCTCGAACTGGGCCGCACGGCCTGGACGGCGGAGACCACCGGCTACACGCAAGTGCGGATCCAGGCCGCCACCGCCCGCCGCGACACCACAGCCCCCGCAGGCGGCGAACGGACACAGGTACAGGCCGTGGTGCGGCTGGTGTGGGCCGGCGCGGATCCGGCCGGGACCTTCCTCGACGGTCGCACCGCGGCCCTCCACTACACCCAGAACGGACAAGGATCATGGAAGCGCACCTGACCGCCATGGCGGTCCTGCCCATGGGCGCCGCGCTGTGGGACGGGCTGGCGGCGCTCGCCGGCTGGATCCTGGCGAACTCCTGGTGGCTGGCCTTGCTCACGGCTGCCGCCCTGATCGGATGGGAGCACCTGCAGCGGCGCCTGAGCGCCGCAGCCCTGTCGCGGCGCACCTACCTCCAGCTGGAGCCGACGCCGGCCTTCGAGCCGGATGCCGAGCAGATCTGGCGGCAGGGCATGCAACTGGTGCGGGCGGCCGGCTCGGGTCCGTGGTGGACACCGCGCCGGGCGCGCTCGGTGAGGGTGCGACTGCGCGCGGACGGGAAGCGTCCCCTGGTCTACCGGATCGAGGCCCCGTCGACGGCGCATCCCTTGCTGAAGCAGACCCCGTACGGGCCGCGGGTCGAGGTGAAACAGACGGCCCCGGTCGCCGACAAGCAGCAGGCTCACGTCGTACGCGCAGTATTAACCCTGCACGGAGAGCCGGGCTCGCGGCTGCGTGAGGTGCCGCTGGACCCGGATCCGCTCCAGCCGCTGATCGACGCGGTCGCCGACCTGAACGCGGAGCTCGGCGATCTCGCCGAGGTGTGCGTGGATCTTTCCCCCGCGCCGCGCTGGCACCTGGCCGTACGGCGGATGCAGGCCATGCAGCGCGCCCGCGACCAGGCCCGCCGGGAAGCCCAGCGTGAGGCACGCTGGCTGACCCGCGAGCCGGCCGCCATGGGAAGGCTGCTCGACCCGTCCGAGTGGCACGGCAGCCCCAGGGGACAGATGGTGATGTCCCCCAGGCCCCGCCAGGTCGACCGGGAAGTGGTCCTGGGAAAGCTTACGCACAGCCCGGGGCTGGTGCGGGTGCAGATCCTGGTGCGCTGTGCCTCGGACGCGGACGGGCGTGCGCAGGCCCGGCTGGCGCGCATCAAGGCGGCCATGGACGTCTACGCCGGCCCCTCGCGCCTGGCCGCACTCGGCTGGTCCGCCGGACCTCTGCGCCTCGGCCCCGACCGCAGGCCGTGGCTGGGCCGGTTCGACGCGCAGTGGGCAACAGCCGTGATGCGCCCGGCCCGCGGCGGGTGGGCGCACATCGACGAACTGGCAGGGCTGCTGAAGCCGCCGACCGTCGCAGCCCGGCTACCGCTGCTGGAGACCGAGATGCCCACCTACGCCCTGGGGCAGGATCTGCTGCCCCAGGGGTGGTACCGGGGGGCCGACGGCCGCGAGCGGCTGCTGGCTACCTACGAGGACGACACCCTCTTCGAAGTCCAGTCGGGCAAGGCTGGCTGGGGCAAGACGATGCGCGCCCAGGTGCATGCCGTGGCCAGCGCTCATAACGGGCGCGGGCTGGCGTTCGTCGACCCGCACGGGGACTCCTTCACCGACGTCGCCCGCTACCTCGCCCACGAGGACGTCATCGACCGGGTCGCGCTGTTCGACCTGACTGTCCGCGAGGACGAGGACATGCTCAGCTGCTGGAACGTGCTGGACATGACCACTGGGCAGCCGGCGCACGAGGTGACCGCCTCGGTCGTGGAGGCGTTCGCGGGAGCCCTGGGATGGGAGGACGTCACCGCACCCCGGGCGCTCACCATCTTGACCAAGGCGGTCGAGGCCCTGGTAGCCGTCAATACCCAGGCCGTCGGGGAGCAACTCCCGGAAGTGCAGGCCACGATCTTCCAGGTGCGGTCGCTCCTGACCGATCCCACCTTCCGCCACCTCGCCCTTTCCGCGCTGGACGTCGAGGCACGGCACTGGTGGACGCGGAGCTTCCCCGGCTTCCCCCGCGAGGCCGTCCTGACCGTCTTGAACCCTCTGGAGCGCCTCGGGGCCAACCCTGTTGTGCGTGCGGCCCTGGGCTGTCCCGCCGGCGGGTACGACATCCGCCGCGCCATGGACGAGGGCCAGGTGCTGTGGATCTGCCCGCCAGGCACCGGGCCCACCGACCGGCTGCTCGTGTCTCTGATGGTCCACGACTTCCTGCGCGCCGGCCTCTCACGCCGCGATCTCCCCGAAGCCAAGCGGCGGCCCTTCCGCTTCTACCTCGACGAGCTGATCTCCCTGGACCAGGGGTCATCCACCGTGCTGGCGGAGATCACCGAGCAGCTGCGCAAGTTCGGCTGCCGTCTCCACGGAATGACCCAGCTCATGCACCGCCTCAGCCCCTCCACCCGGTCCGCTCTTCTGCAGAACGCCTCCTGTCTGTCCACCACGGCCGGATCGGCAGAGGCCATCGCCCAGATCACCAGCCAGTGGCCCGGCACCGTCACCCCCCGCGACGTCGCCGGCCTCGAGCGGTGGCGCCACTACGCGTCCTTCACCGTCGCTGGCAAACGCACCGGCCCGGTGCCGATCCGGGGCCCCGAACTGGCCGAGGTGTTCGGCGATCTCGCCCGGCCCGGCCAAGTCGCCGCCCTGCACAAGAGGGCACACGCCAACACCGCAGCCCAGTCCTTGGCCGTACTGAGCGCCGTGGCACTCACCCAGGAAGAAGCGGTCCGCTCCTTCCTCACTACCCGCACCACACCCACCGACGTTCACGACGCAGGAGAGCAGTACGCATGACTACCGCGATCATGTTCCAGCCCGCCACCGCAGACACCCACGCCCACCAGGCCCTTGCCCTGATCGCCCAGCACCGGCTGCTGACCAGCACCCAGATCCACCAACTGGTCACCCCCAACAGCCCGCCCCGCAAGATCCACAAGGTTCTGGTCCCCCTGCGCGAGCAAGGGCTGATCACCCATGCCGTTCTCCCCGGCCGCCTCCAAGCCCACTTCCTCACCCCCGCCGGCCACCACACGGTCGCCGACTGGCCCGAACTCCGCGGCCGCACCGCCACACCCATCCACTCCCCCGAGGCAGCCTCCCTGCGCGCCGCCCACATCCTCACCGGCGTCCGCGCCCACCTCGCCTTCCTCACCGCCGCCCGCGCGCGGGGCGACGAATACCAGCCCCTGGACTGGGTGCCCGAGGTCACCCACCGCCTCCCCGACACCGCGGGCGAAGACCGGCTGATCGCCGACGCCGTTTTCCACTACACCGCCACCGGCCCCCGACGGCAATACCGGGCGTTCGTCGAGATCGACCGCGCCACCATGAGCAGCGAGCGCCTGGCCCGCAAACTCATCACCTACGCCCGCTTCCACGACTACACCCCCCAACCCGCTGGCCGGCGGGGCACCGTCGCCGACCAGGCCGCGGTCCTTGCCTGGCAGCGCTCCTATCCCCGCTTCCCCCGCATCCTGTTCATCCTCACCGGCGCCTCCCGCACCACCCTGACCAACCGGATCGCGGACCTGCGGCGGATGACCGCCGACCACGACCTCGTCACCCGCCTCAGCGCCCACGTCCCCCTCGGCGCGGCCGTCCTCGAAGACCTCGAAGCCCACGGCCCCCAGGCAAAGGTCTGGACGCCCCTGGCCGGTAGCAGCGAGCCCCGTGGCTGGACCCAGCTGTGATCCGGCCCTGGCCCGCAGGGCTCTCCGCGAGCGACCTCACCGACTACCACCAGGCCCAAGCCGACCACGACGACCTCATGCAGCAGGTCGCGGACCGCGAGTTCCAGATGGAGACCGGCCTGATCGACAGCTACGGCGACTACCACTTCATCTGGCAGGACGACGGACACGCCGAACTGCAGCCACCCACCGCTGTCCCAGGTCAGGAAACGGGCAACGGCGC
Source organism: Streptomyces sp. NPDC001594 (assembly GCF_042893675.1). Lineage (NCBI taxonomy): Bacteria > Bacillati > Actinomycetota > Actinomycetes > Kitasatosporales > Streptomycetaceae > Streptomyces > Streptomyces sp. NPDC001594. The sequence continues at coordinate 58,843 of NZ_JBIAVB010000028.1, read as the reverse complement.
CTGGGCCGGTTGTGATGGGACCGACGAGCCTCCGTTCTGACCGCCGTACGGCACAGCGAGGACACAAGCCTCTGCGGTCTTCCGCACGGACCAGCAACAAGGTGCCGGTGAGTTCGTCATCCCAATCGTGATCGGGCTGAGGACGGCTGGTGAGAAAGCCGGTGAGGAGCACCAATAAGCATTGCCAGCAGCAAAGAACAAGCCATCGGGTGCAATTCAGGCCACAGCCTGTCGGAATCACGTCATTACCGGGTGACGCCGACCACAGCAGCCAGAAACCGCACGTCAGCGCCTCGCAGACACAAGATCATCGAGCATTAACGGGCAAAGGTAACGTCCAGTCACCTGCACCACAAGAACCCCATAGGAGCTCGGGCGTTGACGTCGTATGGTGCCGGATAGAACGACCACCAAAACCGCACACGACACATTGCAGCAGCGATTTTCGCGGGCTGGGTTACAACCCGCCCGACAAGGCGACCGGGGAGAGTCCAGTGGCAACACGACACCGCCCAATGCGCAGGGCCCAGCAACACCGTCGGCTCCTTGCGGTCGCTGCCATCACCACCACTGCAGCAGCGCTCACGGCTGGCTGCACCGCAGAACCCAGTCGCATCCCCCCGCCTGCCTCCGCTTCCAGACCTGCCGTAACACCGAGCATCGCTGACCCGCAGGCTGAGGCGAAGACCAAGATCCTCGCCACGTACAGCGCATTCTGGGCGGAGTCCGTCAAGGCGTACGAGGCCGGAACCGAGCAGGGCACGAAGCTCGTGGATTACGCGGCCAAGGACGCGCTGAACCAGACACTCACCGACATCGCGAACATGCAGCGAGCCGGCACCACCATGAAGGGCGCGCCTGGGCATCGGCCAGAAGTCTCAGCGGTGAACTTGTCCGGTGGGCAGCCCACGGCCACGATCTCGGACTGTTTCGATCTCTCCACCTGGAAGATCATCGACCGCTCAAGCGGCCAGGTGAGGCCCTTCCCCACTGAACAGCCCATGCACTACATCACCGTGTTCGACGCAGAGCTCCAGGGCGGCCGGTGGATGCTGACCAAGTTCGTCCGGCACGGAGACCGCACATGCTGAGACGGAGGGCGCTCACGGTCTTCACAGCTGCGGCCGCTGCGGTTTGGGTCTGTCCCGCTGCCGCCTATGCGGGCGGAGGCGTGTGTGACGGCGCCTCGGGATGGGTGAGCGTCTGCGCCGACAAGCCTGGGCAGGGCGGAGGCAGCGCCGGACAGCAAGGCGGCAGCGCCAGCAACGGCGGAGGCGGAGGCGACGGCCCTCCGCCGAGGTGGGCGTGCACACGCACCCTGCTGGATCCCCAACCTCCCGCAGGAAGTGCCGCCTGGGAGGGGCACCAGCCGGGAGACGGTGCGGTCTACCGCAAGAGGTGCAGCTGGGTCGACTCAGTCAACGGGAACATCGTCATCACCACCGAATGGTCCAACACTCCGGATGCTGTGACCGTTGACCCAGCCGTGCTGGCTCATCGAGCGGTGGACAGCATGCTCCTGGCAGGCCCGGCCATTGCGAGCCCGAGGCCTGACGGCAAGTACACCGTAGGCGTGCCACTGTGGTTATGGGTGAGTCAGAGTCCCACAACGTGGGGCCCCAACACAGCATCGGCGTCGGCGGGCGGAATCACGGTGAAGGCGACAGCCACAGTGTCCTCCGTCGCCTGGCACATGGGGGACGGCTCCACCGTGACTTGCAGGGGCCCGGGGTCCGCGTACACCGCAGCCCACGGCATGACACCCTCCCCCGACTGCGGACACCTCTATCGGTCGACATCGGGAAACCAGCCAAACGGCACATACCAGGGGACCGCGACGGCCACATGGAGGGTCGACTGGGCCGTCACGGGCGGCGGGCAGACCGGCCAGTTCACCGAGGTCCGCCAGTCACCGTTCACGGTCTCAGTGGGCGAAGTCCAGGTAGTGGGCCAGTAGGACCTGACCTGGGCGCAGCCCATCGCACCGTTCCTTCAGCAATTTACGCGGGTTGCACGGCAACCCTCCAGACAAGGTGACCCGGGGAGACTTCCGTGGCAATCGCACGACAGCACCACACCGGAAACCGTCGACTGCTCGCGGCGGCAGCCGCCGCCGCGACCGTCGCGGCCCTCACGGCCGGATGCACCAGCGGAAGCAAGAACGACAAGAACGCCGCCACCGGCCCGAGCGTCTCCCCCAGCGCCACCACGGCCGCCGCCTCGCCGAGCACACCCGTCGACCCCGAAGCGGCCGACAAGGCCGAGGTCCAGGTTGCTTACACCCATTACTGGGACGTTCTGACCAGCGCTTACGCCAAGTCCGACCCGCAGGGGACAGACCTGAGCAAGGTCACCACCGGCAACGCACTTGTACAGACGGAGCAGGAACTCGCCAGTCTCCGTACGAGCGGCTACATCGTCGTCGGGCAGCCGAAGCACTCGAAGACCGCGGTCACCTTCAAACCGGACACGAAGCTGAAGACCGCCGTCATCACTGACTGCATGGACGTCTCTCAGTGGAAGCCGGTGAACAAGGACTCCGGCAAGCCGGCCGATCTGCCCACCACCCGGCTCCAGCGCTACATCACCACCGTGACCGCCGAGAAGTGGCCGAGTGGATGGATGGTCTTGGAAGAGAAGCCGGAAGGACAGGCATGCTGAGACACGGCGCGCGCTCGGTAGGGGTCCTCCTTCTCCTCGCGGCCACCGCTCCGACGGCCTACGCGGACGATCCAGTCAGCGTGGGGGGCTGCGCCGACCTGAAGCACTTCTGTGTCGGAGCGAACAGCCCCGGCTCCGTCAAGCCGCCCACCAAGGAGCAAACAGGTGGCTCCTCGACGGGTTCCGGGAGCAACATCGACGGCTTGGGGCGGGATTGCTCGTTTCGGCCGCTGGATCCTCCTCCGCCGGCTGGCAGCGCTCTGTGGCAGGGCCACTCGCCCGGCGACGGGGCGGTCTACCTCGACCCGTGCGGACTCGGAAACGGCATCGCGGACGGCGACAATCTCGCGGGAGCGGGCCGGGCCTTCTGGGCGCAGAACCCGCCCGCTGTGGCCGTGGACCCTGCTGTCCTCGCGCAGCGCGCGGTCGACTCGATGCTCCTTCGCCCGCCGGCCATCGGGATCGTCCCCAAGCCGGGTGGTGTCGGTGTCGTCGGGATGCCGGTCTACATGTGGACGGCGACGGGCCCCGAGACCTATGGCCCTAACGTCGCGTCCGCTTCCGCCGGTGCCGTCACGGTCACCGCCACGGCCAGGGTCGCCAAGATCGTATGGGCGATGGGTGACGGCACGACGGTCACCTGCACCACCCCGGGCACCCCCTACCAGGCGCAGTTCGGCAAGAACCCGTCGCCCGACTGCGGTCACAGCTACCGGACGCCCGGCAAGTACCACGTGACGGCGACGTCTACGTGGGCGATCGACTGGACCGGCGGTGGCCAGAGCGGCCAGCTGACCGAGGTCCGCTCCAGTGCCGTGGACATCGCCGTGGGCGAAGTCCAGGTAGTGGGCCAGTAGCCCTGGTCCCCACTTTTCCTATCTTCCTCTCTGCTGGAGGCACATCACGTGAGCACCACCACCACGGGCACGCAGGGCCGTGCCGCCGTCCCCGGGCCGGGCGGGCCTGCGGACAGCCCGGCACCGGCCCCGCGAGTAGTTCGCCAGCGACGTCGCCGTCCCGGGCTGATCGCGCTGTCCGTCGCGCTGATCGCGGCTGGCGGCCTGTCGGGGGCGCTGCTGTTCACCGCGTCGGGACAGCGGTCGAGTGTGCTGGTGGTGGCCCGGGACGTGCCGGTGGGCGCCACGCTGACGGAGGCCGACCTGGCGCCGGCTTCCCTGGCGCTGGACCCGGTGGTCAAGGCGGTCCCCGCGGCGAAGAAGGCGCGCCTGGTCGGCCAGCGCGCCGCCGTGGCCCTGAAGGCCGGGTCGCTGCTGTCGCCGGGCCAGATCACCGCCGTCTCCCTGGTCAAGAACGGTGAGCAGTTGGTGGGTGTGGCGTTGAAGCCGTCGCAGCTGCCGGCGTCACGGCTGGCTCCCGGGCAGAAGGTGCTGATCGTCTCGACACCGGACCCGGCGCAGGCGGGGGCGGCCGCAGCCGCAGGCAAGCCCGCGGATCCGGCGCCTGTGCCGAAGACGCTGGCGGCGACGGTGGTCGCGGTCGGGGTGGCGGCGCCGGCGACGGGTGTTGTGGTGGTGGATGTGGCGGTGCCCGCCGCTGACGGGCCGGTGCTGGCGTCGCGGGTGGCGACGGGTGCGGTGGCGTTGATCGTGGCCGCGCAGGAGGGGGGTTCCTGATGGCGGTGGTGGCGCTGGCGGGCGGGCTGGGGGCGCCGGGGGTGACCACGGCGGCTTTGGCGTTGTTGATGACGTGGCCGATGCCCGCGGGGCATCGGGTGGTGCTGGCCGAGGCGGATCCGGACGGTGGGGCGGTCCTGCCGGGTGCGCTCCAGGGGACCTTGGACAACTCGCGGGGGATGCGGAATCTGGCGATCGCCGCTCGGCAGGGGCGTGAGCAGCTGGTGGAGGCGTTCTGGCGGCAGCTGGTGGACGTCACCGATGCGGGGACGCGGGACCGGCTGGTGCTGCCCGGCCTCTACGACCCGGCGCACGCCTCGGCGATGGAGCCGGTGTGGCGGCCGCTTTCGGCCGTGTTCGCGGGGATCGAGCAGCACGGGCACGACGTGATCGTGGACCTGGGCCGGCGGGGCACTGTCGGTGCTCCCGGGGTGCTCGCGCAGAAGGCGGACGCTGTCCTGCTGGTCGCGCGCAATACGCTGCGCGGGCTCCAGAGCGCCCAGGTGCGGCTGGAGGCGTTGCGGGAGTCGCTGGGTGGCGCCACGGAGCTGGGGATACTGCTGGTGGACCAGGGGCCCTTCTCCAAGGAGGAGGTGCGCAAGCACCTGGGGGTCACGGTCACCGCGGTGCTGCCGTGGCGGCCCAAGGAAGCGGCGGTGCTGTCGGACGGGGCGGAGCAGCCGCGCCGCTTCGAGGCCGGTGAGCTGATGCGCTCTGCCCGGTCGGCAGCAGTGCGGGTGCAGGAGCTGGTGGCGGTCCGCCGCGCGCGCCTGGCCCCGCCCAGCGCGGACGCGGCCCAGGTGGTGAGCGGTGCGCGCTAACCCCCTGCACAACGACCCCCGCGTCGCCGGGTCTGGGTCTCTCGAAAGTCGGCTGGGCGCCGTCCGCGGCGTGGCCGTGGTGGCCTCGCCGCAGGCCGTGGATTCCCGCCCGGCCAACCCGTGGGTTCCCGCCCCCACGGCCCCCGTCGCCGGCGCGCAGCGCCTGCCCGAGCCGGCTGCTGGGCCGGGCGGTGATGTGGTGGTGGACTACGGGGCGGTGCGGCTGATCAAGAAGCAGGTCGGGGAGCGGTTGACCGAGCTGCTGCGGGCCCGGCCCGGGCTGAGTCAGGCCGCGCAGGAGCAGCAGGGCCGGCACCTGATCAACGAGCAGGTCGCCGTGTGGTCGGACGCCGAGGCCGTCAAACGAGGGGTGGCCACCAGCCCGCGCGAGGACGCGCTGATCGCGCAGGCGGTGTTCGATCTGCAGTTCCGGGCCGGGCGGCTGCAGCAGCACCTGGACAACACGCTGGTGGAGAACATCTTCATCAACGGGTACGCGGACGTGTGGCTGGACTTCACCGACGGGCGGCGCGTGCGGGTGGCGCCGGTCGCGGACTCCGACGAGGAACTGCGCGAGCTCCTGCGGGACCTGGCCCGGCGCACCACCGGGCAGGCGGAGAGGAGCTTGTCGACGGCGGATCCGTTCCTGGCGCTGCGCCTGGCCGACGGGTCCCGCCTCCAGGCGGTCATCGACGTCACGCCGGGCACGTATGTGACGATCCGCCGGCACAGCATGCGCCACGCCGACCTGCCCGAACTCGTCTCGCGGGGGATGCTCGATTCCACGCTGGAATCCTTCTTGCGGGCGTGTGTGCGCGCGGAGAAGAACGTCATGATCGTGGGCGGTCAGGCCGCGGGGAAGACGACCCTGCTGCGGGCGCTGCTCAAGGAGATCGACCCCGACGAGCGGTTCGCCACGCTGGAGACCGAATTCGAACTTTTTGCCCATGAGAACGGGTACCACCAGCAGGTCGTGCCGATGGAGGCCCGCGAATCCAACGGCGAAATGGTCGCCGGCGTCGCCGCCGGTGAGATCACGCTGATGGACCTGATGTACCGGGCGCTGCGCATGACGCTCACGCGGATCGTGGTCGGTGAGGTCCGCGGGCCGGAGATCGTGGCCATGCTCCAGGCGATGACCAACGGCGCGGGCGGCAACCTGTGCACCCTGCACGCCATCCACCCCTCCGTCGTCTTCGACCGGATCGCCGAGCTGTATCTGCTGGCGCAGGCCAACATGTCGGAGTCGCTGGCCTACCGGCAGGCCGCGAACGGGCTGCACTTCATCGTGTTCGTCTCCTCCGTGGACGAAACGAAGATCGGCGGTCACCGGCACCGGTTCGTCTCCCACGTCCTGGAGGTCACCGGCATCGGCGAAGGCGGACGCCCGGAGACCAACCAGATCTTTGGGCCGCGTCCGGAGTGGGGTGAGCACCGGGCGGTGCCGTTGATGCTGCCGCGCTGCATCAACGACCTGCGCCGGGCCGGCTTCGACGCCTCGCTGCTGAACGAGCAGTCCGGGGCATGGGGCGCGGCGCTGCCGCTGCTGGTGAGAGAGGCGGCGCTGTGACCGTTTTGTGGTGGGTGCTCGCGGGGCTCGCCCTGTCGGGCGGCCTGGTCGGCCTGGTGGCCGGCATCGTCGGTACCAGCGCACCGAAGGGGCCGGGGCTGGCCGCGCGGCTGCGGGCCGGGCGGCAGCTGGCGAGCCGCGACGAGCGGATGGCCCGGCGTACCCGCCTGGTGGGCGGGGCTCTGGGCGGGGTGCTGCTGTGGATGGTGACGGGGGTGTTCATCGCCGCGATCATGCTGTTCCTGGCGGTGATAGGGGTTCCGTGGCTGCTGTCGCCGACGAAGTCGGCCACCGCCCGGATCGGGAAGCTCGAAGCCCTGGGTGACTGGACTCAGCGTCTGGCCAACGTCCTGCGGCTGGGGCGGGGCCTGGACGAGGCGCTGCAGATCTCCCGTCGCGGGTGTCCGGAGGACATCGCTGGTGAGGTTGCCGATCTCGTGGACCGGCTCCAGGTCGGCTGGCGGCCCACCGACGCGCTGCGCACCTTCGGCGACGCCCTGAACGATGTGACGGCCGACAAGGTGGTCGCGGCACTGGTGCTCTCGGCGGCCGACCGGGGGCCCGGGCTCGCGCAGGCGTTGGACGACCTCGCCGAGTCCGTCCACGAGGAAGTCGCCCGACGGCGGGGGATCGAGGCCGACCGGGCCAAGCCGCGTACGACGATGCGGTGGATGACCATCATCACCCTCGGCGTCGTCGGTGCCGGATTCCTCGTCCCCTCCTACACCGCCCCCTACGGGACGATGGTGGGCCAGCTGGTCCTGGCCGTGCTGCTCGCGGGGTTCGTCGGGGTCCTGGTGATGATGCGGCAGATCGCCGACATCAAGCCCGTCCCCCGCTTCCTGATCGCCGACCCCCGCAGCGCCGTCACCCCCACCCCCTCCCCCGTAGGCGTTGAAGACGCATCCGAATCGGCTGTGGAGGTGGGCGCATGATGCCAGTCGCGGCGATCCTGTCCGGAGCAGCCATCGGAGGCGGCGGCGCCCTTCTCATCCGCGAGATCCTGCGGCCTGCGCCGGCGCTCGGGCCGGCTCTGCGCCGCCTCAACCAGCCCGCACCCCCGCCCGCCGCCGCGGGCGACCAGGCCGTGGATCGGGACGAGCGGTGGGGGCAGTGGCTGCTTGAGCGCCTGGCGGACGTGCCGGGCGTCCGGATCCCGTACAAGGACCTGGCCCTGACCGGCAGCACTCCCGCCCGGTTCCTCCTGACCAAGGTGGCGCTGGCCGGCGGCGGGCTGCTGCTGCCGCCGCTGTCCACCGTCCCGTTCCTCCTGCTCGGGCTTCCCCTGTATCTGCCCGCGATCGTCGCGGTCCTGGCAGCGGCCGTGCTGTGGTTCGCGCCGGATCTGGCACTGCGCGACAAGGCGAAGCGGGCCCGGGCGGAGTTCGCCCACGCCATGGCCGCCTACCTCGACCTGGTCGCGCTGCGCCGGGCCGGGAACGTCTCCGCCGAGCAGGCCATGGAACAGGCCGCCCAGGTCGGCACCGGGTGGGCATTCCAGCGGATCCAGGCGGCCCTGGCCCAGTCCCGGGTCGACAAGGTGCCGCACTGGGAGTCCCTGGCCCGGCTGACCGCCGAACTCGACCTGCCCGTCATGGACGACCTGGCGGCGATCATGCGGCAGTCCGCCGACGACGGCGCGTCCGTCTACGCCACCCTGCGCTCCCGCGCGAAGAACCTGCGCACCGAACTGCTGGCCGCCCAGGCGGCCGACGCCAACGCGAACAGCGAGAAGATGACCGCCCCCGGCGCCCTGCTGGCCGTCCTGGTCATGCTCCTGATCGCGTTCCCCGCCATCATCCGCATGCTCACCACCTGACCCGCACAAGGGAGTCCGTCATGACCAAGCTGGCCGTCCGCCTGTCCGTCGCCCTGCGCTCGCACTGGCAGGAGATCAAGGAGCACAGCTCCAAGGACCGGGGGGACATCTCCATCACCACGATCATCATCTGGGTCGCCGCCGTCGCCGGGGCCATCGCCATCGCCGGCACGATCGGCGTCGTCGTCAGCAAGTACAACGGCAAGCTGTCCGGCATCTGACAGACCAGCAGTCCGCACGGCATATCGAAGGGAGGGGGCGAGGTGGCAGGACGCTGGGCGCCGAGCCAGCCGACACAAGGGCGCGGTCGGGGCCGCCCCGGAGCGGGCCCGCGCGGCCGGGCGCGGATCGTGGGCGGGTTCAGGGACCGGGGGGAGGCTTCGATTCAGATGGCGATCGTGTTCCCGTTCGTCATCCTCGTCACGGTCGCGGTCGTGCAGGCCGCGATGTGGTTCTACGCCCGCAACATCGCCCTGACCGCCGCCCGGGAAGGTGTCGCCGCTGCCCGCGTCTACCAGGCCCCCGAAGAGTCGGGCGCGGCCCGGGCCCGCGAGACCCTGGGGCGGATCGCGGGCGACAGCCTCGCCAGTAGCACGGTCAGCACGGCGGGCAGCAATGGCGCCGAGGTCCGGGTGACCGTCACCGGGCTGGCTCCCTCGCTGATCCCGGGGGTGTCGGGGCTGAGCGTGTCGCAGTCGGCCGGAGCCCCGCGAGAGCGGTGGACCACCCCGTGACGTTCATGCGTGCTCGGGCGGGGCGGTGGCTGGCGCTGGCCCGGCAGGACCGGGGCAGTGAGACCATCGCGGCCGCCATCGTGACCCCGTTGCTGATCATGCTGCTGTGCCTGGCCATCGCGGGAGGGCGGATCGTCACCTCCGGCGCGAAGATCGACGCGGCCGCCGAGGACGCAGCCCGCGCCGCCTCCATCTCCCGGACCTACACCGGCGCCCAGGCCGAAGCCTCCGCCGCCGCCACCCGCTCCTTGGGCGACCAGGGCATCCACTGCGCGTCGGTGAGCACCAGCGTGAACGTCTCCGGCCTGGCTGTGCCCCTCGGGCAGGCCGGCACCGTGACCGTGACCATCACCTGCAACGTCACCATGGCCGACCTGCTGCTCCCCGGCATCCCCGGGTCCAAGACGTTGACCAGCCGTTTCACGTCCGTTGTGGACGCCTACCGCTCCCGGGAGGGCTAAGCATGCACAACCGTCTGCGGCGGGCGGCCGGGCGCCTGCGTGAGGACCGGGGCGGGATCGCCGTCTACACCGCGATCGTCACCGTGGCGCTGCTGGCCGTCATCGGCCTGGCCATCGACGGCGGCGGGAAACTGCGGGCGACCGAACGCGCCGATGCGCTCGCGATGGAGGCCGCGCGCGCGGCCGGGCAGGCCATCGACCCGGCCTCGGCCGTCACCGGCACGGACGTCCGCGTCGACCCGGAAGGGGCCCAGGCGGCCGCCCAGGCCTACCTCGCCCGTGCCGGCGCACAGGGCAGTGCCACCCTCTCCGCCGACCGGAGCCGGCTCGACGTCACCGTCCACGGCTCCTATCCGACCGTGTTCCTGGCCATCGCCGGGATCGGGTCCATGGACGTCACCGGCCACGGAAGCGCACGCATGCTCCACGGCATCACCCAGCCCCAATAGCCGCACCACCACCGTGAGAAGGACCCGGCCGATGCCGAAGCCCACCCCCGTCAACCCCCGGTCGTCCCGCAGGGGCGGCGCCCAGACGGCGGCCGCGCTGCTGCGCGCCCTACTCTCCCTGACCGTCCTGGCCCTGCTGCTGGCCGGCCTGCCCATCCTGCTGTGGTGGGCCACCAACCTGGTCGGACCCCCGGGCCTGGCCGCCCTCTCACATCTGCTGTCCACCGAGGACTCGGGACAGGTATTCCTGCTCGTCCTGGCCGCCGCGGGATGGGCCGGATGGGCCTGCTTCACCGGCGCGGTCCTGCTGGAGATCCCCGCCCAGCTCCGCGGTCGCGCAGCCCCGCAGATCCGGGGGCTGGTAGGGCAGCGGGCCGCAGCCGCCCTGGTCGGCGCCGTCCTGCTGGCCCTGCCGGCCGGAACCGCGCTTGCCGCTCCCAGCGCCGCCGCACCCGCTCCCGCCGCTGTCGGCGTCAGCGCCTCCCCTATCCCCGGCTCCGGCAACGAGGCCGCACCGCACGCCGGCAGCCCGGCCGACGCGTCGAGCACGGCCGTGACGTACACGGTCCGCGATCTGCGGCCCGCTGAGAGCCTGTGGTCCATCGCCCAGCAGACGCTCGGCAGCGGGGAGCGGTGGACGGACATCGCCGCCCTCAACCAGGGCCGCACCATGACAGACGGGACGGTCTTCGACGCCGAGCGGCCCATCCAGCCGGGATGGGTACTCACGCTGCCCGCCGACGCCGCCATTCCCTCCGCCCCGGCAGCGGGTGGAGCAGGAGGGGGGAGCGCGTCGCACGGCGCCGGACAGGTCCGGTACACGGTTCGCGGCGGGGACAGCCTCTCCTCCATCGCGGCCGCCCAGCTGGGCGACGCCGACCGCCATCAGGAGATCTTCCACCTGAACCAGGGGCGGCCCCTTCCCGGCGGCACCTTCGACAACCCCGATCTGATCTATCCCGGACAAGAACTCACCCTCCCCCACACCGCACGAACCGAGACCCCCTCCGCGTCCCCGCGAACCGCCGAGCCCGGCCCGGCCACGCCACCAGCCACCGCCCCGCCGGCGCCGACGGCGCAGACGGCGCCGCCCGCCCAGGCCCCTTCGCCTTCCGCACCGGCCGCCGCGCCGTCGGCCCAGCTCCCGACGCAGACACCTGTGGCCGCCTCGCCGACTCCGAGCTCCTCCCCCGCCCAGACCCCAGCCCCGGACGCCCCGCATGCGCAGAGCGCCACGGCCAGCGTGAACTGGGCGCTGGTCGCCGGAGTCGGGACGCTGCTGGCCGCGTCCCTGGCCGGCGCTCTGGGCGTACGCCGGATTCTGCAACAGCGCCAGCGCCGCGCGGGCCAGACCATCGCCCAGGACAAGGACCCCAGCACCCTCGAACAGCTCCTGACAGCGGCCGGCGAGCCCGAAGGCGTCGACCTCCTCGACCGCATCCTGCGCTCCCTCGCCCACCAGGCCGCAGCCGAGGAACGTCCGCTGCCCGCCCTGCGCGGCGTGCTCCTGGCGGGCAAGGAGGTCCGGCTGCTCCTGGACGAGCCGGCCGACCCCGTAGCCCCGTTCACCGCAGGGCCCGACAGCCGTACCTGGACCCTGGACCCCGCAGCCGTTCTGCCGGAGGCAGAAGCCCTGGACGAGGTCGAGGCCCCCTACCCGGGCCTGGTCACCCTCGGCGCCCACGACAACGGACTGCTGCTGGCCGACCTGACCACCTGCCGCACCCTGCTCCTGGACGGCACCCCGGAGGAGGTCCTCGAAGTCGCCCGCGCGCTCGCCCTGGAACTGGGAACGTCCGGGTGGACCGACTACAGCGAGATCCTCACCACCGGCCTCGGCAGCCGCCTGGCCCAGCTCCTGCCGCAGGGCCGGATCCGCACCATGCCCCACCTGCCGGCCGTCGCCGCCGACCTCGGCGAACTCCTCCTCGAAGCCCACCAAAGCGGCGAGCAGGTCCTGCCATGGCTGATGATCGGCGTCGGCGACCACGATGGGGAACACCTGGCCCAGCTCGCCGATGCTCTCGCTGCCGCCCGGAACCTCAAGACCGCCGTGGTGCTGCCGGCGAGTAAGGCGGCCCGGCGCGTCTTCCCGCACGCCGAGATCATCGACGTCACGAGCGGGCAGGAGGCCCTCCTCGCGCCGCTCGGCCTGCCCGTGACCCTGCAACGCATCACCGACGAGCAATACCGGCAGTACGTCCACGCCCTGCAGGTCTCCACCCAGGACCCGGAACCAGCCACCGGCGCCTGGGAATTCGCCGAAGATCACGGCCAGGCGGCCGCGAGCGGACAGGCGCTGACCCTCCGGTCCACCACCGCCGACGCCCAGGACCCCGGCAACCCCTTCCCCGCGCTCATCGCCGCCTCCCCCGCCACCGCCACCCAGCCGGGCGGCGACCAAGACAGCAGCACCGAAGCCGGGCAGTCAGCAGCAGACGGGTCAGTGACGACGAAGGACGCGGCAGAGCCCAACGAGACCGGCCAGGGCGCCACCGACACGGCGCCGGTGCCTGCCCAGACCGCCGCCACCGTGCCCGCCCAGACCGCCGACGAAGATCAGGCACCTGTCCGCATCGACATGCTCGGCCCCTTGCGTATCACCGGCACCGCCGCCTCAGCCCACGGCCCCCGCACCGCCGCCGTCGCAGCCCTCCTCCACCTGCGCCCCGGACGCGGCACCGAGTACCTGTGCCAGGCCATGGACCCCGTCAACCCCTGGTCCACCCGCACCCTGCACTCCCGGCTGTCCGAACTGCGCAACGTCCTCGGTCTCAGCAGCACTGGCCTGCCGCTGCTTCCGCGCCCCAAGAACGGCGCCGACTACGTCCTCCACCCGTCGGTCACCTCGGACTGGGCCGAGTTCAAAATCCTGGCCTCCCGAGGCCTCGCCGCAGGCCCCGGGGCCGGCACCGCCGACCTGGAAACGGCCATGGCGCTGGTCCGCGGTCGCCCCTTCGAAGGCCGGACCCTGCCCTGGGCAGACCCCGTCATCCAGGAGATGCTCTCGCGCATCACCGACACCGCCCACACCCTCGCCCGCTGGCACACCGACAGCGACACCCCCGACCTCGACGCCGCCCGCCGCACCGTGCTCCAAGCCCTTGAGGTCGAGGAGACCTCCGAGGTGCTGTACCGAGACCTCCTCCACATCGAAGCAGCCGCAGGCAACCACACCGCTGTCCGGAAGACCGTCGCACGAGCCCAACAGATGGCCCGCACCTACGACATCACCCTCGACGACACCACCGAAGCAACCATCAACGAAGCCCTCACCGGCAACCTGCTGCGTCCGAGCAGCGGCGCTGAGGCATCGCGCCTGCCATGAGCGAGCCCACGGAGCAGCGGAACCTTGCGGCAGACGGGAAGCCGGCTCTCGTCGCCCTCGCCTCTCTTTCGGGCAGGCGCCACCATCGATCCGCGAGCGCGCCTCGGGCAGCAGCACTCCGTTACCCGGCATCGCCCGCCGCGCTCGGCAGGTGCCGGGCCCGTTTGTGGTGTTGCTCAGCGACAAGGTATTTGCGCAGCCGCGAGCCCTGCGGGCACCACATCTCCCGAGGGCACCGGTCACAGGCGGCAACATGTTCCGCGTAATTGGCGGCCGCGGGCGTCGAACTACGGGGATGGTCCCCGTGTCCGTCGGACGGCGCCGCTGTTGCCGTGGCGGGAGGCTGGCCCCGTACTGCCGACACCAGAGCCCCATCCACCTGAGGCTGAGACACCACCTCTGCCCTCTCGTGGTGAACGGCTTGGTGAAGCCTGGTAGGGGCGTCATGTAACCCCTTCTGATCCGTCACGTGACGCTGCCTGCCTCCGTCACGTGACGCCCCCTCAATCACTTCCTCAGCGGGCACGGGGGCGTCACATGACGCCTCCAGCGCCTGCACCGGGCCCAGACCAGACGGCGTCACGTGACGCCCCAAGCCCTTGGCACGCTTGTGCCGAAGCCTGCGGTCGTACTCGGAACTGGACAACACGGCCAGTGCCCTCTCCCAGGCGATGCCGCAGCCGGTCTCGGTGTCAGCGCCAAGAGGAAGCGTGCATGCGTAGGTGGCAGGTTTGGGGTGGCGGCCTCCACGGGCGTTCGCTGTCTTCCTGATCAGGCAGACGGCCTCCGCGGCGACGAGTACTTTCTGGACGGTTTCCTTGCTGCACCGGCCGATCGCCATGAGCGTGTCGGTCCCCAGGAAGGCATTCGTGCCGTCCTCGTTCGCCGCCTGGCCAACCGCCTGCAGAATCGCGAAGAACGACGCACCGAGGCTCTTCCACTCGGACTGGTCCCGGGTCGCCTTCGGAACGTGCTTCGCCGCCCGGAGCACAAACCAGCGCCAGACATGAGCCGGGGCCCAGCCCGCCCTGATACCCGCGGGAAAGACGTCATTCGGTCCGTCGGTCATGCCCCCAAACTACCAACATGGTTTCCGTCAGGGCAACCCTGTCGACTCTAGGGCTACAATGATGCCGAGAAGCTTCTTCGGTGTCCGGGATCGAATCGGAGATCGATATGATGCAAGCATGGAGAAGACCGCGAAGCAGCAGGCACGGGAAGCCGTCACCGACCTAGAGCTCAGGTTCATCGAAGCCGTAGAACACGGACGGCTCCGCGCGGAACTCACCTACGAACAGCTCGGCCGCCACCTCGGCATGTCCAAAAGCCAGATCAGCAAACGCCAAGACGGCCAGATCACCTACACCCTCCGCGACATGCACCACATCAGCCAACTCCTCGGCATCGACCCCCTCGTCATGGCAACCGGCCTCGGCACCTGGCTCAACGACATCCACCCCACCGAAGTCCACCACCGCCTCGACACCCCCACCCCCAGCAGCAACCCAGGAGCCACCCCCGCATAGCCGGCCTCCACCACCAGCCTCACCCGCTCGTCGGCCGACTCGCCGACCAGCCGATCGGACCATCGATCGCGCTGACGTCTGGGCTCGAACAGGATTCTGGATCGGGTGATGCCGCAGCGCTCTGGGCACGAGGGCAGTCCTCGCCGGACGAGAACGGCTCCCAGGAGACGACCACCCCGCCACCGCCTCCGCCCACGCCCACCTCGCCATCACCTGAAGCGACCTCAGCCGACACCAATGGCTTTGTTGGCGAGTCTCAGGAACGTTTGCTGCTCAGCGCCAGGAACGCCTCGTCCCACGACAGCGTGCTTTCGCCGAGTTTTAAGTGGGCGTTCAGGGATAGTTTGTGGCGGTAGGCGAGGTTCGTGGCTGCCAGGTCTGAGGTGTTTGCCCTGAACGCGCCCCCTTCGTGGCGGTCGCGCTCTCGAGGTGGACGCCCGTTTGCTCCGCTCCTTGTATGTGAAACCCGTTTGGTTCGAGGATGAGGCAGAAACGCCCAGCAGTGGCGGAACGGAACCGTCCGCTGCGTCCGTGATCACGCTGCGACATGAACCAGCGGAAGCCGTACCCCAGTGACCTGTCCGACGCCCGATGGGCCCTGATCGAGCCGACATTGGCGGCCTGGCGGAAAGCCCGACTTGACCGCCGGCCCACCGGTCAGCCGCCCAAGGTCGAGTTACGTGATGTGTTCAACGCGATCCTCTATGTGAACCGCACGGGAATCCCCTGGAAATACCTTCCTCACGACTTCCCGGGACACGGCACCGTCTACTTCTACTACGCCGCCTGGCGCGACGAGGGAATCCTCTCGCAGCTCAACTACGACCTGACCGGCCTGGCCCGCGTGAAGGAAGGGCGCAAGCCCGAGCCGACCGCCTCCGTCATCGACACCCAGAGCGTCAAGACCTCCACCAACGTGCCCCTGACCAGCCAGGGAACGGACGCCGCGAAGAAGATCGTCGGCCGGAAGCGCGGCATCCTCACCGACACAATCGGCCTCATCCTCGCCGTGACCGTCGCCGGCGCAGGCCTCTCCGAGAACGCCATGGGAATACGCCTCCTCGACCAGGCGAAAGAGACCTACCCGACCATCGCGAAAAGCTGGGTCGACACCGGCTTCAAGAACGCCGTCGTCGAGCACGGCGCCCAGCTCGGAATCGACGTCGAAGTCGTCAACCGCAACCCCGAAGAACGCGGCTTCCACGTCGTGAAAAGGCGCTGGGTAGTCGAGCGGAGTATCGGCTGGATCATGATGCACCGCCGCCTCGCCCGCGACTACGAGACCCTCACCACCAGCTCCGAAGCCATGATCCACATCGCGTCGATCGACAACCTCACCAAGCGCATAACGGACGAAACCACACCAACCTGGCGAGGAACCTACTAGGGCATACAGGGCAATATGCCTAGATCAAATGCCCTCTAAGAACGCCTCGGTGCTTGACTCGGGGTATGGGTCTAGTCTGCACGACGAGCGTGACCGATGCGGGCGCTGTCAGAGGCAGCAGCCAGGATGGCGGTCATGACACACGAAACGGCCTGGCTTGCTGCCCCCCAATCCATTGCCTTCGGGGGCTACCGCGTGGTGCTCGCCCGCGGACTGACGCCCGAAGATCTCGCCGGCCGCCTCGCGGCGACCGTACTGTACGACGCCGAGCACATCGCCGTGGCGGCCGGTGAGCACACCGGGGATTCCCTTCTGGAACTCATGGACGACACCTACGGCGATCCCTTCGACGGCATCGGCCTGCGACTCGGAAGCGCCGGGGAGTGGACATACGCGGTCGCGTACGGCGGCTGGGCGGGAGAGTTCGGTCCGCTGGCACCGGTCTCGCGTGACGGTGCGCACGTGTGCCTTCTGGAGTACGAGGAGGAGAACGGCAAGCCGGTCCCGCCGCAGTTCGAGTACTTCCACGACGGCCGCCTGCTGAGCGCCTGCAACCTGCATCTCGCCGTCTCATGGGGCTACCAGGGGGTCGAGGGCGACCCCGCGACGGCCAGCCGGCTTCAGGAGCTGCTGACGGCTGCCGGCCTCCCGGCCCAGGAGCAGGACGACAGGGAGGTGCACCGCACCGCCCTGGGCATCATCGCGGAGTGCTTCGGGCTTGTGCTGCCCAGGGACCCGATCGTGAGCGGCACCCTACCGGCGGTCCTGCTGGAACCGGCGTAACCCGGCACAGGGGGCCTCGCGCACCACGGAGTGTTCCTACTTCTCGCCATCATTCGCCGGACCGCTTACCCCGGCGCGTTCTCAGAACGCATCGACAACCGCTCCTGGTTTCCACCTATGCAGCCACACCAAGACGCCCTCACGCTCGCGGAACGGATATGGACCGGGTAACCCGGTAGGGAGGGCGTGCAGAGCCGTTTCCGCGGTGAACACGAACGCCCACATGGGTGAGTTGTCGTCCGAGAACCTGTCTCGGTAAGCGTCGAGCCCGCTACACCAGCTTTCGTGATCAAGAATCTGATGCTGCGTGGGCTGCCCGTGCTCGCCCTCTGCGCCCTCCCGCTCTCCGCCGCCGCTCCAGCCGCATACTCCTCCCCCGTCGGCCCGAGCAGCCCGGCGGCAGTGGCGGGTCCGGCGGCAGCGCGCGCTCCACTGCCGCTGTTCGAGGCGATCGACCAGCTGACCGTCGCCCCCGAGCACCGCGAGGGCTACCGGCGCGACCTGTACAAGCACTGGAACAAGGGATTGAACACCTCAGACGGCTGCGACACCCGCAAGGAAGTCATCCTCTCCGAAGCCGTTGCCGCGCCGCAGATCGCGGCCGGCTGCAAGCTGACCGGCGGCTCCTGGCGCAGCGCGTACGACGATGTCGTGGTGACGGACGCGGCCCGGCTGGATGTCGATCACTTCGTGCCATTGGCGGAGGTGTACGACTCGGAGAAAGTGGCGTGGTCCGCGGCGCGGCGGGAGGCATACGCGAACGACCAGGCGTCCCCCGACACTCTGATCGCGGTCTCCGCCGCTTCGAACAGGAGCAAGGCGGACAAGGACCCGGCGCAGTGGCTGCCCTCCGACGGCTCCTACCACTGCACGTATGCCGCGACGTGGGTGGGCACGAAGCTGCGATGGGACCTGGCCGTCGACGAGGCCGAGCGCCAGGCGCTCCTCGGGCTCGCCGAGGACTGCCCCACCACCACCGTGGCCTACGAGCCCGCCCTCGTGTCCTGACCCAGGGTCGACAGGTCCTGCCGGGCCCGGTTGAGCAGCCGGTGGCGACCCGCGGCGCCGGCGTCACCGGCCCTCCATCCGGATCACCCGTGCCGGCACGCTTCCTTCGCTCGGCCGCGTCGTTGTCCTGGGCACTCGATCAACGGAGGCGCTCCCATGCCCAGGACACACTCGGCCCGCCGATTCGCGGCGGTACTGGTGACCACCGTCGTCATCGCGGCGGGCGCCGGGGGTGGCCCCGCCAACGCGGCGGAGCGGTGCGCGGTGTCCACCAAGACCGTCGACAACCCCGCCTACAGCGGGCCCTGGCCCGACAACTGGGACTTCACCGTCAAGGCCTGCGTGACCGAGTCCGGTCCGAATATCCGGCACTGGGCGACCATCTCGTGGGACCTGCCGGCATCGACCACCCACCCCGGCTCCATCTTCAACACCGCCAACGCCGAAGTGACGGCAATGGTGGCGGGAGGTGGTCTGGCCGTGACCAAGCGCACCGATCTGGCCCAGCGCCTGAACAAGGCGAAAGACGGATCGATCACCCCCGCCTCCTACTCCTCGCACTGGCCAAGCCGCCACCACCTCTACACGGACGTGACCTTGCTCCTCGACTGGAAAGGCGACGGGAAGGGACCCCAGAAGCTCCACTTCACTCCCTCCCCCTCCATCCCCGGCTCCGCCCACTGACAGCGCCGACCCGGCGGCGCCAGCAGCCTGCGACCCCCTAGCAAAATCACACCAGTGGCGGCCTTCACCGCACTTGCCCTCCCGCGCCCGCAGGCGAATCGAGGAAGTGACGGATCCGGCGCTCGCGCGGACAGGCGGCGTTCCCCCGCCCGCCTGTCCCCCGCGCTGTCGGCTACCGGGGGATCACCACGCAGGGGATGCTCGGCGTGATGGGTGGTGGCGGGTTGCTGCCTCCGACGAGGAGGGCCAGGAGGACGGCGATCGCTTCGTTGCGCAGGACGCGGGCGGCCTGGACGAGCTTGAGCGGGTCCGGGCTTGGAAGGGAGAGGGCTACCGCATTCGGGGTCGGTGCCGGTGCGGATGGGCACGGCCGCGCACACCGTGCCCAGGGCGTACTCCTGAAGGTCCAGCAGCGGCTCGCCCGGGTCGCGGGTGTCGAGTTCGGCGAAGAGTTCTTCCTGGCTGGTGATGGTGTGTGGGGTGAAGGCCTCCATGTGGTGGCGGCCGAGGTGGTCGCGGCGTTCGGCGTGGTTGAGCTGGACCAGGAGGGCCTTGCCGACGGCGGAGGCGTGGGCGGCTTCGCGGAAGTCGACCCACTCGTGGACGGCGGGGGCGGTGGGGCTGTCGGCGTACTGGGTGATGGAGACCTCGCCGTCGGTATAGGCGGCGACATAGACCGCGGCACCGACCTCGTCGCGCAGGAACGTAAGTGTCTCGCGAAGCACGTCGATGCTTCGGCGCACCCTCAGGAGCGTGCCCCACACCATAGGGGTCTGCCGCCGAGACGGTACGGGTGTGGTGATCTCAGCCGTTGACGAGGTTGTAGAGGAGACCTGCGATGAGGAGGTATGCCAGGTAGGCGGCGCATGCCACGCCGAGCATCGCCAGGGCTTTGAGTGGCGTGCTGAGGTGCCTGCGGGCGAGGGCGAGGTTGGTGAAGAGGCCGGCGGCTCCGATGGCGCCGCCTATCGCTCCGCCGATCGGCAGCAGGAGGATCGGGGCGATGGACAGGACCAGCTGCCACCAGGTGAGCCCGCGGAACTTGGCCCACGGGTCCGGCTTGCCGACTGTGTTCTTTCCGAGGTCGGGGAGCTGCTGCATGTACGGGCGCCTCATTCTTGTCGTGATGGTCGCGGGGCCGGGACGGGCGCGGAGCGTCCGTCCCTGTCCCGTGGTGTTCGGGTCGGCGCAGGCGCCTGGCGGGTGTTTCCGGCCGGGCACCTGCGCCATGGACGGGCGGTTATCCAAGGGTGCGGGCGGTGGCCCAGTCGTCTTCCTCGACGCGCCAGCCGTTGCCGATGGCGGTGCGGCCTCCGTAGTAGAGGTGGAGGGTGCCGTCGTTGTGGGTGAGGTAGAGGTCGGGGATGCCGTCTCCGTTGACGTCGGGTGTGCCGCGCAGGAGGGGCCAGGTGGTGCTGTCCCATCCGGTGGTGCCGTAGGTGAGGTCCTTTCCGTCGGCGGAGTTGACGGCGAGGGCGAGGGAGTTGATGTCGGCTCCGCCGTTCGTGCCGGGCTTGCCGCGTCGCAGGGCCAGGCCGCGGTCGGGGGTGAAGTCGTCGCGGTAGACGAGGTCGGGCACTCCGTCGCCGGTGACGTCGCGGACGTTGATGATGTCGCGCTTGAGCCAGCTGGTGGCCGACAGCTGGCGGGCTTCGGTGATGGAGGCGCCGCTGTAGCCGGTCAGGACCCAGAAGGTGTCGCCTGCGGTGGCGAAGATGTCCTCGGATTTGTCGCCGTCGACGTCCTGGACGACCACGATCTGGGAGAGCGTGGCCGGGTCGGGTGCGCCTGCGGGGAGGAGGATTTCGGTGCGGCGGCTGATGTCGAAGCGGCCGTTGCCGTCGCCCTGGTAGACGTAGAGCTTTCCGTCGGGCATGCGGGCGATGAGGTCGGTGATGCCGTCGCCGGGGTACCAGTCGCTGGAGTGCGCGATCAGTGCGTTCTTGAAGTAGCCGGCGGGTGCGGGCTTGCCGTTGTCGGTGGCGGCGGGCATCCAGGCATCGACGTCACCGGTGGCGTCCGCAGGGTAGACGCGCAGGTCGCCGTTGCCGTCGACGGCCAGGACGTCGGCTTTGCCGTCGCCGGTGACGTCGCCGGGGCCGTCGAGGCCGGGGCGGGGGCGGACGTAGAAGGTGTAGGTGACGGGGTTGGAGGGGTTGCCGGCTTTGTTGACGACGCGGACGTAGAAGAGGTTGGGTCCGGCGTTGTCGGGGTTGACGTCGACGGTGACGGTGTCCGACCCGGCGGCGGGGACGGCCTTCTTGTCATAGATGGGGTGGTTGAGGGACCACTGGAACTCGGTGATGTCCGCCGGGTTGGTACCGCCCGCGATCACGGTGATCTTGCCGGGGCCCAGCGTGTTCTTGCTCCACTCCGCGCCGTCAGGGCCGGGGGCGGGGAAGTCCTCGGAGCGGATCGTGGGCGGTGTGGGCTGGGTGTGGTCGACGGTGAAGGTGCACCAGCCGCCACCGCCGGAGTCCAGCGGGCCGCTGCCGGACCACTGCCCGTCCCAGTCGATGGCCTGGGCGAGCCAGTAGTACGTCTTGCCGGGGGTGAACTTCTCCCAGCCGACGGTCACGTTCGCGGCGCCGTCAGTGTTGGTGTCGCGGAGTTCGTCGGCCACGGAGCCGGAGCCGTCGGCGGCCCAGATCCGGAAGTTGAGCCGGCGCAGATTGCCGTCGCCGTCGGTGGCCTTTGCACGGAAGTCCACATCCGTCTTGCCGATCTTGGTGAACGGCTGCCCGGTCACGCACGCACCGCCCGGGGAGGTGCTCATGTTCGCCAGGACCGGGGTGTCGGGCGCCTTGTTGTACTCGACCTCGATGTAGGGGGCGCTCTCGCCGTTGGCCTGGAACTTCTTCCAGTAGCTCGCGTCGCTCTCGTTCGGGGAACGCAGGCCCAGGGTCAGGTTCTGCCAGGCACCGCGGGCGCCCTCCTCGACCTTCGACTTGATGTCGATGCCCACCCAGGCGTCGGGGCAGGAGCTGTTGTAGCCGTACCCGGTGGACGCGCCGGCGATGCGGTTGGACCAGAAGCCGGCGTTGTCGGTGTTGTTCCAGGTGCT
This sequence comes from Streptomyces sp. NPDC001594, assembly GCF_042893675.1. NCBI lineage: Bacteria > Bacillati > Actinomycetota > Actinomycetes > Kitasatosporales > Streptomycetaceae > Streptomyces > Streptomyces sp. NPDC001594. The sequence continues at coordinate 36,914 of NZ_JBIAVB010000028.1, read as the reverse complement.
CGCGCTGGTGATCAGCGGCACGTGGTAAACGTCGAAGGCACGCGGGTCACAGCCCCAGGAGTAGGTCTGCAGCATCCGCAGGTTCGCCGAGCGGATCTGGGAGCCGTAGAGCTGGCTGCCGAAGTCGAAGATGAACGCCGCGCGGGAAGTGCCGCCCGAGGTGGACTCGTAGCCGACGCGGGCCTCGGGGGTGCCGCTGCCGCTGTTGTAGTTCTGCCCGTTCCAGAAACTCGAGGAGCCCTCGGTCTTGTAGAAGGTGGTCCAGTTCTGCTTGTGGCCCTTGAAGGACGGGTCGATGAACACCGGGTAGACGGTCTCCGCGTCCTCGAGCAACTTGCTGTTCGGGGTCACCGTCAGGACGTTCTCGCCGCTGAGGGCGGCGCCGGCGGACACCGCGTGGTTGCCCTCCGCACCATTCAGGCCGGACAGGGCGAGGGTGGGGTGGGCCTTGGCCTCAGGAGCGGGCGCCGGGACGGGCTCGCCCTCGGTGACGGCCACCTTCCCCGCGGAGTCCCACATGAAGGGGGTCGGTGAGCCGGCGACCTCCTCGCCCTTGGAGTCCTGGGCGCTGACCGAGCGCGAGGACTCGTCCAGGTGGAAGGTCAGGTCCGGGGAGGAGAGACGGTAGTTCAACTGGCCGAGGAGAGGATCGGCGGCGGCCTGCTTGTCCTTGACGACCAGAACGTGCGTGTAGCCGCCGTCCTGGGCCGTCAGCACCAGGTCGATACCCGGACGGACGTTCTCGTACAGGGCCCGGGACCCGGAGATGACCGGCTCGGGCAGCTGGCCCGGCCAGGCAACGGCCAGATCATGACCGTCGAGATTCAGACGCACGAGGTCGGTCCAGGCCGGCTGCGGAGTGTCTGCCTTGGCGACCGCGGGCTGGACGAGCGCCACACGCGATGCACCGCGTGACGCCCGGCTGCCGTCCCCCGCCTTGGTGCCTGCGCTGAAGACGACCTTCCCGTTGACGGCCTTCGGCGCGAAACCGCCCTCGACCCGCTGAAGGGTCGTGTCGATCGGCTTCCACTCATTGCCGACCTTCGCCCGGTTCGCCAGGCTGGACACCCTCAGCTTGAACGTGCCCCCAGGCTGCGCCCAGGTACTGGTGTACGCGGAGGCTTCGGCCGTGACCTCGACTTCCTTGCCGCTCTCCCGCGCCAGACGACGGCCTTCAGTCGCACTGACCGGACCCTTCGCCTTCGCGGGCTTGGCCTGAACCGGCTTACGGTTGTCGTCCCGGTTCAGGACAACCGGCACGGCAACCGCTACGGCAAGCAGTGCAGCGAGTCCGCCCCACGCCCTGCGTCGGCGATACCAAGCCTGTCGCTCAACTGCCTTTTCAGGGACCCTATTTGACCCGTCTTCACGCTCGGGATCGATTTCGGACACGCTGGTTCTTCTCCCCCCTCGGGCACGCGATTCAGCCACCCCTGGGTACTCGCTGGCGAAATCAGCCGGGCGGCCGGTCACGCGAATTCCGGCTCCCCATCCGGCCGTTCGCGCATGGAATGTGCGAGCAGAGCATGACGCATTGCACCGACATCGTCACCTGCAAAAATGTCGGAGCTGAGCCCGAAATATTCCTTTTGTCACGACGTATGTGGTCGCTAAGTGATAAACACCACACAGCGCTGCTTCCTATGGATTTCCTGTGTGTCACGCCACAGAATCAGCGGACTATTTGTCAGTTTCCTGCCACACGTGTGTCTTCACCGTGGGCAGAGCGTGGGGGGTCCACATGTCGCCGTTCTCGGCGCATAATTTCCGCCTGCCCGGAAACAGAAGAGCACGCGCGAAACGCGCGCGCCTCGCCGGGCGTACCGGCCTCACCGTCTCGGTGGCGCTGGTCGTATCACTCCTGCCGGTCCAGGCCTGGGCGGCGCCGCCGGGCGACCGCGCCGGTGTCCAGCTGCCGGGCCTGCAGCAGGACATGAAGGCCAAGCTCGACAAAGTCGAGGCAGCCAAACTCGAAGGCTGGGCCGGGGCTCCCGTCCAGTCCCCGCCGGAGTACGAACCGTCCAAGGTGACACCGCCACCCGGCGGCAGCGCCAGCGTCGCCTTGTCGGGCGACCAGCTGGTCCAGGCGGGCTCCCTGCCGGTGAGCATCGGCAAGGCGTCCCCGACCGCGGAGAACCCGACCCCGCCCGCGCCGTCGGGCACGTGGTCGGTGGCGGTCGAGACGCGTGCCGCGACCGAGGCGGCGAACGTCGACGGCGCGCTCATCAAGGTGACCCCGCCCGCCGAGGGCTCGACCCCGGTCGACGTCCAGCTGGACTACAAGAGGTTCAAGGACCTCTACGGCACCGAGTGGGCCACCCGCCTGGAGCTCAAGCAGCTCCCCGAGTGCTTCCTGACGACGCCGGACCTGCCCGAGTGCACCGTCGCCAAGGACGTCCCGAGCACGAACGACCCGGCCACCGGCACCGTCCGCGCGACCATCGACCCAGCCACCGCGCCGAGCCAGGGCCTGCGCACCATGGCCGGCGGCAGCGGTGGACCGACAGTCCTGGCCGCTTCCGACGGTGCCTCCGGCGCGGGCGGCACGTACAAGGCCACCTCGCTGTCCCCGTCTGGTTCCTGGACGGCTGGCGGGAGTGGCGGCGGCTTCTCCTGGTCGTACCCGTTGGACGTTCCCGCCGCACCTGCGGGGCCGACTCCGAAGGTAGCTTTCGGGTATTCGTCCCAGGCTGTCGACGGCAGAACCTCGGTAGCCAATGGTCAGGCGTCGTGGATCGGTGATGGCTGGGGTTACGAACCGGGCTTCATCGAACGTCGCTACCGCTCGTGTGCTGACGACCTTAAGGCCAGCCCGTCGGCGCCGAACAACGACAACAGCGCGGACAAGAAGAAGGGCGATCTGTGCTGGGCCGGTGACAACGTCGTCATGTCGCTGGGCGGGTCCACGACCGAGCTCGTCCACGATGCGACGACCGGAGCGTGGGTGCCTGCCTCCGACGGCGGCTCCCGGGTGGAGCGCAAGACGGACCCGAGCATCCCCAACGGCGCGAAGGACGGCGAGTACTGGGTCGTCACCAACCGTGACGGAACTCGCTACTACTTCGGCCGCCACGATGTCGACGGTGCCGGCAGCCGCCCCGTCACAAACTCCGTCTTCACCGTTCCCGTCTTCGGCAACCACCCCGGCGAACCCTGCTACCAGACCTCCTTCGCCGCCTCCTCCTGTGAGCAGGCCTGGCGGTGGAACCTCGACTACGTCGAGGACGTCCACGGCAACGCCATGATCATCGACTGGGCCAAGGAGACCAACCGCTACGCCAAGAACGACAAATACAAAGAGGCCGTTTCCTACACCCGCTCGGGATACCCCACGCAGATCACCTACGGGCTGCGCAGCGACAACCTCTCCGGGGCTCCAGGGGGCAAGGTCGAGTTCACCGTCGCGGAGCGGTGCATCATCGAAGGCACCGTCCAGTGCTCCAACGCCGAGTTCGAGGGCAACAACTACGGTGACAAGCAGCCCTGGTGGGACACCCCTTCCACTCTCAACTGCAAGCCCGACGCCAAGGACTGCTACACCGGCGCGCCGACCTTCTGGTCGCGTAAGCGGCTGACGACAGTCACTACGTACAGCCAGCGCACCGCGGGTTCCACGGCCCTGTCTCTAGTGGACCGGTGGACGCTGGCGCAGTCGTTCCCCCGCCAGCGCACGGACACGCACCCGCCTCTGTGGCTGGAGTCCATCACCCGTACCGGCTACAGCACCGCGAAGGACGGTTCCGGCAACCAGCAGAGCGTCTCGCTCCCGCCAGTCTCCTTCCTGCCCAACGTCCAGGACATGCCCAACCGCGTCGCAACCAGCGCCACCGACGCAACCCCGGACTTCGACCGTCTTCGTGTGGGCACCATCCGCACCGAGACGGGCGGCGAGATATCCATCTCCTACTCCGCGCCCTGCCCCGTCGGCGGAGCACACCCCAAGCCGGAGGAGAACACCAGCCGCTGCTACCCGGTGTACTGGTCTCCTGACCCTGATCTGGAGAAGCCGCCGCTGGAGTGGTTCAACAAGTATGTCGTCGACAAGGTCACCGAGAAGGACCGTGTCGCTCGCCAGCCCGACGTCGCCACCAGCTACACCTACGAGGGCGACGCCGCCTGGGCCAAGGACACCGACGAGTTCTCCAAGCCCGAACGGCGCACCTTCAGCGAATGGCGCGGCTACGCCAGCGTCATCGTGAACACGGGTGTCACGGCCAACGCGGGTAAGAGCGACGCCACCGAGCAGTCTCAGACCCGCACCCGGTATTTCCGCGGCATGTCCGGAGACGCCGAGCGCCCCAAGATCAGCATCAAAGACTCCACTAACACCGAAGACCTCGGCGAGGACCTCCGGCAGTACCAGGGCGCCGTGGCGGAGACCATCACCTACACCCGCGCAGGTGGCGGGGTCGTCTCCCGCATGCTGAGCTGGCCGTCAAGCCAGAAGACGGCAAGCCGGCCGCGCGATGGCAACGTCCCCCTCGAGGCCTTCCGCGGCAGCACTGCGCGCACGGACGAGATCAACAACGTCAGCGGCGGCAAGTCCCGCATGGTCCGCACCCGCAACACCTACGACACCACCTACGGCCTGCCCCTCACTTCGCAGACCGAAGCGCTGTCGAACAACGGAACCGGGTGGACCACCGTTGAGCAGAAATGCACCACCACCAGCTACGTCCACAACCCCGGCTTGAACCTGATCGGCCTGGCGCAGAGAGTCCGCACGACCCTGGGTGACTGTGCACAGAGTGCGACCGGAACCGTCCTGGCGGACTCGCGGACCTCCTATGACGCTCTGAATGCCTTCGGGGCTGCGCCGACGAAGGGGCTGGCGTTCCAGACTGACACTCTGGATGCGGCGGGCACCGGATGGGTCACCAGCGTGCGCACCGAGTACGACGCACTCGGCCGCCCGATCAAAACCTACGACGCCGCCGGCAACGCGTCCTCCACGGCCTTCACGCCCGCCACTGGTCCTGCGTTCAGCGTGACGAGGACCAACGTCCTCGGGCACACCTCGGCCGTCACGGTCGACCCAGGCCGTGGCAACGTCATCGAGGCCACCGATACCAACGGCCGCAAGGTCACATCCAGCTACGACAGCCTCGGACGCTCCACCGCGGTTTGGACTCCCTCCCAAAAACCTGGCACTGATAAGGCAGCTGTCACCTTCAGCTACCAGATCTCCGAGCATGAAGCCCCCGCAGTCACCAGCAGCACCTTGAAGGACGACGGCACCTACACCCAGTCGGTGGCCATCTACGACGGCCTGCTGCGGCCACGTCAGACCCAGACCGATGCCCTGGGCGGAGGCCGCCTGATCACGGACACCCTGTACAGCGCCAACGGCACGGTTCGCCGCACCAACAACGCCTACTACGCCGAAGGGGCACCGACGAAGAGCATCTTCGTCCCCGAAAGCGTCTTCCAGGTTCCCAACTCCGCCGAAGCGGCATACGACGGTCTCGGCCGGACCATCCGCACCACCACTCTCCACGCGGACGTGGCCCAATACTCGGCCACCACCGAATACGGAGGTGATTGGACCCGCACCCGTACCGCGCTCTCCCCCGACGGCACCGCACCCCTTCCGGGCAGCCGCGCGGCAGAGACCTGGACGGACGCCCTCAACCGCACGACCGAGGTCCGCAACTACACCGCCACCGACCTCACCACCTTCAACAAGACCACTTACGCCTACGACATGCGCGGAAACCTGGCGAAGGTCACGGACCCCGCTGGAAACCAGTGGACCTATGGATATGACGCCCGCGGCCACAAGACCAGCTCAAACGACCCCGACACAGGCGCCTCCTCGTTCGGGTTCAACAACCTCGACCAGCTGATCTGGGCCAAGGACTCCAGCGGCCGCACGCAGTACACCATCTACGACGTCCTGGGGCGGACGACCGCGCTGCGCGATGACGCCGTCGATGGTCCACTGGTCGCGTCCTTCACCTTCGACACCCTCCTGGGCGCGAAGGGCCAGCCCGTCGCCGCCACCCGCTATGAGAACGGCGCGGCGTATACCAGTGAGGTGACCGGGTACGACGCCGAGTACCGGCCGACCGGATCGAAGATCACGATCCCGGACGTTCCGGCGACCAAGGGTCTGGCCGGTACCTACTCCTACAGCACCACATACACCCCGACCGGCAAGGTCCAGTCGACCACTCTCCCGGGCACCCCAGGCGGCCTGGCGGCCGAGAAGCTCGTCACCCGCTACAACAGCGACGGGCTACCGCAGAGCATGTCCGGGCTCGCTTGGTACACCGCCGACGTCAAGTACAGCCCGTTCGGCGAGGTCCTGCGCACGACGTCCGGCAACGCCCCCAACCGGGTGTGGACCACGACGCAGTACAACCCCAACAACGGACAGGTCACCCACCAAATCAGCGACCGGGAAACCGGGCCCAACCGGATCAGCGACGTCTCCTACGGCTACGACCCGGCCGGCAATATCACCTCCATCACCGACACCCAGTCCGGCGGCCGGGAGGACCGCCAGTGCTTCTCGTACGACCCAATGGGTCAACTCACCAAGGCCTGGACCGGTAAGACGGCCTCGTGCGCCGGGCCGTCCCTGGCGGATGTCACCCCGGGTCCGGACGGTGACGGCTTCTGGCAGGAATACCAGTTCGACGCAATCGGCAACCGCACCAAGCTGATCAACCGCGACCTGACCGACCCGGCGCTGGACGACGAAACTACGTACACCTACGGTGTGACCCTCGCGGGTGGCGCCCAGCCTCCTGTCAAAACCCAGCCCCATGCCCTGGCGAAGGTCGACAAAACCACCCGCAAGCCAGGCTCCACGGTCACCTCGCTGACCGACTACACCTACGATTCGGCTGGCAACACCAAGACCCGGCGCATCGAGGGCGACACCCAGACCCTAAACTGGGACCGCCGCAACAAGCTCACCTCCGCCAGCAGCCCCGGCGTTGGAGCCTCCTCCGTCATCGGAGCCTCCGGCAAGTGCATCGACGTCGAGAACGCCAGCACGGCCGACGGCACACCGGTCCAGATCTGGCCCTGCAACGAAACCAAGGCCCAGCAGTGGCGCCTGACCGGCAACACGGTCCGCGCACTGGACAAGTGCCTGACCACCAGCGGCACAAAGCTGGTCCTGGCCAACTGTGACGGCAGCGACAAGCAGAAGTTCGTCTACCGTGCAGGCGACAAGTCCCTGAACAACCCGGCCACCAACCAGTGCGTCGATGTCCCCAACAACGCCACCGACGGCAGCGACCTCCAGCTGTGGTCCTGCAACACCACAGGACCCCAGCAGTTCACCTTCGACACCACCACCACATACCTCTACGACGCCGACGGCAACCGTCTCATCGAAGAGACCGGGAGCTCTCGCACCCTCTACCTGGGTGACGCCGAGGTCACCGTCAACAAGGCCGGCCAGGCTCTCGACGCCGTCCGCTACTACAGCGGCTTGGGCGCCACCACCATCCGCCGTACCGAAGGCAAGCCCAGCAACCACCGGCTCAGCATCCAGCTGGCCGACCACCACGGCACCGCCACCACCACCGTCGACCAGAACACCGGTCAGGCGATCAGCCGTCGCAAGTCCGACCCCTACGGCAACCCACGCGGCGGCCAACCCGGCTCCTGGCCCGGAAGTCGCAGCTTCCTCGGCACCGGCGTCGACGACACCAACACCAGCCTGACTCACATCGGCGCCCGCGAATACGAATCCACCACAGGCCGCTTCATCTCCGTCGACCCGGTCATCGACATCACCGACCCGCTCCAGATGAACGGGTACACCTACGCCAACGCCAACCCCATCGGCAACGCCGACCCCAGCGGTCTCAAGTACTACGAAGGAATGAACGACGGAGGCTACCAATCCTCCCCCGACCGACTCGAGAAAACCGGCGCCTACTACAACGCCAACAGTGGGGCATACAACGCCAACACCGGCTACTACCACTACGAACACCCCAATGACGTCTTCAAGACAGAAGAGGGGCTCAATAACTCAATCGGGGCAGGATGGGGCGCAAAGAGCTACAGCCCCCACTCGAAGCCCCAACCTCAGCCTAGGCCAAAGCCTAAGCCTATGCCTCAGGGCCATCTCAAGACCACTTGCAACCGCGCCTCATGCCACAGCGAGTGGGTCAGCCAGCCCATGGGCAACGACCGAGACATGGCCGGCGGATTCCTGGCTGGCGTAGCAGACGCTCTCACACTCGGATGCCAAAAAATTCTTCCCGGACCCAGTGGCGACCGCAGCTGCTGGGGCGACGACATGCGAAAGCACAGCGTCAACCCTGGCACCGAAGCTTACGGAATGGGATACAACCTGGGAGGGCAAGTCGGCTCACTCCCCTACGGTCCCCTATCAGAGGAGGTCCTGGCTGCGCGATCTGTCGCCGGGAAGAACTGCTTCCCCGCTGGGACCCTCGTAGAAATGGCCGACGGGTCAACTAAGAAGATCGAAGATATCAAGGTCGGCGATGAGGTACTTTCGTCAGACCCAGAATCCGGAGAGAAGAAGGCCTCCAGCGTCACATCCGCACTCGAGCAGGGCGGGGAGAAGGACCTCAATGCGATCTCTGTAGAGACGGAAGCAGGAGTAAAGGAACTCGTTGCCACAAGCGGACATCCGTTCTGGTCTCCTTCAGAGCAGGCATGGATCAACGCCGGCGATCTGAAGGTCGGCTTTACGGTTCTCGCCGCCGATGGGCAGCAGCTCAGGGTTGCACAAAACAGACAGTTCAAGCAGAGTGTTACTACTTACAACATCACCGTTGCCGATCTGCACACGTATTACGTACTTGCAGGCGAGACTCCGGTACTGGTCCATAACGCCATCTGCCTTCAAGGCGGGCTCGCAGCGGCAGAGGAAGCACGCACAGCGTTCCCCGAGGGATCTGGCAATTTGTCCGGAATACTGTATTTGGATGAATACATGGACGACGGGCAGCCAATTATTAGTGGCGGCGGAAATGGAGGTGCGACTATGGTCCCAGATTTCACACGCCCCCCCGGATCCAACTCCGTAAACTACCACCACCTAGAGTCTCAAGCCGCATCGGAAATGCGACGAATGCACGCGGAAACCGGACACTTGTTCATTGCCGACAACAAGCCCCCTTGTGGCACATGCCGCTCAAGCCTGCCAACCATGCTGCCCCCGAATAGCGTACTCCGCGTGACGTACGGAAGACCTTCCGGTGGAAATATCACCATCGTATACAGAGGAGCCAAAAGATAGGCGGCTGAATAAATAGAATCGAGGGGTCGCGGCAATCCAACCGCGGCCCCTCAATGCTCCCACCAGAGAACCTACTCCGAAGTCGCCCATTCAACCCCTTGAACCTCACGCAAATATGTGAGACTCACTGGATTCAATGCACCAATCTGCACCTCCGAGTAACCAGCCTTAATACCCCAGGGCGCCAAGTCTTCCATTGCAGGCCCAATGTCCGCCACCAGCCCCTCCGCGAAGAAGATTCTGTGCCCTGGGCGCGGCCAGAACCAATCCCCGAATGCAACTTCATTCATCGGAGCCAGAATCTGCTGAAGCTGCACGTCCGGAACCTCGACACACGAACGCCAATAGGGTGCCATATAGGCGGACTCTTGCATCACATTGTGCACAATAAACTCGGAGATTCCTTCACTCAATCGCAACCATTCTCCTGTCGATTGCCTTTCAAGAACCACGAGCGGATCTTCTACATCAAACGCCCAGGCCTGGTCACCGAAATCCTCAAGAAAAATAGCCCTGCCGCAATCAATTGCAACTTGATCCGCAGGTTTCATCTCTTTTAGAGTCATCAAAGGAGTGGACCACTGTGAAGAGAATTCATACCAGTCCTTGAGTGGGGCCGGAAGCCAATCACAGCTAGGCGGCAACTTCACCACGGCTGCATCGGCAGGGCCATGCCAGGTCCGAACAAACGAAGCCAAGTCAATCTGCATGGGATCGATCACATAGAAACTCTACTCAATAGACGACCCGTACATCGTGTCCCTGCGCGGCCGACTCAGGCAGGCCTCAGCTCAGCAGCTGATCTCCAGCCGCAGCACGCGGCCGCGCGCCCCCAGCATCGCATGCACCCCAACTCGGCTGGTACCCCGCACGACACCGCCGCGTCGGCCATCGTGTGCGCGCCGCTGCGCGTCATGTCGGCGGCCCGGTAGGCGCGCGCTCGAGGTAGACCGCCATGGCGGGGAAAGGGGCCTTGACCCTTGATCCTGGACACACGAGACACTGGATCCTGAGGATCTGAGAACGGACATCTCGTGGTCATGAAGAACTATCCGCCGGAGTTCAAGGCGGACGCGGTCGCGCTGTACCAGTCGCGGCCCGGAGCGACGATCCGGCAGATCGCCACCGATCTGGGGATTAATCCCGAGACCCTGCGCAACTGGGTCAGGGCGGCCGGCGCGAGCCGGCCCCGGGGGCGTCGGGCAGAGGCCCCCGCCGAGCCGTCGACGCCGCTTGAAGCAGAGAACGCCGCACTGCGCAAGAAGATCCGCGAGCTCGAGGAGGAACGCGAGATCCTGCGGAAAGCGGCGAAGTATTTCGCCGGGGAGACGCGCTGGTGAACCGCTTCCAGTTCGTCGCCGACCACCAGCGCCGGCACGGCGTGAGCGGCTCTGCACCATCCTGGGCATCGCCCGCTCCAGCTTCTACTACTGGTGCTCGACGGTCGCAGGCCGGGCCGCCCGCCGCGAGGCCGACGCCCGGCTCGCCGCCCGGATACGGGCCGTTCACCAAGAATCGGACGGTACCTACGGAGTTCCGAGGATCACCGCCGAACTCCGCCAGGGCGGCGAGCACGTCAACCACAAGCGCATCGCCCGCATCATGCGCACGATCGGCCTGGCGGGTCTGCGGCTGCGTCGCAGACACCGCACGACCATCGCGGACCCGACCGCCGCGAAGGCACCGGACCTGATCAGACGGGACTTCACCGCCGACAGGCTGAACAGCAAATACGTCGGCGACATCACCTATCTCCCGCTGGAAGGCGGGAAGTTCTTGTATCTGGCCACCGTCATCGACCTCGCCTCCCGCCGGCTGGCCGGATGGGCGATCGCCGATCACATGCGAACCGAGCTCGTCACCGACGCCCTGGCCGCCGCCCAGCGGACCCGCGGCAGTCTCGCCGGCGCGATCATGCACACCGACCACGGGTCTCAATACGTAAGTCGGGCATTCGCCGAAGCCTGCAGGTCAGCAGGGGTTCGCCAGAGCATGGGCGCGATCGGGTCCAGCGCAGACAACGCGCTCGCCGAGTCCTTCAACGCAGCCTTCAAACGCGAAACGCTCCAGGGAAGAAAGGCCTGGCCCGGCGAGCGAGAGGCCCGCCTCGACGCATTCCGCTGGCTCCACCGCTACAACACCCGACGCCGCCACTCCCGCCTCGGACAACGCAGTCCCATCGCCTACGAGACAGCCACCGCAACAACATCAATTACGCTGACCGAAGCCGCATAACCCGTGTCCAGGATCCGGGGTCAAGGCCCACCACCTACATCTACGACGCTGGCGGCAACCGCCTCATAGAGGAAACCGGCAGCAGCCGCACCCTCTACCTGAGTGACGCCGAGATCACCGTCAACAAGGCCGGCCAGGCCGTCGACGCCGTCCGCTACTACAGCGGCCTGGGCGCCACCACCGTCCGGCGCACCGAAGGAAAGGCCAGCAACCACAAGCTCAGCATCCAGCTGGCCGACCACCACGGCACCGCCACCACCACCGTCGACCAGAACGCCGGCCAGGCAATCAGCCGACGCAAGGCCGACCCCTACGGCAACCCCCGCGGCGCCCAACCCGGTAGCTGGCCCGGAAGCCGCGGCTTCCTCGGCAGCGGCGTCGACGACACCAACACCAGCCTGACCCACATCGGCGCCCGCGAATACGAATCCACCACGGGCCGCTTCATCTCCGTCGACCCGGTCATCGACATCACCGACCCACTCCAAATGAACGGGTACACCTACGCCAACGGAAACCCCGTCGGCAACTCTGACCCGAGCGGCCTTAAGTACTACGAAGGAATGTACGACGGCGGCTTCCAAGCCGCACCGGACAAAGCCCCAGAGGCCGCAGGAAAGTACAGTGCCAGCCACGGAACCTGGAATAGTGCCTACGGAACCGTCCGATACCAGGCGGGAGGATGCGGCTACTTCTGCACGGGCGGAACCCTCCCCAAGCCAAGCTACAGCGCCCCTCGGCCAAAGGCCCAGGCACCCGCTCCGGCCGCGAAAAAACGAGACTACTCCACATCAACTTTCGTAGACCAGGCCTTCTACGGACTGATCAGCAGTGCCGCACATACCTCATCACTGTTCGGTTGGGTAGCCGACAGCGACTGCCGGGGGGACGGCGGGCCTGGCACTCCTGGTTGCGACTACGGAGGCGCGTTTGACGAATGGGTTGATGAGCAGGGCGTAAATACCCAAACCGACGCTTACCAGATCCCCGGATTCGCCGCCGAACTTTGGGCCCACGGGAAATCAGGAGGCGGAGAAGGCCCCGGCATCATAAAGGGTCCAGGCGGAATAAAGGGCCCAGGCGGGCGTTGCTTCCTGGCCGGCACACTCGTAAAAATGTCGGATGGGTCAACCAAGAAGATTGAGGAAATTAAAACAGGGGATCAGGTACTTTCCTCTGATCCGCAAACCGGTGAAACCACATCCTCCACAGTAACGGCCCTGTACCAGCAAGAGGGAGAAAAAGACCTCAACTCCCTATCCCTGTCTACGGAAAACTGGAACGAGGAACTTACCGCCACTAGCCAGCACGTTTTCTGGTCGCCTTCGAAGCATGACTGGGTCGAAGCGGGATCCCTCGAAGTCGGCACCACCCTCCTGACCGACGAGGGCAAGACTGCCGTAGTCTCAGCAAACAAGCGGTTCACGCAGACCGTCACCACCTACAATTTCACCGTCGCCCGCCTCCACACGTACTACGTGCTGGCCGGGACGACTCCAATCCTTGTCCATAACGACTGCGGTGCCGATCCCGCCGCCGTCCTTGAACGGGCAAGAACGCTCAAGGACACGCGGGCCGATGCCACGACTTCGACAGTCGCAGTCGCCCAAGTTGAGAACGTGAAGAACCCCGGAACATTCGAGACGTGGGTGGCAACCGAAAGAACCGGCCTCCCCGATGAGTGGAAGGGAGGAAGAGCCCCACTGCGCAACGAACGCTACATTCCAGGCGCAGGGCACGCCGAAGTAGCGATCATGGATCGCTTGGGGAGTAACTGGAAACTCAACGTGCTTGCCTCGTCGACTAGAATGTGTCCTGACTGCCACGCACGAGCAACAACTCCACCCATGAATCTCGTGGAAAGCAATGTAGGCAAGGGTAGCGGAGCATCGCCGACCGGAAACACCGTATGGCGAGTAGTCGTAAGGAATCAGTGATGAGTTTGTGGAGACTAACAAGCGGACTTTCCCTCGCCAGAATGCTGCCCATCCTGGAGTGCACCGGAAGCTCACACGTAGACGAGATTGATCACATAGTCAATTTCTGTTCCACAGCGGCAATCCCCGAAGAGACCAAAATCATCACCTCGCTGACAAACCGACGAGAGAACCTGGGTCAACTCGAAGATTCATCCACGCCAGCCTACTTTGAATCGACTGCCCTCGCCATAGCGCTACTTGTGACATCAGAGCCACATGGACGCGATCGCGAATGGCGGATCGAGTCAATGGTCGGGAATTTTTGGGACTCCTGCGACGATCTGCTACATTCAAGCGGCGGCTATTCGCGGGAGGAATTCAAGGGAATCAAGACCACCCTCCGCGGAATTGAGGATATGTGGCACGAAGGAGACGTACAACTATTCCACCAGGGCGGTAACCTTGGGGGGACATACACCGAGCGCCTCTCCAAAATTCGCTCCAATTATCCGAAGCGGCGGCAAATTGCACGAATCATAGCCGAATGCGGAAGGTGGGAGACGCCAACCATTCATCCGTGACCTTCGACTAAGGAATTTCACGAAGAGTCGCACAGGAGCACCGTGGAGCCCCCTCGACAGGACGTCAAGGGGGCTCCACGCCATTCGCGCAAGAGGATTCCCCCAGCCTTCTCGGTACAGATCACGTGCAGCTGGCGCGGCTCCTGTTATGTGCGGACCTGTTCGGACGGGTTATTTCATTCACGGCGGAAAACTTAGCAGGGCATGGGAGTTCTTGGAGGCGGCCGATCAAGGAAGAGGCAGCCTTCTCTCGATAAGCCGAGCGAAGCACCTTCAAATCACTGCGGCGTGGCAGTCTGGACCGGTCTTCCCGACCTCCGCACTGGTATTGAGTAGCAGCGCGACTGCCTGGCTCCCGCGGCAGGCGACGTTCCCCGCCCGCCTGTCCGCGCGAGTCCGCAGGAGGTCGGCTACCGGGGGATCACGACGCAGGGGATGCTCGGCGTGATAGGCGGTGGCGGGTTGCTGCCTCCGACGAGGAGGGCCAGCAGGACGGCGATCGCCTCGTTGCGCAGGACGCGGGCGGCCTGGGCGAGCTTGAGCGGGTCCGGGGTAGGCAGGGAGAGGGCCACGCATTCGGGGTCGGTTCCGGTGCGGATGGGCACGGCCGCGCACACCGTGCCCAGGGCGTACTCCTGGAGGTCGAGGAGGGGCTCGCCGGGGTCGCGGGTGTCGAGTTCGGCGAAGAGTTCTTCCTGGCTGGTGATGGTGTGGGGGGTGAAGGCCTCCATGTGGTGGCGGCCGAGGTGGTCGCGGCGTTCGGCGTGGTTGAGCTGGACCAGGAGGGCCTTGCCGACGGCGGAGGCGTGGGCGGCTTCGCGGAAGTCGACCCACTCGTGGACGGCAGGGGCGGTGGGGCTGTCGGCGTACTGGGTGATGGAGACCTCGCCGTCGGTGTAGGAGGCGACGTACACCGCGGCACCGACCTCGTCACGCAAAAACGCGAGCGTCTCGCGCAGCAGTGCGCCCGCGGTACGCCCGGACTCGGCGAGCTTGAAGGAGGAGCCGGCGGCATAGACGCCGGAGGCGACCGGGGTGGCGAGCTGGGTGCGGACCAGGTTGTCGATGGCGTGGGCGAGGTGGAGCTGGGGCAGCCCGGTCTCGCGGGCAATCTGCGTCCGGGAGACCCCGCCGGTGTAGCGGTGGATGACCTCCAGGACGCGCAGGGCCCGTTGGGCGGCTTCCAGCTGGGTGTTGACCGGCTGGAGGCGCTTGGGTCGCTTGGCCATGCGGGCGCCCGGCTTCGCCTCGGCCGCCAGGCCTGCCGGGTCCAGGCGGGCGCAGCGGGCCAGTGCGGAGGCGAGGCGGGAGGTGGGGACGTAGATGTCGCCCAGGTCCTCGTCCTCTTCGAAGGTGGTGGTCTCCAGCGCGGACTGGATCGGGGGCGGGAGTTGGCGCAGGTCGGGTGGGGTGTGGGGGGTTGGGGTGATCGGGGTGGTGGAGATGGGCGGGGAGGTCCAGATGATCGATGCCCGCAGGGTGTCCTCGACGGTGTCGACGGCGGGCAGCGGCAGAACGTCCTCGCTCTCGTCAGGGGCGGAGGGCTGGCTGTGCCAGTGGTGGGCGACGGAAGTCTCGGCGCGGGAGAGGTGCAGGAGGTAGAGGGCGCGGGCGGCAGTGCCGGATCCGGCGCCGGCCGCGTACTGGAACCAGAACTGAGCCGCGTCTCCGCGGCCGGACAGGTGCAGGAGGCTCGCGAAGAGGAGGGCGGAGGGCTGGCTGTAGGGCCAGGACTCGGCGTCGAGCGCGAGGCGGGTGAAGGCCCGGCTGTCGACGAGTGCGCGGGCCATGCTGTCCAGGGTACGGGCGGCCCGCACGTTGCAGGCGGCGTCCAGGACGAGTTTGCGGTCGTCGGGGCTGCTCGGGTGTCCCCCGGGCTGGAGGGCCAGCTGGGTGTCGGTGGGCACCGGCTGGGTCAGGGCGCGGCTGAGGCGGGCGGCCGCGATCCTGCGGGCGATGCGGTGGCGGGCGGCTTCCTCGTCGTAGAAGGCGTACTCGTCGGTGAAGACTTCGGCGTCAAGGAGAGCCTCGTCCACTTCGTCTCCTGGATCCGCCTCGTTGCGGGTCATGTCGTTCACAGGTCTTTCTCCTCTCCGGGAGTCAGGTTGATTCCGATCTTCTTCGCGAGCATCCGGCGAGCGGTGTGCAGGTGGGAGCGGACCGTTCCCGGACTGATGCCCATCCGCTGAGCCACCTGGGCGGTCTCCAGACCCATGAAGTAGGTGAGCACGACGACGTCGTAGTGGCGGTCGGGGAGCTCGGCGATCGCCTCGTACACCCCCGAGCGGGACTCGATCAGCTCCAGCTGGCGGCGCGAGCCCCGGCGCAGCGCCGCGTATTTCACGGTGTCGACCAGGGCGACGCGCAGGACCTGGCCGGCGCGGTGGCGCTCGACGTGCTCGCGCAGCTGGGCCCACGCGAAGGCCTGGAGGTTCGCCTCCCTCAGCGCGTCGGGCCACACCTCCAGGAGGAAGGTGAACACGTCCTCGACCACGCTCGGGGCGGCGTCGGGGCCGAGTTCGAGGTGGGCGTACTCGAGGTAGGCGCGGTGGTTTTGGGAGTGGAAGGCCACGTAGTCCACCGGCATCACGCCGGCGAGCTCCATGGAGACGGCCTGCTCTCCGAGTGGGTCGAAATCGGCGTCGGTCATGAGCTCCCCCACTGCTGCTCGGCGCCGTCCAGGCCTGCGGCCGGCTCGCGCTCCACGGTCATCTGGACCAGCGGCTGCTGACGGTGGGCGGACAGCTCGGCAGCGCCCACCCGGACACCGGCGCCCAACAGGCGCCGAAGACCTTTCACCACGTCGGGCGCGAACACCCGTACAGCAGTCGCGCTTATCAGCGCCAGGACGAGGGGCTCGGTGCTGTTCACGTCGAAGGAAGTCCTTCCAAGCGGATCAGATGAGACCAGGCATGCCCCTTCCCCCCGGTTGCGGCAGCCAGCGGACCGGCCCTCAAAAACCGGCTCCTACTCACAGCCAAGCGAAAACAACCCCCCATCGTTCAGGGAGATTTCAAAAACTTTCTGGAGCGGGCGCATCCGCTTACCCGACGCTCACGCACGCCGGCGCACAACCCGCACGAACACCCAGCTCACAGCACCTCCCCTCCGCTGCCGCTTCACTCCCGGGACGTGAAAGCCGGCATCCAAGTTCTCGTCACCCGGTACCCCGTGCCGCACCCTTCCCACGTGGCCGGGCCGGGGGTCGACAGCCTCCCCCTGGGCCTGGGCAGAGCGGTTGGGGGGCGCGCTGGGCAACCTGACCCGGCGCGCTTCCTTCCCCGCGTCGCCTCGCCACCAGGCCATCGATGACCGGCGGCAGGTTCACCGTCCTGCTCTCGAGGGTGCCGAGCGCGATCGCTGTCGCCGCAGGCTCGAGCGGCGCTTCGCCACCGTGGCCGACCTTCTCGACTGTCTACGCCGCTCATGAGCCTTTCTCTTGTGTGGTGCGGCCAGTCAGCTGCGGCCTGCGAGGGAGATGCCGAACTTTTGGATTTGGGAGGTGAAGTCCGCCGCCCCGGTGAAGAGGTGGGCATGAAGTCCGGTGCTGGCAGCGGCCTGAACGAAGGTGGGCTCGTCGTCGAAGTACGCCAGGCGCTGGGCGGGGATGCACATGCGATCGGTGGCGGCGTGGAAGGCGTTGGGGGAGGGCTTGTCGACGCCAAGGCTGGCAGAGGAGAAAACGTGGTCGAACTCGATCTGGTGGTGTTCGAGGTCGGTGGGGAGGGCGTCGGTGCAGTTGGACAGGACGCCGACGGGCACGTGCCTGCGGATCTGGTCGAGGAGTCCGACCATGGTGTCGTCGCGTTCGCCTCGGTCGGCGCGCCAGGGGCCGAGGTGCTGGCGTACGGCGGGGCCGAAGTCATCGGCGAGGCGTTCGGCGACGTTCTCGGCCCACTCCTGGTCGGTGAGGAGACCGACGCGGGCGGCGCGGTAGCTGGGGTGGTCGTAGGCGTAGTGGTTGATGGTGCCGGGGGGCAGGCCGGCGAGGCGTTCGCTCTGGCGGGCACCGGTGTTGCGCCAGTGCCGGAAGAGGCCGTTCATGTCGACGAGCAGGCCTTCGATGCGGTCGGTCACGGTGGACTCCTTGCTGAAGGGGCCGGGCTTACGGCGCCTGGTGGGCGGTGGCGTAGAGGTTGAGGTAGTGGTCGGTGGTGCGGGCCCAGCTGTAGGTGTTCTCGACGTGCGCGCGGGCGTTGGTGGCGCGCCGGGCGAGTTCATGGCGGTCGCCGAGCGCGGCGGTGAGGGTGTGGGCCAGGTCGTCGCTGCTGTCGGCGGCGACGAGCCAGCCGGTGGCGTGGGAGCCTGCGCCGATGATGGTGCGGGTGGGGCCTCCGGTCGCGGTGGCGATGGGCGGGGTGCCGCAGGCCATGGCTTCGAGATAGACCATGCCGAACGGCTCGTTGACGGCTGGGGCGACCATGAGGTCGGCCGTGTTGAGGCCGGTGGGGAGTTCGTCGTGGCCGCGCCAGCCGAGGAAGTACACGTGTTCGCTGATGCCGAGGTCGGCCGCGATGTCGGCGGGGTGACGCCCTTCGTACTCGCCGGGGTATCCGCCCCACATCAGTAGGGCGGGCGCGGGGTCCAGGCGGGTGCGGGCGGCGGCGAATGCCTTCAGGAGGACGGGCACACGCTTGAAGTCGAGGAACCGGCCGACCCACAGCAGCAGCAGGCGCAGCTGTCCGTGGTCGTCGTGGAGGCGCTCGAGGTCGCGTTCGGTGTAGCGGATGCTGCCGGGCTTTTCGCCCGGGGCCCAGCCCTGGGGGTCGGTGACGAGCCAGCGGCGCAGGTGCTCAAGCCGGGCGGCCTGGTCGAGGTGGTGGGGCTGGAAGGTGTGGGTGTCGACGCCGTTGGGGACGACGGGCGGTGCGCTGTCCAGGTGCAGGAGTTCGGTGGCGAGGTTCTGGTCGTGGTCGGAGACCGTGATGAGCTGCCCGGCGTGGCCGGCGGCCTGGTGAAGCCGGTGGATCCAGTGGTGGGAGTGGATCCACTTCTCCCAGTCGGTGTCGGCCAGGAGGTGGGCGTCGGGGTCGTTGAGTCCGGCGGTCTTGGCGATGCGTGCGGCTTCGGTGTGGCGGTGGGGGCTGCTGCTGTGCAGGAGGTGGGCCAGGTCGGTGAGGGAGGTCTGGGCGCGCTGCGCGAGGCGGGTGCGTTCCTGCATGCCGGCCAAGAGCTTGAGTTCGGTGCCGTGGAGGGTGGTGACTCGGGGGATGCCGGGGTAGGCGGCGCGGGCGCTCATCTGGAGGGGGCTGAGGTGGTGGAGGTGCAGAACGGTGGGGTGGAGGCTGCGGTGCATGGTGAGGTGTCGGGTCCAGGCGGAGGTGAGGCGGTTGGCGTCGGCGGGCGGGACCGCACTGTAGAGCGGGTCGGGGCAGTGGCCGCGGTCCTCGTAGGAGGGGTGGAACGGCCAGGGAGCCGCCTGGGGGTTGTCACCGCGTTCGAACGCGGCGCGGGCGCCGTTGTGGTCGTAGGGGTAAAGGTCGAGGCCCTTGTAGAAGGTGAAGGCGTGGGAGGGTTCGCCCGGGGCTCCGAGGGATCCTGCGTGCAGGCGGGTGGTGATGCTGCGGGAGTTGAGTTCGCGCAGGTGGTAGCGGACGACCTGGGCGCTGCCCCCGCGGGGCCAAAACTGGATGGCGGTGTCTACGACCATGGGGTGGTTGGTGCTTGGCATGGGTGCTCCCGGGGTGGTCAGGGGCGGGGGTCGATGATCAGCGGCTCGGCGCCGGCGAGGCGTCCCTGCCAGTAGGTTTCCTGGGGGTCGCGTGGGGCGCGGACGGTGAGGGCGAGGACCTGGGCGAGGTTGTGCCGGTCGCGCAGCGGGACCGGTCGGCCGAGGTGGAGGGTGCGGGTGCCCGCGTCGAGGGTGAACGCCAGCCCGGGCAGTCCGATCTTCGCGAGGCGTTCCTCGACCTGGGGGGCGGTGACCGGTTCGCGGTGGGGCACGGTGCGCAGGCAGAGGTCGCGCTGGGCGGCGGGGCAGCGGTTGGTAGCCAGGCAGGTGGGGGTGTTCCACACTCCGGCGCGGTCGCCGCGGCCCAGGACGTAGGCGAGGGCGCAGATGTTGGTCTGGAAGAAGGGATGGGCGGCGTAGCGGTCGGGAAGGGCGTGGAGCCAGTCCCAGGTGGGCCGGGGCCAGACGGAGTCGGCGGCGCGCGGGTCCAGGGCCGGGTCGGCGAGGGCCGGCCACAGCTCGGTGATCTGGTCCATCGCCGAGGGCTTGACCTTCGTGCCGACGGCGACGGTGCAGGCGGCGTAGCGGACGGCGAGGTCCATCACGCGCTCGAGGGCGTCGGGGGTGCTGTTCTGCGGGAGGGCGGGCCGCCAGTAGTGGATGACGGGGATGTCGGCGGCGTGCAGGCGGGGGAAGTTGTCGCGCAGCGCGGTGTGGTTGATGCCGCGTTCGATGTCGGGGCCGAGGCCGGAGTAGCTGAGGTAGACCAGGATCGGCAGGCCGGCGGCGCGGTTGCGGGCGATGGGCTCCACGACGTCGTCGGGGATGGCGCACTTGGTGATGATGCAGACCGGGTTGCGGACGGTGGAGGCGCCGAGCAGGTCGAGGAGCGCGGTCAGGTGGGCGCGGGTGACGGGGGTGGCCAGGGCATCGGTGCAGGTGTAGAGGGCCAGGACCAGCGCGGGGTGGTAGTAGCGGTGCGCGAGGAGCTGTTCGACGGTCTGCTCGGGGGTGGCGAGCACCGTCGGTTTGACGGCGGTGAGCCCGAGGTCTTCCAGGTAGCAGTAGCGGCACCGTTTGGGGCAGCCCTGGACGGGGTTGACGGCCAGCCAGGTGTCGTGCTGGTTGATGACGGGTTCGTAGACGGGCGGGGTGGGCGGCATGGGTGCTCCCTTCGGGCCGCCGCTCGCGGTGGGCGGCGGCCCGAAGGGAGCGGCGGATCAGCTGGTGCTCGGGGCGGGTGCGTCGCCGGATTCGCGGGCGAGCTTGCGCAGGATGGGCCCGTACTCGGGGTGGGCGAGGGCGGTGGCCATCTGCGCGACGAGGTAGTCGGCCGGGTTGCCGGTGTCGTACCAGCGGCCGGAGATGACCTGGCCGTAGACGGCCCGGCTGGCGGCGTAGGCGTTGATGGCGTCGGTCAGGTAGATCTCGCCCTGGCGGTGCTCGTACCAGCGGCGGGTCTGCTCGCGGAGCTCCTCGATGATCGCGGGGGTGATGACGTAGCCGCCGATCGCCGCGTACCCGGAGGGGGCGTCGGCGGGCTTGGGCTTCTCGACTAGGCCGGTGATGCGCAGGAGGCCCTGGCCGAGGTCTTCCTTGACGACGGGGACGCCGTAGCGCTGGGAGTCGGCCGGTGCCATCGGCATCAGGGCAAGCACGGGGCAGTTGGTGGTCTCGTAGGCGTGGATGAGCTGCTGGGCTCGGGGTACGTCGGCGACGAACACGTCGTCGGGCCAGAGCACGAGGACGGGTTCGTCGCCGAAGGAGCGGGCGGCGTTCAGGACGGGGGTGCCGTTGCCGTAGGGGCCGTGCTGGTCGAGGTAGGTGATGTGGCCCTGGCGGGCCAGCTCGCCGACCTCTTCCACCGCGTCCGCGTACTCCTTCTTGCCGTCCGCGCGCAGCTGCTCGACCAGGGCGGGGTTGGGGCGGAAGTGGTCCTGGATGAGGCTCTTGCCGCCGGAGACGACAATGGTGATGTCGGTGATGCCGGAGGCGACGAGCTCCCGGACGGTGTGCTCGATGACGGGCCGGTCACCGACCGGGAGCATCTCCTTGGGCGTGGCCTTGGTCAGCGGCAGGAGGCGGGAGCCGAGTCCGGCGGCAGGGATCACGGCCCTGCGGATCGTCGGGTTCGCGGGCATCAGGGGGCTCTTTCCGTCGGTGGGCTGGTCCCGCACCGGCCGGCGGGACGTCCCCCGACGCTACCAACGCCCCCGGCGCCTCATCGGCCGCCGGCCGGGCGGCGCACTGGCGTGGTCAGGAGCAGAGGAAGCTGCCGGTGTACTTCGTCACCGCGAAGTAGCCGTTCTCCTTGATCGCGTCGGTGACCTGCTCGGCGACGCGTTCACGCAACTCGGCGAAGAACGCCTCGTCCAGGCGCTCGTCGGGCTCGGAGGACGCGCAGCAGTGGTTGTGGCCGACCTGGTAGAAGCGCATGAACGGGGCGGGGTCGGTGAAGCGGAGCTGGTCCTGCCACGTGACCCTTTTCACGGTCTCGAAGTGGCCGGAGAGCTGCGCGGCGCCGTTGTCCAGGGACAGCCGGCCCTTGGGGGTGGCCTTGAACAGGTAGGCGGGGGCGTTCATCGCCTTCAGGGCGGTGAAGTGGACCTGGTACATCTCCAGCATGCTGTCGGGGCGGTCGGTGGTGAGCTGGAAGATGCCGCCGGGGCGCATGACGCGGCGGACCTCGGAGAAGCAGCGGTCGAGGTCGGGCACGTAGTGGATCATGTAGTTGGCCATGATCCGGTCGAAGGAGTCGTCGGCGAGCATCGACAGGTCGTCGGCGCTGCCCTCGATCCACGTGCACGCGGTGGCGGTGCCGTGCATGCGGGCCCGGGCGGCCTCCAGGACGGCCGGCGCGACGTCGAGCCCGGTGATCGTCCCGTCCGCGAGGTGCGGGCGCAGGTGTTCCAGGACGAAGGCGTTGCCGCAGCCGAGGTCCAGGAGGTCCTCGGTGCCGGTGAGGGCCAGGTTGTCGATCATGTGGCCGACCATGGACGTCGGGTTGGTGCGGAAGCGGTTGTGGACGTCCTGCTTGACGTCCAGCATCCGGGTGTCGTTGAAGAAGAGGTCGCGGGCGGTCTCCATGGAGAACTCGAAGTGCCGCTCGGGGATGACCTCCCCCGCGAGGGCGTCGAGGGCGGCGGTACGGAAGTTGATCTGGCTCATGGGGATCTCCTTGTTTGGCGTTCAGAGGTGGGTGGGCGATGTGGGCCACTTGGTGCCCACGTATTTGTGGGGCAGCAGGCCTGCCAGCGGTGTCAGCGGGTCCTCGGGGTCGGGCAGGACCACCGAGATGTGCGGGGCGTGGTCCAGGAGGAGCTCGCGGCACAGCCCGCACGGAGGCACGACGCGGGCGTACGGCGGTTCGGTGGGCTTGGGGAAGCGGACGGCCGCCACCGCGAGGAGGCTGGCGCTGGTGACCAGGCGGGCCGCGGACAGGGCCCCGGCCTCCGCGCAAACCGCCGCCCGCCCGACCATCGCGTCCACGTGCAGGCCCAGGTGCACCCGCCCGTCGGCGTCCAGGAGCGCGGCGGCGATCTGGTGGCGGGCCAGCACGTAGCGGTCCCGGATCGCCTCGAACGCCGCCGCCACCAGGCCGCGGGCGACGGGGTCGCTGTAGTCGGCGGCCGGGTGCGGGACCTCGTGGGCCGTCATCAGGATGCCGCCCTGACCGTGTCCAGGTGGATCTTGGAGGGCTGCGGGCCGCGCGAGCCCTGGTACTTGCCGTCGTAGAGGACGATGTCGCCCTGGACCCGGAAGAAGGCCACCTGCCCGAGCCGGTCGCCGGCGTACACCCGCAGCGGCTCCACGGTGTGGAGCTGGAAGGTGGTCTGGCCGATCGAGCCGATGTCGATGAGCTCGGCCGTGCAGTGGCTGAACAGGCCCAGCCGGGCGGCGCCCGATCGGCTGCTGATCCGCGGCACGTAGTGGTCGCTGCCGAGAACCTCGACGCTGGAGCCGAGGTAGACGCGGTGCGGCTCCAGAACGAACCCGTCCTCGGGGATCTCGACCTCGACGCAGGGGTTCTCTGCCCTGGTGTCGAGTACCTCGCCGGTGTAGTAGATGAGGGTCGGGCCCAGCGTCAGGTCGTAGCTGTTCGGCTGTACCTGTGCGCGGTGGAAGGGTTCCAGGACGAGGCGGCCGCTTTCGCGCTCGGCGGCGATGTCCGGTCCGGTCAGGATCACGGGAGGTCTCCTAGGCGTGAGTCAGGATGGCCGGGGCCAGCAGCCCGGGCGGGGGAACGGTGGCTTCGTTGATCCGGCCGAACCGGCCGGTGTACGGCAGCCGGCCGCTGGTGGCGGCCCAGAAGCTGACCTGGCCGATGACCCTGTCCGCGTAGACGCGCACCGGCTGGACGGCCTTGAACTCCAGCGTCCAGCGGTGGCAGGCCCCGATCTGCCCCAGGTCGGCGGCGTACTGGACGAACAGCCCCAGCCGGCCGACGGAGGACCGGCCGATCAGCGAGGGGACGAACTCGGTGCTGCCGATCTCCTCCACCGTGGTCCCCAGGTACACCCGCCCGGGCATCAGCACGATCCCCTCCTCGGGGATCTCGACCTCGTCCAGGTCGAGCTGCGCGTGGGTGTCGGCCGTCCCGGCACGGTGGGTCCGCAGCAGGGGTCCGAGCCGGTAGTTGTAGGAGACAGGGTTGACCTGAGCGGGGGTGAACGGCTCGATGGTCAGCACGCCCAGGTCGCGCTGGCGCTGGATCTCGCGCCCGGTCAGGATCACGAAATCAGCTCGTCGACCAGCAGTGCGACACGTGCGCGGAACTCGAAGAGGTCTCCGACGTTGTCAATCTGGCGCCACGGCTCCACCGCCATCGGCGCCTCTGTGGGGTGGCTGTCGTTGCCCAGGGCCAAGTCGCCGCGCGCCTTCCGGCGCGCGGTGCGCAGGGCCGTCGGCGCACTGATCTTGACAAGCCGAAAGCCGTTCCTGATCACCGTGTCCACGTCCGCAGCGCGCGCGTCATCGCACAGCAACACGGCCTTGGGGCTCCGCAGCTCTACCTCCTGTGCCCGCAAGGTGAACGGCTCCGTGAGCGCGGCCGCGTTGATCCGGCGCATCTCCGTGCCCAGCATGTTCAAGAGCTGGCCGTCCTGCTGGTTCTCGTTGCCCAGCGGGCGCCCGGCCAGCGCGTAGATGGCCCGCTGCGCCTGGTAGAGGGGTTCCGCCAGCCGCAAACGAACGACCTCGAATCCCTCGGCTGCGAACTCCTTGGTGAGCAACTCTGCCGCGGTGCTCTTCCCGGCCCCGGGCGGGCCGTACAGGGCGATCTTGTGCATGGGAAGTCTTCCTTTCTGCTACCGGGATAGGCGTGAGGTCCAAGTCACCCTGGCTGGTCGAGCCCCGGATCCGGCCGGTCTTCTTGGAGGAGGACGGGCTCCGGGCCATCTCCTGGTGGTCGTCGGCTCGGCCCGTACGACCTGGAGGCCGTCCCCGGGGCTGAGAGCGCCCTCGCAGCCGCTTTGGATCAGAACGCCGCGCCGGGCGCCGGCCTTGCCGGTCGAGTACGTGTGGCCGCGTCGTCGGTTCAGATCCTGCTGCCGTCGCGCAGGTCGATTTCGCTGGTAGTCAGGAGAATCAGATCGCGTCACCCCACGGCGCGAGGCGGAGCACGATGCCACCGGTGAGTGCGAGGCCGATCCAGTGGTGGAGCGGTGCGGCCATAGGAACGGTGCTTGAATCCTTGCGGACCGTTGACGGCCCGCTAGAGGGATTGATCCTGCCTTCTGGCCGGTCCGTTCCCGCATGGCCGCAAGGCAGGAGCTTGCGGACCGCAGGCCCGCGACCGGGGTTGGATTCCCGTTGCGGCATCGGGCGGGCCTGCGGTTCCGGAGGCCCCGCCGAGGAGGGAAGGGCTGCCGGTACCGGCACCTTCTGGTGTCGTTGCGGCTGCTGCCGGATTCGGAATCGTCCCGGGTCCCTGGTTACCGGTCCCCGGGCGGGATCTTGTTTGGGGCCTTCTCCTTGTCTCGTTCTCTCAGAGCCCCGTCGAGCTGGTTATGCAAAAGTTCCACCCGGCCAGGCAGGAGCCGCAGCACCGCCCGAGCCTTCGTGGCATCCCGGAAGACGACATCGACCGGCAGCAGCAGCAAGTCGTTCTTCCTGTCCCACAACGGGTCCTGGTGGATCGGCGTGACGAACGCGACCGCCGGCACACCGAACGGCGGCGCCGCCGGGTCGACAGCTACCTCGTCGCCCGCTTCACTCTCCGCGCTCACCTCAAGCCCTCCGCGTGCTCCAGCAGCACCAGGGCCACCCTCTCGCCCAGGTCCCGGATCTCCAGCTCGTACTCGTCCAGGTCGATGCTGATGTCCCGCATCGACCGCACCACCAGGCCTTCGGCGTACCCGGCGGTCACCAAGCGGCGCGCTTCCAGGTAGCCCGGCCGCCGGCGCGGGTCCAGCGGGCCCGTCGCGTCGGCGAACTCCCGGACCACCTGATGGCCCTCTCGCTCGGCGAACCGCCGCGCGGCCGCCAGCGCAACCACCGGGGACTCCCCAGGGGCAACGAGCGCGTACGCCACCAAGCGCCGCGTCCCGTCCCCGAGGCGGGCCCGCGCGGTCGATACCGCGTTGAACTCCCTACGGAGCTCACCAAGGACCCTCTCTCGGCTCCCTGCGACCCCCGCCGCGCGTGGGTCAACCGGATGCACGTTCCCATTTTGACCCGGTGGCCGGAAATTGCTGATCGTTCCCATCGGTGCCATCTCCCGTCATGTCGGGGGCGGTGTGAGCCCGGAGGTTCCGCATGCCAGAACGGAACCATCGCCGGCCTCACACCAAGGGGCCGTCGAAGCGGCCGACATCTACGTTCCACCCTTTTCGACTTGAATTTCAATCTGGATGCGAGGTGATTGCCTCCTGAAGGCAAAGTGGTATATGACAGACGCGAACCGAGGCCAACTAGCCGCGAACCGAGCAGTGTTCGAGGGACGCCGAGGGGCTTTCGAAGCCCACCGGGGCATCCCGGAGACGAACCGCCACGACGTAACGGCGAACCGAACTGGGGGTGACGAGGTGGCAGCGAACGTCGGCAAGACGTTCCTCCGGATCGTGCTGGGGCAGGAGCTCACGCGGCTGCGTGAGCGTGCTGGCCTGACGCTCGCTCAGGCAGGCAAAGAAGCAGGATGCGCCGGATCGGCCGTGCACAATGTCGAGAGCGGAACCACCGGCTTCCGGCGCATAGAGCAACTCGCCGCACTGCTCGCCGCATACAAGCTAGGCAAGGCGGATCGCGCGATGCTGATGGACTGGCATCGTCAGGCGAAAGGTGAGGACTGGTGGACCACCAGCGTCTCCCACCTCCCCTCCGGCATGAACCTCTACCTCGCCATGGAGTCAGGGGCCAGTGATGCGAAGTGGTGGTGCCACGGCGTCGTCAACGGCTTGATCCAAACTCCGGACTACGCTCACGCGCTGATCCGGTCCGCGAAGGTCGCCAACGACACGACGGAAGAGTTCATCGAACAGGCTGTCGACGTGCGCATCAAGAGGCAGAGACGAATCACTGAGGAAGGGATGGAGCTGACCTGCATCATGGACGAGGCCGCGCTGACCAACATGGTCGGCAGTCCCGAGCTCATGCGCAAGCAGCACCAGGCCATCGCTGAAATGAACGAGCTGCCCAACGTCACCATCCAGATCATCCCGAAGAGAGCACCCACCTATCGCGCTGTTGGCGGTGACTTCGGGATCTTCAGCTTCGCCCCCGAGCAGCGGCTGCAACCGGCAGTCGCCAGCGCCACGGTGGACGGCACCATGCGGGTCTCCTCGAAGGAGCGTCAGACCAAGCAGTTCCAGCGGCGCTTCGAGGTACTGGCTCAGGGCGCTTTGCCTCCCTACGAAACACCGAAGTTCCTTGAACAACTCTCACGAGAGGTCTGATGACCATGAGCACCACCACCCCGAACCAAGGCTGGTTCAAGTCCTCGTACAGCGGCGATGCCAACGGCAACTGCGTGGAGACCAATCCGCAGCCCGGCGCGGTCTACGTCCGCGACTCAAAACACATGGAAGAACCGAGCCACAACGTCCTCAACTTCTCTCCGCAGGCCTGGACGGAGTTCACCCGTACTCTCTAACCGGATGACGCGAGTATGACGTTCACCTTGAACACCAGCGGCCTCTAGTCTCAGACCGCGCCCTCCCCGCAGGCATCGGGGAGGGCACACCATCCAACCAGCTTGCCGCACGGCACCGACAGCGGACCGTCGCTGTCCCCAGGCATCTGAATGCCGAGCCTCAGGTTCGGTAGGGTCCGGATTCCGCAGCGTCGGCCCAAACGTGCTGCGTATCAGGTGTGACGGTCATCCCGAAGCTGAACAGGGATGGGGAACCATGACCCCTCCAGTGCTGAAGGCCCGCTTCGACCTCCGGCAGGAGGCGGCGGGGGCCACCTCCATGGGCCACGGTGGGGCCCGTCGCACCGGCGAAGGCGGTCGCCCAGGAGCTAATGCCGTCGTGGAGCTGTACGGTCAGGCCCCGCTCGCCCTGCTCGGTGGTGATCCGGATGTCCGGGTGGGACACGCGGAGGGCGAAGAGGGCGTCGGGCCCGGTGAGCGGTTGCAGGTCCGTGTCGAACTTGGCCTCGTGCTCGGGTCCCCCGTCACTTCGGATCTCGTGGAACTCGCGGCCCTGGTCGGTGCCACGGCTGGGCATGAACATCCCCAGGCCGTGTGCCCAGCCGGTCGCTGAGGAGCCGTCGTCTGCGACGGTGAGGGCGATGGTGCCCAGGCGGCCCCAGGGGAAGAGGATGATGCCGCCGGGTCTGGTTTGCTCGATCCATGCCCAGGGGACGGTGTCGACGGCATAGGTGGCGATGAGCCGGTCGTACGGCGCGCCTGCGGGCCAGCCAGCCTGTCCGTCGCCGGTGTGGACGGCCACGTTCAGCCCGGCCGCGGTCAGCCGTCGCTCGGCGGCTGCCGCGAGGCCGGGGTCGACTTCGACGGTGATGACCTGTCCGGCGCCGGCTCGCGTGGCGAGCAGCCCGGCATTCCAGCCGGCGCCCGTGCCGACCTCCAGGACCCGGTGGCCGGGCTCCAGCTCCAGCGAGTCGAGCATGTCCGCGACGACGGAGACGCAGGACAGGCTGGAGCTGGGCAGGCCGTCGAGGATCTGGGTGATCGCCGAGTCGTTCGGGCCGGCGTAGACGAGATCGGCCCAGGCATCCGGATCGCGGCCGAGCTCCACCGGCACGTACGCGTCCCGGCCGTCCCATGTCCACAGTCGGTCGGGGGCGTACTGGTGTCGCGGGACGCTCTCCAGGACGGCGCGGCGGACCCACTCGGAGTCCGCCGGCCATCCCTGGGCGTCCATGGCCTCCGCCAGCGCTCGGCGGCGCTCATCAAGACGCACAAGGGTCATCGGTCAGTCAGCCCCTGCGCTTGCCGGAGGGCGGCGGCGGGGAGTCGACCTTGCCGTCGGAGTTCCCGGGCGGCGGGGTTCCGCCGCTCAGCGGCGGGTTCGGCTTCGCGTGGCCCCCGCCCCCACCGCTGCTTCCGCCCTTGTCCTTGCCCATGCTGTGCTCCCCTCACGTAGGTGATGGCGCATCTGACTGGGCCCCCGCGGTGGCTGTTCGCCGCTGCGGTGCCCGTGACCACGACACCACACTCCGTGGCCCGCCCGGGATGCGAGGTGCAGATCACGCACGCCGTTTGCAGATTCTGAACACGCAGTGCGCATGGGCGCTCACTGCCTCTAGGGTGGGGGCGGCAGACCCCTGGCCGACCGACGGAGGGCGCGCGCCATGAGCACCGACCCGCTCTGGAACAGTCGCCGTGTCCTCGCCCTGGTGGAAGGGCATGACCCGGGTGGTCTCGTGCGGATCGGCCGGGAAGCTCTCGACCTCCGCCAGGGCGACCTCGGGGCCAGGCTGCTGTGCTCGGCCTCCACCGTCTCCCGCCTTGAGGCCGGCCACCACAATGACGTCCAGTTGCTGCGTCGCGCTGCCGAGGAAGTCGGGGTTCCTCTGGACCTGCTCGCGTCCTCCTTAGGGCTAAGGGCGCGGGCGCGCCCTACAGTTGAGCGTGATCCGTTGCCTGACCAGGAGGACCCGATGCGCCGCCGTACCGTCCTCGCAGCCGTCGGCCTCGCCGCGCCCGTGAACCTGCTGGGTGGCCTGGAGACAGCGCTCGCCAGCCCACCCGACCCCACAGGCTCCCCCCTGCCGCTCGACGCCCGGCTCGCCGACGCGCGCACCATGTTCGACAAGGGCTGCCACTCGACGCTGCTGGAGACGCTGCCGGGATTGCTCGGCGACGCCCATCAGGCAGCCAGCGACCGCCGGGATCTCGACTACGCGCGCCTTTCCTCCGCGTACACCCTCGCCGCGACCCTGCTGAACAAGCTCGGGGCATACGGAACCTCGAGGATCACCGCGGACCGGGCCGCCGCCTACGCCGAGGTCTCCGGATCCCCGCTCGCGGCCGCAGCCGCCGCCCGCGAACTCGCAGCCGTCCTGCGCCACCAGGGCCAGGAAGCGGCCGCCCAACGCCACATCGAGGCCGCCGCCGCACATGTGGAAACCACGGGCCTGACAACTGACGCACGGGCCTCCGCCTACGCCCAGATGCTCTGCACCACCGCATACACGGCCGCCATCGCCGAGGACCGCGACCAGGCCCTCACCATGATCCGCGAGGCCTCACGCGCCGCCCGCAACCTACCCCACCAGGCTCCGACCGGCCGCCTTTTCCCCATCACGCCGGCCTCCGTGGACCTCTACGCCGTCGGCGTGCACTGGGCCCTCGGCGACGCCGGCACCGCCATCGAAGCAGGCCGCAACCTTCACCCCAGCCAGTTCGCCACCGCCGAGCGCAAAGGCCGAATGCACACGGACCTCGCGCGGGCCTGGTGGCAGTGGGGGAAGCCCGAGGAGACCGCCACACAACTGCTGGCCGCAGCCCGCGTGTCGGTCGCAGAAGTACGCGACCGGCCCCCGATCCGGCAGATCGTCACCGAACTCGGCGCACGCCACCCCCGGGTCGCCGGAGTCCGTGAGCTGCTCGCGATCAGCGGCACCAGCCCCCGGCCAGCCTGAATACACGGCGATGAAGGTGAGCCTCAAAGCGCTCTTGCCTACCGCACTCCATTTCGTCGCGGGTCCAACACCGAGGCATTCGTTGCTCGTCCTCTTTGATCTCAAGGAGCTGGATGACAGCGGTGGGGTGGCTGCCGTACAGCCCGATCCAGTTGCGGTCAGTGCGTTCCGCCGTCGTGAGTATCTCCCGCTCGTGGGTGACCGCGGGACGTCGGGCGTGAAGCGGCACGGCCAGGTACCGGCCCAACCTCTGCTACTCCCCGCCGTTGCCGTCCGCCGATCGGACGTGTCGGCCGTCGGGCGTGACCACGATGCCGGATGGGCAGGCCGGGCACGAGTTCAGCCCCCGCGCCCACCGGTAGGGCATCGGCGCCTGGCTGACCGACTCCCGCACCTGTCTGCTCCCTCACATCCCCTCCCACCACACCGCGTCGCCCCGAGCACCTCCCCGGGCCGGGGCAAGGGCACCGGCCCCGGCCCGGAATCCGCGGACGGGCGGCGATGACGGCCCGACCGGATCGGGGGGCGCGGGGACGACGGGGACGGAGACGGGAGTGTCGTTGCTTGTCACACCACCCCAACGGCCCACCGTTCGACTCGGGCACGGTCCCCGAGGGGTTGGCCGCTGCGGCGCGGCGTGGTCAGGTCCTGTACACGGTGAGCTCCCCGGGGGTGTGGGTGGCGGGCCGTGCCCAGCCGGAGGGCGTGTCCTGCGGGGTGGGGTCGGCCGGGGGGCGGACGGTGAGGGTCTGGGGCAGGGTGAGGGCCGGGTCCTGGATCAGGCTGGGGGCCGCGTCGAAGTAGTAGAGGCTGGCTGAGGTGTCGTCGGTGACCAGGTGCGGGCCGGACCAGGCCAGGGGTGCGCTGCTGGTCGTTGTCGTGCTGGTCACGGGTTTGGTGAACATGCGGCGCAGGCGTACCAGGGCTCCGGGGGTGATGACGCCGTCGTCGGTGGTCTGGGTCAGGGGGGACGGTTCGACCTCCTCGTCGGGTCCTTCTGCGGGGATCTCGCCGGCCAGGAGCAGGGTGAGCATGATCGGGACGGCTTTGCGGCGCAGTTGCTGGGTGGTGTCGCCCAGGCGGTGGATGTGGTCGGCGGGTAGGGAGAGGGCGAGGGAGACGGCTTCGCCGCCGACGCTGACGGAGACGGCGGAGCAGCACCATTCGGCGCCGTATTCGAAGGTGTCATAGACGGGTGCGCCGGGGCGTAGGCGGCTGAGGCGTTCCAGGAGGGTGCGGGTGCTGGTGATCGTGCGCTCGGTGTAGGCCTCGGGCTTGTAGCGGGAGACGTGGTCGGCGTAGTCGGCTGGGTCGAGCTGGCCGAGGAGGGATTTGCCGATGGCGGTGGCGTGGCCGGCGTAGCGGAAGGGGATGTCCTCGCGGACTGGCGGGGTGGTGTCGGCGGTGGAGGCTTGTGGGATGCGGATGTCTCCGGCGGTGTAGCGGCCGAAGTAGATGGCGGCGCCGATCTCCTGGCGGATGATGGCGAGGGTGCGCTGGAGTTGGGCGGTGGCTCCGGTGCCGCCGGGCAGGGCGAGGCGGTCCAGGGCGAGGCCGGGGGCGAAGACGGTGTCGGTGATGGGGTCGGCGAACTCTTCCTCGCAGAGCATGCCCAGGATGGGGGTGAGGGTGGTCTCGGGCAGGCCGGTCTCCTGGCTGATCTGCCGGATGTCGGCGCCGAGGCGGTGGCCCTGCAGGACGCGGACGACGGCCAGGGCGCGGCGGGCTTCCCGCAGGGCCTGGCTCCTCGTCGGCGCGGGCGCGGGTGCGGGTGCGGTGGTGGTGACGGGCCGGGCTGTGGTGGGTGTGGTGTGGGTGCGTCGGCGCCGTGGGGTGTCGTGTGGCAGGGTGGGCTTGCCTTGGTGCCTGCTGCCGAGCATCCAGGTGCCGGGGGTGAGGGGGTAGTCCCAGGGTGCGGGCGGTGGCGCGGCGGTGAGGACGTGCTTGGCGAGGCGGGGGACGGGCAGGGGGATGTCGCCGAGGTCGGGGTGGGCGACGGTGGCGGTGCTGCGGGCCATGCGGGTGTAGGCGGCGGCCGGGACGGGTTCGGCGGTGCCGGCGTCCCACCAGGACGCGGGCATGAAGGGTGTCCCGGCGGGCTGGGCTTGGGCGGCCCAGTGCTGGGCGTCCTGGTAGTCGCCGTGGCTGCTGTGGTCGAGGTAGAGGCAGTAGGCGGCGGTGCGGTTGTCGGCGCCGGCCGCGTACTGCCACCAGAAGCGGGCGCCGCTCTGGTCGCCGGCTAGGTGCAGGACGCAGGCGAAGACGAGCGCGCCGGTCGCCAGGGTGATGTCGGAGGCGAACACCGCGAGCCGGGAGGCGGACTTCGCGGCGTGGACCGCGGAGACGCTCAGCGTCCGCAGGGCCTCGGCTGCCCGCTCGGGGTGGACGGGGTCCTCGGCCGCGGGGTCAGGCCACAACGGTCCGAGGCCGGCCGTGTACGCGTCGTCGGGCTCGGGGCGGGCGAGCAGGCGGGCGCGGGCTGCCTCACGGTCGGCGTGCGAGCGCCGGGCAGGGCGCTGCGGGCCGGCGCGCAGGAGGTCGTGGAGACGGCCGGCTTCGGTCCTTTCGCTCACGGGGTCCTCTCATCCGGGTGGTCGGTCTCAGAGTCGATGAGCCGCCTGATCTTCTGGATCGCCTGGCTGCGGGTGGTACGGATCGTGTTGGGGGCGACGCCCATGACTGCGGCGGCCTCCTCGTCGCTGAACCCGAGCCGGAACGTCATGGTCAGTACGTCGCGCTGGCGCTCGGTCAGATGCTGCATCGCCTGGTCCGCGACGATGCGCTTGGTGAGCTGGTCGTAGGCGTCCTCGTCGGCCTGCTCGGCGAAGGCCTCCATCTCGGTGAGGTCCCTGGGCTCGGGCCTCTTCTTCCGTTTGCGCCGCACGTCCTCGATCCGGAACTTCAGGATCCGCCAGGCGAAGCCTTCCGGGTTGTCCATCGACTGCATCCGCAGCCATTCCTTCCCGATCGACGCGAACGCCGCGTCCACGGCCTCGTCCGCGTCCGCGTCCGAGAAGCCGAGGGCGTCCCAAGCACTGGCCCAGTACAGGTCGTAGAAGAGGTCGTGGAAGTCCCAGTACTTCGCCTGAAGGCGCGCCGGCAGCTGGGCTATGAAGCGGGGGCGGTCAGGCAGGCCCACCGCCCCGCCCGACTCTTCCGAGCCCCCTTCGCTCACCTGTCCACCTCGTGGCGCAGGTCGTCCGGGCTGCCCGCGCGCGGAGGCGTGGCGGTGATGTCCGAGATCCCTACCCGCACCCCGGCGCTCAGCAGCCGGCGCCCGACGCGCAGGACGTCGGGGCCGAACACCCGGGCGGCCAGCAACATCTCGATGAACGTCAGGTTGTCCTGCACGTTCCCTCCAACAACGGAACCTGTCCGCCGCGGCCCCAGCAGCCCGGCGGTGGAAGCGGGCGCTTCCACCGGTAAAGCGTCACGAGGGGCCGATGTGTGCAGAGGGAAGTACAAGAAAATTTATTACGCATGGTAATGAAGCTGATGCTGCAACAGATGAGCGACAAGTGAACGTGATCCGGTCAGATTCGCTCGCTTCAGCACATTACCCCACGCATCGCCCCGGCGTATGCGCCGGAGCACCACCGACGCCATCCCCGGCGCACACCACGGTGCGTACGCAGGAACACCGGACCGGCGGCGGCACGGCGCCAGCCCCTGGCGGCAGCGGGCGGGCGTCACCAGCGGCCACCCGCACCCCTGTTGGCCTACAGCCGTTGGAAACGGCATGGGACGCATCAAGCCGAACCGCCCGCCCCGCCGCGCGAGGCAGGCCCAGACGTGCGCGCGCTGCCAGACGCCCACACCCCTGGACTGGAGCGCCGAGGAAGCCGCCGGCTGGAGCGGGCGCTGGGAACGCGGCCGGCTGCTGTATGTGCTGTGCCCGCCCTGCCACAACCGAGGCCGAGGTCAACGCGGCGGCGGTGAAAGTGGGGATGGACGGCGGCGGGCATTTCCACGCTGATCCCGTCGTCTGCCTGACCGGCACCGGAACGCCCCCGGCGACGTCCCCCGCGGTCCGGGGCACCATCGAGAACCTCGGCGGCACCGAGCACCTGCCCCAGGGCACACGATGCGTACCCGCCCCTGGAGCCGTGATGTCTACAGACCCCAGGCCTAGCAGACCAGTAGGTCAGACGGCCACCGGCTCTGGGTGCAGGGCACCCGTGGCCTCGTGCACACTCGCAGCCATCTTCTCCAGCGCAGCCCGGAATCCGGACGCGGTGGCATCCGGCTGGGCAGTGAGGGTCAGGGTGCGGCGTGTTGAGCAGTGCACACCGCAGGTGACTCGGGTTGCGGGCCTGTAGCCCCGTGCCTCCAGCAGCCATTCCGCGCTGGCCCGCCTATCCTGCGCAGGCGTGCAGTAGACGGGAGCACCCCCACTGCGCAAGGTGCGTGCCTGCTCCTCGGCGACGGTGGGTTTAGGAAGCAGAGGCCGGCCTGGCGGTGGTCGTGCCCCGTCTCGGCCAGGAGGCAGTCCCCGCACGACGCGCTCGTGGAGTACGCCAGCCGCGGCTTCCGCAAGCTGTGGTCGGCTGCGCACCGGGGCCTGGAGTGCTGTGGCGAGTGCTGGTAGGTGAGAGGCCCCCGTGCTGGAGCGGGTCAGGTAGAGGGTGAGGGAGAGGATCGTCCACCGGCCGGGCTGCTGCTTGAACCGGCTCGTGCGGTACCCGAACCCGCATTCCGCGGTGGGGATCCGGGTCGTGCGGCCGGTGGTCCAGTCGTGGACGGTGACGGCCGTGAGGGTGTCGCCGATGCCGTACGTTCCGGCGCTTTGGGCCGGAACGGCGCCTGCGGTGCCGGGGATCCCGCCCAGGTACTCGATACCGGAGAGACGTTCGGCGACGGTGTGGGCGGCGAGGTCGGCGAGCGGGTGGTCGGCCAGCGACAGTGACCTCGACCTTGTCGCCTACGAGGTGGCGGGTGCGGAGCCGCGGGTGCCCAGGTGAGGGGCCGGGTGATGCCCTGGTCAGCGGCGAGGGTGACCATCCCCCGCAGCCGCGGGGTCGACAGGGTGCCAGAGCTTGTCCAGGAGGTCCTCCACCAAACCATCCCCGCGAGCGCGGGGCGACTCCGACGTGCTCAACGCTCACGCCCTGGTGTCCGGACCATCCCCGCAGGCGCGGGGTCGACACCCGCCCGCCCTC
The DNA here is from genome assembly GCF_042893675.1 of Streptomyces sp. NPDC001594. Classification (NCBI taxonomy): domain Bacteria; kingdom Bacillati; phylum Actinomycetota; class Actinomycetes; order Kitasatosporales; family Streptomycetaceae; genus Streptomyces; species Streptomyces sp. NPDC001594. Next base: position 1,068 of record NZ_JBIAVB010000028.1, on the reverse strand, counting down.
CGTGGCCGAACGGATCGGAGGACCATCCCCGCAGGCGCGGGGTCGACGCGGCCGGCGATGCCCTCGCACTGCCGGGTGGCGGACCATCCCCGCAGGCGCGGGGTCGACAGGGGGGCCGCGGTGTGCCAGTCACGCTGGACCGGACCATCCCCGCAGGCGCGGGGTCGACATGGTCGCATACGCGCAGATGGGCCGCTCGGGCGGACCATCCCCGCAGGCGCGGGGTCGACGAGCGGGCAGCAAGTGGGCTCTGACCTGCTGTTGGACCATCCCCGCAGGCGCGGGGTCGACGGATTTGGGGAGGGCCACAGTTGTGTCGCCCACGGACCATCCCCGCAGGCGCGGGGTCGACTGGCGGCGAACGAGTCGGGCACGGCGCAGTTCCGGACCATCCCCGCAGGCGCGGGGTCGACGGCACCGGTCAGCGCATGGACACCGCCGGCGACGGACCATCCCCGCAGGCGCGGGGTCGACGCTCATACGGTGCGCGGCATGATCCCTACGCACGGACCATCCCCGCAGGCGCGGGGTCGACCCTTTTTGAACTGGGGGTTTGTCAGCGGAGATGGCTGTTTTCATTCAGTTGCTTTCGGGGGCGGGCTGACAGGATCAACCCGTCGAAGTCGACGGGCTGCCAGCGGTCACGGCCTGCGGTCCGGACGGCCCAGCCCTGCTCGTTGGCGGCGGGTTCGATGAGGATGGCTTGGCCGTCGCCGATTCTGGTGGCCAGGAGTTCCCACAGGCGGTCGCGGATCCGGCGGCTCGGGTTGCCGACGAATACTCCGGCGCTGGCCTCGATCATCCAGCGTGTGAGGTGTCCCCGCAGCCCTTCCGGGGCCGCGGTGAGGATGATGACGGTCATGGTGTCGGCTCGGCCTCGCTGGTTTCAGGTCCGATGATCGCAATGTGGTTGTCGGTCATTCCGTGTGCTGAAAGATCGGCGTGGCTGGCGTAGTTGGTGCCGCCCGCCACGGGGGCTGTCAATCGAAGGGTGTAACGGGGGTGGTTGGGGTTACTGGCGGGCTGCGGAGAGTCGGCCGTCGAAGGTGATGTCGAAGGCGTTCAGTG
>NZ_JBIAVB010000027.1:0-85186 GCF_042893675.1 Streptomyces sp. NPDC001594 | reverse complement strand
CCCACTGTCCTTCCGGTTCGGGCCGGCCTGTCAAGGGCGCTCCTTCGTCGCGTCGCTGCGCGATGGCCTTCGGCCACCCTTGACAGCCCGTCCCGCCCCGGAAAGACAAGGACTGCCGGGAAACCCCCAACCCTGCCCTGAGACCGCTGAGTGGGGCCCGACCATGCCCCGTTCCGTCCGGCTGTTCAGTCCCGGCCCGGGCTGGTTCCGCCGCGAGGGGGGCGGCAGACGTCGGCCCGGCCCCAGGTCAGGTCCTCTGGGCTCGGACCGCGCCCATGCTCGCTGCGATGACCAGGGCGATCGCCAGGGCGTCCAGCAGGGAGAGGGCCTGGTGGAGGATCAGGAAGCCCGCCGTGGCCGCGATGGCCGGCTCCAGGCTCATCAGGATGGCGAACGTCGGCGCCGGGAGGCGGCGCAGGGCCAGGAGTTCCAGCGTGTAGGGGAGCACCGACGAGAGCACCGCCACGCCGAGGCCCAGGGCCAGGGTGGTCGGGGCCAGGAGGGCGGAGCCCGACTGGGCCACGCCCAGGGGGAGGGAGATCACCGCCGCCACCGCCATCGCCAGGGCCAGGCCGTCCGCCTGGGGGAAGCGGCGGCCGGTGCGGGCGCTGAAGACGATGTACGCCGCCCACATCGCCCCCGCGCCCACCGCGAAGGCCGCGCCGAGCGGGTCGAGGGAGCCGAAGCCGAGGCCGCCGCCGCCGTGGGCGGAGAGCAGGGCCACGCCGGCCAGGGCCAGGCCGGCCCACAGGAGGTTCACCAGGCGGCGGGAGACCAGTACCGAGAGGGCCAGCGGGCCCAGGACCTCCAGGGTGACCGCCGGGCCCAGGGGAATGCGGTCGATGGACTGGTAGAAGAGGCCGTTCATGCCCGCCATGGCCACGCCGAAGGCGACGACCGTGCCCCAGTCGGAGCGCGTGTAGCCCCGCACCTTGGGCCGGCAGATCAGCAGGAGCACCAGGGCGGCGGCCGCCAGGCGCAGCGTGACCACGCCGGCCGCGCCCGCCCTCGGCATGATCATGACCGCGAGCGCGGCCCCGAACTGCACCGAGATCCCGGCCGCGATGACGAGTGCCACCGGGCCGAAGCGGCCGCCCAGGCCGCCCTTGAGGCGGGCGGTGGCACGGGTGGCGGGCCGGGCGGGGGGCGTGGGCGTTGCGGGGGTTGCGGGGGTTGTCGCGGGGGAGGGCGAGGCTGCGGGCATTTATCCAGATTAAGGGGTGGGTAAGGGTCGTGCTTCCGTGTTCTCTCTTACATCGACTGCCCGGGCTCCGGGGGGAGCGCCTCCGCCAGGAGTTCCGCGAGGTGGCGGGCGCGGTGGCCGGAGAGCTGGGCGATCTGGGTGCGGCAGGAGTAGCCGTCCGCCAGGACGGCGGTGCCGGGGGCGGCGTCCCGGAGGGAGGGGAGCAGCTGTTCCTCCGCGCAGGCGACGGAGACGGCGTGGTGGCCGGGCTCGAAGCCGAAGTTGCCCGCGAGGCCGCAGCAGCCGCCGCTGAGCTCCCCGGTGAGGCCGGCGCGGTCGCGCAGCCGCCGGTCGGCGGTTTCGCCGAGCACGGCGTGCTGGTGGCAGTGGGTCTGGCCGGCGACGGGCCGGTCCAGGCGGGGCGGGGTCCAGTGGGGGGCGTGCTCCTCGAGGGTCTCGGCGAAGGTGCGGACGGCCGCCGCGAGGCGGTGGGCCCGGGGGTCGTCGGGGAGGAGGGCCGGGAGGTCGGTGCGCAGGGCGGCGGCGCAGCTGGGTTCCAGGACGAGGACGGGCCCGTCGGGACGGGTGTCGCCGAGGGTGTCGAAGGTGTCGAGGACGTCGAGGGTGCGGCGCAGGACCTTGCGGGCGCGGGCGAGGCGGCCGGTGGAGACGTAGGTCAGGGCGCAGCAGACCGGGCCGGTGGGGAGGGTGACGGGGAGGCCCGCGTCCTCCAGTACCCGGACGGCCGCGTGGGCGGCGGCGGGGGCGAGGTGGTTGGTGAAGGTGTCCGGCCAGAGGGTCACCCGGGGCGGTGTCGCCCTCGGGGCCCGGACGCCGTCGGCCGCCGTAGGGCCGGCGGTCGGCCCGTGGGGGCGCCACGAGCGGGTGAACGGGGTTTCCGCCACCTCGGGGAGGTTCCGCTCCCGGGCCAGCCCCGGCACCCGGAGCACCTTCCCCGCCGCGTTGACCAGTCGGGCCGCCCGCAGCCGGGCGATCAGCCGGAGCCAGGTCGGCAGGCCGCCCAGGAGGTAGTGGGACAGGGGGCGGGGGCGGCCCCGCCAGTGGTGGTGGAGGAACTCCGACTTGTAGGCGGCCATGTCGACGCCGACGGGGCAGTCGCTGCGGCAGCCCTTGCAGCCCAGGCAGAGGTCGAGGGCTTCGGCGACCTCCGGCGAGCGCCACCCGTCGCGGACGATCTCCCCCGCGAGCATCTCGTGGAGGAGCCGGGCGCGGCCGCGCGTGGAGTGCCGCTCCTCCCCCGTGGCCCGGTAGGAGGGGCACATCACCGCCGGGCCGCCGGTCTCCTCGGTGCGGCACTTCGCGACGCCCACGCAGCGGGCGACCTCCTGCGCGAAGGGGGTCGGGGGCAGGACCTCGAAGCGGAGGTTCTCGTCAAGGCGGGCCGGGCGGACGAGCATGCCGGGGTTCATGCCGCCGGCCGGGTCCCAGAGGTCCTTGTAGGCGGCGAAGAGGCCGATCACCTCGGGCGGGTACATGCGCGGCAGCAGCTCCGCGCGGGCTTGGCCGTCGCCGTGTTCCCCCGACAGGGAGCCGCCGTGGGCGACGACCAGGTCGGCGAGGTCGCCGGAGAAGGCGCGGTAGCGGGACACCCCGGCCGTGGAGGCCAGGTCGAAGTCGATGCGGACGTGGACGCAGCCTTCGCCGAAGTGCCCGTACGGAGTCCCGCGCAGCCCGTGCGCGGCGAGCAGGGCGCGGAACTCGCGCAGGTAGGCGCCGAGCCGGGCCGGGGGGACGGCGCAGTCCTCCCAGCCGGGCCAGGCCATCCCCCCTTCGGGCGTGCGCGTCGCGGTGCCGGCGGCGTCCTCGCGGATGCGCCACAGCGCCCGCTGCGCCGCCGGGTCCGCGACCACCACCGCGTCGAGGGCGTCGGCGGCCCGGACGAGGCCGCGCGCGGCCCCCTCGTCCCGGGTCTCGATGAACAGCCAGGCTCCGCCCCGGGGCAGGGCGGCGGTGTCGGGGACGAGGTCCCGGGCCATGCCCTCCACCGTCAGCGGCCCGTACGCGAGGAGCCCGGCGGCCGCGTCGGCGGCGGCGCTCTCGTCGGGGTAGCCGAGGACGGCGAGGGCGGGCGCGGGCGGGAGTTCCACGAGGCGCACCACGGCCTCGGTGACCACCCCGAGGGTGCCTTCGCTGCCGCAGAAGGCCTTGGCGAGCCGTACGCCGCGTTCGGGGAGGAGGGCGTCGAGGCCGCCGTAGCCGGAGATGCGGCGGGAGAAGCCGCCGGCCATGCCGGTGCGCAGCACGGCCAGGTTCGCGGCGACCAGTTCCCGCAGGCCGGGCGGGGCGCCGGACCAGCCGTCCGCGAGCCGGTGGGCGGCGCCCCCGTACGCGGTCACCGACAGCTCGGCGACGTTGTCGGCGGTGGTCCCCCAGGCGACGGAGTGGGCTCCGCAGGCGTTGTTGCCGATCATTCCGCCGAGGGTGCAGCGGGAGTGGGTGGACGGGTCGGGGCCGAAGGTCAGGCCGTGCGGGCGGGCGGCCTCCCGGAGTCGGTCGAGGACGAGTCCGGGCTGGACGACGGCGGTGCGGGCGGCCGGGTCCAGGGAGAGCAGGGCGTTCATGTGCCGGGTGAGGTCGAGGACCACGCCGGTGCCGGTGGCCTGGCCGGCGATGGAGGTGCCGCCACCGCGGGGGACGACGGGGACGCCGGCGTCGGCGCACACCCGCAGGGCCGCCGCCACGTCCTCGGCGTCGCGCGGGGCGACGACGCCGACGGGCACGCGCCGGTAGTTGGAGGCGTCCATGGTCACCAGGGCCCGTGCGGCCGCCCCGAAATCCACCTCCCCGCGCAGCTCGGCCCGCAATGTCCGTTCGAGTTCCCCAGGAGACGTCACGGGCCACATCTACCCATCAGCCGCACATCACCCTCGGGTGTCTCACCGGGTGGACGCGCTTCCGACGGCCGGTCCGGGACCCGATACGCTCCGCACGTGGCTGAGATCCAGATTCCCGCTGACATCAAGCCCGCCGACGGACGCTTCGGCGCGGGCCCCTCCAAGGTGCGGACCGAGGCGCTGGACGCCCTCGCCGCCACCGGTAACTCCCTGCTCGGTACCTCCCACCGCCAGGCCCCGGTCAAGAACCTGGTCGGCTCGGTGCGCCAGGGCCTCCGGGACCTCTTCTCCCTCCCCGAGGGCTACGAGGTGATCCTGGGCAACGGCGGCTCCACCGCCTTCTGGGACATCGCGACGGCCGGTCTCATCGAGCGGAAGTCCCAGCACCTGACCTTCGGCGAGTTCTCGTCCAAGTTCGCCAAGGCCGCGAAGCTGGCGCCGTGGCTGGACGAGCCGTCCGTCATCTCCTCCGAGCCGGGCACGCACCCCGAGCCGGTGGCGGAGGCGGGTGTGGACGTGTACGCGTACACGCACAACGAGACCTCGACGGGTGTGGCGGCGCCGATCAAGCGCGTCGCGGGCGCCGACGCCGGTTCGCTCGTCCTGGTGGACGCGACCTCGGGTGCGGGCGGTCTGCCCGTGGACATCACCGAGACCGACGTCTACTACTTCGCCCCGCAGAAGTCCTTCGCCTCGGACGGCGGCCTGTGGCTGGCCGCGTTCTCCCCGGCCGCCCTGGAGCGCGCCGCGCGCGTGCACGCGTCGGGCCGGCACATCCCGGAGTTCTTCTCGCTGCCGACGGCGATCGACAACTCGCTGAAGAACCAGACGTACAACACCCCGGCGCTGGCCACCCTCTTCCTGCTGGACCAGCAGCTGGAGTGGATGAACGGCCAGGGCGGCCTGGAGTTCACCACCTCCCGCACGGCGGCCAGCGCGGCCAACCTGTACGGCTGGGCGGAGGCGTCGAAGTACGCGAGCCCGTTCGTGCAGGACGCCGACAAGCGCTCGGCGGTCATCGGCACGATCGACTTCGACGACGAGATCGACGCGGCGGCGGTGGCGAAGGCGCTGCGCGCCAACGGCATCGTGGACACCGAGCCGTACCGCAAGCTGGGCCGCAACCAGCTGCGCGTCGCGATGTTCCCGGCGATCGACCCGGCGGACGTGCAGGCGCTGACGGTGTGCATCGACTACGTGATCGAGCGCCTCTGATCCCGGCGGTGTCCGCCCGCTGACACGCGGGGAGCCCCCTGCGCCGCCCAGGCGCCGGGGGCTCTTCCCGTTACGGGGGGGCGCTGCGTCGGGACCTTGGTCCCAAAAATCGGGGCAAAGAGCGCGCAAACGGACCACCCTCACCAGCCCCGCCGCCTGCGCGTTCACCACCCGGGACCTTCGGCGGGGGGCTCCCCGGCCGCCCGTCGCGGCCGCAACCAAGCGGATGGAATGTCCCTCATGTCTGGTGTGTCGGGAAAATCCCGGCTGTCCGTTCAGGAGGAGATCCCATGCGCAAGCCCCGCACCGTACGCACCCTGTCGTCGATGGCCCTCGCCTCGGCGCTGGCCGTCGGCGGCGGCACCACCACCACCGCCTTCGCCGCCGACGCCCCGTCCCCCTCCCCCTCCGCTTCCGCGAGCACCCCCGCCGCCAAGGCGTCCGTGACGGTCCCGAGCTCGCCCGTGAAGCCCGGCGACGCGGTCAGCGTCACCGTCACCGCCCCCGCCGGGTCCACGAACCTGGCCGTGTCCTCCGCCGCGCTCGGCGCCGTCAGGCTCTCCCCCGGCAAGGACGCCGGCACCTGGACCGGCACCGCCACCGTGGCCGGCGTCAAGGACGGCGGTTACGGCGTCGCCCTCACCGGCACCGGCCCCGACGGCGCCAAGCTCCAGGCCACCGGCCGGCTGACGGTCAAGGCCGGCTCCCCCAAGCCCGAGCCCACCCCCGCGCCCTCCACCCTCCGGCTGTCCGCCGACTTCGGCCGGCCCGGCGAGAACGTCGTCGTCACCGTGAAGACCTCCGAGAAGGACGCCTACGTGAAGTCCGCCGCCTTCACCGGCGGCCGCGTCGACCTCGAGAACGACGGCAAGGGCACCTTCACCGGCACCGCGACCGTCGCCCGGAACGTGCAGACCGGCTCCTACGGCATCGAGGCCTTCGCGGGCGGCAAGAAGTTCGACACCGTGAAGTTCTCCGTCGAGGCCAAGGGCACCCCCGCCGTGCGGCCCCTCAGGCCGCTGACCCCCGGCGAGCACAAGACGCCCAAGGGCTCCGTCAACACCGGCCAGGCCCCCGCCGATGCCTGAGTGCGCCCCCTCCCGCCGCCGGGGCGGCCGCGCGCACCGCGCCGCCGCCCTGGCGGGGGCTGCGGCCCTCGCCGCCGCCCTCGTCCCGGGCTGCGCCGCCGGCGACGGCACCCACCGGCACGCCCCGGCCGACGCCGCCGCCGTCTCCGCCCTCCCGCCCTCCGTGCCCGACCGGATCGCCGTCCCCTCCCTGCGCATCGACGCCCCCCTCGACGCCGTCGGCCTCGACCCCCAAGGCGCCATGCGCGAACCCGACTTCGCCAAGCCCCAGGACGCCGCCTGGTACCAGGAGGGCCCCACCCCCGGCGAACCCGGCGCCGCCGCGATCGTCGGCCACAAGGACACCCCGCAGGCCCCGCAGGCCGTCTTCTTCCGGCTCAAGGACATCGCCGAGGGCGGGGAGATCGACGTCCACCGCACCGACGGCACCACCGCCGTCTTCACCGTCGACGCCGTCGACACCTTCCAGAAGGACGCCTTCCCGACCTCCAAGGTCTACGGCGACACCCACGGCAGGGCCGAACTCCGCCTGATCACCTGCGGCGGAAACCTCACCGCCGACCGCCACTGGGACTCCAACGTCGTCGTGTTCGCCCACCTCACGGACAAGAGCTAGCCGCCCACGCGATACCTTCACAGCAGTACGTGGAGGCAGCACAAGGTGTGGAGGCAGCGGCGTGAACGTGCGAGTGACGGCGGCACCGAACGGCATGGACCCCTTCAGCACCGCCCGGCTGCGGCGCACGGTGCTGGACGCATGGGCCGCCGGGCCCGCCCGGTTCCGTGAGGACGCCAACGCCGAAGAGGACCTGGCGCTCGGTGGCTACCGCGACCGGCTCGCGATCGAACTGGCGCAGAACGCCTCCGACGCCGCCGCCCGCGGCCGCGTCCCCGGCCGGCTGCGGCTCACCCTGCACCCCGCCGTCCCCGGCGAAGCCGGCCACGGCGTGCTGGCCGTCGCCAACACCGGTGCCCCGCTGGACGCGACGGGCGTGGAGTCGCTGAGCACCCTGCGCGCCTCCGCCAAGCGCGAGGGCGCCTCCGCCGCCGACACCGTCGGCCGGTTCGGCGTCGGCTTCGCCGCCGTCCTCGCCGTCTCCGACGAGCCCGCCGTCCTCGGCCGCCACGGGGGCGTGCGCTGGTCGCTGGCCGAAGCCCGCGAAATGGCCCGCGAGGCCGCCCACTTCAGCCCCGGCCTCGGCGACGAACTGCGCCGCCGCGACGGCCACGTCCCGCTGCTGCGCCTGCCGCTGCCCGCCGAGGGCACCGCCCCCGACGGCTACGACACCGTCGTCGTCCTCCCGCTGCGCGACGCGGCCGCCGCCGACCTCGCCGAACGCCTGCTGGACGGGGTCGACGACGCCCTCCTGCTCACCCTCCCCGGGCTGACCGAGGTCGTCGTCGACACCCCTGGCGGCGGCACCCGCACCCTCTACCGGCACACCGACGGCCCCTACACCGTCATCGAGGACTCCGCCTCCGGCACCCACCGCTGGCGCACCGTCCGCGCCGGCGGCCCCATCGACCGCGCACTCCTCGCCGACCGGCCCGTGGAGGAACGGCTGCGGCCCGCCTGGAGCATCACCTGGGCCGTCCCCGTCGACGCCGAGGGCGCCCCCGAACGCCCCCGCACCGCACCCGTCGTCCACGCCCCCACCCCCACCGACGAACCCCTCGGCATCCCGGCCCTGCTCATCGCCTCCCTGCCGATGGACACCTCCCGCCGCCACCACGCACCCGGCCCGCTCACCGACTTCCTCGTGGAGCGCGCCGCCGACGCCTACGCCGAACTCCTCGCCGCCTGGGACCCGGTGACCCCCGCCCTCGTCGACCTCGTCCCCGGCCCCCTCGGCCAGGGCGAACTCGACGGCGCCCTGCGCGCCGCCGTCCTGCGGCGCCTGCCCCGCACCGGCTTCCTCGCCCCGGCCGCCCCGTCCGAGGAGCTGACCCGGCTGCGCCCCTTCGAGGCCGAAGTGGTCGAGGGCGCCGGAGCCGACACCGTACGGGTCCTCGCCGAGGTCCTCCCGACCCTGCTGCCCGCCGGACTGGAGCGGCGGCCCGAACTGCGCACCCTGGGCGTGGGCCGGCTCCCGCTCGGCGACGCCATCGAGCGGATCGCCGGCATCGAGCGCACCCCGCAGTGGTGGCACAGCCTCTACGACACCCTCGCAGGGGTCGACCCGGACCGGCTGTCCGGGCTGCCCGTCCCGCTCGCCGACGGCCGCACCGCCATCGGCCCGCGCCACATCCTGCTGCCCGGCCCCGACACCCCCGCCGACCTGGCCCGCCTCGGGCTCAAGGTGGCCCACCCGGACGCCGCGCACCCGCTGCTGGAGAAGCTCGGCGCCCTCCCCGCCACCGCCCGCGCCGTCCTGACCACCCCGCAGATCCGCGCCGCCGTGGCCGCCTCGCTCGACGCCGGCGAGATCTGGGACGAGGACTCCGACGCCCCCGACGCCGACGAGCTCGCCGAGATCGTCCTGACCCTGGTCCGCGAGGCCGGCCTGGCCCCCGGCGACGAACCGTGGCTGGGCGCCCTGGCCCTGCCCGACGAGGACGGCGAACCGACCCCGGCCGGGGAACTCCTCCTCGCCGGCAGCCCGCTCGCCTCCGTCGTCCGCGAGGACGAGATCCCGTACCTGGACCCGGAGCTCGCCGCCCGCTGGGACGCCGCCACCCTGGCCGCCTGCGGGGTGCTGACCACCTTCCAGCTGGTCCGCGCCACCGACGTGGTCCTCGACCCGGACGAGCTGGAGCCCCGCGACGGGGACTACGCCGAGCCCGACGACGCGGGACTGCTCGACGCGGTCGACGTGTGGTGCGAGGACATCCTCGACCAGTTCCCCGACTCCCCCGTCCCGCCCGTCGCCACCGAGCTGATCGCCGTGCGCGACCTCGACCTCGTCGACGACGACCGCTGGCCCCAGGCCCTGGCGATGCTCGCCCAGCCCCCGCTGCGCGACGCCCTCACCCAGCCGGTGCGGGTCCTGCTCCCCGACGGCACCACGCAGTCGGTGCGCCCGTACACCGCCTGGTGGCTGCGCGACCACCCGGTGCTCGACGGCCGCCGCCCGGCGGGCCTGCGCGCGGCGGGTGGCGACCCGCTGCTGGCCGGGCTGTACGCCCCGGCGGACGCGACCGGCTTCGAGGACGAGCAGGTGCTGCGCGCACTCGGCGTACGCACCTCGGTGCGCGCCCTGCTGGAGGAGCCGGGCGGCGCGGCCGAGCTGCTGGGCCGGCTCGCCGACCCCGACCGCGAGGTGTCGGGCCGGCAGCTGCACGGGCTGTACGGGGCGCTGGCCGAGCTGGACCCGGAGCAGGTGACGCTCCCGGACGAGCTGCGGGCGGTGGTGGACGGGGAGGTGGTCGTGGTGGACGCGGCCGAGGCGGTCGTCTGTGACGCCCCCGACCTGCTGCCGCTGACGGAGGGCCTGCCGCTGCTGCCGGTGGCCCCCTCCCGGGCGGCGGACCTGGCGGAGCTGTTCCAGGTGCGGCGGCTGTCGCAGAGCGTTCCGGCGGAGGTGACCACGCCGGGCGAGGAGCACGAGGTCCCGGACGCGGTACGGGTGCTGCTGGGCCCCTCGGCCCCGACGGTGTACGTGGAGCACGAGGAGCTGGTGGCGGGCGGCACGGAGCTGGACTGGCGGCTGACCCCGGACGGGGTGCTGCACGCGGCCACCCTGGAGGGCGTGGCGGCGGGCCTGGCATGGGCGGCGTCCCAGTGGCCCCGCCGCTTCGAGGTCGCGGCCCTCCTGGAGGACCCGTCCCGCACGGCGGAACTCGCGCGGGACAGGTGGTTCGACTAGTTCGACCAGGGGCCCCCGGGGGCCCCGGCCTACGCGGCCGGGGCCAGCTCGCGCTGCGGGGCCGCCGCCGGGACGAACGTGAGGCCGTGGCGGCCGACGCGCAGGCGGAGGTTGCCGACGCGGCGCAGGATCAGGCCGACGGCCACCGCGGCCGCGAGGGAGACCAGGCCGCCCGCGGCCATGCCGAGCCGGGCCCCGTAGGTGTCGGTGATCCAGCCGACGAGCGGGGCGCCGACGGGGGTGCCGCCGGTGAAGACCATCATGTAGAGGGCCATCACCCGGCCCCGCATCGCGGGGTCGGTGGCCATCTGGACGCTGGAGTTCGCCACGACGTTCACCGTCAGCCCGAACATCCCGACCGGCACGAGCAGCGCCGCGAACAGCCAGAAGCCGGGGGCGAACGCCGTCACCAGCAGCAGGGCGGAGAACAGCACCGCCGCGGTGACCAGCACCCGCAGCCGGGTGTTGCCGCGCCGGGCGGCGAGCAGGGCGCCCGCCAGGGAGCCGGCCGCGATCAGGGTGTTGAACAGGCCGTACGTACCGGCGTCCGCGTGGAAGACGTCGTCGACGAAAGCCGACAGCCAGATCGGGAAGTTGAACCCGAAGGTGCCGATGAAGCCGACCAGGACGATCGGCCAGACCAGGTCGGGCCGCCCGGCGACGTAGCGCAGGCCCTCCCGCAGCTGTCCCTTGGCGCGCGGCCGCGGCTCGACCACGTAGAGCTCGCGGGTGCGCATCATCAGCAGCGCGGCGATCGGCGCCGCGAAGGACAGCCCGTTCAGCAGGAAGGCCCAGCCGGAGCCGACGGCGGTGATGAGCACGCCGGCGATCGCCGGGCCGACCAGCCGCGCGGACTGGAAGTTCGCGGAGTTCAGGCTGACGGCGTTGGCGACCTGCGCGGGGCCGACCATCTCGGAGACGAAGGTCTGCCGGGCCGGGTTGTCCACGACGGTGACCAGGCCGAGCAGGAACGCGGCGAGGTAGACGTGCCACACCTGGACGTGGCCGGCCAGGGTGAGGGCGGCGAGCGCGACGCCGGTCAGGCCCATCGCGATCTGGGTGGCGATCAGTAGCGGCCGCTTGGGGAGCCGGTCCGCGAGGACGCCTCCGTAGAGGCCGAACAGCAGCATCGGCAGGAACTGCAGGGCGATGGTCACGCCCACGGCGGACGCGGAGCCGGTCAGGGAGAGGACCAGCCAGTCCTGCGCGATGCGCTGCATCCAGGTGCCCGTGTTCGACACGGCCTGGCCCGCGGCGAAGAGCCGGTAGTTCCGGACCCTGAGCGAGCTGAACATCGAGTTCGAGCGGGTGCCCGGTCCTCTGTTGCCGCTCGGGGTCTGGGGGGTGGGTAGGTGGCCGGGTGCGGAGTTCCCTCCGGTTCCGGTACTCAAAAGCGTTCGCCTCCTGGCGTCGTTCCTATAGGTGCGCGAGCTTCTCCAGGACGGGGGCGGCGGCGCGGAGCTTGGCCCATTCGTCCTCGGTGAGCTCTGCGGCGAGCCCGGCCAGGAAGGCGTTGCGCTTGCGGCGGCTCTCTTCGAGCATCGCCTCGGCCTCCTCCGTCTGGCTGACCACCTTCTGGCGGCGGTCGTCGGGGTGCGGTTCCAGCCTGACCAGTCCCTTGGCCTCCAGCAACGCGACGATGCGTGTCATCGAGGGCGGCTGGACGTGCTCCTTGCGGGCGAGCTCACCGGGGGTGGCCTGGCCGCAGCGGGCGAGGGTGCCGAGGACCGACATCTCGGTCGGGCTCAGCGATTCGTCGACGCGCTGGTGCTTCAGGCGTCGGCCCAGCCGCATCACGGCGGAGCGCAGGTCGTTCACGGCGGCAGCGTCGTCGCCATGGGAGAGGTCGGGCATGTACTTAGAATAACTCATTACTCTGGCTAACGAACACAGGGGGTGGCGGACGGGGCGGGGAGGGGTCCGGGAAACGGATCCGGCCGGATCACTCGTACGGGTGAGTCCGGCGCGGAAAGGGGCGCACGCGCGCACCCCGTGGCCCGACCCTTTCGGCATGGGGACACATGTGCTGAGCATGCGCATAGACGGGGAGCTGCTGGAGCGGCTGAGGCACCACGCCGCCAAACGCGGAATGAGCGTCCAGGACTATGTCGTCCGGACGCTCATTCGCGATGACTTCGACGAGCGGTTCAAGGCCGCCGTCGACGAGACGGAGAAGTTCTACGGGCTCACGTGAGGCCGAGCGCCGGCATCGCGTAGTAGAAGACGAAGACCGCCGAGACGGCGTACATGGCGGCCGGGACGTCGCGGCCCCGGCCGGTCGCGAGGCGCAGCACGCAGAAGCTCACGAAGCCGATGCCGATGCCGTTGGTGATCGAGTACGTGAACGGCATCATCACCATGGCCATGAAGGCGGGCACGGCGATGGTGAAGTCGCTCCAGTCGATGTCCCGGACCGAGCCGGCCAGGATCAGGAAGCCGACCGCGACGAGGGCGGGGGTGGCGGCCTGCGAGGGGACCATCGTGGCGAGCGGGGTCAGGAACAGCGAGACCGCGAACAGGCCGCCGGTGACCACGTTGGCCAGGCCCGTACGGGCGCCCTCGCCGACGCCCGCGGTGGACTCCACGAAGCAGGTGGTGGCGGAGGACGAGGTGGCGCCGCCGGAGGCGACGGCCAGGCCGTCGATCAGCAGGACCCGGTTGATGCCGGGGAAGGTGCCGTCGGGCTTGGTCAGCTTGGCCTCGTCGCCGACGCCGAGGATGGTGCCCATCGCGTCGAAGAAGCAGGACAGCAGGACGGTGAAGACGAAGAGGATGCCGGTGAGCACGCCGACCTTGTCGAAGCCGCCGAAGAGGCTGACCTGGCCGACCAGCCCGAAGTCGGGCGCGGCCACCGGGTTGCCCGGCCACTGCGGGACGGTCAGGCCCCAGGCGAGGTCCGGCAGGTCGGCGATCAGCTGCACCGCGACCGCGACGACGGTCATGGCGACGATGGAGATCAGGATGGCGCCGGGGGTCTTGCGGATCATCAGCGCGATGGTGAGCAGCACGCCGATGACGAAGATCAGGACGGGCCAGCCGTGCAGGTGGCCGTTGCCGCCGAGCTGGAGCGGGACCGTGGTGTGGGCGGCGTCCGGGATGCGGGTGACGAAGCCGGAGTCGACCAGGCCGATCAGCATGATGAACAGGCCGATGCCGATCGCGATGCCCTTGCGCAGGCCGAGCGGGACGGCGTTCATGACCCGCTCGCGCAGGCCGGTGGCGACCAGCAGCATCACGACGAAGCCGGCCAGGACCACCATGCCCATGGCGTCGGGCCAGCTCATCCGGGGGGCGAGCTGGAGGGCGACGACGGTGTTGACGCCGAGGCCGGCGGCCAGGGCGATCGGGACGTTGCCGATGACACCCATGAGGAGGGTGGAGAAGGCGGCCGTCAGGACGGTGGCGGTGACCAGCTGACCGCCGTCGAGCTGGTGCCCGTACATGTCCTTGGCGCTGCCGAGGATGATCGGGTTCAGCACGATGATGTAGGCCATCGCGAAGAAGGTCGCGAAGCCGCCCCGGACCTCGCGGGCCACGGTGGAACCGCGTTCCGAGATCTTGAAGAAGCGGTCCAGGCCGCCGGTGGGGGCCGCGGCGGGTGCCGAGGTGCTCATGCGGTCCTCAAAGGGGTCGAATTAGGGGTTCCTACGAAGGATTCCGGCCGTAGGCAAACCGTTTCAGTATGAACACATGAACGGACGCCAGTCCATCTGCGCGCGTAGACCCCGAATCCGGCCACCTAGACTGGTCCCCATGGCGAAGTGGACCCCTACGCACGAGGCGCCCGAGCCCCTGGAGGGGCCGGTTGTCGCCACCATCACCGGCGGAACGATCCTCTGGTTCGCCATGTTCGTCGTCCAGCTGCCCTTCTACGGCTGGTTCGCCGACCACCAGCTGCTGTGGTGGCTGTGGACCTGCGCGGCCGGCGGCGGCCTCGGCCTGATCGGCATCTGGTACGTCCGCGGCCGCGACGCCGCCCTCAAGGCTCACGCGGCACAGGAGGCGGCCCGGGCCGAAGCCGGGCAGCAGGCCGGCCCGTCCGACCAGGCGGGCCACGGGGCCTAGGCCGGCGCGGGGCCGGAGCCGGCGCGGGGCGTCGGGCGGCGCCGAGCGCCGCCGCACGAGATCGACCAGGGGACGATTCCGGTCATCCTGAAGTCGGATCTTCCCCCTGCTCGGCGGGTGGAGGGGCGGAACGCCCTTTACCGTCGAAAACATGACCCAGTCGGCGAGGATCGACCATGACGGGCCCGAGCGGCCCGGCGCCGCCATCGACGCGGGAGCCGAGCTGGACCCCGTCCACCCGGTGAAACCCCCCGCCCCCCGCTTCAAGCCGGGCGGCCTGACCACCGCCGAGGTCGCCGAACGCGTCGCGCGCGGCGACGTCAACGACGTGCCCCTGCGCTCCTCGCGCTCCACCGCCGACATCGTCCGCGCCAACGTCTTCACCCGCTTCAACGCCATCATCGGCGTCCTGTGGGTGATCATGCTGTGCGTCGCGCCGATCCAGGACAGCCTCTTCGGCTTCGTGATCGTCGCCAACACCGGCATCGGCATCATCCAGGAACTGCGAGCCAAGAAGACCCTCGACGGGCTCGCCGTCATCGGCGAGGCCAAACCGAGCGTGCGCCGCGACGGCACCACCGCCGAGATCTCCACCTCCGAGATCGTCCTGTCGGACGTCATCGAGTTGGGCCCCGGCGACAAGGTCGTCGTCGACGGAGTGGTCGGCGAGGCCGACGGCCTGGAGATCGACGAGTCCCTCCTGACCGGCGAGGCCGACCCCGTCCTGAAGAAGCCCGGCGACCAGGTCATGTCCGGCTCCTTCGTCGTCGCCGGCGGCGGCGCCTTCACCGCCACCAAGGTCGGCCGCGAGGCCTACGCCGCCCAGCTCGCCGAAGAGGCCTCCCGCTTCACCCTCGTCCACTCCGAGCTGCGCAGCGGCATCTCCACCATCCTCAAGTACGTCACCTGGATGATGATCCCGACCTCGATCGGCCTGATCATCAGCCAGCTCGTCGTCAAGGACGACAACCTCAAGGGCGCCATCGCCCGCACCGTCGGCGGCATCGTCCCGATGATCCCCGAGGGCCTGGTCCTCCTCACCTCCGTCGCCTTCGCCGTCGGCGTGATCCGGCTGGGGCGCAAGCAGTGCCTGGTCCAGGAGCTGCCCGCCATCGAGGGCCTCGCCCGCGTCGACGTCGTCTGCCTCGACAAGACCGGCACCCTCACCGAGGGCGGCATGGACGTCACCGAGCTGCGCCCGCTCGGCGGCGCGGAGCCCGGGTACGTCGAGAAGGTGCTCGGCGCCCTCGGCGAGTCCGACCCCCGCCCCAACGCCAGCCTCCAGGCCATCATCGACGCCTACCCCGACAGCGCCGACTGGCGCTGCACGGAGTCCCTGCCCTTCTCCTCCGCCCGCAAGTACAGCGGCGCCAGCTTCAGCGAGGGCGACGGCGAGAACAACACCTGGCTGCTCGGCGCCCCCGACGTGCTCCTGCCCAGCGGCGACCCGGCGCTGGATGAGATCGAGGGCCTCAACGAACAGGGGCTGCGGGTCCTGCTGCTGGCCCGCTCGGCCCGTGAGCTCGACGACCCGGCCGTGGCCAGCGGGGTCAAGCCCACCGCCCTCGTCGTCCTCGAACAGCGGCTGCGGCCCGACGCCGCCGACACCCTGCGCTACTTCGACGAGCAGGACGTCAAGGCGAAGGTCATCTCCGGCGACAACGCCGTCTCGGTCGGCGCCGTCGCCGGCAAGCTGGGCCTGCCCGGAGCCGCCGACACCGTCGACGCCCGCCACCTGCCCGCCGAACGGGACGAGATGGCCGAAGTCCTCGACGGCAACGCCGTCTTCGGCCGGGTCACCCCGCAGCAGAAGCGGGACATGGTCGGCGCCCTCCAGTCCCGCGGCCACACCGTCGCCATGACCGGCGACGGGGTCAACGACGTGCTCGCCCTCAAGGACGCCGACATCGGCGTCTCCATGGGCTCGGGCTCCGAGGCCACCCGGGCGGTCGCGCAGATCGTCCTCCTCAACAACAGCTTCTCCACCCTGCCGTCGGTGGTCGCCGAGGGCCGCCGGGTCATCGGCAACATCACGCGCGTGGCGACCCTGTTCCTCGTCAAGACGGTCTACTCGGTGCTGCTGGCGATCCTGGTGGTCTGCTCCCAGGTCGAATACCCCTTCCTGCCGCGCCACCTCACCCTGCTGTCCACCCTCACCATCGGCGTCCCCGCGTTCTTCCTGGCCCTGGCGCCGAACAAGGAACGGGCGCGGCCGCACTTCGTGCGGCGGGTCATGCGCTACGCCATCCCCGGCGGGGCGGTCGCGGCGGTGGCCACCTTCACCTCGTACCTGATCGCCCGGGCCCACTACAGCGGCCCCGACTCCCTGACGGCGGAGACCAGCGCGGCGACGCTGACGCTGTTCCTGACCTCGCTGTGGGTCCTGGCGATCATCGCCCGGCCGTACACGTGGTGGCGGGTGGCACTGGTGGGCGCGATGGGCTTCGCCTTCCTCGTGGTCCTGGTCGTCCCCTGGCTCCAGCACTTCTTCCAGCTGAAGCTGGAGGGGGTCACGATGCCGTGGATCGCCGTCGCGATCGCGGCCGCGGCGGCCTGCGCCATCGAAGCCGCCTTCCGCTGGATCGACCACCGCTTCCCGGCATGACCCTGCGGCTCCCGCGCGAGCGGCTATCGTCGGGGCCATGAGGCTGTTCGCCGCCGTGCTGCCGAGTACCGACGCCGTCGCCGAACTGCGGGACGCGGTCCGGGCGGTGCCCGACGCCGAGGACCTCCGCTGGACCGACGAAGCCGGCTGGCACTTCACCCTCGCCTTCATGGGCGAGGTCCACGACGACCTCCTCCCCGAACTGCGCACCCGCCTGGCCCGGGCCGCGGCCCGCACCGCCCCCTTCCGGCTCCGCCTCCACGGCTCCGGACACTTCGGCCGCCGCGCCCTGTGGATCGGCGCCGCCGGCGGGCTCGACGCGCTGCGGCTGCTCGCCGAGCGGGCCGATGCCGCGGCCCGGCGGGCCGGGATCCCGATGGAGCAGCACCGCCGCTACACCCCGCACCTCACCCTCGCCCGCGCCCGCCACGACGGCGCCGACCTACGGCCCTGCCTGGACGCCCTCTCCGGCTTCGAGGGCACGCCCTGGGAGGTCGACACGCTCAGCCTCGTCCGCAGCGACCTGCCCGTCTCCGGGGTGCCCGGCGAGCAGCCGCGCTACGAGGTCGTCGGCGCCTGGCCCCTGACCGGCCATTAGCACTATTCGGGCACTCATGCAGGGTTTTGGGAAAGGATTTCACATCCGGAGGCAAAGGATCCGCTAAACCCTTGCCGCGCCGACGGCAGCCCGATGTGATGCGCGAGTCCTGTCACTGACATCGAGGTCGAACCACACCGTGCGTCACATATCCCCCGTCGCCACCCTCGCCGCCGTCGCGGTCCTCCCGCTCGCGCTCACCGGCTGCTCCCTCATCCCCAAGGAGGCCGCCAAGGCCGCCGTCAAGGCCGCCGCCCCCTCGGCCCCCGCCGGCGCACCGGCCACCGACGGCCCCAACAAGGGACTCCTGACGGGCACGCAGCTCAAGGCCGCGCTCGCCCCCGCCTCCTTCTTCCCGTCCGGCTACGCCGCCGACCCCGCGGACGCCCGCGACAGCGGCCCCGGATACCGGCCGCCGGTCGCCGCCGAGGTGCCCACCCCCGACTGCACCAAGCTCGGCGGGACCGCGTGGACGGGCATCACCGGCATCGACGGTGTCTCGTTCGCTCAGGACGCCTACATCAACAAGAACAGCTCCGAGGAGTACGCCCAGGAGATCGACGTCTACCAGGGCACCACCTCCACCACCGTCCTCGGCGCGCTGGGCATGCTCTCCAAGGCCTGCCCGAGCTACACCGACGATCAGACCCACGCCAAGGTGACCATCACCGAGAAGCCCCTCGCCGGTGTGGGCGACGGCGCCTGGGTCATCACCGAGACCAGCCCCGCATGGGTGGGCGGCACCACCCTGGTGGCCGCACGCGTCGGCCACTCCGTGGTGACCGTGCTGGTCAGCGGCAACGGCGACAAGGGTCTGGCGGGCGCGACCAAGCTGACCAACCAGCTGGTCTCGAACCTCAAGGGCAAGGCCTGACACACGGCCGCCCCGGTGCCGCCCCCGCCCCGCGGGAGCGGCACCGCCGCGCACGCCCTCAGGCCCCCTGGTGGGTGATCGTCACGTAGAGGTACTCGTCCAGCAGCTTGGCCAGCGGCAGCCCCGGCCGGCCCAGCTCCGCCGCCAGCGCGGCCTCGTCCAGGCCGCCGCTCTCCGCGAGCGCCGCCCGCGCCCAGGCCCGGCCGGCCGTCAGGTGCCGGGCGAAGGCCGCCTCGTCCCGGGCCCCCCACAGGCGCTGCGCGATGGCCGCGTCCCAGGGCATCACCGTCTCCGGCCGCAGCGCGAACAGCGCCTTGGCGGCGGCCGTCGGCCCGAGGGTCCGGCGCCCGACGGGCAGCGCGGCCAGCTCCCCGTACCCGGCGGCCAGCCGGGCGATCTCCCGGTCCGACAGGGCCGCCAGCCGGGTCCCGGGCAGCCCCCCGTGCCGGGACCACCACCGCTCCAGCCCCTCCCCGAACAGATCCGGTTCCCCCTCGCGCGGGTAGCGGATCCGGCACCCCCAGGAGTTGAGCCAGCGGTGCAGGGCCGCCCGGTGCGCGGCGCCGGACAGGTCCAGCCCCGGCGCGGTGTCCGCGCGCAGCGCGAGCCAACTGCGGTCCACCCCGGGGAACGCCCCGAACACCCCGGCCGCCGCCCGCAGCCGGTCCAGCCCGGGCGCGGGCGGCACACCGCCCTCCAGATGGGCGCGGGCCACCTTCGCCGGTACGCACATCCGCCAGGCTTCGGTGACCAGTTCCGCCAGCTCCGCCGCGTCGAGGGCCGCCATCCGCGCCTCGACCCAGTGGTAGCGCAGGTCGCCGGCGCCCGGCAGGAGGAACTTGTGCGGCTCGGCGGCGACCAGCGCGGCCCGCTCCTCCTTGGGGAAGGCGAAGCCCAGCTCCGACTCGTCCCGCGAGAGCGCGAGGTAGACGATCCGCCCGATCCGGAACTTCACCCGGTCGCGGACGAGGTGTTCCTCGGTGCGCGGCAGCGCGAGCGCGAGGCGCCGTACGTCGTCGACTGTGACCATGACGGAAGTCTCGCAGCCCCCGGCACGGGCGCCGGGCGCCTTCGCGTTAGTCTCGACGGGTGGACCCGAAGACCAGAAACCGTGTCATGGCCGGTGTGCTCGTGCTGATGTTCGTCGTCGTCGCCGTGGCGGCCGCGGTCGGCCAGTAGCACCGCCCCGCGGCCGCCCCGCCGGACCGGCGCCTACCAGGCGAAGGCCTCCGGCGACGGGCCCGGACCGGGGAAGATCTCGTCCAGTCCGTCGAGGACCTCCTGCGACAGCTCCAGCTCCACCGCCCGCAGCGCGGACGCCAGCTGCTCGGCCGTGCGCGGGCCGACGATCGGGCCGGTGACCCCGGGCCGGGTCAGCAGCCAGGCCAGGGCCGTTTCGCCGGGCTCCAGACCGTGCTTGTCCAGCAGGTCCTCGTACGCCTGCACCTGCGCCCGTACGGCGGGGTCGGCGAGGGCGTCCGCGGTACGGCCGGAGGCGCTGCGCCCCTCGGACGCGCCGGCGGCCTGCTTGCGGATGGCCCCGCCGAGCAGCCCGCCGTGCAGCGGCGACCACGGGATGACGCCGAGCCCGTACTCCTGCGCGGCCGGGATGACCTCCATCTCGGCGCGGCGTTCGGCCAGGTTGTAGAGGCACTGCTCGCTGACCAGGCCGAGCCGGCCGGTGCGCGCGGCGGTCTCGTTGGCCTGGGCGATCTTCCAGCCGGGGAAGTTGGAGGAGCCGGCGTAGAGGATCTTGCCCTGCTGGACCAGGACCTCGATGGCCTGCCAGATCTCCTCGAAGGGGGTCTGCCGGTCGACGTGGTGGAACTGGTAGACGTCGATGTGGTCGGTCTGCAGCCGCTTGAGGCTGGCGTCCACGGCACGGCGGATGTTGAGGGCGGAGAGCCGGTCGAAGTTGGGCCAGGGCTGGTCCTCCGGGGCCATGGAGGCGTAGAGCTTGGTGGCGAGGACGGTCTTGTCGCGGCGGCCGCCGCCCTGGGCGAACCAGGTGCCGATGATCTCCTCGGTACGGCCCTTGTTGTCGCCCCAGCCGTAGACGTTGGCGGTACCAAACAATCCACTTTGACGCCACGCCCGCAGGGGCCCTAGCGTCGATCCCCAAGCACCACAGGGGATGGGGAGAGCAAGTGGCAAGAGTCCTGGGAGTGGTCCGCCTGTCGAAGGTGTCGGACGAGACCACATCGCCGGAGCGTCAGCGCCGATCGGTTCAACGATGGGCCGACCAGGAAGGGCACGTCGTCGTCGGATGGGTCGAGGACATCGACGTATCCGGCGGTGTCGAGCCCTGGAAGCGCCCGGAGTTCGGCAAGTGGCTGCCGTCCACTATCGGCAAGGAGGTCAGCTCGATCGAGCACCGGATCGCACTGGAGGAGTCCCGGGCCGACGAGTACGACATCATCTGCGCGCTGAAGCTAGACCGCCTCTCCCGGCGTGTGCTCCACGTGCACACGCTCGTGGAGTGGTGCGAGAAGCACGGCAAAGAGGTCGCCACCGTCGAGGACGGGATCAACCTGAACACGCAGATGGGCAAGCTGCTGTTCAGCCTGATCGCTTCCTTCGCGGAGGGGGAGCTCGAAGCCATCAAGGCCCGGGCGAAGTCCTCGTACAACCACTTGGTGAAGGAGGGGCGCTGGCGCGGTGGTCGGATCCCGTACGGCTACCGGGCGGAGAAGCAGGACACCGGTGACGGCTGGCGGCTGGTCCTGGACGACTACGGAACGGACACCGCCGGGACGCTGCGCGAAATCGTCCGCCGGCTTATCGAGGGCGAGTCGGCGAACAGCATCGCCCAGTGGCTCAACGAAGACCCGACCAAAACCCCGACATCGCTCGACGCTCAGCTGATCAGGAACGGCAAGCCTCCGAAGGGCGGCCGGTGGACCGCCGCGAACACCGCCAAGGTGGTGCGCTCCCTGAACGTTCTCGGTCAGATGGAGGTGACGGAGGAAGTTGTCATCGACGGCCAGAAGACGAAGCGAACCCGCGTCGTCCGTGACGCGGAAGGGCGTCCTCTCCAGCGTGCGGAGCCGCTGATCACCCAGGAGGAGTGGGAACTGGCGAACAAGAAGCTGGACGAGAACACCAGCAAGCGCAACGGCAACAGGAAGGGCGGCTCCCCCATGCTCAGGGTCGCCTTCTGCACCTGCGGAGAACCGGCGTACCTCGGCCCGGGTCGGAACTGGCCGTACTACCGCTGTGCGTCCCGGACCACGCACAAGCCCTGCCCTACGGGCAGCAAGGGCATTGCGGCTCATGTGCTGGAGGGAGCCGTCGAGGAGGTCTTCCTGCGCGCGGCCGGCGATGTCGAGATCGTCCGGAAGGTCTTCCGCCCGGGCGTCGACTTCACACGGGACATCGAGGAGGTGAACCGCGCGCTGGCCGAGCTGCGAGAGGACCGCGAAGCCGGTCTCTACTCCAGTGAGCTGGGCAAGCAGGAGTACCGGGAGACGTACAAACGACTGGACGCACGACGGGAACAGCTCATGGCCCAGCCCACCCGGCCGGACGGCTGGGACGAGATCCCGACGAATGAGACCTACCGCGAGCGCTGGGCAAATCTGTCGACCCAGCACGAGAAGGGCAAGGAACTTCGGGCAGCCGGAGTCAGGGCGGTCATCCACGCCGAGAAGCGGCCGCCCCTGACCGCTGTGCAAGCCATGTCACCGGAGGGACATGACGGCATGTGGCAGGAAGGGAAGGGCCGCGTGCAGGTCTTGATCCCGATGGACTTCAAGCGCCGGGTCCGGGACTTGGCGGCGGTGCACAGCGAGAGCTGACCGTCTACTCCTTGGACGACAGGAGGGCCCCGCTACGGGCCCTCCTCTGCTCTGTAGGATTCCTGCCAGGTCGCCGCCGTCGCTCCCGACTGCACGAGACCGAGTCCGGGTCAGAAGCCCCGGGCACCCTGTGAGGACTATCCCGGCCGTGGCTGGTCCACCCCCGCGATGAAAGGGAGGCACATGTCCCGCCATCAGGCGGGGGTAACTGGCGCACCCATGCGCCGCACAGGAAGGAGCCGCGCTCAGTGGCCATCCACTTCGGCACCGGCCGCCCTTGGGGCGGAGTCTCCCAGCACGAGTACAGGCGCATGGCCCGGGACTCCCGGCACCAGCTCGCCTACCGCGTCCACTTCGCCGCCCTCGGGTGGGCCGACTGCCAGGGCCACGCGAGCTTCGGTCCGGGGAAGTTGGCTGCCCTGCTGGGCAAAGAGGACCAACCCCTGTCGGACCAGAGCGCAACCAATGCCGTCATCCGAGCGAAACGGCTGGACCTCGTGTCACCGCGATCCGGGGCCGCTTGCCTCGTTGCCCCTCCTCACCTCTTCCAGAAGAGGAAGGGCGCCCCGGTCCCGTGCCGCATCCACCAAGACCGATAGGCACCGCTCCCGCGTGTAGCGCACACACGCCTCACGTGTACCTGAAACGCTTCTGAGCTGCGGGAACGCACGCTGCCTCTCTTATCTATTTGGCCTCACAGTGCGGCCCCTGGGGCCGACAGCACAAAGCGTCATGCTGAGCAGCGGCGAAGGGGAGCGAGGCGCGGCAGCGCCCTCAGCGGCAGAGGCAAGGGCGGCCGTCAGGCCGCCGTCGCCCGAGCCTGCTTCGACAGAACGGCCCCGCAGGGGCCCCAAAGACGAAGGCCAGAAAGCTACCCAGATGGGGTGCTGCGCGCCCCCAAAAGAGCGAAGCCTCGAAAGATGAGCTCAAAGGGCTGCACTCTTGTGCAGCCTCCTGGCCAACGGTCGGATGGGGTGCGGTGGCTTGACCTGCATGTTCTTCGCAGTCGCCTCCCTTCGCCATTGTCTGACGGCCTTGGGAACCGTGGCAGGATCTCAACTGCCAAGACGTGGCGGTCTGCCTTGTCAGGCTCAGGGGGTCATACCCCACCCCTTCGCCGCCGACCCGAACAGCTTTGTCGGTCAGCCGTTCTCGCCGTTGCCATGGAGGACGACTTCGGCAATCTGACGTACGCGGTCGAGAGTGATGCCGGTGCGCTGCTCGACTGCGAGGGGGTGGTCGGTGGGTTCGAGTTCGATGTAGGGGCGCTGGCCGACCGGGCGGGTGTGAGCGTTCGTCTTCAGGTTGATGGTGCTGGTCGAGTAGATCGGAAGCTCGGTGGTGAGCCAGCCGAAGTACGGCTTCTCCGCTTCGCGTCCCGGCGTGTTCCACATGTCGGCAGCCTGGGAGAAGTTGTCCCGGCTGAGCGAAACCCAGACCCCCCACGAGAACACCTCATCGCTGCCGATGACCGGTATCTCGATCAGACCCCTGACGAAGTAGTGCTCGGCGTTGATGACGCACTGGTCCGAGGAGAGCAGGCTGTCGGGCCGGCCCTCGAAGCTCTCGTCCCAGACGTCGGGAGCTGTGGTGCTGTAGCCCATCGGAAGCTCCGCGTGGTACTCGCCGCAGCATGAGCAGGTGTAACCGAGATCATTCGTCATGCGCGGGAGCCTAGCTTCGCCGCGAAGCACGGCCTCCCACGATGCGACCGTGGACTATCCCGTGCGCTCGACCCACGCGAAGGACGTGCACCAGCGGCGGAAACCTTGGTGTCCCGTGCGGCCTGTGTGGCTCATGCACTCGATGTCCACCGCTGCTCCGTCGTCCGAGGCTGGCGCCTGCCAGTCGCAGCGCAGGCACTCGGCCTCGAAGGTCACGTCCGTCCCCGGGTGACGGCTGATGCGGTGTTCCACGTACCGCAGGACCGAGCGCGTCATCACGGCCTCCGATCTCGGTGCGGGTGGTTACGGAGCTCTACGTCCGCATCGGTCACCGCCGACAGATCGCCCCGGCTCCGAGCCTCCTGCCGCTGCGCGGCCAAGGCCCTGCACACCCCACACTCGTCCGCCGGTTTCGGCGGCATGTTCGGCAGCGACAGGTGCATCGGCCCCGACATGGTCGTCTGCGCTCTGCTCATGGCGTATGCCTTCCAGGGATCACTTCTGCTCGACGGCACGTCATCGTTTCCCGGAGAAGCGACCGCTCCACAGCTTCATTCGCGTTGTGGACTAAAGATCAACGACGGCAGCTCGCGGACCACGAGGTGAGGTGCTCCCGGGCGCCATCCCCGAAGAGGGCCAGATCCTCGTAAACAGCGAACTCCTGAAGGTGGGCGCGTACGACTCTCGGATCGCGCAGGACCAGGACGCCCGTGGACACTTCGACCGTCGCTATGCGGTCGTCATACACGGTGAAGGTGTTCAGCGGGGCCGGAGCCGTCGCCGGACCGAGAGGGATGACGCCCAAGCGCAGGTTGGGGAGGTGCGTCAATGAGACCAGCCGGTCGATCTGCACGGCCAGCGCATCCGGCGGTACCAGCGGCCAGCGCACGGCCTGCTCGGTGAGGATGAACGTGAACCGCTTCGAGCGGTCGTAGAGGACCTCCTGTCGCTCCAGCTTCTTCGCCACGGCCTTCGAGTGGTCGCCGGGGATGTGCGCCAGGCTGGCGCGGATGTATTCGGGGGTCGAGAGCAGGCCGGTGATCATCGACAGGAGGAAGTACCGGAGATCGGTGCTGGCCGTCTCCAGGCCGGCGAGTTCGAACTGCTTCTTGTCCAGGCCCTTGCGCCGGAGTGACCGGGCGTCCTGCCAGTCGGTGTTCGCCATGCGTGCCAGGGCAGAGACTTCCGCGACGAGCTCGGTCGGTGCGTCGATCGCTCTCAGGATCTGCTCTACGTCCACCAACGACGGCCGGACCTTGCCGTTCTCGATCCGGCTGATCTTGGACTGGGACATGTTGCAGCGCGCCGCGATCCGGGCTCCGGAGAGCCCAGACCGCTTGCGCAGGTCGCGGAGCTTGTCGGCCAGCTCCCGGCTGGACTGGCCCATCCGCTCAGGCTCGAACGTCACGCGCGTACGTACTCCAGGAACGGGACGGACGCTTCCACTGCGATGCGCTGGTACTCGATGAAGGGGGCGGGATCACCTTCGTACAGTTCGCGGGAGATCTGCCGTCCATCCTCCTCGTAGTGCATCAGCACGACCGTGGAGCGGTCGAACATCCAGAAGTCCTGGACGTCCGGCAGCGGGTTCGGCCGGTTGGTCACATCAAGGATGCGGATGTCTTCCCCGACAGGTGCCTGGTGTCGGTAGTACCGCTCGAACTCGAAG
The DNA here is from genome assembly GCF_042893675.1 of Streptomyces sp. NPDC001594. Taxonomy (NCBI): domain Bacteria; kingdom Bacillati; phylum Actinomycetota; class Actinomycetes; order Kitasatosporales; family Streptomycetaceae; genus Streptomyces; species Streptomyces sp. NPDC001594. Next base: position 59,767 of record NZ_JBIAVB010000027.1, on the reverse strand, counting down.
CGCAGGTAGTCCGAGAGCGGGCGGCACACAATGTGCACCCGTCCGACGCATCCCCCGGCAGCGGAGTGCCTGCGAATCAGAGCCGTCCAGGAGTCCTCGTAGGGCCCTTGGAACCGCGCACCGTTCCTGAAGGCAGCAAACTCCTCCGCCTCCTGCGGGACCAGGTACTGGGAGAGGGTCTCAAGCCGCCATGCCTCGCTCTTGAAGTCGCGGAACTTGGACTGCCACTCATCACCATCCAAGAGCACGTACGGCCTCCCTCAAGACGCTCTCAGGGATCTCGACGAGCCCCTCGCCGCCGGGCGGTGTGAAGGCATCGGACAGGTCTCCCTGCACGATGAAGGAGCCGGAGGCAGTGCGGTACACGTTGGGGCAGTCGCCCTGTCCGCATTCGCCGTTTCCGTTGCCGGTGAGTCGAGTCAGTTCCTCACGAGCCATGTGAACCCCCTGGTTCGCGGCCCTGGTCAGGGCCGGCCACCAAGACCGTACGGAGCGCAGTGGTCAGCCGTCTATGCATCAACGCGACTATGCGCGTTGTCGCATAAATCGAGGGCTGCGCGGGCCGCTCTTGCCTTGAGTGGACTCGAAGCAGTTGGCTTGGGTCCCATGAAGTACACGCAGCTCGGACGCACCGGACTCAAGGTCAGCCGACTCGTCCTCGGCACGATGAACTTCGGTCCGCAGACAGACGAACCGACCAGCCACGGAATCATGGACGCCGCCCTCGACGCAGGTCTGAATTTCGTGGACACGGCCAACGTGTATGGGTGGGGTGAGAACAAGGGGCGCACCGAGGAGATCATCGGCACTTGGTTCGCCGGGGGTGGTGGCCGCCGCGAGAAGACGGTCCTGGCCACCAAGGTCTACGGGTCCATGTCCCGCGAGGGCGAGACCTGGCCCAACGAGGACCGGCTGTCGGCGCTGAACATCCGCCGGGCCGTCGAGGCCAGCCTCAAGCGGCTCCAGACCGACCACATCGACGTCTACCAGTTCCACCACATCGACCGCCGGACCCCCTTCGAGGAGATCTGGCAGGCCGTGGACGTGCTCATCCAGCAGGGCAAGATCCTCTACGCGGGCTCCTCCAACTTCCCCGGCTACAAGATCGCCCAGGCCAACGAGACGGCCGCCCGGCGCGGGATGGTCGGCCTGGTCAGTGAGCAGTGCCTCTACAACCTCGCCGAGCGGCGGGCCGAGATGGAGGTCATCCCGGCGGCCCAGGAGTACGGCCTCGGGGTCATCCCGTGGTCCCCGCTGCACGGCGGGCTGCTGGGCGGGGTCATCAAGAAGGAGGTCGAGGGCGGCCGGCGCGCCTCCGGCCGGTCCGCGGACGCGCTGGCCAACAGCACGGTACGGGCGCAGGTGCAGGCGTACGAGGACCTGCTCGACAAGCACGGCCTGGAGCCCGGCGAGGCCGCCCTGGCCTGGCTGCTCACCCGGCCCGGAGTGACGGGCCCCATCGTCGGCCCGCGCACCGCCGAGCAGTTGGAGAGCGCCCTGCGGGCGCTGGAGCTGGAGCTGAGCGAAGAGGTGCTGGCCGGGCTGGATGAGATCTTCCCCGGGCCGGGACCGTCCCCGGAGGCCTTCGCCTGGTGACGGATAGAGGTATGTGCTGCCGTAGCCCAACGGCTGGCTACGGCAGCACGCACAACTCAAGCGAGGAAGCCGACCGAATCAGCCATCAAGGCGGCTAAGGATATACTTCGCAAACTCCGTTCGGGCAGCGCTATCCACGACTTGCTGCGCCCACACGGATACCGCATCCTCCCATACCCGATCTGTGCGAACACGGGGGCCTAGATCCTCAGCGATCCGCCGAGACCATGCGTGATGATTCTCAAGTCGCCTGGCATCTTCGACCGCGTCCAGCAGGTCACCGGTTCGGACTCCCAGTCTTTGCGCAACGACATCCCAGTAGTCTTCGTCTGAGTTCTCAAACACTTCCCGTTCGGGCGCGATAATTCCCGGCATCTTCACGCATCCGGGCGCTGACTGTTGATCGCCATCGAGTACGCCGATTGATTTCCCGGGAAGCTTTTCTTCGAGAGAAAGACGACCGAGGGTTTTCACTGTACTAGCAGGCCCTACAGGGGTGATGGAAATCCGTCTCCGGAGGTCGGGGTGCTCGACGGACAGTAGGGCGTCGATCATGACCACCGCCTCCCTGTCTTCGCAGTAAAGAGTCAACTCGGCATGGTCTACATCATCCATCAGCGACATGGCAAAATCCGGGGTAACGCCATAGATTACATCCCGGGTTCCGCCGCGCTCCAGCTGAATATAGACCCGCGCTTCGGTCGGCAGTTGCTCCAACACGTACGGCGAATGAGTGGAGAGGATGAACTGAATTCTCTGACTGCGCGCTATGGAGAACAGTTCTGCCATGAGACGACGTTGCGCTCTGGGGTGGAGTGACGACTCGATCTCGTCGATGATCACGAGCGAGTTGCGCGGTGCCGCGCGTAGCAGCGTTACGAGATCTGTCGTAGTGTCCTCACCGGCACCCTGGTGAAAATTGGAGTACTCCCCCTCGGCCGTTGAGAGAATTCCAATCTGCTTCTGCTCGTACGTCGCCATTTTGCCGGCAGTGTACGACTTGTTCATGATCCTCGCCAGGGTGTTCCTGTCGGCGTCAGAGAACTCTGTTTCATTTCCGCGAAAGGTTGACTGCTTCGCGATCTTTCCGTATCCGATCAGAGTGTCGATCGGCTGAATGCGACTAATGTCAAGGAAGAATACAGGGCGACCGACCCGGTCCGGCATGCCGCGCCACCGCTTGCTCGGCTTTCGGAGATTCAATGCACTGACGGACACGCCGAGATGGAATTGATAAAGGAGGCTCACCTTCTCTACGCGCTCCCATGGAGTGTTAGGGAAGAAGTCATCCGGGTAGAAGGTGCGCATCTCGGAAAGTTTATCCGGGGCACGGTAAGCGGCTGCGGCCGCCTTGAGTACGGTACTCTTACCGGCTCCATTTTCTCCGGCGATTGCCGTTACCGGGAATCGAAACTCGACCGTTTCCCCTGCCCAGCCGCGAAGCCCGGCTATAGTGACGGAGTCTAGGAATTGAGGCCAACCCTTTTCAGAGTAGCGATCCGTGTTCCAGTCACTGGTAAGCGGAGAAATGGTGGTCGAAATTCGCGCGTCACCCATCCTGCCCCCCTCAAGGCGTGGTCCCCGGATAGAACTCCATCGACCCGGCGTCTCACCCTAGGTTGTCCACGCGTTGGGGCATAGGGTGTGCGTGCTCTGATTAGAGGCTTGCAAGCCATGCTGCTCTCAAGGACATAGCGGCAAGCCGTGAGATTGCCGCGGCCTGCCTACGCCTGAGGGTCACTCGGCACGGGCATCAAAATGCCTGCTTGGCGGTGTCGAAGAAGTTGACGCCCGCGTCGAGGGCGGCGTCCATGATGGTGTGACTGGTGGGTTCGTCGGTCTGCGGACCGAAGTTCATCGTGCCGAGTACGAGTCGGCTGACCTTGAGGCCGGTGCGTCCGAGCTGCGTGTACTTCATGGGGACCAAGTCAATGGCTTGGAGTGTCCTCGAAGCAAGACCCCCGCCCCCGGGGCGCGTTACGCGTCGTCCGCCGCCGGACGGTAGGGGCCGCCGATGCCCCAGGCCTGGTGGAGGACGGCCGCGAACTCCCCGGCCAGCCGGTGCTCGCCGGAGGCGTTGGGGTGGGTGCCGTCGTAGGTGTCGCGGTGGATGTCGTACGCCTGCGGGCGCGCGGCCAGGAGCACCGGCGAGGCGGCGTCGCCGAGGTCGGCGACGGTCTTGGCGAGGAGCTCGTTGAACCGGACGACCTCGGCGGCGAAGGGGGCGTCCGCCTCGGCGCGGACGTTGGGTATGACCGGCAGGAACACCATCCGGACGCCGGGGCGGGCCGCCCGGGCGGCCGCGATGAACGCGCGGACGTTCTCGGCGGTCTGCTCGGCGTTCGTGTAGAAGCCGAGGTCGATCAGGCCGAGGGAGACGAGCAGCACGTCGGCCCCGCTCTCGCGGACGGCGGGCCCGATCAGCGGGGCCATGTGCTGCCAGCCCTCGCCCCAGCCGGCCAGGTGGCGGCGGGCGGCCGCGGGGAAGTCCGGGGCGGCGTAGTCGTCGCCGGCCGCGGGGTCGCCGGCCGTGTCGTACAGCGCGCTGCGCGGGCCGACGATCTCGAAGGAGCCGTCGCCCAGGGTGGCGCGCAGGTGCTGCCACATCCGGTAGCGCCAGGTGAAGTCGCCGGCGCGTCCGATGGTCATGGAATCGCCGACGAACATGAAACGCATCCGGTCATCATCGCGGATCGGGTGGCGCGCACCCCTGTGATGCCGGACACGCCGGGGGCGGGGGCGGGCACGGCCCCTGACGGGGCGGGGGCTGGCAGGCTGGGGGGATGCGCCTGCCGACCGCCCCGACGACCGCCGTTCCCGCCGCCCTCGCCCTGGGCCTGCTGCTCGCGGGCCCCGCGGCGGCCAACGGTGCCGCCCCGGCCGGCAGCCCGGCGCCCACGGCGTCCGGGTTCACGATCACCGATCCGCGGATCACGGAGTCGAGCGGGCTGGCGGCCAGCCGGATCCACCCGGGCGTCTACTGGACCCACAACGACAGCGACGACGGCCCGTACGTGTACGCGGTGGACTCGGCGACGGGGAAGACGGTGGCCCGGATCACGATGGGCGGCATCGGCACCCCGCGCGACGTGGAGGCCATCTCGCTGGGCCCGGACGGGAACCTCTACGTCGGTGACATCGGGGACAACCGGGACGGCACCTGGGACCACGTGTGGATCTACCGCTTCCCGGAGCCGAAGGAGCTGCGCGACGCGACGGTCACGGCCGAGCAGTTCACGGCGGTGTACGCGGACGGGCCGCGCAACGCGGAGGCGCTGATGGTGCATCCGGTGACGGGCCGGGTGTACATCGCGAGCAAGAACGAGAAGGGCGGCGGCCTGTACGAGGGCCCGGAGACGCTGTCCCCGGACGGGCGCAACGTCTTCCGGCGGATCGCGGAGGTGCCGTGGGTGACGGACGGGGCGTTCTCCCCGGACGGCACCCGGCTGACGCTGCGCGGCTACTTCACGGCGCGGACGTACCCGTGGCAGGACGGCCGCCCGCGCGGGGAGGGCGAGCGGGTGGACGCGCCCTGGCAGGGGCAGGCGGAGTCGGTGACGTACTCCCCGGACGGGCGGACGCTGCTGTTCGGGGCGGAGGGCGTGAACAGCCGCGTGGTGGCCGTCCCCGTGGCCCCCGCCACCACCCCGCCCCCCTCGGCCCCTTCCGCCCGCCCGCCGGCCGCCGGCCCGGCCGGGCAGAAGGGCCCGTCGGACGGGCAGGGCGGCGGCTTCACGAAGGCCGCCCTGCTCCTCGCGGCCGCCACGGCCCTGACCCTGGCGGCCAAACGCACCCTGCGCCGCCGCCCGAAGCCCTGACGGCCCCGCGAACACGAACCCGACCACCCCCGCGCGCGTAACGCCGGACGGCCCAGGCCTCCCCAGCCGTCGCCCGCCGGACCGACGGCCGTGGGCGCCGCGCACGCGAGGCCGCGGGCCCCGCACACACCGCCCAAACCCGCCGGACGGCCCCGGCCGCCCGAGGCGACCGACGGCCGCGCGGCGGCGTACGCGGGGCCGACGGGCCCCGCGTAGGCCGCGCGTACAACCGGCCGGCGCCGGCGCCTGACGTCGGTCAGGTGCGGTCCTCGTCGAGGGGGATCCGGGTGCGGCCGCCGGGGGCCGTGCCGTTCACGGGGGCGGCGGCGGGGGCCTGCGCCTCCCCGCCCCCCTCGCCCTTCTGCCGATCGGCCATCGAGGCCAGCAGCTGCCGGGCCACGCCCAGCCCCGTGCCGCCCATCGTCAGGGCCTTCGCGAACATCTCCGACATCCCCTCGGCCCCGTTCAGCAGCACCATGTGCTCGACGTTGCCGAAGGCACCCGCGCCCGCCTGGACGATCGCCGGCCAGTTCTCCGCGAGCTGCTGGGCGACCACGGCCTCCTGGTTCTCCGCCAGCGCCGCCGCCCGCGCCTTGATCGCCTCGGCCTCCGCCAGACCCTTGGCCTTGGCCGCCTCCGCCTGCGCGAGACCGTTCGCCCGCGCCGACTCGGCCGCCGCGAGGCCCTTGGCCTGGGTGGCCGCCGCCTCCGCCTCACCGCCGACCCGGGTCGCGGTGGCCGCCGCGTGCCCGCGCGCCTCGGTGGCCTGGGCCTCGGCGGCCGCGGCCGTCTTGACCCGGGTCGCCTCGGCGGCGGCCGCCAGCTCGGTCTCCTTCGCCTTGGCCTGCGCCGCCGAGATGCGGGCGTCGCGCTCCGCCTCGGCGAGCGTCCTCGTCTGGTACGCCGCCGCGTCCGCGGGCTTGCGCACGTCGGCCTGGAGCTGCTGCTCCCGCCGGTGCGCCTCCAGCTCCGCGACCCGGGTCTCCTGCACGACGACCTCCTGGCGGGCGGCCGCCTCGGACAGCGGGCCCGCCTGCCGGGCGGTGGCCGCGGCCTTGTCCCGTTCGGCCTGGTAGCCGGCCTGGAGGATCTCGCTGTCCCGGGTTGCCTCGGCCATCCGGGCGAAGGCCGTCTGCTCGGCCTCCGTCGCCAGCCGGTTCGCCTCGGCCTGGGCGATGCGCGCGTCGCGCTGCACGGCGGCCGCGTGCGGCATCGCGAGGTTCTTGATGTACCCCGTCGGGTCCTCGATCTCGTGGATCTGCAGCGAGTCCACGATCAGCCCGAGCTTCTCCATCTCGGTCCCGCAGGCCGCCCGGGTCTGCCCGGTCAGCTTCTCCCGGTCGCGGATCATGTCCTCGACCGTCAGACCACCGACGATGGACCGCAGATGGCCGGCGAAGACGATGTGCACCCGCTCGGGCATCATCTTCTGCTGGTCGAGGAAACGGCGCGCGGCGTTGGCGATGGACACGTAGTCGTCGCCGATCTTGAAGATCACGACGCCCTTGACCCGCAGCGGGATCCCCTGGTGGGTCACGCAGTCCACGTTCAGCTGCGTCTCGTTGAGGTCCAGCGACAGCTTGCGCACCGCCTGCACACCGGGCAGGACGAGCGTGCCCCGGCCGGTGACGATCCGGAAGCCCATGCCCTCGCCGATGCCCTCGGTCTTGTGCGTGGACCCGGAGATGACGAGCGCCTCGTTCGGTTCGGCCACCCGCCACATGAGCTTGAACAGGCCGATCAAGGCAATGATTGCGGCGAGAACCACTCCCGCCACGACGCCGATAGCCATCGGCAACGCCCCCTTAGCGCGGCGCCGTTCGGCACCGACGGGGGTGAGTGTGCGCCTGCGCGGGGGTGCTGGAGAAGTGGCTGGATCATTCTTGTCGCCATCTTGATACGAGGGGCGACGGCGACCGGCCCTCAGCCCTCGTACACGGCCATCACGTAGACGGTGCGCGGCGCCTGGTACTCCACGACGGTGACCACCGCCCCGACCGCGATCCGCGCGCTCTCCCCCGGGGCGGGGTACGCGAGGAAGTGCTCGGCGCCGCCCCGGACGCGCACGATGACCTCCCCGACCAGCCCCGGCCCGACGAGCCCGGTCACCCGCCCGGTCATCCCCACCATGTCCATGGGGCCGAGCGTACGGCGTCACCGCGCCGCGGAGCAGGCCCCCGCGGCGGCAGCGCGACGGCTACGAGTGCCCGAGGTCCTCGGACGGCAGGCCCGCCACGGGCACCGACCCCGTGTCGGCGGCCGGCCGCAGCGGGAACTCGTCGATCGCCATCGAGTCCAGCACCGGCTCCGCCGGCTTCGGCGGCTTCGGCATCACCGCCGCCTCCGAGTGCCCCCCGCAGCCGTACGACAGCGACACCAGCCGCCCGTCCGCCGGCCCGAACTCGTTCGCGCACACCCCGAAGGCCTGCCCCAGCGACCCTCCGATGGCCACCAGGAAGCCGCACGACACGCACGACGCCGGCGCCGCCTGCGCCATCGGCGTCTTCGACCCGAAGGCCTCGTCCCAGCGGTCGGCGGCCGTGTGCAGCCCGTACCGGGACAGCACCCGCGCACGCCGCATCCCCAGCTCTTCGGCGACGGCCGTGATCGACCCGCGCGCCGGCACGACCGCCCGGTCGGTGACGTCGGCGTCCTCCGCCTCCACCAGCTCGGCCATCTCCGGCGAGACCAGCGAGTTCGGCGGCGGCACGTCCTCGCCGGTGTACCCGGGCTCCAGCCTCAGGTCGTCCGCCTCCGTCGGGAGCAGGTCGCCCGGACCCATGTCGCCCGGACGCAGCCGCTCGCTCCACGGCACCCACTCGGGCGCGAGCAGCGCGTCGTCACCCGGCAGCAGCACCGTTTCGTCCAGGGTGACGTTCTTGGCGCGCGACGCACGGGTGACCGTGACGGCCCAGCGCCAGCCGCGGTAGCCCGCTTCCTTGCACTCGAAGAAGTGCGTGACGACCCGGTCACCCTCCGCTACGACCGAGACGTGCTCGCCCACCACACCGGGGTAGGCGGCCTCCTCGGCCGCCTCGCGGGCGAGCTCCACGGCCTCGGCGCACAGGCGGTCGGGGGCGGGGGTACGCGGGGTACGGCTTCGCGTCGTCGCAGCACTCACAGGTCTCGTTCTCTCCTACGCCGTCTCACGAGTGCGCCGTCCGTACTGTCGTCCACAACGACCCAACGGTCTCGTCCGTACGTAGCGCGGGCGGAGCGGACCAGTGGGCCGCGTCGACGTCCGCGCCCCGATCGGCCTCGGGCGCACCCCATGTGATCCATTCTGCGGGATCGCGAAGAGGCGCGCGGCCAAGAGCAACCGCCGGTGGCGCGCTACGCACGCTACCTCCTCCGACGGCTTCGGCCCACATGCGAGGTCCGATTCGCGGACATCGGCGCCCCCCGGGCGACCCCCGGACGACCCGCCGGACCACCCCCTCGTCCCGCCCGGACGCGCCGGGGCGGGTCCCGGGGGGCGCTCTGGGGCACTATGTCCAAGTGGCTCCCGTACGGTCGTCCGCAGACGGCTCGGGACCGGCCAGGCGGGCCGGCCGGGCGGTCGGGCGTGCCCTGCACCTCCCGTTCACCGGTACGGCACGCGGGATCCGGCGCGTCACGCACGCCCACGGCGCCGGGGAATCGGGGCTCGGCCGGCTGATCGAACTGCACGCGATCAACGGCGCCGGCGACGTCATGATCACGGTCGCGCTCGCCTCCACCGTCTTCTTCTCCGTTCCCACGGACGAGGCACGCGGACGGGTGGCCCTGTACCTGGCCATCACCATGGCCCCCTTCACCCTGCTGGCCCCCGTCATCGGCCCCCTGCTGGACCGGCTGCCGCACGGGCGGCGGGCGGCGATGGCGGGCGCGATGCTGACGCGGGCGCTGCTCGCGCTGACGATGTCGGGCGCGGTGGCGACGGGCGGGCTGGAGCTGTACCCGGCGGCCCTGGGCGTCCTGGTGGCGTCGAAGGCGTACGGAGTCGTCCGCAGCGCGGTGGTCCCGCGCCTCCTGCCGCCCGGGTTCTCCCTCGTGAAGGCCAACTCCCGGGTCACCCTCGCCGGCCTCCTCGCGACGGGCGCGGCGGCGCCGGTGGGGGCCGGACTGCACGCGCTCGGGCCGCCGTGGCCGCTGTACGGGGCCTGCGCGATCTTCGTGTGGGGGACGTTCGCGGCGTTCCAGCTGCCGCACAAGGTGGACGACGCCAAGGGCGAACGCCGGGCCCGCCTCTCCACCCACGAGGCCCACTCGAAACGGCCCGGGCTGCGCACGGTGAGCCGTCCGGTGCTCTGCGGGCTCCTCGCGAACGCGGCGATGCGGGTGCTGTCCGGGTTCCTGATCTTCTTCCTGGCGTTCCTGCTGCGCGAGCAGCCGCTGGGCGGCCAGAGCGCGGCGGTGTCCCTCGGCATCGTGGGCGCCTCCGCGGGCGTGGGCAACGCGTGCGGGACGGCGGTGGGGGCGTGGCTGCGGGCCCGCGCCCCGGAGGCGATCGTGGCCGCCGTCCTGTCCGCCACGCTGGGCGTGGCGATCCTCTCGGCCCTGGTCTTCAGCGGCCCGTTCATGGCGGTCCTGGCCGGCACGGCGGGCTTCTGCCAGGCGCTGGCGAAGCTGTCGCTGGACGCGATGATCCAGCGCGACGTCCCGGAGGCCGTCCGCACGTCGGCCTTCGCCCGCTCGGAGACGCTGCTGCAGATGGCGTGGGTGGTGGGGGGCGGCATCGGCATCGCCCTGCCGCTGAACGGGGTCCTTGGGATGGCGGTCGCCTCGGCGGTCGTCGCCCTGGGCACCGCGGTGGCCCTGCGCGGCTTCCTCACCACCCGCCACCCCCGTGGCTCCACCCGCACCCGGGTGGCGTAGGGGCGGGGCGGCGAAATCCAGCCCCGCCGGCGTTTGAGGCGCGGGGGTCCGGGGGCGGAGCCCCCGGCGGAGGGCAGGGCCACGCCGCCGTACACCCCCCGTGCGGCGGCGCGGCCCACCGGCCCGATAGCCTTCGGCTCATGACCGCACCGCTTTTCCCGGGTAGGGCCCGCCGCAGCGTCGCGGCCCTCGGAGCCGTGTCCGCCGGCCTCCTCCTCCTGTCCGCCTGCGACAGCGACAAGCCGACGCCGCTCGCGACCGTGACCGTCGGCAGCTCGTCGGTGTCCGCCGAGGCCGAGTGCCGCTCCGACGGCAAGGACCTCTCCATGGACAAGGTCCAGGAGTGCCTCACCGGCAAGAAGAACGCCAAGACCATCGAGTACGGCCGCGGCGACACGCTGCGCCTCGGCGTCGAGCCGAAGGTCGTCGAGGACGGCAAGAAGTGGCAGGCGGTCCTCGACGGCCAGCCGATCACCGAGCCCTCCGCGAACACCTACCGCAGCTTCGCGGGCGCCGACGTCTTCGCGACCGGCGGCCAGGGCGAGGCGCCCCAGTCGAAGATGCTGAGCTTCGTCCAGGTCGGCGAGGACGGCAAGCCCCTCGCCGTCTGGTCCTTCAAGCTCAAGCTCAAGAAGTAACAAGCGGCAGGCGCAACAGCGTGCGCGCGCTGATCGTGACCGCCGTGGCCGCGGAGGCCGACTCCGCGGCCTCCGGGCTCACCCCTCATCAGGACCCGGTCACACCCGAACCGCGCACCCTGCCCGGGGGGTACCTCATCACCCGCCGGGACCTGCCCGGCCTCGCCGCCGACGTGCTCGTCGGCGGGGTCGGCCCGGCCTCCGCCGCGGCCGCCACGGCCACCGCCCTCGCGCTGGCCGACTACTCGCTCGTCATCTCCGCCGGCATCGGCGGCGGGTTCGCGCCCGCCGCCCCGCCCGGCTCGCTCGTGGTCGCCGACGCGCTCGTCGCCGCCGACCTGGGGGCCGAGACCCCCGACGGCTTCGTCCCCGTGCAGGAGCTCGGCTTCGGCCGCAGCGTGCACCTTCCGCCCGCCGAGCTGGCCGCCCGGGCCGCCGAGGCCACCGGGGCGCTGCTCGCGCCCGTCCTCACCGTCTCCACCGTCACCGGCAGCGCCGCCCGCGCCGCCGAGCTCGCCGCCCGGCACCCGCTCGCCGGCGCCGAGGCCATGGAGGGCTTCGGGGTGGCGGAGGCGGCCGCCGCGCACGGGCTGCCGGTGCTGGAGATCCGCGCCGTGTCCAACGCCGTCGGGCCGCGCGACCGGGCCGCCTGGCGGATCGGGGACGCGCTGGCCGCCCTCGCCGACGGGTTCCGCGCGCTGGGACCCGTACTCGTCACCTGGGGAGAACGCCATGACCGCGACCGCTGACCACACCCCCCTGAGCACGCTCGACATCGCCTATTCCCCCTGCCCGAACGACACCTTCGTCTTCGACGCGTGGGCGCACGGCCGCGTCCCGGGGGCGCCCGCCCTCGACGTGACCTTCGCCGACATCGACGTCACCAACGGCATGGCCGAGCGCGGCGAGCTGGACGTGCTGAAGGTGTCGTACGCGGTACTGCCGTGGGTGCTGGAGGAGTACGCCCTGCTGCCCTGCGGCGGCGCCCTGGGACGCGGCTGCGGCCCCCTCGTCCTCACCCGCGAGCCCGGCCTGGACCTGACGGGCAGGACGGTCGCGGTACCGAGCGAGCGCTCCACCGCGTACCTGCTGTTCCGGCTGTGGGCGGCGGACGTGCTGCCCGCCGGGGTCGGCGAGGTCGTCGTGCTGCCCTTCCACGAGATCATGCCGGCGGTGCGCGACGGCCGGGTCGACGCCGGGCTCGTCATCCACGAGGCCCGGTTCACCTATCAGGAGTACGGGCTGCACTGCCTGGCCGACATGGGCGAGCACTGGGAGTCCACCACCGGCCTGCCGATCCCGCTCGGCGCGATCATCGCCAAGCGGTCCCTGGGCGCCGACACCCTGCGCGCGCTGGCCGAGGCGGCCCGTACGTCGGTGCGGATGGCCTGGGAGGACCCCGAGGCCTCCCGGCCCTACGTACGGGCGCACGCGCAGGAACTGGACCCGAAGGTCGCCGACCAGCACATCGGGCTGTACGTGAACGAGTTCACCGCCGACCTGGGCGACGCCGGCTACGCGGCCGTGCGCGGGCTGCTGACCAGGGCCGCTGCCGAAGGCCTGGTGCCGGCCATCGCCCCGGACGCGCTGAGCTTCCCGTAGGCGCTCCCCGCACACGACGGCGCCCCGCGGCTCGGACGAGCGGCGGGGCACCGGGCTACGCGTGAGGAAACGATCCGACGATCAGACGTCCAGCTGGTCGGCCACCGCCCGCAGCAGGCCGGCGATCTTCGCGCCGTGCACCTTGTCGGGGTAGCGGCCGCGCTCGAGCATCGGGGTGATGTTCTCCAGCAGGGTCGTCAGGTCCTGCACGATCGAGGCGAGCTCGTCGGGCTTGCGCCGCTGCGCGGCCGCCACGGACGGCGTCGGCTCCAGCACGACCACCGAAAGCGCCTGGTCACCGCGCTGCCCCGCGACGACACCGAACTCCACGCGCTGCCCGGGCTTGAGCGCCTCGACCCCATCGGGGAGCACCGACGAGTGCACGAAGACGTCTCCGCCGTCGTCTCGGGAGAGAAAGCCGAAGCCCTTCTCGCTGTTGAACCACTTGACCTTGCCGGTAGGCACGTCCGTCCTCTGTCCTTGTGCTCGTCGGGTCCGGTTTGCCGAGGTGAACGGCTCCGGATAGCAGTACAGCGGGTCCTTCGACCCGCCTCCTCCAGGCTAATGGTCCTGAAACGGGTGGCAAGACGTTCCCCGGTCCTTCGCGCTGGACCGCTTCGGCCAGGGAACTACCCTGGTGGGGTGACTGTTACTCCTCACCCCGACGAAGCACGCCCCGGCGACGGGCTGGTCAAGGCCGGCGGCATCGTCTTCATCGTGGGCGCCGTGGCGACCCTCGTGACGATCGCCCCGCTGTTCCTGGGCACCGACCCGTTCCCGTCGTACGCGTGGGCGGTGTGCATGCTCATGGGCGTCGGCTTCGCGATCTCCGCCGCCGGCGTGCTCCGCTCGGCGGCGGCCCAGCGCCGGGCGGCCCGGGCGTCCCAGGCCGCCTGACGCCTGACGCCTGACGCCTCCTCAGGCCGAGAGGGTGCGGGCGAACTCCGCCAGCCACTGCGGCAGCGCGGTGAGGTCGTCCAGCACCACGTCGGCCCCGGCCTCGCGCAGCTCCTCCGCCGCGCACGGCCCGGTCGCCACCGCCACCGACACCGCCCCGGCCGTCCGGGCGCCGCGCACGTCGCCGATGTGGTCGCCGACGTAGACCTGCGCGCCGTACTCGCGCAGCGCCTTGGCCTTGCCCTCGGCCCAGAGCCACCCGATGACGGCGTCGGCCTCTATCCCGAGGTGCTCGAGGTGCTGGCGGGCGTTGGGCTCGTTCTTCGCCGTCACCACGATGGCCCGCCCGCCGAGCGCCTGGACGGCCTTGACGGCCTCACGGGCCCCGGCCATCGCGGGCGTCGGCTCGATGGCGTGGTCGGGGTACATCTCCCGGTAGAGGTCCCGCATCGCGGGGATCTGCTCCTCGGGGAACCAGTACGCCAGCTCCTCCTCCAGCGGGGGCCCGAGACGCGTGATGGCCAGGTCGGCGTCGATGAACGCCCCGGTCTTCGCGGCGAGCGCCGACCAGGCGGCGTGGATGCCGGGGCGGGAGTCGATGAGCGTCATGTCGAGGTCGAACCCGACGGTGAGCTGTGGGGGGATGTGGGAGGTCATAGCGCCATTGTGCCGAGACTCCAGCGAACCACGTGAGGCTAAGCGGAGGTTGGCTTATCGGATAACGTTATTTGGCGGAATGTCAGCTCTTGCCCCATTTTTAGACCAAGCCTTCGCCGTGCGGAGGGTGGGGAGGGGCGGGAAGCAGCCGCCTTCCCTCGGGCGGAACCGGTCCGGCAGGCCGGGCGGGGGAGGCCGGGACCCCGCCCTCCCCCGCCCCGCCCCCCTACCTGCGCCTGCTGCGCCAGCCCAGGTACGCCGCCAGGGTGGCGCTCGCTGTGCGGGCCAGGGTGGGCCACATGGACTGGAAGGCCGGGCCCAGCTGCGTCTGCGGGAGGGGGTCGCCCCAGCGGCCCGTGGCGCGGCCCCACAGCCACAGCATCGCCGCGGTGAAGACCGCGGCGGGCACGCCCAGGATCACCCACTTGCGCTCCTGCGGACCGAGCACCCGGGACACGTACGCCACCACCGCGCCCGCCCCGAGCAGCGGCCAGTACCCCGTCAGCGCCCCCGCGGCCAGCAGCAGCGCCGCCAGCAGGAGGAAGCCGTGCGGGCGCGGGCGCGCCCCCGCGGCCCCCTCCGCGGCCGGCGGCTGCGAGCTCTTCCCGCGCTGCCGGAGGTACGCCAGCAGGCCGCCCGGCGCGGCCGGCGGGGCGGCTTCGGGCGCGGGGTCCTCCTCGGCGCGCCCCAGCAGCTCGGGGATCTCGATGCCGCCCGCGAAGCCCTCGACCTGCGGCCCGCGCCCGGCGGCCGGGAGCCGCCACCAGTCGGGTTCGCCGTGGTCCGCGGACGGGCCGCCCAGCTCGTCCAGCCCCGCCAGGTGCGGCGGCACGTTCCGCGGCTCGGGAACACCGGAAGGGGCGGCCCGCTTCACCCCCGGACGGCGGCGGTTGCCGCGCTGGCGCGGTACCGAGACCGGGGCGACGGCGGCCGGGGGGACGGGGTCGGCGGTGGCGGCCACCGCGTCCAGCACCTCCTCCGGCGTGCCGAGGCGCCGCAGGACGGCCCGCACCGCCTCCGGGGTCTCCGGGTCGAAGCGGGCGCGCCGCCGGTCGATCTCGTCGCGCAGCCCCGACACGAGCCGCATCCGGTCCCCCGACGACAGCTGCCGCTGCTGCGCCAAGTCCCCGACCCGGCTCAGGTATTCGTAGACCAGATGGTCGCTCTCGATCCCCACGCCCCAGAAGGTAGCGCGTGCGGGCGTGGAGCGGCCGTCGGCGCAGCGGATACCGTTGCCCGGATGGGGACCGGCCGACGACCGGCCGACGTGACCAGGAGGCGAGCACCGTGCCCGAGGGAAGTCCGCAGGGAAGCGCCGCGACGCACACGCAGCGGGGCACCGCGCACGCCACGACGGAAGCTCCGCCCGGCACCGGCGCCCCCACCCCGCCCCGCTCCCTCGCGGAGGCGCTGCGCGGCCGGGACGACGCGGCGCTCGCCGCGCTGCTGCACGCCCGCCCCGACCTGCTGAACCCGGTGCCCGGCGACATCACGCAGCTGGCCACCCGCGCCGGTACCCGGGCCTCCGTCGTGCGGGCGCTGGACCGCCTCGACCGGTTCGCCCTGCAGACGGCGGAGGCCCTCGCGGTGGCCCCCGACCCGTGCCCGTACCCGGTGCTGGAGGAGCTGCTGACCGGGACCGGTGGCGGGGACGCCGAGGGCCGGGCGGCCCGCGACGCCCTCCCCCGGGCTCTGGGGACCCTGCGCGACCAGGCGCTGGTGTGGGGGGACGACGACCGGCTGCGCCTGGTCCGCACCGCCCGGGAGCTGCTCGCCCCCTCGGCGCAGCGGCCCTCCCCGACGGGGCTGGGGCCGACCGTCGCGGAGGCCACGGCGGGGATGTCGCCGACCCGGGTCCAGGAGATCGTGGCGGCCGTGGGGCTGCCCCCGACCCACGACCCCGTCTCGGCGGTGGCGGCCCTGACCGGGCTGTTCACCGACCCGGAGCGGATGTCGGCGCTGCTGGACGAGGCCCCGGCGGAGGCGCACCAGGTGCTGGGGCGCCTGGTGTGGGGGCCGCCGTACGGGGAGGTGACGCCGAACCCGGCGCCGCCCGTGCGCTGGCTGCGGGACCGGGGGCTGCTGCTGCCGGCCTCGGCGCGGACGGTCGTGCTGCCGCGCGAGGTGGCGCTGCACCTGCGGGGCGGGCTCGCGCACCGGGAGACGGCGCCGGTCGCGCCGCCGGTCGGCGCGCACCGCGAGCACCGTCCACAGCTTGTGGACGCGAACGCCGCCGGGCAGGCGCTGGCGGCGCTGGCCACCGTCGAGGAGCTGGTGAAGTCCTGGGAGCACGCCGGTCCGCTGGTGCTGCGGGCGGGCGGGCTGGCCGTGCGCGACCTGAAGCGGGCGGCGTCGACGCTGGACACCACCGAGCAGGCGGCGGCGTTCTGGATCGAACTCGCCTACGCGGCCGGGCTGGTGGCCAGTGACGGCGCGGCCGACGAGCGGTACGCGCCCACCCCCGCCTTCGACGACTGGCGCGAACTGCCGCCCGCCGCACGCTGGTCGGCGCTGGCCTCGGCCTGGCTGGCCGCCACCCGCACGCCGGGGCTGGTCGGCGAGCAGGACGCCAAGGGCCGCACCCTGTCGGTGCTCGGCCCCGACCTGGACCGTTCGCCCGCGCCCGAGGTGCGCCGCCGGGTCCTCGAACTCCTCGCCGCGCTGCCCGAGGGCGGCTCCCCCGACCCGGACGCGCTGCTGGAGCGGCTCGCGTGGGAGCGGCCCGAGCGCGGCACGAGCGACCTGCGCGCCCGGCTCGCGCACTGGACCCTGCACGACGCGGAGGTGCTGGGCGTCACCGGCCGGGGCGCGCTCAGCGTGTTCGGCCGGGCCCTGCTGGAGGGCCGCGACCCGGCGCCGCTGCTGGCGCCGCTGCTGCCGGAGCCGGTGGACCACGTCCTGCTCCAGGCGGACCTGACGGCGGTGGCGCCGGGTCCGCTGCGGCGGCCGCTGGGCGACGTGCTGGCGGTGCTGGCGGACGTGGAGTCCAAGGGCGGGGCGACGGTCTACCGGTTCACTCCGGGTTCGGTGCGCCGGGCCCTGGACTCCGGCCAGACCGCCTCCGACCTGCACGCCTTCCTCGCCGAGCACAGCCGCACCCCGGTCCCGCAGCCGCTGGCGTACCTGATCGACGACGTGGCGCGGCGGCACGGGCACCTGCGGGTCGGCGCGGCCTCCTCGTACGTGCGCTGCGACGACGACGCCATGCTGGGCGAGATCCTGGCCGACAAGCGTTCGGCGGGCCTGGGGCTGCGCCGGCTCGCGCCGACGGTGCTGGCGGCGCAGGCGGAGCCGGGGGCGCTGCTCGACGGGCTGCGGGCGATGGGCTATGCCCCGGCGGCGGAGTCCCGTACGGGCGACGTGCTGGTGGCGCGGGCGGCCGCGTACCGCACCCCGGAGCGCACGGCGCCGGTGCCGGTGCCGGACGGGCCGCCCGTGCCGGACGCGACGCTGCTGGGCGCGGCCGTCCGGGCGGTCCGGGCGGGTGACCTGGCGGCGACGGCGGTCCGCAAGGAGCCGGCCGGGCAGTCGGCCGCCCCGGGGCCGGGCGAACTGCCGCGCACCAGCGCGGCGGAGACCCTGGCGACGGTGCAGGCGGCGGCGCTGACCGGGTCGGCGGTGTGGATCGGGTACGTCAACGCCGAGGGCGCGGCGAGCCAGCGGGTCATCGCACCCGTGCGGGTGGAGGGCGGCTTCGTCACCGGCTACGACCACACGGCGGACGAGGTGCGCACGTACCCCCTGCACCGGATCACGGGGGTGGCGGAACTGGCGGAGGACCAGGTGTAGCCGAAAATGCCTGGCGGGCCCGGGTGCGCGGCCCGCACCCTGGGCCGATGCAGGAAGTCCCGGACCCCGTCCCCACCCGCCAGATCCGCGCCGCGCACACCGCCACCACCGTGACGGTGTACCAGGCGTACTCCCCCGCCCTGGGCCTCCCGGCGGCCCGCGACGGCCGCTTCCCGCCGGCCTGGAACCGGGAGCGGATGACGTGGATCAAGCCGTCGTTCCTGTGGATGATGTACCGCTGCGGCTGGGCCACGAAGGAGGGCCAGGAGACCGTGCTGGCCGTCGAGATCAGCCGCGAGGGCTTCGACGGGGCCCTGGCGCGGGCCTGCCTGTCGCACTACGTGCCGCGCGTGCACACCGACCGCGCGGACTGGAAGAAGACCCTGTCCCGCTCCCCGGTCCGCGTCCAGTGGGACCCGGAGCGCGACCTCGGCCTGAACCCGCTGCCCCACCGCTCCCTCCAGCTGGGCCTGTCGGGCCCGGCGTCGCGGGCTTACGCCGACGAGTGGACGGTCTCGATCCGCGACGTCACCCCGCTGGCCCGCGAGATCCACGGCCTGCTGCGCGCCGGCGACACGGACGCGGCCCGCGCCCTGCTCCCGGTGGAGACCCCGTACCCGTCGGGCCCGCTGCCCCACCTGGGCGCGTAGCCGAACGGCCCGGCAGGACGCCCACACCCGCGGCGGGATGCGGCAGACTGGAGGTTTGGCCGCCCGCGCCCGGGCGGCCGCCACCCCGCCGGAAAGGGACAGGCGTGAACGGGCCTCTCATCGTCCAGAGCGACAAAACTCTCCTCCTGGAGGTCGACCACGAGCTCGCCGGTGCCGCCCGCCGGGCCATCGCACCCTTCGCCGAGCTGGAGCGGGCCCCCGAGCACATCCACACGTACCGGATCACCCCGCTGGGGCTGTGGAACGCGCGGGCCGCCGGGCACGACGCCGAGCAGGTCGTGGACGCGCTCGTGGAGTTCTCCCGCTATCCCGTCCCGCACGCGCTGCTCGTCGACGTGGCCGAGACGATGGCCCGCTACGGGCGGCTGACCCTCTCCAAGCACCCCGTCCACGGGCTGGTGCTGACCAGCACGGACCGGCCCGTGCTGGAGGAGATCCTGCGGTCGAAGCGGATCGCGCCGCTGGTCGGGGCGCGGCTCGACGCCGACACGGTGGCGGTGCACCCGTCGGAGCGCGGGCAGATCAAGCAGACGCTGCTCAAGCTGGGCTGGCCGGCCGAGGACCTCGCCGGGTACGTGGACGGCGAGGCGCACCCGATCGAGCTGGAGGAGAACGGCTGGGCGCTGCGCCCGTACCAGGCGCAGGCCGTGGAGGGGTTCTGGCACGGCGGGTCGGGCGTGGTCGTGCTGCCCTGCGGGGCCGGGAAGACGCTGGTCGGTGCCGGGGCGATGGCGAAGGCCAAGGCGACCACGCTGATCCTGGTGACGAACACGGTCTCGGCGCGGCAGTGGAAGCACGAGCTGGTGAAGCGGACCTCGCTGACGGAGGAGGAGATCGGCGAGTACTCGGGGACGCGCAAGGAGATCCGGCCCGTCACCATCGCCACCTACCAGGTCCTGACCACGAAGCGGAAGGGCGTCTATCCGCACCTGGAGCTGTTCGACTCGCGGGACTGGGGGCTGATCCTCTACGACGAGGTGCACCTGCTGCCGGCGCCCGTCTTCAAGTTCACCGCCGACCTCCAGGCCCGCCGCCGCCTCGGGCTGACGGCGACGCTGGTGCGGGAGGACGGCCGGGAGTCGGACGTGTTCTCGCTGATCGGGCCGAAGCGGTTCGACGCCCCGTGGAAGGAGATCGAGGCGCAGGGCTACATCGCCCCGGCGGACTGCGTCGAGGTGCGGGTGAACCTGACCGAGTCGGAGCGGCTGGCGTACGCGACGGCCGAGACGGAGGAGAAGTACCGCTTCTGCGCGACGACCGCGACGAAGCGGAAGGTCACCGAGGCGCTGGTGCGCAAGCACCGGGGCGAGCAGACGCTGGTCATCGGGCAGTACATCGACCAGCTGGACGAGCTGGGCGAGCACCTGGACGCGCCCGTCATCAAGGGCGAGACCTCCAACGCGCAGCGCGAGAAGCTCTTCGACGCCTTCCGTGAGGGCGAGATCAACGTGCTGGTCGTCTCGAAGGTCGCGAACTTCTCCATCGACCTGCCCGAGGCCACCGTCGCCATCCAGGTGTCGGGCACCTTCGGGTCCCGGCAGGAGGAGGCGCAGCGCCTGGGCCGGGTGCTGCGGCCGAAGGCGGACGGGCACGAGGCGCGGTTCTACTCGGTCGTGGCGCGCGACACGATCGACCAGGACTTCGCCGCCCACCGCCAGCGCTTCCTGGCGGAGCAGGGCTACGCCTACCGGATCATGGACGCCGACGAGCTGCTCGCGGGCGACTGACCGGGGCGCCGTCCTCCTCCGCCGCCGTCTCCCGCCCCAGGGGCGGTCTCGGGGCGGGGATCGGAGCGGGGATCGGCGCGGGGATCGGCGCGGGGTTCGGGGCCGCCGTCGTGCGGTGGCGGTGGCGCCGGCGCCGGAGGGCGGCCGCCGTCCTCGCCGCGAGGGCGGTGAGCGGCGGGGCTGCCCACACCCACAGGTGCCGCCAGTGCAGCAGCGGGGCCCCGTCGGCCGTGGGCGGGTGGTGGGCCCAGAAGTGGGCGGAGGCCTCCGGGAGGACGAGGGCGCCGAGCAGGGCGGTGCCGGTGAAGCCGGCCAGGGCGGTCAGCCCGGCCCGGACCCGCCCGGTGAGCAGCAGGTACGGCATGAGCACCGCCGGGGTCAGGGTGATCCCGGCGGCGGTGCCCAGCGCGAAGCCCTTGCCGAGGGCGGCGCGCGGCCGGCCCAGGTCCCACAGGGCCAGGCAGGCCAGGGCCAGGTTGATCTGGCCGGGCAGCGGGCTCTGGAACAGCGGCTCCAGCCACAGCCCGGCGATGGTGGCGGCCAGGACGGCGCCCGGCCGGGCCCGTACTCCCGCGAGCCGGCAGGAGAGCAGGACCAGCAGGGCGAGCAGGCCGCCGTTCCCGAGGACGAGGACGGCCTTCAGCACGCCGGCCGGCAGCCAGGCGGCGGGCGTGAACAGGATCGCGGCGAAGGGCGGATAGCCGGCGGGCGGGTGCCAGTCGGCGGCGGAGAACCCGCTGAGGAGGGCGTCGGCGGTCGGGACCCGCAGGGCCACGCACAGGACGCCGAGGGCGAGGAGCGCCCCGGTGACCAGCATGCCGGCGAAGGGCGACGGCGAGCGGTCGGGAGCGGGGCTGCGGGTCACGCGCGAGACCCTAGTGGATCAGCACGGACCCCCGCCGGGATCCGGCCACACGCGCGTGACCGCAGGTCAGCGGCGTATGACGCCCGCGTCCTCGGAGTACTCGCCGAGGACGGCGACGCTCACGACGGCGGCCGCGAAGACCCTCACGGCGCGCAGGGCGCCGCCGACGCGGTGGCGGGGGTGGTGGGAGGCGGTGGCGGTGGCGCCGCTGGGGCGGCCGCCCTCGATCGGGGTGGAGGTTGCGGTGCTCATGGATCCATGGTGCGTTTTCCCGCCGCCCCGCACATCGGTCTGGAGAGCCAACCTCAGCGGCCCCCGGCTCCTCCTCACGTCCCATGGCTTCCCCTAGGGCTCTGCCGAAGGTCTGACACTCCCGGGTATGACACCCGTTCGGGGGTACCGGCGGCCCGGGACCTTCGTCCCGTAAATCCATTCGCGCCACCCGCCGCCCGCTGACTAGAATCTCCGCTCTTGCCGCCTCCCGCCGCCGTACCGGGGAGAGCCGCCCGCCGGCCGGAAACCGGTGGGTTTCTGTTCCGCACCGAAAGCCGCTGGAGGCAGTCCCGTGCCCGCGCACGCCCCCGACACCACCCCCGACACCGCCGGCCTCCTCGGCCGTGAGCGGGCCCACCTGGCCGCCTCCCGCGCCGCCCTGCGCGCGATGCGCGAGGACGTCGAGGCCCTCGACATCCGCGACGTCACCGCGAACTGGGTCAACGCCGTCGTCCTCCAGGCGCAGATCGACGACCGCATCAAGGCCCTGGCCGACCTCTCCCACACCCCGCTGTTCTTCGGCCGCCTCGACTACCTCCACGCCCCGGGCGCCGACCTCGCCGAGGGCGCGGGCGGCGAGCAGTTCTACATCGGCCGCCGCCACGTCCACGACGCCGACGGCGACCCGATGGTCATCGACTGGCGCGCGCCCGTCTCCCAGCCGTTCTACCGCGCCTCGAAGGCCGACCCGCAGGACGTCGCCCTGCGCCGCCGCTTCGGATACACCGGCGGCGACCTCACCGCCTACGAGGACGAGCACCTCTCCGACCCCGGCGAGGCGGCCGCCGTCAGCAAGCTGCTCCAGCAGGAGATCGAGCGCCCCCGCGTCGGTCCGATGCGCGACATCGTGGCCACGATCCAGCCGGAGCAGGACGAGATCGTCCGCGCCGGCCTGTCCGGCTCGGTGTGCGTCCAGGGCGGTCCCGGCACCGGGAAGACCGCCGTCGGCCTGCACCGGGTCGCGTACCTGCTGTACGCGCACCGCGAGCGGCTCGCCCGCACCGGCACGCTCGTCATCGGGCCGAACCGTTCCTTCCTGCACTACATCGAGCAGGTCCTGCCGGCCCTGGGCGAGCTGGAGGTCCAGCAGGCCACCGTCGACGACCTCGTCGCCCGGCCCGGCCTGGAGGTGCGCGGCACCGACGCCGCCGCGACGGCCGTGGTCAAGGGCGACGCCCGGATGGCGGAGGTGCTGCGCCGCGCGGTCCGCTCCCACGTCAGCGCGCCCGCCGAGCCGCTGATGGTGGTCCGCGGTTCGCGCCGCTGGCGGGTGCCGGCGTACGAGCTGGAGGAGATCGTCACCGAGCTCCAGAACCGCGACATCCGCTACGGCGCCGCGCGCGACGCGCTGCCGCAGCGGATCGCGCACGCCGTCCTCGTGCGCATGGAGCAGGCGGGCGAGGCGCCCGACGACCGGGTGCAGGACGCGGTGGCGCGCAACGCGGCGGTGAAGGCGGCGGTCAAGGCGGTCTGGCCGGCGGTCGAACCGGCGAAGCTGGTCCTGCGCCTCCTGTCCGACCCGGAGTTCCTGGCGGAGCACGCCGAGGGGGTGCTCTCGGAGGACGAGCAGAAGCTGCTGCTGTGGCAGAAGCCGTACCGGAGCGTGAAGTCGGCGAAGTGGTCGGCGGCGGACCTGGTGCTGATCGACGAGGCGGCGGACCTGGTGGAGCGGACGCACTCGCTCGGGCACGTCGTCGTCGACGAGGCGCAGGACCTGTCGCCGATGCAGTACCGGGCGGTGGGTCGGCGCTGCACGACGGGCTCGGCGACGGTCCTCGGCGACCTCGCGCAGGGCACCACCCCGTGGGCCACGCGCAGCTGGGCGGAGGCGCTGGGGCACCTGGGGAAGCCGGAGGCGGTGCTGGAGGAGCTGACGGCGGGCTTCCGCGTACCGCGCGAGGTGATCGCGTACGCGTCGCGGCTGCTGCCGGAGATCGCGCCGGGGCTGGCGGCGGTGTCGTCGGTGCGTGAGACGCCCGGTTCGCTGACGGTGTCCGCGTCGGCCCCGGACGAGCTGGTGGCGGACGTGATCGGCGCCTGCCGGGACTTCCTCGCGCACGAGGGCTCGGTCGGGCTGATCGCGGCCGACGCGCGGATCCCGGTGCTGGCGGAGGCGCTGGGGGCGGCGGGGCTGGCGTACCTGTCGCCCGGCGAGGAGACGACGGCCGAGTCCCGGCTCACGCTGGTTCCGGCGTCCCTCGCCAAGGGCCTGGAGTACGACTACGTCGTGCTGGACGAGCCGGCGGCGGTCGTGGACGGCGAGCCGGACGAACGCACGGGGCTGCGGCGCCTGTACGTCTGCCTCACCCGAGCCGTCTCAGGCCTCACGGCCCTCCACGCCACCCCCTTGCCGGAGGCCCTGGCGTAGCCGCTGCGCGGGGCGAGGTCTGGATTTCGCTGCGCGAAATGCCAGCCCCGCCGGCGTTTGAGGCGCGGGGTCTGGGGCGGAGCCCCTGGGGGCACCTCCCAGCGGTAGCTGGGGGAGAAACGGAGAAGGGGCGGGGCGGGGACAGGCTCCGCGCAGCGGCACCCGCACCCGGCACCCGCAGGCCCCCGCCTACCCCAGCGCCGCCCGCCACTCCGCGACGGCCGCCGCGGAGACCGGGCGGGCCCACCCGGAGGGACGGGCCGCGCCGCCGATGTGGAAGCCGTCGATGCCCGCCTCCCGCAGCACCGGTACGTGCGACAGCGTCAGCCCTCCCCCGACCAGGATCCGCGGCCCGTACCCCGGCTCGCCGCGCCGGCCCGCCGCGGCTTCCGCGATCAGGACGCCCAGCCCGTCCGGGACCCCGGCCGCCGCGCCGGCCGTCAGGTACGTGTCCAGCCCCGGCAGGTCGGCCAGCGCCTTGCGCAGCCCGTCCCGGTCCGCCGCGCGGTCGATCGCGCGGTGGAAGGTCCAACGGCAGCCGTCGAGCTCCGCCAGGACGGCCTCGACCGCCGCCAGGTCGGGGCGGCCGTCCGGGTGGAGGAAGCCGAGGACGAACTCCTCCGCCCCCTCCGCCCGCAGCTCCCGCGCCGCCCTGGCCAGCCCGGCGACGTCACCCGCCGCGAACCCGTCCGTCAGACGGAGCATCACGCGCAGCGGGATGTCGACCGCCGCCCTGATCGCCGCGAAGGTCTCGCGCGACGGGGTGAGCCCGTCGGCCGCCATGTCGGTGACCAGTTCGAGTCGGTCCGCCCCACCCGCCTGGGCGGCGACCGCGTCCTCCGCGTCGAGGGCGATCACCTCCAGGAGCGCACGGTTGCTCATGTGATCCCATCCTTCGGAACATAGGGAAAATAGGTCTAGTCCAATATCAAGGGTACGGTCCCCGACCCACCCACCACCAGCACGATCACGCCACCCCCACAATGTCCGCATGGACACCCACACGGACGACGACACCGCCGCCCTGCGCCGCCGCTGGGCCGCCACCGCCGCCGCGGCGGGCGCCGACCAGGACCCCGCCCCGTACGCCGACCGCCTCCTCGCCGCCTGGGCGGAGCCCCAGCGCCGCTACCACACCACCGCCCACCTCGCCGACGTCCTCGCACGCGTCGACGTGCTCGCCCCGCACGCCGCCGACCCCACCGCCGTCGAGCTCGCCGCCTGGTTCCACGACGCCGTCTACCGCCCCGACCGCTCCGAGAACGAGGAGCGCAGCGCCGCCCTCGCCGAACGCGCCCTCCCCGAACTCGGCGTCGGCCCCGCCCGCACCGCCGAGGTGGCCCGCCTGGTCCGGCTGACCGTCACCCACGACCCCGCCCCCGGCGACACCAACGGCGAGGCCCTCTGCGACGCCGACCTCGCCGTCCTCGCGGGCGACCCCGGCAACCCCGACGCCTACGCCGCCTACGCCGCCGCCGTCCGCGCCGAGTACGCCTTCGTCCCCGACGAGGCCTTCCGCACCGGCCGGGCCGCCGTCCTGCGCCAGCTCCTCGACCTGCCCCGCCTCTTCCGCACCCCCTACGGCGCCGCCCACTGGGAGGCCCCCGCCCGCCGCAACCTGGCCACGGAACTGGCCGAGCTCACCACCCCGACCCGAGACCCGCGCCCCGGGACCTGACGGACGCCCCCGCCGCCGGGGAATTCCGCCCGGCCCGCCCCGGTTCGTCAAAGACATGCCCCCGACCTCAGCGAACGCCCCCTCCCGCATGCCCGTCGCCGTCTACGTCCTCGGCCTGTCCGTCTTCGCGCTCGGCACCAGCGAGTTCATGCTGTCCGGGCTCCTGCCGCCCATCGCCGAGGACATGCACGTCTCCATCCCGCGGGCCGGCCTGCTGATATCCGCCTTCGCGATCGGCATGGTCATCGGGGCCCCGCTGCTGGCCGTCGCCACCCTGCGCCTCCCGCGCCGCACCACCCTCGTCGCCCTCATCAGCCTCTTCGGCCTCGGTCAGGTCGCGGGCGCGCTGGCCCCCTCGTACGGGTTCCTCTTCGCCTCCCGCGTGGTCTCGGCCCTCGCCTGCGCCGGCTTCTGGGCGGTCGGCGCGGCCGTCGCCATCGCCATGGTCCGCACCGACCAGCGGGCCCGCGCCATGTCCGTCATGATCGGCGGCCTTTCCATCGCCAACGTCCTCGGCGTCCCCGCCGGCGCCTTCCTCGGCGAGCAGTTCGGCTGGCGCTCGGCGTTCTGGTCGGTCGGCGCCGCCTCCGCCGTAGCCCTCGCCGGGATCCTCGTCCTCATCCCGAAGATCCCGCTGCCCACCGAGCGGCCGCGCCTGCGCCGCGAGCTGGGCATCTACGCGGACCGCCAGGTGTGGCTGGCCGTCGCCGTCACCGCGCTCGCCGCGGGCGGCGTGTTCTGCGCCTTCAGCTACCTGTCCCCGCTGCTCACCGACACGGCCGGACTGGGCTCGGCGTGGGTGCCGTGGGTCCTCGCCCTCTTCGGCGTCGGCGCGCTGGTCGGCACCACCGTCGGCGGCCGGATCGCCGACGGCCGCCTCTTCACGGTGATGATCTGGGGCATCACCGCCTCCACCGCCTTCCTCACGGCCCTCGCCCTGCTGGCCTCCGTGCAGCTGGCGGCCGTGGCCCTGTCCTTCCTGCTCGGCGTCTCGGCGTTCTTCACCGCCCCGGCGCTCAACGCCCGCATGTTCAACGTCGCCGGCACCGCCCCCACCCTCGCCGCGGCCACCACCACCGCCGCGTTCAACCTCGGCAACACGGGCGGCCCCTGGCTCGGCGGCACGGTCATCGACGCCGGCCACGGCTACGCCGCCACCGCCTGGGCGGGCGCGGCCATGACCCTCACCGCCATCGCCCTGACCCTGCTCGCCCTACGCATCGACCGCCGCACGCGGGCCCACGCGACCCGTCTGGTGACCGGTTCGACCGCCGACCCGCGCGCGGCCGAAGCCACGTCCAGCCCCCGCTAGGACGCCGCCGGGCGGCCCTTCGGGCGCCGCAGGCCCGCCTCCGTGAGCCGCCGGACCAGCTCCTTGCTGCCGATCTCCACCGCCCCCGCGCCCACCGCGTCCGCGTACCGGTGCGACGGCACGTCGTAGTGGTCCCGTTCGAAAGCGCGCGGCGGGCAGCCGATGCCGGCCGCGAAGGCGTGCAGCTCCTCGTACGAGACGTCGCTGACCATGTGCGACCACAGGCGCCCGTGTCCCGGCCAGACCGGCGGGTCTATGTACACCGTCACGGGCGGCTCACCGGCCCGGATGGAAGACGGGGCCGAGACCGCCCACCGCCGCCACCCTCACCCCGGCCTCCGTGCACACCCAGTGCGGATCGGGGCCCAGCTCCGGCTCCACGTCCAGCGCGTGCGGCTCCCCGTGCTCGCACACCGGGCACAGCGGCCAGCGCCCGTACTTCTCCAGCAGGGCGTCCTTCACGTCCTGCGCGACGAGTCCGGAGAGATAGTTGACCCCCTCCGGCCACTGCTCCACCCACCACCGGCGGTGCGTGACCGAGTCCTCGACGAGGGAGACGACATCGGCATCGGCGACCTCACCGGCGGCGAGATCGGCGAGAACCAGAGCACGGGCGACATGCAGCGCCTGTTCCAGGGGGGTCGCGTGGTCCATGGGCTCATTCTGACCCCTCACCCCCGCAAAAGGGGAGGGTGTGCCTGCCGCGCCCGGCCCGGCGCACCGCCCCCGGTCCCCTCCCGGTGCCACCATGGCTGACACCGGAAAGCCCCGGCCCCGCCGAAACCGGCACGGAACGACCCCAGAGCACCCCAGAGCCAGCCACCCCGGAACCACGCAGAGCCACCGCCCGCAGGAGCCCGCCATGACCGCGTACGCCGACCTCCGCGCCCAGCTCGACACCCTCACCACCGAGGCCTTCCGCCCCGAGCTGGCGGACATCGACCGGCTCCCCACCCTCGAGATCGCCCGGCTGATGAACGCCGAGGACGCCACCGTCCCCACCGCCGTCGCCGCGCAGCTGGAGCCCATCGCCGCCGTCGTCGACGCCGTCGCCGCACGGATGGCCCGCGGCGGCCGGCTCGTCTACGCGGGCGCCGGCACCGCCGGCCGGCTCGGCGTCCTCGACGCCAGCGAATGCCCGCCCACCTTCAACACCGACCCCGCCCAGGTCGTCGGCCTGATCGCGGGCGGCCCCGGCGCCATGCTCCAGGCCGTCGAGGGCGCCGAGGACTCGGCCGAGCTGGCCGCCGAGGACCTCGCCGCCCTCGCCCTGACCGCCGAAGACACCGTCATCGGCGTCTCCGCCTCCGGCCGCACCCCGTACGCGATCGGCGCCGTCACCTTCGCCCGCAGCCGCGGCGCCCTCACCGTCGGGCTCTCCTGCAACGCCGGCTCCGCCCTCGCCGCCGCCGCCGCGCACGGCATCGAGGTGGTCGTCGGCCCCGAGCTGCTCACCGGCTCCACCCGGCTGAAGGCCGGCACCGCGCAGAAGCTCGTACTGAACCTGATCTCGACGGTCACCATGATCCGCCTCGGCAAGACGTACGGGAACCTCATGGTCGACGTCCGCGCCACCAACGAGAAGCTGCGCGCCCGCTCCCGCCGCATCGTCGCCCTGGCCACCGGCGCACCCGACGCAGAGATCGAGGCCGCGCTCACCGCCACCGGCGGCGAGGTCAAGAACGCGATCCTGGTCCTCCTCGGCGGAGTCGACGGCCCCACCGCCGCCACCCTGCTCACCGCCGCGCACGGCCACCTGCGCGAGGCCCTCGCCGCCGCCCGCTGATCCCCCCACACACCACAAGGCGACCGCATGTCCCCTGACGAGAACCGCGACAAAAACCGCGCCACCGCCGCCGCCATCCTGCCGCTGGTCGGCGGCCCGGACAACATCGGCTCCGTCGCGCACTGCATGACCCGCCTGCGGCTCGGCCTGCACGACCGCACCCTCGTCGACGTCCCCGCCCTGCGCGCCGTCCCCGGCGTCCTCGGCCTGGTCGAGGACGAGGCCACCTGCCAGATCGTGCTCGGGCCGGGCGCCGTCGCCCGGGTCACCCCCGCGTTCGAGGCCCTCGTCGCCGAAGGGCGTACGGCTCCGCCCGCACGGCCGCCCGTCACCGCTCAGGAGCTCGCCGCCCGGGGCGCGGCCCTGAAGGACGCCCGCACGGCCCGCAACGCCACCCCGTTCAAGCGGTTCCTGCGCCGGATCGCGAACGTCTTCGTCCCGCTGATCCCCGCCCTCATCGGATGCGGGATCGTCGCCGGCCTCGGCGGGCTCCTCGCCAACCTCGGCGCGTTCCCCGCCCTGGTGCCGGCGCTGGCCGCGATCGGCTCCGGGTTCATGTCCCTGATCGCCGTGTTCGTCGGCCACAACACCGCCAAGGAGTTCGGCGGCACGCCCGTCCTCGGCGGGGCCGTCGCCGCCGTCGTCGTCTTCCCCGGCGTCGCCAAGGTCGACGCCTTCGGGCAGCACCTCTCCCCCGGCCAGGGCGGGGTCCTCGGCGCCCTCGCCGCCGCCCTCCTCGCGGTCCGCGTCGAACGGTGGTGCCGCCGCCGGGTCCCCCAGGCCCTGGACGTGCTGCTCACCCCCACCCTCACCGTGCTCGTCCCCGGCCTGGTCACCCTCTACGGCCTGATGACCGTCGCGGGCGCCCTCTCCACCGGCATCGGCACCCTCGCCGACCGACTGCTGGCCACCGGCGGCGCCGTCGCCGGCCTGGTCATGGGCGGGCTGTTCCTCCCCCTGGTGATGCTCGGCCTGCACCAGGCCCTGATCCCCCTCCACACCACCCTCATCCAGCAGTCCGGGCACACCGTCCTGCTGCCGATCCTCGCGATGGCCGGCGCGGGCCAGGTCGGCGCGGCCCTGGCCGTCTACTGCCGCCTCCCGCACAACCTCTCGCTGCGCGCCACCATCAGGTCCGCGCTCCCGGCCGGGCTCCTCGGCGTCGGCGAGCCGCTGATCTACGGGGTCTCGCTGCCGCTGGGCCGCCCCTTCGTCACCGCCTGCGCGGGCGGCGCGGCGGGCGGGGCGTTCATCGGCCTGTTCAACCAGCTGGGCATGGCCTTCGGCGCCACCGCCATCGGCCCCTCGGGCTGGGCCCTGTTCCCGCTGCTGGACGGCACCGCCGGACCGGCCGCGACCCTCGCCGTGTACGCGGGCGGCCTGCTGACGGGCTACCTGACGGGTTTCGCGGCCACGTACTTCTTCGGCTTCACCCGCCGGATGCTGGACGAGCTGAACGCCGACCCACAGCCCACGCCCACGGCCCACCCGGGACCCACGACGGAACCGGCCTTGACCTGACGGCCTCGACGGGTGCGCGCCTGAGTCACCGGACCGGGCTCGCGCCCTTCTCGGTGGCGCCGGCCTTTTCCAGGAGCTCCCGGTAGGGCATCTCCGCCACGGCGCCGCGCACCTGCGAGAGACCGTACCGCTCACTGGCCTCTTCGTTCGCGATGGGATTGCGGGGGTCGTACACGAGCCGCTTGTCCGGCGGCGACACGTCCACGACGACGAGCGGATTCTCACCGCCCACCCGCCACAGGGTGACGCGCTGCGGGCCGCGGGTCACGTTCAGGATTTCGCTGCTGTTCGATATCCCGGACTGGTACCTGTACTTGGCGGGGGCGGGATCCCCCTTCTGGTAGTCCTTCCTGAGCTCCTTCTCACCCGTCCTGGAACGCACGTAGGCCGAGGGCAACTTCATTCTGTCCTTCCTGATCACGTACACCTCGGTCCGGGCCCTGATCGCGTCATATTTACGAGGATCGGTACCCGGTATCTCGATGACCGCGTCCTGGGTGACGTCTTCCCCTGGATTCAGCACCCGGCCGACCGGCTCGACGAAGTCGCCGGCATAGATCAGCTCGCTTCGGGGAGGCCCGCTGTCGGCCTTCTTGCTCGCAGCCACGCCATGGATCCAGTAGATGCTGCCGAGGACGTAGACGGGCACCTGACCGGCGTTCTTCACGTACAGATGGACCGTCACGTACACCTTTTCCGCCCCCTTGGCCATGCTCGGCTCCTTGAACTCGGCCCCGCTCTGGATCAGCGGCGTCATCACCCAGGGGACATAGATCTGCGCATACGCCAGATTGGCGCTGGCGAGAAGGATGGAGACGACCACCCCGATCGCGATTTTCCTGGGAATGCGGAGCCCCCTCCACGCCCCGCATTCGAAAAGTCCGAGCAGTGCCAGCAGAGACCAGGTACCGAGCGCCATACCGATCACGGTGTAACGGGTGAACCGCTCGCCGATCTGCAGCAAAAGGAGGGTTGCACTGCAGAGGAGGGTGATCACGACTCCGACCAGAACGACCACCCCCGAGTAATGCCACCGCCGATTTCCCCAGTAGTCGACGGCGGCCACCACGGCCACCACCTCCACCAAGGCCACGACAAGGACGCTGAGTCCCGCGATGCGCCCCCCGTACGTCACCGCGGAGCCGCTGTCCGATATTCCGATCTGGAAGAGCGGCACGGCCGTCGCGAGGAGGCCGACGGCCACGAAGAGGCACAGGCCCCGTCGCAACCAGGCCTCATCCGGCCAGGCATCGATGTCCCCGCCGCGCCAGTTGATCTCGTGTCCCGGTTCCACCCCGACACGGTCCAGGATTCTTCGGAGTTCCTTGAGGGACCGGGCCTTGCCCACGCGCTTGCCGCCTACCCAAACCTGGCGGAAGCCCAGGTCATCAGGCGCCCTCACGGTGATCTCGGGCGTGCTGGCCATAACACCAGCCTGCCGCTCTACCGCGGGCGGCGCCCCTCGTGCGCCCCCTTGTGCGCCCCCCGAGGGTGCGCACGACGCGCCGCAGAGGGAGGCTGGTGTTGACGTGTTGGTGTCACTCGCCCCCCGCAGGAGCTCCCATGCGTGCCCGAATCCTCGCCCTCGCCGCCGCCCTCGTCCTGGCCGCCCTCGGCGCCGCAGTCCCCGTCGCGCAGGCCGCCCTACCGGCCGTCCCGGGACCGACGTGCGAGGCCACACAGGGAAGGCTGCAGTACGACTCCGCGACCGGCGTGTGGAACTGCGTCGGCGGCGAGCACGACGGCGAACGCATCACCAGCTGAGTACGCCTCGGCCCGGCACGGCGTCCCGCTCGCTCCCGCGCCCGTCGCCCCTCGCCCTCACCGGACCGGCCCGGCGACGGTCCGCAGGAAGCGGACCAGGTCCTCCACCGAGTAGCCCAGCTTCGGCCCCCGCTCGGCCGCCATCAGGAGCAGCTGGCCGACGGCCTCCGCGCCCCAGCCGTCCGCGCCGTCCGCCGCCCACTCCTCCACCCGCGCGACGGCGAGGTCCGCCATCAGCAGCCCGTACCCCTCCCCGACCTCCGCGCAGGTCGCGGCGACCGCGTCCAGCAGCCGCGCCCCCGGCCGCTCGCAGCGCAGCGCGAAGCACCCGGCGGCCTCCTCGGGAACGCACCCCTCGGGCGGCCGCGCCCGCAGCCCCGCGTAGCGCGGGTCGTCGGGCGCCGGGCACTCGCCCACAGGCCTGTGGACCAGCGTGAACCGGTGCCACCCCGGCGGCGCGGGCGGCTGCGGCCGCCAGGCCGTGAGCCCGAAGGCCTCGTGCACGAGCGCGGTCGCCTCGTCCGCCGTCCCGGCCGTCCGCGCCTCGCGCCGCTCCCCGTCGTCCCCGACGGCGGTCCACGGCCCGGCGTCCCCGTCCCGCCACACCCGTACGCAAAGCCCCGCCCCCTTGCGCCGCCAGCCGCCGCCCACGGCCGCGTCCAGCCCGCGCAGCCGCCACCCCAGCTCGAACGCGAACTGCGCCGCGTCCACCGCCTCGCTCACGCGCCCGTCCGCTCGTGCAGGACGGCGGCCAGCCGGAGCGCGGTGTCCAGGTTGCAGCGGCCGAGGTCCACCAGCGGCAGCCCGTACGACCCGGCCGCCGAGACGCCGTCCACGTCCAGCGAGGGGAAGGTGACGCCGACCCCGGCGAGGGACTCCTTCAACTGCCGCACGGCCTCCTCGGCCGCCCGCATCCGCTCCTGGGGCGTGAGCACCATGACATGTCACCTTTCTACTCTGAGTATTCATCTCCCCTACACAGCGTGGCGACACCCCCGCTAGCCTTCAAGGTGGGCCACCGCATCAACCGCAGATGTTGGACCGGGAGTTGCCATGCCAGGAAAGAACCTCGACCCCGCCTCACCCCGCGCCCTCCTGGGCGCCGAACTCCGCGTAGCCCGCGAACGCGCCGCCATGAGCCAGGCCGGCCTCGGCGAGAAGCTGTTCGTCAGCGGCTCGTACGTCGGCCAGATGGAGGCGGGCACGCGCCGCATCACCCCCGAACTCGCCGCGTCGATAGACGGGATCCTGGGGACCAACGGCTTCTTCGCCCGCAACTGCGCGAAGCAGGGCAAGTCCAAGTACCCCGACCACTTCGTGGAGGCCGCCGAGGCGGAAGCGGAGGCCCTGGCCATCCGGGAGTACGCGCCCCAGCTGATCCCTGGGCTGCTCCAGACTGAGGCCTACGCGCGAGAGATGTTCCGCGCCGGGCTTCCGACGGCGCCGGAGTCGGACATCGATGAGCTGGTCGCCAACCGGCTGGACCGCGCAGCGGTACTCGCCGACCCAACAACGCCCATGTTGTGGTGCGTCCTTGACGAGACGGTCCTGCGTCGTGCGGGCGACAGCAAGGCGGTGGTGGCCGAGGTGCTACGCCACATCGCCGCCCTGATCCGCAGGCGCCGGATCATCGTTCAGGTACTCCCGTTCAGCGCGGGCATGCACGCCGCCATGGAGGGCTCCCTCAAGCTGATGTCGTTCGAGGACGCGCCCCCACTCGCCTACATCCAAGCCATGGGAACAGGCCAGCTGTTGGACGATCCGGCCACTGTCGCCGACCACGCCCTGACCTACGATCAGCTCATGGCCAACGCGCTCCCACCGCGTAAGTCCCTGGCCTTGATCGAGTCGGTCGCGGAGGATTACGAACATGACCAGCATGCTTGAGTACGACCTCGCGACGGCTGCCTGGCACAAGTCCAGCTACAGCGGCGGCAGTGGCGGCGACTGCGTCGAGATGGCCACCTGGCGCAAGTCCACCTACAGCGGAGCCAGCGGCGGGGACTGCGTCGAGGTGTGCGACGCCCACACCGACCTCGTCCCCGTCCGGGACTCCAAGGTCCCGGGCGGCCCGCACCTCGTGTTCCGCGCATCGGCCTGGGGGACCTTCATCGCGGCGCTCTGACGGGCCCTCAAGGCGGCAGCAGCGCCAGTAGGGCGACCCTGGCGACGGCGGGGCCCGGCAGGATCCCCGTGTAGCGGCCCGCGTCGGTGAAGGCGATGTAGTCGCCCTCGTCCAGCAGGGCCGCGCGCAGCCAGGCCGCGTCCCCGTCCGTGCGCTCCAGCGCCCGCGTGTGTAGGACCGGGGTGAACAGCTGCTCCAGCTGGGGGACGTCGAGCTCGTGGGGCAGGGCGTCGAACCCGCTCACCGCACGGGCCAGCAGCTGTTCCTCCAGGAACGGGCTGAGGGTCTCGCGCGGTGGCGGGTGGGTCAGGTCGCGCATGCCCTCCAGGCCGAGCTCCTTCATCAGCCGCGCCGCCGGCCCCGGCCCCGACGCCTCGGCCATCCGCACCCCCGCGGCCTGGCCGGAAGCCTCCAGGTACGCCTTGCGCAAGGCAGGGTCGGCGTCCTGGAGGCGTTCGAGGAGGTCGGACGGGCGGGCCCAGCCGATGAACTGGCCCGGCCTGCCCTGGCGCTGGGCGGTGAAGACGACGACCGGGGGCCGGCCGAGCCGGGCGGCCGCCGCGCACAGCAGCAACAACCGGTGCTCCCACCAGGCGTGGCCGTCCTCCAGGTCCACGACCACCACCTCGGCGCCGCGCAGCCCCCGCAGCGGGGCCACGGCCCGGTCGGAGGCCAGGTTGCGGGGGACGGCCGGCCCGCGCCGGGTCCCGGCCGCCGCCGTGAGGGAGGCCTTGACGCTGCCGGGATCGACGCCGCTCGACGCGACCCCGCTGAGCACCACCAGCAGGACGGGCAGCACGCTCAGGCCGACGATGACGGCCAGCACCCACCCCGGCGACACGGCCCCCAGGCCCAGCGCGTTCCGCGCGGCACCCCAGGCCCCCGCCAGCACGACCAGCAGTACGGGGACCAGCAGCACGGCCGCCCGTACGCCGAAGGGCCAGAACGCCAGGGCCGCCTTCGCCTTGCTCGACCTGCGGAGCGAGTCCACGCGACCCATTATCGGCCGCCCCGCCGATCACCGCCCGGGGAGACCGGGGCTCAGGGCCGGTAGACCCGCAGCTCCGACACCTCGTACGACATCTCCGTCTGCTCCGGGCCCGGCGCCGGGTGGTACCTGCCGGCGGACACGGACAGGTTGACGATGAGGTACGCGCGCCAGCCGCGTCCCACGCCCCGCCCGTCGGAGAAGGCGCGGGTGCCGCCCACCCACCAGACGACGGACCGCTTACCGAACTCGACCCTGAGGTCGATCCAGGCGCCGGGGCGGACGGACGGGTCGCGGTAGTAGCGGTGGGCCTCGCGGACGTGGTTGGAGAGTTCGAGGAGGTCCGGGTTGTCGGGGTGGTACTCGAAGACGTCGATCTCCTGGCCGCCGTCCCGCCAGGTCCAGATCGCGGGCCAGGCGCCCGTCTCGGTGGGCAGCCGGACGCGGGCCTCCAGGACGTCACCGGTGCGGACCATGAAGCCCTGGTCGCTGCCCTCGGTGGTGAGCAGCCCGGTGTCCCAGTTCCCGTCGGGGCGGCGGGTGGCGCGGAAGGTGCCGCCACGGCTGTAGGCGGGGTCGGCGGTGAGGTGGTCGAGCTTGTTGTCGCCCGGGTTGACCGGGCCGCCGTCGGGATAGGCCCAGGAGCGGCCCGCCACCCATTGGGCGGTGGAGGTGAAGTCGGCGGTGAGGACGGGGGCGCCGCGCGGCGTGAACACCGGCCGGCCCCCGCCGCCCGCCGTGGGGAGGAGGCGGCCGGTCAGGCGGCGCAGCCATCCGGAGTGGTCCGATTCCATGAGGGTGTCCTGCCCACTGTGCGGCCCGACACCCCTCCTTTCTCACTCAGAGTAATCATACGATCGCGCGGGCGGCCTCGATGAAGGCCCGGATCAGCTCGGGGGACTTCACGCCGCGCTCCCGCTCGACCCCGCTGGAGACGTCCACACCCCAGGCGCCGGTCGCGGCGACGGCCTCCCCCACATTGCCGGGACCCAGCCCCCCGGCCAGCAGCCAGCGCCCTTCAGGGGCGGTGAACTGCGCCGATCCCCAGTTCCAGGGCTTGCCGGAGCCGGGGTCGGGGGCGTCGATCAGCAGCAGGTCCTCCCCGTACTCGCCGCAGCGCGCGACGTGCTCGGCGGTGGCGCGCAGCAGGGTGCGGCCGGGCGCGCGCAGCGCGTCGTAGTACGCGGCGGGCTCGTCACCGTGCAGCTGTACGCCGCGTACGCCGCTCTCCTCCGCGAGCCGGCGCACTTCCTCCAGCGGCTGCTTCCGGAACACCCCGACGGTGAGCACCCCGTCCGGCACCCGAGCCCCGAGCTCGCGCGCCAGATCGGCGGTGAGGGTACGGGGGCTGTTCGGGGCGAGGACGAACCCGACGGCGTCGGCCCCCGCCTCCACCGCCACATCGACGTCCTCAGGCGTCTTCAGCCCGCAGATCTTGACGAAAACGCTCTTCCCGTCGCTCATACGGCCAGTCAACCACCCCGCCCGGGGCTCAAGCCCCGAGGGTCCGAGCGCTTTGTCTGTGGAATGGGTGGTGGGCGGAGCCCACCACCCACCACCCTCCCCAACCGGCGGCCATACCAGGCCAGATGACGATCCGTGACCGGCTTGCCACACAGGGCTAACAGGCCCTACCTTGCGGCTGGAAACGAATTCGGCCCCCGCCGGTGCGCCAACACCGAACGAGGGCCTGACCAAACGAGATCGGACACAACGATCCCCATGGATGCCAGCCAGCTTAGTGCTGCCCCGCACCCCCTCGCCAAGCCCGGCTACGGAAAAATCGCCGCCCCGGAGCAAGCGCCCCGCACCGCCCGCGACTTCGCGCACCTCCCGGCCCGGGAGGCGGCCGTCGCCGGGTACCTCGACCGGCTGCCGGACGGCGCCGACATCAGCGTGAAGACCCTCGCGGCGGTCCTGCCCCTGGGGGGCCAGTGCGCACTGCGCACCGCCCTCAACCGGCTGGCCACCGCCGGGCACCTGCACCGCGTACGGCAGCGGCTGCCCGGGGAGGCCACCCGGTGGGTCACCCGTACCTACTTCTCCCGCACCGCCCGCGACGGCGCCTGGTGGGCCCGGTTCACCCAGAGGGATTCCCCCGCACCGACCGCCCCACCACCACTCCCCCAGGCACCCCCGCCCCCACCACACACCCCGGCCCCGTCACAGCCACCGCCCCCAGCCGCCCCCGGCCCCGGGCCTGCCCCTGACCCCCGCCCCAACCCCGGCCCCGCCGCCTACGGCATCCTCGCCTCGCTCGGCCGCGTCGCCCCCGCCCTCGCGCTCTCCAAGGCCGACTGCACGGCCCTGGCCCCGCTCCTCGTGCCCTGGCTGGACCGGGGCATCACCCCCGACCGCATCCGGCTCGCCCTCACCGCCGGGCTGCCGCCCGTGGTCCATCACCCGGCGGCCCTGCTCCGCAAGCGCCTGGAGGCCAAGCTCCCCGCCGCACCGCCCGCCCCGGCCCCGGCGACGCCCCCGGTCCGCGCCGAATGCACCGAATGCCGCGCGCCCGGCCCGCCCACCGCCTTCACCGAGGGCCGCTGCCGCGCCTGCCGCCCGCAAAGCCCCCGCCCACCCGTCTTCACCCCGACCCTCACCCCGGCCGAGGTCCGCGCCCACGCGGCCCGCGTCCGCGAAGGGAACCGCCGATGACCAGTCCCCCGCTCCGCCGCCGCCGAACCCGGGCACCATGGTGTCGAGGAGGCGACGCCATGACCCCCAGCACCGCCGCACACGCCCAGATGTCCCTGAAGGACTTCGAGACGCTGGCAAGCCGCGCACCCGAGACCGTCACGCTCGAATTCATCAACGGAAGGCTGGAGGTCAAGCCGGTGCCTGACGGCGACCACGACGAGATCATCATGTGGGTCGCGGACCAGTGCATGGCGCACCGCCCCGACCTGCGCTTGTACCGCGAGCGCGGGCTCCGCACCGAGCAGTACCGCAACGGCCGCGCCCGGCCCGATGGCGTGCTCGCCCCGCAGCGGCACTTCGCCGGCCACGGCGAGTGGTCCGATCCCGCAGGGGTCCTGATGGCCGTCGAGGTCACGTCGCACGACCACGACACCGAGGCCCGCGACAGGCAGGAGAAGCACGAGGGATACGCACAGGCGGGCATTCCCGTGTTCCTGTTGATCGACCGTGACAGCGACACCCTCACCGTCTACAGCGAGCCGGAAGGCGGACACTACCGCCAGCAGGATTCCTGCCCATACGGCGGAACCCTCGCACTCCCCGAGCCGGTCGGGTTCCCGCTCACCACCGAGGAGCTCAAGGACTACGCCCACTGAAACGCCCGAGGGCGGCACCCCCTCCGCAAGGAAGGGGTGCCGCCCTCGTTCGAGAACAGCCGATCAGCGCGGGGCCGATCAGAAGTCCATGTCACCGCCCGGCATGCCGCCCGGAGCGGCGGCGGCCTTCTCCGGCTTGTCGGCGATGACGGCCTCGGTGGTCAGGAACAGCGCGGCGATGGACGCGGCGTTCTGCAGCGCGGAGCGCGTGACCTTCGCCGGGTCGATGATGCCCTCGGCGATCATGTCGACGTACTCGCCCGTGGCGGCGTTCAGACCGTGGCCGACGGCCAGGTTGCGCACCTTCTCCACGACGACGCCGCCCTCGAGACCACCGTTGACGGCGATCTGCTTCAGCGGGGCCTCCAGCGCGAGCTTCACGGCGTTGGCGCCGGTCGCCTCGTCACCGGTGAGCTCCAGCTTCTCGAAGACCGAGGAGGCCTGCAGCAGGGCCACGCCACCGCCGGCGACGATGCCCTCCTCGACGGCCGCCTTCGCGTTGCGAACGGCGTCCTCGATGCGGTGCTTGCGCTCCTTGAGCTCGACCTCGGTCGCGGCGCCGGCCTTGATGACGGCCACGCCGCCGGCCAGCTTCGCGAGGCGCTCCTGGAGCTTCTCGCGGTCGTAGTCCGAGTCGGAGTTCTCGATCTCGGCGCGGATCTGGTTGACGCGGCCCTGGACCTGGTCGCTGTCACCGGCACCGTCGACGATGGTGGTCTCGTCCTTGGTGATGACGACCTTGCGGGCGCGGCCGAGCAGGTCGAGACCGGCGTTCTCCAGCTTGAGGCCGACCTCCTCGGAGATGACCGTGCCGCCCGTGAGGATGGCGATGTCGCCGAGCATGGCCTTGCGGCGGTCGCCGAAGCCCGGGGCCTTGACGGCGACGGACTTGAAGGTGCCGCGGATCTTGTTGACGACCAGGGTCGACAGGGCCTCGCCCTCGACGTCCTCGGCGATGATCAGCAGCGGCTTGCCGGACTGCATGACCTTCTCCAGGAGCGGCAGCAGGTCCTTGACCGAGCCGATCTTGGAGTTGACGATCAGGATGTACGGGTCGTCGAGGGACGCCTCCATACGCTCCATGTCGGTGGCGAAGTACGCCGAGATGTAGCCCTTGTCGAAGCGCATGCCCTCGGTGAGCTCCAGCTCCAGACCGAAGGTCTGGGACTCCTCGACGGTGATGACGCCTTCCTTGCCGACCTTGTCCATGGCCTCGGCGATGAGCTCGCCGATCTGGGTGTCGGCGGCGGAGATGGAGGCCGTGGAAGCGATCTGCTCCTTGGTCTCGACATCCTTGGCCTGGGCGAGCAGGGCGGCGGAGACGGCCTCGACGGCCTTCTCGATACCACGCTTGAGGGCCATCGGGTTGGCACCGGCGGCCACGTTGCGCAGACCCTCGCGGACGAGCGCCTGGGCAAGGACGGTGGCGGTGGTCGTACCGTCGCCGGCGACGTCGTCCGTCTTCTTGGCGACTTCCTTGACCAGCTCGGCGCCGATCTTCTCGTACGGGTCCTCGAGCTCGATCTCCTTGGCGATGGAGACGCCGTCGTTGGTGATCGTGGGCGCACCCCACTTCTTCTCAAGGACGACGTTGCGACCCTTGGGGCCAAGGGTGACCTTGACGGCGTCGGCGAGCTGGTTCATGCCACGCTCGAGACCGCGCCGGGCCTCCTCGTTGAACGAAATGATCTTGGCCATCTGAAGTGGTCCTCCAGGACTGGGGTTCCCCCCACGCCGCCAAGCGTCAGGGGAGGGTGGATTGCTCCGGACCGCGCCCGCGCCCGCGACGGACGGCCTGCCGACCCGGCGGTTCCTTCCCGCCGGACCCTGCGGGCCTCACCGGCCCGGTCCTCGTCTTGTAGCACTCTCACCCGGAGAGTGCTAACGCCAATGATTAGCACTCGGCCCCCACGAGTGCAAGCGGCTTCGAGACATGCCGGGCCGGCGTGCGCGCCGTACCGGTCCGGGACATACGTGAGGGGCCCGCATCCCGGCCGGGATGGGGGCCCCTCACGTGTTGGTGCGTGCGTCGGTGGCCGATCGCGCTTCGACTCAGCCGGCCGCGAGCTTGACCATGTCAGCCTGCGGACCCTTCTGGCCCTGCGAGATCTCGAACTCGACCCGCTGACCCTCTTCAAGGGTGCGGTACCCGTCCATCTGGATGGCGCTGTAGTGGACGAACACATCCGCGCCACCGTCGACCGCGATGAAGCCGTAGCCCTTCTCCGCGTTGAACCACTTGACGGTGCCCTGAGCCATGCCTAACTCCCCTATTACTGGCCCTTGCGCAGGTCCGCACTTCGCGGACCCGGGTCAGAACTTGCGCCGGAACGCCTCGACCGGGGCTGAATGTATCCGCACCGCTGCTGTCTGCAACAGGTCATTCCGACGAGAAATCTGGACACGCGCAAACGTGGAAATGGGCTGAAAAGTTGGCGTATTCCTGGGCAAGTCGGGCCAGACGAACCGCACCAATGCCCCAAAAGGCGCACGCATGTTGACTCAATGTCAACCCTCATACAGCCCGTTCATATGCGGCGGGCAAGAACAGCGGAGGGGACTTCCCCAACTCTACCGCGCCCAATCAAGCAGAATTGCCCCCTCCGCTTCTAGCGGAGGGGGCAA
Organism: Streptomyces sp. NPDC001594; assembly: GCF_042893675.1. Lineage (NCBI taxonomy): Bacteria > Bacillati > Actinomycetota > Actinomycetes > Kitasatosporales > Streptomycetaceae > Streptomyces > Streptomyces sp. NPDC001594. The sequence goes on along the minus strand of NZ_JBIAVB010000027.1, from coordinate 18,917 downwards.
TTCTGATTACTTCCGGGCGCGCGACGGCTCAGCAGCCGCCGGCGACGGCGGGGATGATCGAGACGCCCGCGCCGTCCGGCGTCGCCGTCTGCAGGCCGCCCTCGAAGCGCACGTCGTCGTCGTTGACGTAGACGTTCACGAAGCGGCGCAGCTTGCCCTGGTCGTCCAGGACGCGCGCGGCGATGCCCGGGTGGTTCGCCTCCAGGGAGTCGATCACCTCGGCCAGGGTCGCGCCCTCGGCCGGGACCTCGGCGGCGCCGCCGGTGTAGGTGCGCAGGATGGTGGGGATGCGGACGTTGACGCTCATGGCGCTACCGCCTTTCCGTGTAGTGCGAGGGAAGGGTCAGGCCAGGCCGGCGGCGCGGAACGCGTCCAGGCTCGGGCGGATGGTGGCGGTCTGGCCGGTGCCGGCCACCGCCTCCAGGGTCTTGAGGCCGTCACCGGTGTTCAGGACCACGGTGGTCAGCGAGGGGTCCAGGACCCCGTTCTCGATGAGCTTCTTCGTCACGCCGACGGTCACGCCGCCCGCGGTCTCGGCGAAGATGCCCTCGGTCTGCGCCAGGATCCGGATCGCCTCGACGACCTGCTCGTCGTCGACGTCCTCGACGAAGCCGCCGGTGCGGCGGGCGATGTCGAGCACGTACGGGCCGTCCGCCGGGTTGCCGATGGCCAGGGACTTGGCGATCGTGTTCGGCTTCTGCGGGCGCACCACGTCGTGGCCGGCCTTGAAGGCCGTGGACACCGGGGAGCAGCCCTCGGCCTGGGCGCCGAAGATCCTGTACGGCTTGTCCTCGACCAGGCCGAGCTTGATCAGCTCCTGCAGACCCTTGTCGATCTTCGTGAGCTGCGAACCGGACGCGATCGGGATGACGAGCTGGTCGGGCAGCTGCCAGCCGAGCTGCTCGCAGATCTCGTAGGCGAGCGTCTTGGAGCCCTCGCCGTAGTACGGGCGCAGGTTGACGTTGACGAAGCCCCAGCCCTCGCCCAGCGGGTCGCCGATGAGCTCGGAGCAGAAGCGGTTCACGTCGTCGTAGTTGCCCTCGATGCCGACCAGGTCGCCACCGTAGACACCGGCCATGACGACCTTGCCCTGCTCCAGGTCGTGCGGGATGAAGACGCAGGACCGGAAGCCGGCGCGGGCGGCCGCGGCGCCGACGGCGCCGGCCAGGTTGCCGGTGGAGGAGCAGGAGAGGGTGGTGTAGCCGAACGCGCGGGCGGCCTCGACGGCGATGGCCACGACGCGGTCCTTGAAGGAGTGCGTCGGGTTGCCGGAGTCGTCCTTGACGTAGAGCTTGCCGGTGACGCCCAGCTCCTTGGCCAGGTTCTGCGCGTCCACGAGCTTGGTGAAGCCCGGGTTCAGGCTCGGCTTGGAGGCCACGTCGGCGGGGACGGGCAGCAGCGGCGCGTACCGCCAGATGTTGTTCGGGCCGGCCTCGATCGCCGCGCGCAGGGCCTCCGGGTCACCGGCGGGCAGCTCGTACGCCACCTCCAGCGGACCGAAACACTCGACGCAGGCGAAGATGGGGCCGAGCTCGAAACGGGTGCCGCACTCACGACAGGAAAGGCCGGTGGCGGGGCCGAGGTCGACGGACCCGGCGGTCTCGGATCCCGGAGCGGCAGAGGTGGCGACAGACTGTGCAGCCATGATGGCGAGGCCCTTTCTCCTCATCTTCCCCATGGCGCACTTCGCCATGAGACGGAATTGGCACCTTCCCTAGCCGGGGCCCCGCGCGAGCGAGAACCGACTGGAGGGTTGCCGGGGCTTCAACGGGCCGTGTCCCTCTGCCCCTCTGGATGAGCGGTATGGCACCGGCACACGCGCTCGAAGGCGCGCCGGTGCGTTTGTCGCGAGGCCCCCGGCATGCGGTGGACCTTCGCGTTGTTCAAGACTGTAACCGAAGGGGCGGTGGGTTGAGACAGCCGTCCGAACCGCGAGATGGATCACGATTCGGCCGAAAACCGCCGGGTCTGATGCCGCCGCCGAGTAGCCAGGGAGTGCTGAGAGTGCTGGATGAGGTGGAGCGCTGGCTGGCCGACCGCTCCTGGTCCGCCGCCGACCGACCGCTCGACCAGCTCCTCGAGCGCAAACGGGCGGCCGGGACCACCGTGAGCGTGGTGCTGCCGGCCCTCGACGAGGAAGCCACGGTCGGGGAGATCGTGCGGGTGATCCGGCGCGACCTGATCGAGGGCCTGCCGGTGCCGCTGGTCGACGAGCTGGTCGTCGTGGACTCCGGGTCCACCGACCGGACCGCCGAGGTCGCGGCCAAGGCCGGCGCCCGGGTGGTGCACCGCGACGAGATCCTGCCCCGGCTGCCCGCCGTGCGCGGCAAGGGCGAGGTGCTGTGGCGCTCGCTGCTGGCCACCACCGGCGAGATCGTCTGCTTCGTCGACGCCGACCTGCGCGACTTCTCGTCCGCGTTCGTCTCCGGCATCGTCGGCCCGCTGCTCACCGACCCGCAGGTGCAGTTCGTCAAGGCCATGTACGACCGCCCGCTGGGGGACGCGCCCGGCCAGGGCGGCCGCGTCACCGAGCTGGTGGCCCGCCCGCTGCTCAACCTCCACTGGCCGCAGCTGGCCGGCTTCGTCCAGCCCCTGGGCGGCGAGTACGCCGTACGCCGCTCCCTGCTGGAACGTCTCCCCTTCCCCGTCGGGTACGGGGTCGAGCTCGGCCTGCTCGTCGACGCCCTGCACACCGTCGGACTCGACGCGATGGCCCAGGTCGACGTCGGGGTCCGGCTGCACAAGCACCAGAGCGGGCAGGCACTGGGCCGGATGGCCGCCGCGATCTACCGCACCGCGCAGCTGCGGCTCTCGCGCGGCCATCTCGTACGGCCGGAGCTCATCCAGTTCGAGAGGGGGCCGGACGGGTTCGTTCCGCGCAGCCACTCCGTGGACACGGAGGAGCGGCCGCCGATGCTGGAGATAGGGGAGTACGCGGTCCGGCGCGTGGCGTGAGCGTCCGCGGACGGGCTGCGGCTGGGCTGAGGGCGGGCTGCGGCTTGACCAGCACGTGACGAATCGGGCATTTCCCGGACGTTTGAGCGAGGAGGCGCCGGGCTAGGTTCGCGACATGGCTTCTCAGGTACTCGTCGCCGCCAACCGCGGCCCGCTCTCGTACGCCCTCGCCGCCGACGGCAGCCTCAGCGCCCGGCGCGGCGGGGGCGGTCTCGTCTCCGGCCTGTCCGCGGCGCTCGCGGCGCAGCCGGAGGCCCTGTGGATCTGCGCGGCCCTCTCCGACGCCGACCGCGAAGCGGTCCGGCGGGGGATCTCCGAGCCGGGCGTGCGGATGCTGGACATCGACCCGGCGGTGTACGACGACGCGTACAACGGCATCGCGAACTCGGTGCTCTGGTTCACCCACCACCACCTCTACGACGTCCCCCGCGAGCCCGTCTTCGACGCGGAGTTCCGGCGGCGCTGGGACTCGTACACCGCCTACAACCAGGCCTTCGCCGAAGCCCTGGCCGAGGAGGCCGCGCCGGGCGCCCGCGTCCTCGTCCAGGACTACCACCTGGCCCTGGTCCCGGGGGCCCTGCGGGAGCTGCGCCCCGACCTGCGGATCGCGCACTTCACGCACACCCCGTGGGCCTCCCCCGACGTGCTGCACATGCTCCCGGACGACATCCGCAGCCGGCTGGTGTGGGGCATGCTCGGCGCCGACCAGCTGGGCTTCCACACGGCGGCGTGGGCCGCCGCCTTCATCAGCTGCGCCACGGTGGACGACGTGCACGGGGTCGCGGACGGCTTCGTCCCCCGCGAGGAGCACCAGGGCGGGGTGCACCACCGCAGGCTGACGGAAGACGGCCGGTACGGGGAGACGCGCTTCACCGGGGTCGGCCAGTATCCCCTGGGTGTGGACGGAGACGACCTGCGCGCCCTGGCCCACCGGCCGGAGGTCGACGAGAAGCTGGCCGCGCTGCGGGCGGAGGTGGGGGATCGGAAGACGATCGTCCGGGTGGACCGCACGGAGCTGTCGAAGAACATCCTCCGGGGCCTCCTCGCCTACCGGGAGCTGCTGACCGCCCACCCGGAGTGGCGCGGCCGGGTGGTCCACCTGGCGTCGGCCTACCCGTCCCGCCAGGACCTGGAGGTCTACCGCACCTACACGGCGTCGGTCGCCGCGCTCGCGGAGGAGATCAACGCCGAGTTCGGGACGGAGGACTGGCAGCCGGTCCTCCTCTCCGTCCAGGACGACTTCGCCCGCTCCCTGGCGGCGTACCGGATGGCGGACGTGGCGCTGATCAACCCGGTGCGGGACGGCATGAACCTGGTCGCCAAGGAGATCCCGGTGGTGTCGGAGGCGGGTTGCGTCCTGGTCCTGTCGACGGGGGCGGGGGCGTACGAGGAGCTCCGCCTGGACGCCCTGACGGTCAACCCGTACGACGTCACGGCGACGGCCGAGGCCCTGCACGCGGCCCTGACGATGCCGGGGGAGGAACGCGCGGCACGCACGAAGCGCCTGGCGGCAGCCGCCACGGCCCTCCCCCCGACGAGCTGGTTCACGGCCCAGCTGGAGGCGCTGGGGGAGTAAAGCGGGGCCGGGGCACTGGACGCCGCCGGGGGCGCGGGCCCGCCATCTCCTCCGCGAGGCGTCCCGGCCGCCCGGCGCCTGCCCACCCGCCTCCCTGGGTGCGGGGCGGTGGGCGGGGGGCGGTTCCCGCCGGGCGGTGGCGAGCAGCTGACCGGGACGGGGCGATGGTCGGGGCGGCGACGGAGCAGTCGGTGCGGGACGTGGTTCCCGTCAGTGAGCAGGCGACTACGGGGACGCAACATCCCACTCTTGCGCGCTTAGTTGGCCACGCTCAGGACGTCTGCCAACTGCCTCAGGCCTGGCGGATGGTTCGGGCCGGCCCAGAGGTCCGACACGATCGCCACGGCCAAGGTGTGATAGCGCATCCACCCCGGCGCCACCTTGCGCAGCCTCTCCAACTCCTTCACCGCTCCCCAGCAGCCGCGCGCCAGCCCCCGGCGGGGAACAGCGGCCCCCGGCCCCCTAGCCGCGCAGCTCCTCCGCCAGGCGGGCCAGGAACGCCGCCACCGCGCCCGGGCCCGGGAGGACCAGGTCGGCGCGGGCCGCGAGTTCCGGGACTTCCGCCGAGCCGCTGCACAGCAGGAGGCCCGGGAGGCCCTCCGCCCGGCGCTTCTCGACCGCCGAGTACGCCGCGAGGTCGCCCAGGTCGTCGCCCGCGTACAGGACCGGCCCCGCGTCCCGTTCCCGGAGGAACTCGGTCAGTGCGACGCCCTTGTCCATCCCCGGCGGGCGCAGTTCCAGGACGGCGCGCCCCGGCTCGACGATCAGGCCGTGGCGGGCGGCGAGCTCCGCGAGGGGTTCGCGCAGGGCCTCGAACGCCGCCTCGGGGTCCTCGGCCCGGCGGGTGTGGACGGCGAGGGCCCGGCCCTTCTCCTCGATCCAGGTCCCGCGCCACGCCCCGATGGCGTCGAGGAAGCCTGGCAGCTCGGCCCGTACCGCCGCCACGCCGGGGTGTGGGGCGGGGGCGTGCACGACGCCGGTGACGGCGTCCCACCGCTCGGCCCCGTAGTGGCCGAGGACGACGAGGTGCTCCAGGCCGGGGACCCCGGCGAAGCCCCCGTAGCGGACGGCGACCCCGGCCGGGCGGCCGGTGACCACGGCCACGGCCTCCACCCGCGGGGCGAGTGCGGCCAGCGCGGGGACGGTGTCGGGGTGCGCGCGGGCCTGGTCGGGGTCGGGGACGATGTCGGCGAGGGTGCCGTCGAAGTCGAGGGCGACGACGGCTCTGCCGGGGTCGCGGAGGAGGGCTTCGAGTCCCTCGCGTCCGGCGGCGGTGGCGGGCACGGGCATCGGCGGCTGGTGCGGATGGCTCCCCATGCCGACGACCCTACCGGCGTCGCGGCCACGCCGCCCAGACCCCCTCCGCCGGGGGTCTACCGCCGGGCCCGCTGGGCCTCGCGGATGCGGCGGAGGCGGTTGACGGTGCCGGGGGCGTGGGCGAGGGCGCGGGGGTCGTCCATGAGGGCGTTGAGGAGCTGGTAGTAGCGCACGGGGCTCAGGCCGAGCCCCTCGCGTATCGCGCGCTCCTTGGCGCCGGGGCCGGGCCAGCTGCGGCCCTCGTAGGCGAGCACGGCGGCCTCGGCATCGCTCAGGCGGGCCTCGGCATCGCTCAGGCGGGCCTCCGCGTCGGTCAGGCGGGCCTCCGCGTCGGTCAGGCGGGCCTCCGCGTCGGTCAGGCGGGCCTCGGGCGGCTGCTCCGCCGCCCCGCCCGTCTCACCCGTCTGGCCGCCGTCCGTCATACCGCCACACTAACCGGCCCCGCCGACAGCACCCGGTCCGGTGCGGGGCCGGACGGCCCCGGCGGGCTACTTCTCGCCGTCCGCCTTGCGGGCCGAGTCCGCTATCTGTTCCAGGACCTTCGCCGGCTGGCCGCCCGGCTGGACCGCCTTGCCGATGTTCTGCTTGATGTCCTCGCTGACCCCGGCCCAGGACTTCTTGCCCGCCGGGTAGAGGCGGGAGTTCGGGAGGGCGGTGAGGAAGGTGCGCAGCTGGGTGGCCTGGCCGCCGGGCGCGGACTCCATGGCGCGGTAGCCGCTGGTGGTGACGGGCAGGAGGTCGTACTGGCTGGTGAAGGTGGTCACGTTCTTCGCCGAGTACAGCTGGTCGAGGAACTTGCCGGCCTCCTTCCTGTGCCCGTTCTTGAAGGCCATGACCCAGTCCGCGACGCCCATGGTGGAGTGGTCGGTGCCGTCGGCGGTCGGCATGGCGACCATGCCGAACTTCACGCCCTTCCCGGCGGCCTGCTTCAGCAGCGTCGGGTGGCCGTTGAGCATGCCGACCTCGCCGCGCGTGAAGGCGTCGAAGGCGGCCTGGCGGTCGAGCTTGCCCGGTTCGACGGGGCCGGTGAGGCCCTGGCCGACCATGCGGTCGCGGAGGAACTCGAAGGTCTTGACGTTCTCCGGGGAGTCGATCGCGTAGGCCTCTTCGTTGTCGGTGTAGCCGCCTCCGCCGGAGAGCAGCCACATCATCGTCTCGGCCTGGGCCTCCTCGCGGCCCAGCGGCAGGGCGAAGGGGGTGGGGACGCCCGCGCCCTTGAGCTTCTTCGCCGCCGCCTCGACCTCGGCCCAGCTCTTGGGCTGCCAGGGGGTCGAGCCGTCCTTGGGGATGATCCCGGCGTCGCCGAGGAGCTTGGTGTTGTAGAAGAGCAGCCGCGTGCTGGCGACGAAGGGCATGCCGTACTGGACGCGGCGGACCTTGCCGGCGTCGGCGAGCGGGGCGAGGAAGTCGGCCTCGGTCTTGACGGAGAGCAGCTCGTCGGCGGTGTAGAGCTTGCCGGCCTCGGCGTAGTCGGCGTAGGCGCCGATCTGGGCGATGTCGGGGGCCTTGCCGGCCTTGACCATCGCGGCGACCTTGGCGTCGACCTCCGACCACGAGTAGACGCTGACCTCGACCTTGACGCCGGGGTTGTCCTTCTCGAAGGCGGTGGCGAGGTTCTTCCAGTAGCCGGTGGAGGAGTTCTGCGGATTGTCGCCGTAGTCGGCCGCCACGACCCGGAGGGTCACCTCGTTGTTCCCGGAGAGGCCCGGCACGGCTCCACAGCCGGTCAGCGCCGCTCCGGTGAGCAGCAGTGCGGCGCCGGTCGCGGCCAGCCTCTGGTAACGGCCCTTCACAGTTCTCGATCCACCCCAGGTTGTACGTACGATCCACGTAAGGTCTACACCACTTTGGCGGCTCCTCCACATCCGGAACGGCCTCACGCGCGGACTGTTTCCAAACCGTCTCGTAGCGGGGCCCGCGGACGCCTTCCGGATTTGTATGGCCGCTCAACAATCCCGCCCAATGGACTAGACCTTTCCCCTTCGAGCACGCGAGACTGTCTTCTGTGAAACCCGTGAAACACGTCATCGCCCTCGATGTGGGCGGCACCGGGATGAAGGCCGCCCTCATCGCCGACTGGGGGCACCACCCAGCGGTAGCTGGGGGAGGCACCCTGCTGCACGAGGCGCGCCGCGCCACCGGCCGCGAGCGGGGCGCCGACGCCGTCGTCGAGACGATCCTGGACTTCGCGGCCGAGCTCCTCGACCTCGGCCGGGACCGCTTCGGCACAGCCGCCTCGGCCGCCGGCGTCGCGGTCCCCGGCATCGTCGACGCCGAGCGCGGCACCGCCGTGTACGCGGCGAACCTGGGCTGGCGCGACGTACCCCTGCGGGAGCTGCTCGCCGCACGCCTGGGCGGCATCCCGGTGGCCCTGGGCCACGACGTCCGCACGGGCGGGCTCGCCGAGGGCCGCATCGGCGCCGGCCGCGGCGCCGACCGCTTCCTGTTCGTCCCCCTCGGCACGGGCATCGCCGGCGCCATCGGCATCGCCGGCCGAATCGAGGCCGGCGCCCACGGCTACGCCGGGGAGATCGGCCACATCGTGGTCCGCCCCGGCGGCCCCGCCTGCGGCTGCGGCCAGTACGGCTGCCTGGAGACCCTCGCCTCCGCCTCCGCCGTCTCGCGCGCCTGGGCGGCCGCCTCCGGCGACCCCGAGGCCGACGCCGCCGACTGCGCCAAGGCCGTGGAGTCCGGCGACGCCCGGGCCGAGGAGGTCTGGCAGGCCGCGATCGGCGCCCTCGCCGACGGGCTGGTCACCGCCGTCACGCTGCTGGACCCGAGCACGCTGATCATCGGCGGCGGGCTCGCCGAGGCCGGGGAAACCCTGTTCACACCACTGCGGACCGCCGTCGGGGAACGCGTGACGTTCCAGCGGCTGCCCGAGATCGTTCCGGCCGCCCTCGGGGACACCGCCGGATGCCTGGGCGCAGGGCTGCTCGCCTGGGACCTACTCGCCACGGAGGTACCTGCCTGATGTCCGGACGCGCACAGAGCACCGTTCTCTCCGGCGCCAGGGTGGTGCTGCCCACCGGGATCGTCGCGGGCGGCCGCGTCATCGTCGAGGGCGCCCGGATCGCCGGCAGCGCCCACGAGGACACCGCACGCGTGGACCTCTCCGGCCACTGGATCGTCCCCGGCTTCGTGGACATGCACAACCACGGCGGCGGCGGCGCCTCCTTCACCTCCGGCACCGCCGAGGAGGTCCTCACCGGCGTCCGCACCCACCGCGAGCACGGCACCACCACCCTCGTCGCCTCCACCGTCACCGGCGACCTCGACGAACTGGCCCGCCGGGCGGCGCTGCTCGCCGAACTCACCCAGCAGGGCGAGATCGCCGGCGTCCACTTCGAGGGCCCGTTCATCAACCCCTGCCGCAAGGGCGCGCACAAGGAGGACCTGCTGCGCGACCCCGACCCGGCCGAGGTCCGCAAGCTGGTCGACGCCGCGCACGGCGCCGCCCGCATGGTCACCCTCGCCACCGAGCTGCCGGGCGGCCTGGACTCCGTGCGCCTGCTCGCCGAACACGGCGTCATCGCGGCCGTCGGCCACACCGACTCCACCTACGACCAGACGGTCCAGGCCATCGAGGCGGGTGCGACCGTCGCCACCCACCTGTACAACGCGATGCCCGGCCTGGAGCACCGCGCCCCGGGCCCGATCGCGGCGCTGCTGGAGGACGAGCGGGTCACCGTCGAGCTGATCAACGACGGCACCCACCTGCACCCGGCGATGCTGGAGCTGGCCTTCCACCACGCGGGCGCCGACCGCGTCGCGCTGATCACCGACGCGATGGACGCGGCCGGGTTCGGGGACGGCACCTATCACCTGGGCCCGCTGGAGGTGGAGGTCAAGGGCGGCGTCGCCCGGCTCGTGGAGGGCGGCTCCATCGCCGGCTCCACCCTCACCCTCGACACCGCCTTCAAGCGGTCGGTGACCGTCGACCGGCTGCCCGTCGAGTCCGTGGTGCAGGCGATCTCCGCCAACCCGGCGAAGCTGCTGGGCCTGTACGACGAGGTGGGCTCGCTGGAGCCCGGCAAGTACGCCGACCTGGTGGTCCTGGATGCGGAGTTCGACGTCAAGGGCGTCATGCGACGGGGCGAATGGATCGTCAGCCCGCTGGGCTGAACCGGCCTTTCGGCCACGACGGCACGAGGCGTCCGGCCCGGAGGACTGGGCTGGCCGCCCTCCATTTGGCATGATCCCGGCACACACCAAGACCGGGGCTGGCCATGATCCTCACCGTGACGCTCAACACCGCGCTCGACGTCACCCACCGGGTGCCGCGACTGCTGCCGCACACCTCCCACCGGGTGACCGCCGTCACCGAACGCGCCGGCGGCAAGGGGCTGAACGTGGCCCGGGTGCTCGCCGCGCTCGGCCACGAGGTGACGGCGACGGGCTTCGCGGGCGGCCCGGCCGGCGCGGTCGTACGGGACCTCCTCGCCGGGTCCCCCGGCGTGGTGGACGCCCTGGTCCCCTGCGCCGGCACCACCCGCCGCACCCTGGCGGTCGTCGACGAGAGCACCGGCGACACCACCCAGTTCAACGAACCCGGCCCGCAGATCTCGGCCGCCGAATGGTCGGCCTTCCTCACCCGCTACACCGAACTCGCCGCCGGTGCCCGCGCGGTGGCCCTGTGCGGGAGCCTGCCGCCGGGCGTGCCGGTCGGGGCGTACGCGACCCTGGTCCGGGCCGCCCGCGCGGCCGGCGCCCCCGTGCTCCTCGACACCAGCGGCGAGGCCCTGCGCCGGGGCGTCGCCGCCCGGCCGGAGATCATCAAGCCGAACGCGGCGGAGCTCGCCGAGCTGACGGGCTCGCGCGACCCGCTCCCCGCCACCCGCGACGCCCGCCGCCGGGGCGCCCACGCGGTGGTCACCTCCCTGGGCCCCGAGGGCCTCCTGGCCGCCACCCCGGACGGCACCTGGCAGGCCACCCCGCCCCGCACCCTGCGCGGCAACCCGACGGGCGCGGGCGACTCGGCGGTGGCGGGCCTGCTGTCCGCCCTGGCGGAGGACCTCCCCTGGCCGGACCGCCTCACCCGCGCGGTGGCCCTGTCGACGGCGACCGTCCACGCCCCGACGGCCGGAGAGTTCGACCCCCGCACCTACGCGGAGGTACGGGGGTCGGTGCGGGTCACGGCCGTCCCGGCGGCCTAGCTACAGCGGCTCCAGCCAGAGCTGGTCGATGATGATCTCGCACTGGTTGCCCGTCTCGCAGGAGATCTTGACGGTGTTCGTGCCCTTCTTCAGCTCCACGTTGGAGTGGGTGTAGGTCCACTTGTCCCACTCGCCCGGCTTGGCGTTGGAGAAGTTGTTCATGTTTATCGGGCGGCTCTGCTGCTCGCCGTTGACGGTCAGCGTGGTGCTCGCGGGCTTGCCCGGCACCGCGTAGCTGATCTTCAGCTTGTAGGTGGCCGCCGACGGCACGTCCAGCGTCCAGGTCAGCGCCGCGCCGGCCTGGTTGAAGTTGCCGACGTACTGGCCGCCCGAGCTCTTGGCGCCCTGCACCGTGTTCTGCAGGGTCGCGCCACCGGTCAGGGCCATGCCGGCACCGGCGGCCTCGCCCTTGGGCAGCGGGGTCTTCGAGGGCTCCGGCGAGCCGCCCGTGTCGCCCGAGGGCTGGCCGCCCTTCGGCGGGACCGGCTGCTGGGACGCGGAGGACTGGTTCTTCTTGCCCTTGTCGTCGTCCTTGCCGAAGACGACGGCCGCGCCGATGCCGATGCCGACCGCGGCCACCACGGCGACCGCCGCGATCAGCACGCCCTTGCGGCTGGAGCCGCCGCCGTTGCCGCGGCCACGGCCGCCTCCGGGGCTCATCTGCTGCGTCTGCGGCGGCGACGGCTGCTGCGGGACCCCGTAGCCGTTGGCCTGGAGGGCCTCGGGGGCCTGGTACTGGGCCTGGTAGGCCTGCGGGGGCTGCTGCTGGGGGACGGCGCCGCGCTGGCCGCCGTACGTCCGCTCGCCGACCGTGCGCACCTGGTTGTACGAGGTCCGGGGGACCCCGGGCTGCGCGCCGGGCTGCCCTCCGCCCGCGGGGCCGGGGTAGCCGTATCCGCCGCCCTGACCGGGCGGGGTGGCTCCGGCGGCCTGGCCGTCCGCGTAGAGGTAGCCGAACGGGTCGTCGTCCTCGGGCTGGTTCGCCCCACCGTGCGGGCCGTTGTTCGCGGGCGTCGTCATCGCAGGTCACTCCTTTCGACCCACGGGAGCCTACCCCGAACACGTGCGCACACGGGTGGCCGATCCGATCACCCGGCCCGGCGGTGGGCCTTGGAGCGGGACCTCTTCTCGATGTACATCCGCTGGTCGGCGGAGCGCAGCACCTCGTCCGCGGACATCCCGCAGCTGGCCCAGCCGATGCCGAAACTCGCCCCGACGCGCACGGCCCGCCCGTCCACCCGGATCGGCGGGATGATCGCGTTGCGCAGCCGGACGGCGAGATCGGCGGCGTCGGCCGCGCCCAGGCCGTCGGCGAGGACGACGAACTCGTCCCCGCCGAGCCGGGCCACCGTGTCCCCGTCCCGGACGCCCGTGGTCAGCCGGCGGGCCACCTCGATCAGGACGGCGTCGCCCGTGTGGTGCCCGAACCGGTCGTTGATCGACTTGAAGCCGTCGAGGTCGCAGAAGAGGACCGCGAGCCCCTTGGTGCCGTCGTCGATGTCCGAGGCGGGCGCCGCCGTGTGCACGTGGTGGTCGTACGGGCCCTCGGGCTGCCCCGGGAAGCCGCCGGGGAAGTCGAAGCCCTCGCCGCCGGGCCCCGGCCCCGGGCCCGGTCCCGCGGTGGCGGCGGGCGCGGTGTAGCCGTCGTAGCCGTGCTCGCCGGGGCCGACGCCCGCGCCGACGCCCTCCGGCCGGCCCTCGAAGGCCGCGTCGAGGGCCTCCACCGCCCCGGCCCGCACCGACTGGGGCCGCCGGCACAGCCGGGCGCCGAGGCGGGCACGCAGCTCGGCGCTGTTGGGCAGGCCGGTGAGGGAGTCGTGGCTGGCGCGGTGCGCGAGCTGGAGCTCGTGCCGCTTGCGCTCCTCGATGTCCTCGACGTGGGTCAGCAGGAACCGGGGCCCGTCGGCGGCGTCGGCCACGACGGAGTTGCGCAGGCTCACCCACACGTACGTGCCGTCACGCCGCCCCAGCCGCAGCTCGGCCCGGCCGCCCTCGGCGGAGGTGCGCAGCAGCGTCCCGATGTCCTCGGGGTGGACGAGGTCGGAGAAGGAGTAGCGGCGCAGGACGGAGGCGGGCCGCCCGAGCAGCCGGCACAGGGCGTCGTTGGTGCGCAGCAGCCGGCCGTGCTGGTCGCCGCCCATCTCGGCGATGGCCATGCCGCTGGGGGCGTACTCGAAGGCCTGCCGGAACGACTCTTCGCTGGCCCGCAGCGCCTGCTGCTCGCGCTCCAGCCGGACCAGGGCCCGCTGCATGTTCGCGCGCAGGCGCGCGTTGCTGATCGCAATGGCCGCCTGGAAGGCGTACATCTGGAGCGCCTCGCGGCCCCAGGCGCCGGGGCGGCGGCCGTTGCGCGGTCTGTCCACCGAAATGACACCCAGGAGTTCCCCGCCCGTCGCATACATGGGGGCGTAGAGCCGGTCCTCGGGGTGCCACTCGTCCTCGAAGCGCGGATCGGGTCCGTCCGTGTGCCACTGGGGGACGTCGTCCTCCAGCAGGACCCAGCCCTCGGTGTGCGGGATGAAGCGCAGGCCGTCCCAGTCCGCGCCCATGGTCAGGCGGCGCTCCCAGGCGGCGCGGGAGCCGACGCGGCCGGTGATCAGGGCTTCGGCGGCGGGGTCGCCGGCGAAGGCGGCGACGACGAGATCCCCGTCAGGGCGTACGAGGTTGACGCAGGCGAGCTCGTAGCCGAGTCCGCGCACGATGCCGTCCACGACGGTCTGCAGAGTGTCCGCCAGGCTCCGGGCCGTGTTGAGCTCGGCCACCACCTGGTGCAGCTGCCGCAGGGTCGCAAGACGGACGTACGGCTCCGACTCGGTCTCCATTGCTCGCTCTCCCCGAGACCTCGACAGCAACTCCAGGTTTGTCATCGGCGTTTCGTTGCGGTGTCCCGTCCACTGAATCACAGTGAGCTGTGCGGCAGGTACACAGGGTCAACAAATCTTGCCCTCTGTGACTCAAGTCACATGAGATGAATACTGCGGTGGCGTAGGCGCGTTGAGGACGGAGGACCTTCCCCCTCCTTCCCTCGCGCAAACGATACGCCGGGCCTAGGCCCTACGGCGGGGACACGGCTCGGACCAGCGTCCGATGCGCGGCGCGGGGGGACCGCACTAGCGTGCGGTACGTGCCGAAGACGACCCCCGCACCCCAGCCCTACGCCCCGGACGCGTCCCTCTCCCCCCATCCTGAGGGGGTGAGCAACGACGAGTTCCGCGCCGCCATGTCCCGGCTGGCGGCGGGCGTGTGCCTGATCACCGCCCACGAACCGCCCCTGACCGCCGGCGGGCCGCGCGGCGAGGACGTGGGCATGACCGCCACCGCCTTCATGTCGGTGTCCCTGGACCCGCCGCTGGTCCTGGTCAGCGTCCGCGAGGGCTCCCGGATGGACGACCTGCTGGCCGAGCAGCCCCTGTGGGCGGTTTCCGTCCTCGCGGACAGCCAGCTCCAGGTCGCGAGCCGCTTCTCGATGAAGGGCCGGATCAGCGACCGGCTCCTGTTCGCCGACCTCCCGCACGAACGCGGCGCCGCCTCGGGGGCCCCGCTGCTCTCGGGGGCCCTGGCCACCCTGGAGTGCCGTACCCGCTCCCGGGTCCCGGCGGGCGACCACACGCTGGTCATCGGCCACGTCCTGACGGCCTCGTTCCCGTCGCCGGACGCCGAGCCCCTGACGTACTTCCGCGGCCGCTACCGCCACCTGCGGCCGTAGGGCGCGGGGACGGGGGCGGGGGCGGGGGCTGGCGCGGGGACGGGCGCGGGGCGGGCCTACCAGTCGCGGGAGCTGCGCCCCCGCTTCGTCTCGCCGCGCGCCTTCTTCTCCCGCAGCCGCCGCTCGTTGATCCCGCGCGGGATCCGCGTCGCCCGGCGGACCTTCGGCGGGGCCGCCGTCGCCTCCGCCAGCACCGCCGCCATCCGCACCAGCGCCATCTCCCGGTTGCGGTACTGCGACCGGTGCTCGGACGCCCGCACCGTCAGCACCCCGTCCACCAGCCGCCCGGCGAGCCGCTCCAGCGCGCGGTCCTTCCACACCTGCGGCAGCGCCTTCGTCGCCGCCACGTCGAACAGCAGCTCCACCCGCGAGTCCGAGGTGTTCACGTGCTGCCCGCCCGGCCCGGAGGAACGCGAGAACCGCCAGGCGAGCTCCGCCTCGGGGAGCACGACCGCACCGCGGATGACATAGGGACCAGGCATGCCCCCTATGATCCGCCCCCGCCCCGCCCCCGTCACCCTCATTTCCCGCCCCGGGCACCCCCGCGGAACCCCCCTGGAACCTCCACGCCCCCTCCCCGCGTTATGAAGGGCAGCGGTAGCTTGGCCCCACATCGGGACCGAGCACCCGGAACGTCGAGGAAGGACACCAGTCACATGGCAGTAAGCCTGTCCAAGGGCGGCAACATCTCGCTCTCGAAGGAGGCCCCCGGCCTCAGCGCCGTCACGGTCGGCCTCGGCTGGGACGTCCGCACGACGACCGGTGTCGACTTCGACCTCGACGCCTCCGCCATCGCCGTGGACGCGACGGGCAAGGTCGTCTCCGACGGCCACTTCGTCTTCTTCAACAACAAGTCCACCCCGGACCAGACCATCGTCCACACCGGCGACAACCGCACCGGCGAGGGCTCCGGCGACGACGAGTCCATCAAGGTCAACCTCGCCGGCCTGCCCGCCAGCGTCGACAAGATCGTCTTCCCGGTCTCCATCTACGACGCCGACTCCCGCAGCCAGAACTTCGGCCAGGTCCGCAACGCGTACATCCGCGTCGTCAACCAGGCCGGCGGCGCCGAGATCGCCCGCTACGACCTCTCCGAGGACGCCGCGACCGAGACCGCCATGGTCTTCGGCGAGCTCTACCGCAACGGCGCCGAGTGGAAGTTCCGTGCCGTCGGCCAGGGCTACGCCTCCGGCCTCACGGGCATCGCCCAGGACTTCGGCGTCAACGTCTGACCCAGGGGCCCCAGGGCCCAAGGGCACCGCGCGGCCCCTTCCCCAGCCGTCCCGGGGAAGGGCCCGCGCCCGCCTTCGCTACCGTTCCACGGGTGATCCTCCAGCCCCTCACCCCCGTCGACGGCGCCCTCCCCGGCCCCGTCCTCACCGAGATCGCCGCCCTCTACGCGACCAACCGCGCCTTCTTCGAGTTGAGCGGCGACTTCCCCGACCCGACGCGCATCACCGTCGAACAGGTCGCCACCGCCCTCGCCGACGAACTCGCCCCCGACGGCGCCGAGGTCCTCCTCGCCCGCTCCGCCGGCCGCCTCGTCGGCCTCGCCGCCACCCTCGCCCACCACCCCGACCCCGCCGACCCCGACCCGTGGATCGGACTGCTCCTCATCGACGCCACCGCACACCGCGAGGGCCACGGCCGCACCCTCACCCGTCTCGTCGAGGACAGGTTCCGCACCGCGGGGCGCACCGCCGTACGCCTCGCCGTCCTGGAGGACAACACCCCGGCCCTCGCCTTCTGGCAGGCCCAGGGCTACACCGCACTGCGCCACGCCCACGACCGCGAACACGGCCGCCCCTGCCTGGTGATGCGCAAACCCCTCTAGCCCTTCGGCCGGGCGTCCCCGTAAAGCCAGACGTCCCACACCTTCTTCAGATCCACACCCGTACGCCGCTGCGCGTACGCGGTGAAGTCGGCCGTGCTCACGTTCCCGTAGCGGTGATCGGCGGCCCACCCCCGCAGCAGGTCGAAGAACTTCTCGTCCCCCACCTCCTGCCGGATCCGGTGCAGCACCATCGCACCCCGGTAATAGACCGGTTCATCGGAAATGTGCTCCGCACCCGGCGGCGAAGCCGGCGGAAAAGCCGCCCAGTCGGCACCGGCATGAGCGTCGACCGACGTGTCCCCGGCCACGAACGCCTCGAACCGCCGCTGCGCGCTCACACCCCCGTGGGACTCCGCCCACAACCACTCCGCGTACGTGGCGAACCCCTCGTTCAGCCACATGTCCTTCCAGGACTTCGGCGACACCGAATCCCCGAACCACTGGTGCGCCAGCTCGTGCAGCACCAGCTCCTCGTCGGGCGCACCCGGGTACACCGGCTTCGTCTGCGTCTCCAGCGCGTACCCCAGCGACCGCGCCGGCATCACGATCGACCCGACCGTCCCGAACGGATACGGCCCGAACCTCGCACTCCCCCACTCCACCATCTCCGGCACCCGCGCCAGCACCGCACGGGACGCCTCCTCCTCCCCCGGCGACACGGCCTGGTAGACCGACACCCCCGAAGCGGTCCGCCCGGTCGTCACCTTGAACTTCCCCACGGCGACCGTCGCCAGATAGCTCGCCATCGGCTCCGCACTCCGCCAAGCGAACGCGGTCCGCCCGCCCCCGACGTCCCGCCGGGAGAGCAACTCCCCGTTCGACACGGCCTCGTACCCGGCCGGAACGGTCACCGTGACGTCGTACGCGGCCTTGTCACTGGGATGGTGGTTGCCCGGGAACCAGCCCATCGACCCCACCGGCTCGCCGACACCGACCGCGGCCCCGCCCTCGGCCGTGATCCAGCCCTCCTTGGAACCGTCCGGATCGACCAGCGCCTTCGGCCGGCCGCCGTAGTCGACCCTGGTCCGGAAGACCTCGCCCTTGCGCAGGTCCTTCGCCGGACGCACCGTCAGCTCGTTGCCGCTGCGGTTGTAGCGCGCCGCCGCACCCTGCACGTCCACGCCCTCGACCTTCATCCCGCTGAAGTCGAGGTTGAACGAACTGAGCCCCTGCTCGGCCCGCGCCGTGATCAACGCCGTCCCCCGCAGCTCCCCGCCGGCCGGGTCGTACGTCAGGTCCAGCGCGTAGTGCTCGACCTGGTACCCGCCGTTGCCCGCCCGCGGAAAATACGGATCCCGCAGCCCCGACGCACCAGGCCGCCCCTGCACCGTCGCCCCCGTGCACCCCGCGGTGAGGGCGATCAGGACGGCGAGGGCGGGGGCGGCGAGGCGGCCGAGCGTGCGGAGTTCCACACGCCCGAGGTTACTTGTCCAGGGCCTCGACACCGGCCTTGGCGAACTTCTCGTCCAGGTCACCGCTCGGCGCACCGGCCACACCGATACCGGCGACGGGCGCACCGCCGGCCTGCACCGGGGTACCGCCCGCGAGGAACAGGGTGCCCGGGATGTCCTTCAGGTTCGGGGCCTGCGCGAGCCGGCCGGCCAGCACCGAGGTCGGGGCGTTCCAGGACACGGCGGTGAAGGCCTTGCGCTGGGCGGACTCGTACGACTGCGGGCCCGCACCGTCACCGCGCAGGGTGACGATGGTGTTGCCGTTGCGGTCCACCACGGCGACCGTGACCTTCTGGTTCTCCTTCTCGGCGGCCTTCAGCGCGGCCTGCGCGGCGCGTGCGGCGGCGTCGACGGTCAGGTGGGTCGAGGTGGTGAAGTTGTCGCTCTTGACCTCGTCCTTCTTGGCAGGGGTGGCGCTCGCGCTGACGGCCCCGAAGGTCCCGGCGCCGAGAACGACGGCGAGGGCGGTACCGGTGAGGACGCGGGTACGGGTGTTCATCACTGCTCCTGGTGGTCTCGACTGGCTCCCTCCAACCATCACCGCCACCCCCACCCCACCCCGTCCCCGTACCGGCTCGTCCCACCGACCACACCGGTTGACCCGGGAGTCATCCGATCGGCCGATGCGGCAGGGCCAGCCGCCCGGTTTCGTGGGCCTTCCCGGCCCCCCGGCCGGGGGCGGGGACGGGGTGGGGTGTCGTCCGGGGCCAAAACGAGATGACTTCGGCGCCATGCACCGCCGGACCACTCCGACCCGGCCCGGAGCGCCGAACATCGAAGCCCGCCCCGGACGACACCCCACCCCGGCCCCCCCCCCCGCCCCCAGGGCCCCCCCCACCCCCCCGCCCCGGCCACCCCCCCCCCCCCCGCCCCCCCCCCCCCCCCCCCCCCCCCCGCCCGGGCAAAGCCCCCCGGCACCCCC
>NZ_JBIAVB010000026.1:0-91676 GCF_042893675.1 Streptomyces sp. NPDC001594 | reverse complement strand
GTCGCCCATGCCGCCGACGCCGGCCCACAGGCCCCAGGCGAGGGAGAGGCCCGGCAGGCCCGCCGCCCGGCGCTCGGCCATCAGGGCGTCGAGGTGGCTGTTGGCGGCCGCGTAGGCGCCTTGGCCGGCACTGCCGAAGACACCGGCGACCGAGGAGAAGACCACGAAGGCGGCCAGGTCCGCGCCCGCGTCCCGGGTCAGCTCGTGCAGGTTGACCACCGCTTTCGCCTTGGGGCGCATGACCGCGGCCACCCGCTCGGGGGTCAGCGTCCCGATCACCCCGTCGTCCAGTACCCCGGCGGAGTGCAGGACGGCGGTCAGGGGCCGGTCGAGGGTGGTCAGGAGTTCCGCGAGTGCTTCGCGGTCGGCGGCGTCGCAGGCGGCGATCCGTACCCGCGCGCCCAACTGTTCGAGGTCTGCGGTGAGTTCGGTGGCGCCGGGGGCTTCGGGGCCGCGCCGGCTGGTCAGCAGCAGGTCGCGGACGCCGTGCTCGGTGACCAGGTGGCGGGCGAAGAGGGCGCCGAGGCCACCGGTTCCGCCGGTGATCAGGACCGTGCCGTCCCCGAAGGCGGCCCCGTCGGCCGGGGCGGCCGCGGCCCGCGCGAGGCGCGGTACCAGGACCCGGCCGTCCCGGAGGGCGAACTGCGCCTCGTCCGTGCCGAGGGCCCGCGGCAGCAGGTTCCAGCCCGAGTCCACGTCCGCCGCCTCCACGAGCACGAACCGGCCCGGGTTCTCGGCCTGCGCGGAACGCACCAGCCCCCACACCGCCGCCGTCTCCGGCGTCTGCCCCTTGGCGGTGAACACCAGTCGGGACGCGGCGTACCGGGCGTCGGCCAGCCAGAGCTGGAGCACCTCCAGCGCCCCGGCCACCGTCCCCGGCACGGGCAGCACCACCACGTCGGGCACCGTCCGGCCCCCCTCCACCGCCGCCCGCAGCCCGGCCAGGTCCGGGTAGGCGGCGAACGCGGCGCCCGCACCCTCCAGACCCCGCCCGGCGGGCGAACCCTCGGCGTCGACCACCGCCCAGTCGAGGACCGATTCGACGGCCTCGGCGTAGGAGGGCTCCGCCCACTCCAGGCGGAACAGCGCGTCCCGCAGCGCGGCGTCCCCGAACTGCTCCGCCGACACGGCGCGCAGCGCGAGCGCCTCGACGGCCGCGACGGGCGCCCCGGCCGGGTCGGTGAGCGTCAGCGCCACGGAGTCCGGCCCGGCGGGGGCGATCCGTACCCGCAGGGCGGAGGCCCCGGCCGCGTAGAGGGACACCCCGGTCCAGGCGAAGGGCAGCCGGGCCCCGTCCCCGTCGGAGAGGAACGGGCCCAGGCCGATGCCGTGCAGGGCGGCGTCGAGGAGGGCGGGGTGCAGGCCGTAACGGCCCGCGTCGGCGGTGGCCTCCTCGGGCAGGGCCACCTCGGCGTGGACCTCGCCGCCGAGCTTCCAGGCGGCCCTGAGGCCCTGGAACACCGGCCCGTAGTCGAGGCCCACCTCGGACATGGCGGCGTACAGCCCCGCCACGTCCAGGGGTTCGGCCCCGGCCGGCGGCCACTCGGCCGGGCCGCCCTCGGGGGAGCGGTCGGTGAAGGACAGCGTCCCGTCGGCGTGCCGCGTCCAGGGCTCCCCGGCGGGGGCGTCCTCGGCGCGGGAGTAGACCCGTACGGACCGCCGCTCCTGCGTGTCGGGCCCGCCGACCAGCACCCTGACCTGGACCCCGCCGTCTTCGGGCAGCACCAGCGGGGCTTCCAGGGTCAGCTCGTCCAGCGCGTTGCATCCGGCCTCGTCACCCGCCCGCACGGCCAGCTCGACCAGCGCGGCGCCCGGGACGACGGCCTGCCCCATGACGCGGTGGTCGTCCAGCCAGCGGTGGGTGCGCAGGGACAGCCGGGCGGTGAGCAGGAACTCCTCGGACTCGGGCAGCGTGACCGCCGCCCCGAGCAACGGGTGGTCCGCCGCGTCGAGCCCGGCGTGACCGGCGTCGGCGGCGGCTGCGGCCGTGTCGTGGATCCAGAAGGTCTCGTGCTGGAAGGCGTAGGCGGGGAGGCCCACACGGGTGACGTCCGCGCCGGTGAAGAAGGCGGCGCGGTCGGCGAGGCCGCCCGTGGTGAGGAGGTGGGCGAGGGCGGTGACGGCGGCTTCGGCCTCGTCGCGGCCCCGGCGGAGGGTGGGGACGAGAGCGGTGCTCTCGTCGGTGAGGCAGGGGCGGGCCATGGCGGTGAGGACGGCGTCGGGGCCGAGCTCCAGGAGGGTGGTGGCGCCTTCGGCTTCCAGGGTGCGGATCGCGTCGTGGAAGCGGACGGTGTCGCGGACGTGGTCGACCCAGTAGTCGGGGTGGGTGATCTCGTCGGTGACGAGGGCGCCGGTGAGGGCGGAGACGAAGGGGATGGTCGGCTGGTGGAAGTCCAGGCCCGCGATGGCGGTGCGGAAGTCTTCCAGCATGGGGTCCATGAGGGGGGAGTGGAAGGCGTGGCTGACGCGCAGGGCCTTGGACTTGACGTCCTGCGCGGCGAGCAGCGCCACGACACCTTCGACGGCTTCCCGTGCGCCGGAGAGGACGACGCTCTCGGGTCCGTTGACGGCGGCGATCGCCGCGCCGGGGACGAGGAGCGGGGTGACCTGTTCCTCGCCCGCCCGGACGGACACCATGATCCCGCCCTCGGGGAGGGCTTCCATGAGGCGTCCGCGTGCGCTGACGAGTGCGGCCGCGTCGTGCAGCGACAGGACTCCGGCGACGTGGGCGGCGGCGATCTCGCCGACCGAGTGCCCGCCGACGAACCGCGGGACGACGCCCCAGGATTCGACGAGACGGTAGAGGGCGACCTCGACGGCGAAGAGGGCCGGCTGGGTGGTTCCGGTGCGGTCCAGGGCCTCGGCGTCCTCGCCGAAGACGACTTCCTTGAGCCCGCTGCCCAGTTCGGCGCAGACGGCGTCGAAGGCCTGCGCGAACACGGGGAACGTCTCGTACAGTT
The DNA here is from genome assembly GCF_042893675.1 of Streptomyces sp. NPDC001594. NCBI lineage: Bacteria > Bacillati > Actinomycetota > Actinomycetes > Kitasatosporales > Streptomycetaceae > Streptomyces > Streptomyces sp. NPDC001594. The sequence continues at coordinate 88,716 of NZ_JBIAVB010000026.1, read as the reverse complement.
CGCGGCCCATGCCGATCCGCTGGCTGCCCTGCCCGGTGAACAGCACCGCCAGGCGTCCGCGTCCGGTCGCCTGGCCGGTGACCACGGCGGGGTCCGGCTCGCCGGCGGCCAGCGCCGTCAGGCCCCGGACCAGCGTCTCGCGGTCCCGGCCCACCACCACCGCCCGGTGCTCCAGCTCGGAACGCCCCGTCAGGGAGTACGCCACGTCGGCGACGCCGAGTTCGGGCCGCCGCTCCAGGTGGCCGGCCAGTCGGGCGGCCTGGGCGCGCAGGGCTTCCGGGGAACGGGCGGACAGGGTCACGGGTACCGGTCCGGTGACCGGTTCGCCGTCCGGGGCGGGGGCCGGTGCCGGTTCGGGTGCGGCCTCCAGGATGACGTGGGCGTTGGTGCCGCTGATGCCGAACGAGGAGACGCCCGCGCGGCGCGGCCGTCCCGTCTCCGGCCAGGGCCGGGTCTCGGTGAGGAGTTCGACGGCGCCGGACGACCAGTCGATGTGGCTGGACGGGGCGTCCACGTGCAGGGTGGGCGGCAGCACGCCGTGGCGCATGGCCTGCACCATCTTGATGACCCCCGCCGCACCGGCCGCCGCCTGCGTGTGCCCGATGTTGGACTTGACGGAGCCCAGCCACAGCGGTTCGCCGTCCGTACGCTCCTGGCCGTAGGTGGCGAGGAGGGCCTGGGCTTCGATGGGGTCGCCGAGCTTGGTGCCGGTGCCGTGGGCTTCGACGGCGTCGACGTCGGCGGTGGTGAGACCGGCCGCCTCCAGGGCCTGGCGGATGACGCGCTGCTGGGAGGGGCCGTTGGGGGCAGTGAGGCCGTTGCTGGCGCCGTCCTGGTTGACGGCGGAGCCACGGACGACGGCCAGCACCGGATGCCCGTTGCGCACGGCGTCCGAGAGCCGCTCCACGAGGAGCATGCCGACGCCCTCGCCCCAGCCCGTGCCGTCGGCGCCCTCGGCGAAGGACTTGCAGCGGCCGTCCGCCGCCAGTCCGCGCTGCCGGCTGAAGTCGACGAAGGTCTCCGGGGTCGACATGACAGCCACGCCACCCGCCAGAGCCATCGTGCACTCCCCGCGCCGCAGCGCCTGCACCGCCAGGTGCAGGGCCACCAGCGACGAGGAGCAGGCGGTGTCGACCGTCACCGCCGGACCTTCCAGGCCCAGCGTGTACGAGACGCGGCCGGAGGCCACGCTGCCCGCCCCCGCCGTGCCGCGGAAGCCCTCCAGGCCGTCCGGGATCGCGGAGAGCCGGGCGAGGTAGTCGTGGTACATCAGGCCGGTGAAGACGCCGGTCCGTGTGCCCCGGACGCGCTCCGGGTCGATGCCCGCGTCCTCGAAGGCCTCCCAGGCCGTCTCCAGCAGCAGCCGCTGCTGCGGGTCCATCGCGAGGGCCTCGCGCGGGGAGACGCCGAAGAAGGCGGCGTCGAACTCCGCCGCGCCGTGCAGGAACCCGCCCTGGTCCGCGTACGAGGTCCCCGGGTGGTCCGGGTCCGGGTCGAAGAGGTGGTCGAGGTCCCAGCCGCGGTTGTCGGGGAAGCCGGTGATGCCGTCCCGGCCCTCGGCGACCAGCCGCCACAGGTCCTCGGGGGTCTCGACGCCGCCCGGGTAGCGGCAGCTCATGCCGATGACGGCGATCGGCTCGTCGTCCGCGACCCGGGCCGGGGGCCTCTGCTCGTCCGGTGCGCCGGTGTCCTCGCCGACCAGCTCGGTCCGCAGGAACTCGGCGAGCGCCGCGGGATTGGGGTGGTCGAAGACCAGGGTGGCCGAGAGCCGGATCCCGGTCTGCGCGATCAGCGCGTTGCGGAACTCGACGGCGGTGAGGGAGTCGAAGCCCAGCTCACGGAAGGCCCGCTCGGGCTCCACGGCGGCCGGGTCGCCGTGCCCCAGTACGGCTGCGGCCTGCGCACTGACCAGCTCGAAGAGGAGCGACCGCTGCTCGGCGACCGCGAGCCCGGCCAGCCGGTCCGCCCAGGCCGACCCGCCCGGGGCGGCGGAACCTGCGGCGGCCGCGGCGGTCCGGCGGCGCGGGGCGGGGACCAGAGCACGCAGCAGGGCCGGGATCCGGCTCTGCCGGCGCAGGGTGCGCAGGTCGAGGGGGACGGGGACGAGGAGGGGTTCGTCGGTGGCGAGGGCGGCGTCGAAGAGGGCGAGGCCCTGGTCGACGGTCAGGGGGCGGACGCCGGAGCGGCCGATGCGTTCGACGTCCTCGTCGGTGAGGGTGTCGCCCATGCCGCCGACGCCGGCCCACAGGCCCCAGGCGAGGGAGAGGCCCGGCAGGCCCGCCGCCCGGCGCTCGGCCATCAGGGCGTCGAGGTAGCTGTTCGCGGCCGCGTAGCCGGCCTGGCCGGCGCCGCCGAAGACACCGGCGGCCGAGGAGAAGACGACGAACGCGGCCAGGTCCGTGCCCGCGTCCCGGGTCAGTTCGTGCAGGTGGCGGGCCGCGTCCGCCTTGGGCCGCAGCACGTCGGACACGCGCTCGGCGGTCAGGGAGGAGACCACGCCGTCGTCGATGATCCCGGCGCAGTGGAGGACGGCCGTCAGGGGCCGGTCGAGGGAGTCCAGCAGGACCCGGAGCGCCTCGCGGTCGGCGGCGTCGCAGGCGGCGATCCGTACCCGCGCGCCCAATCGTTCGAGATCGGCGGCGAGTTCGGTGGCGCCGGGGGCTTCGGGGCCGCGCCGGCTGGTCAGCAGCAGGTCGCGGACGCCGTGCTCGGTGACCAGGTGGCGGGCGAAGAGGGCGCCGAGGCCACCGGTTCCGCCGGTGATCAGGACCGTGCCGTCGCCGAACGGGGCTCCCCCGGCCGGGGCGGCCGTCGTGGCCCGGACCAGGCGGGGCACGAGGACCCGGCCGTCCCGGAGGGCGAGCTGCTCCTCACCGGCCTCCAGCGCGGCGGCGATCCGCTCCCAGGAGGCGCCCAGGTCACCGGCCTCGACGCCGCCTGCCTCGACGCCGCCGGCCTCGACCAGGGCGAACCGGCCGGGGTTCTCGGTCTGCGCGGAACGCACCAGCCCCCACACCGCCGCCGTCGCCACATCCTGCCGGTCGGCGGTGAACACCAGCCGGGAGGCGGCGTACCGTTCCTCGGCCAGCCAGGAGCGCACCAGCGCGAGGGCCTCGGCGACGGCGGCGTGCACCTCGCCGCCCGGGGTGGGCGTGACCACGTACGCGGGGACGGTCTCCCCCTCCTCACCCAGCCGCGCCCAGGCGCCCGGCTCCCCGCCGCCGGCGGCGGGCGCCTCGGCCCACTCCACCCGGAACAGGGCGTCGCGCAGGGAGCCGCCGTCCTCCAGCTGCTCGGCGGTGACGGCGCGCAGGGCGAGGGAGTCGACGGTGGCGACGGGTGCGCCGGTCTGGTCGGCGAGGGTCAGCGCGACGGAGTCCGTCCCGGCGGGGGCGATGCGCACGCGCAGGGCGCCGGCCCCGGCCGCGTGCAGGGAGACCCCCGACCAGTTGAACGGCAGCCGGGCCCGACCGGGTTCCTCGGGGACGAAGGAACCGAGCCCGATGCCGTGCAGGGCGGCGTCCAGCAGCGCCGGGTGCAGGCCGAAGCGGCCCGCGTCGGCGGCGACCGCCTCGGGCAGGGCGACCTCGGCGTAGACCTCCTCCCCGAGCTGCCAGGCGGCCCCGAGCCCCTGGAAGGCGGGCCCGTAGCCGAAGCCGAGCCCGTCCAGCACCTCGTACAGGCGGCCGGTGTCGAGCGCGGTGGCCCCGGCGGGCGGCCAGGCCGTCAGCGGCGCACCCGGCCCGTGCGGGCCGGCGACCACCGCACCGGCGGCGTGGCGGACCCACGGCTCGCCGGTGTCCGCGTCCTCCGGACGGGAGAACAGGCTCAGCGCGCGCCGGCCGTGCCCGTCCGGCTCGGCCAGCATCAGCCGCAGCTGGACCCCGCCGGACGGCGGGAGCACGAGCGGGGCCTCGATCGTGAGGTCGTCGAGCAGCCCGTGACCGACCTCCTCACCGGCCCGTACGGCCAGCTCCACCATCGCCGCGCCGGGGAACACGACCTGGCCGTGCACCTGGTGGTCGCGCAGCCACGGGTGGGACTGGAGCGAGAGCCGGCCGGTGAACAGCATCCCGGACGCACCGGGGAGGGTGACGGCGGCCCCGAGGAGGGGGTGGTCGGCGGTGGCGACACCGGCCGAGGCCACGTCCCCGACCGAGCCGACGGACGTGGACACCCAGAACGTCCGGTGCCGGAAGGCGTACGTGGGCAGGTCCACGCGGGCGGCACGGGTACCGGCGAAGAACGCCGCCCGATCGGCGACGGCCCCGGCGACGAACAGTCGCCCGAGGGCGGTGACGGCGGCTTCGGCCTCGTCACGGCCCCGGCGGAGGCTGGGGACGAGAGCGGTGCTCTCGTCGGTGAGGCAGGGGCGGGCCATGGCCGTCAGGACGGCGTCCGGGCCCAACTCCAGCAGGGTGGTGGCGCCTTCGGCCTCCAGCGTCCGGATCGCGTCGTGGAAGCGGACGGCTTCGCGGACGTGGCTGACCCAGTACTCGGGGCGGGCGATCTCGTCCGTCACCATCCCACCCGTGAGGGCGGAGACGAACGGGATGGCCGGCTGCCGGAAGTCCAGGGCGGAGACGGCGGCGCGGAACTCCTCCAGCATCGGGTCCATCAGCGGGGAGTGGAAGGCGTGGCTGACGCGCAGCGCCTTCGCCTTCACGTCCTGCGCCGCGAGCAGTGCCACGACACCCTCGACGGCCTCCCGCGCACCCGAGAGGACGACGGCCTCGGGCCCGTTGACGGCGGCGATGGCCGTGCCGGGCACGAGCAGCGGCGTGACCTGCTCCTCCGAGGCCCGCACGGAGACCATGACCCCGCCCTCCGGCAGCGCCTCCATCAGCCGCCCGCGTGCGCGGACCAGGACGGCCGCGTCCGCGAGCGACAGCACCCCGGCCACGTGCGCGGCGGCGATCTCACCCACCGAATGCCCGCCGACGAAGCCCGGGACGACACCCCAGGACTCCAGCAGCCGGTACAGCGCCACCTCGACGGCGAACAGCGCGGGCTGCGTGGTCCCCGTGCGGTCCAGGGCCTCCGCGTCCTCCCCGAAGACGACTTCCCTGAGCCCGCCGCCCAGTTCCGCGCACACCGCGTCGAAGGCGGCGGCGAACACCGGGAACGCCTCGTACAGCCCCCGGCCCATACCCGGCCGCTGGCTGCCCTGACCCGTGAACAGCACCGCCGGGCCGCCTCCCGGCCCGGCCGGCGAGCCGCCGCCGTCGCGCTCCAGGGTCCGCAGCCCGGCCAGGACCTCCGCACGGTCACGCCCCACCACCAAGGCGCGGTGCTCCAGCGCCGTACGCCCCGTCAGGGAGTACGCCACGTCGGCCACGTCCAGCTCCGGGCGCCGCTCCAGGTGGTCGGCCAGTCGGGCGGCCTGGGCGCGCAGGGCTTCCGGGGAACGGGCGGACAGGGTCACGGGTACCGGTCCGGTGACCGGTTCGCCGGCCGGGGCGGGGGCGGGTGCCGGTTCGGGTGCGGCCTCCAGGATGACGTGGGCGTTGGTGCCGCTGATGCCGAACGAGGAGACGCCCGCGCGGCGCGGCCGTCCCGTCTCCGGCCAGGGCCGCTGCTCCGCGAGCACCTCCACCGCGCCCGCCGACCAGTCCACCTCCGCCGACGGCGCGTCCACGTGCAGGGTGCGCGGCAGCACGCCGTGGCGCATGGCCTGCACCATCTTGATGATCCCCGCGACACCGGCGGCGGCCTGGGTGTGCCCGATGTTGGACTTCACCGACCCGAGCCACAGCGGTTCGCCGTCCCCCCGCCCCTGCCCGTAGGTGGCGAGGAGGGCCTGGGCCTCGATCGGGTCGCCGAGCCGGGTGCCCGTGCCGTGCGCCTCCACCGCGTCCACGTCGGCGGTGGTCAGCCCGGCCGCCTCCAGGGCCTGGCGGATCACCCGCTGCTGGGAGGGCCCGTTGGGGGCGGTCAGCCCGTTGCTCGCGCCGTCCTGGTTGACCGCCGAGCCGCGGACGACGGCCAGCACCGGATGCCCGTTGCGCACGGCGTCCGAGAGCCGCTCCACCAGCAGCATGCCGACGCCCTCGGCGAAGCCCGTACCGTCCGCGCCGTCCGCGAAGGACTTGCAGCGGCCGTCCGGGGCCAGCCCGCGCTGGCGGCTGAACTCCACGAACGTCGAGGGGGTGGACATCACCGTCACCCCGCCCGCCAGGGCCAGCGCGCACTCCCCGCGCCGCAGCGCCTCGGCCGCCAGGTGCAGGGCCACCAGGGACGCCGAGCAGGCCGTGTCCACGGTCACCGCCGGGCCCTCCAGGCCCAGGACGTACGAGATGCGGCCCGACACCACGCTGGCCGCGCTGCCCGTCCCCACGTACCCGCCGAGGTCGTCGGCGGAGGCGGCGGCCAGCGTCCCGTAGTCCTGCCCGTTCGTGCCGATGAACACCCCGGTCGACGATCCGCGCAGCGGCGCCGCGTCGAGCCCGGCCCGCTCCACGGCCTCCCAGGCCGTCTCCAGCAGCAGCCGCTGCTGCGGGTCCATCGCGAGGGCCTCGCGCGGGGAGATCCCGAAGAAGGCGGCGTCGAACTCGGCCGCGCCGCGCAGGAACCCGCCCTCGCGGACGTACGAGGTGCCCGTCCGTTCCGGGTCCTCGTCGACGAGCCGGTCGAGGTCCCAGCCGCGGTCGGCGGGGAACGGGGTGATCCCGTCGGCCCCGGAGGCCAGCAGCTCCCAGAACTCCTCCGGAGACTCCACCCCGCCCGGGAAACGGCAGCTCATCCCGACGATGGCGATCGGCTCGCCGGCGGCGGCCTCCACCTCCCGCAGGCGGTCGTTCGCCCTGTCCAGGTCGGAGGTGACGCGCTTCAGGTACTGGAGCAGCTTCGCTTCGTTGGAGGTCTGGGGCGTGTTGGACATGCTGGAAGGTCACCCGGTTCGTGTGGTGGTGCGTGGCGGGCAGGCGTGGTGGGGGAGGGGAGGGAACGGGAAGGGGGCCCGAGGGGTCTAGAGGGCGCCGTACTTCTGGTCGATGTAGGCGAACACGTCCCCGGCGTCGGCGTCGTCGAGCTCCGGCGCCGCGGACCGCTCCTCCGCCCCGGCCGGGTCGATCTTCCCCAGCAGGACGCGCAGCCGGTCGGCGATCTCCGTACGGGCCTCGTCCGCGTCGTCCAGGGCGAGGGCCGCGCGTTCCAGCCGTTCCACGTCCGCGATCAGCTCGGCCGCCGGGTCCGCGGCCGGCATCAGCTCGGAGAGGAGCCGGTCGGCCAGCGCGAGCGGCGTCGGGTGGTCGAAGACCATCGTGGGGCTGAGCCGCATCCCGGTGGCGGAGCCGAGCCGGTTGCGGAACTCGACGGCGGTCAGGGAGGCGAAGCCCAGCTCGCGGAAGGTGCGGTGCGGCTGGACCGTCCGCTTGTCCGCGTGGCCCAGGACGACCGCGGCGTGCACGCACACCAGGTCCACCAGCGCGGCCGTCCGCTTCTCGGGGTCCAGCGCGGCGATCCGCTCGCGCAGCCCGGCCCCGGCCGGCTCCCCGCCCGCCGCGCCGGCCCGCTCGGCGGCCAGGGCGTCCAGCACCCGGGCGGCCTCGGGGACGCCCCTGAGGAGGGCGCTCGGGCGGCCCGCGGTGAAGTCCCGGGTGAACCGCTCCCAGTCGAGGTCGCCGATCACGGCGGTCGGGGCGCCCGCGGCGACGGCCCGGGCGACCGCCGGGAGCACGTGCTCGGGGCGCATCGGGACCACCCCGCCCCGGGCCAGCCGGTCGTCCACCTCGCCCGTGCCGTCGGTGGCCATGCCCCCGCCCGCCCAGGCGCCGAACGCGATCGACACGGCCGGCAGGCCGAGGCCCCGGCGCCGCTCGGCGAGCGCGTCCAGACCGGCGTTGGCGGCGGCGTAGTTGGCCTGCCCGGGAGAGCCCAGGGTGCCCGCGACGGAGGAGAACAGCACGAAGGCGTCCAGGTCCGCGTCCCGGGTGAGCTCGTCCAGGTGACGGGCGGCGAGGACCTTGGACCGCAGGACCGGCTCGAACCGCTCGGGCGTCAGGGTCTCCACCAGGCCGTCGTCGAGGGTGCCCGCGGTGTGCAGGACGGCGGTCAGCGGCTCGTCGGCCGGGACGGCCGCGAGGAGCGCCTCCAGGGCGGCGCGGTCGGCCGCGTCGCAGGCGGCGATGGTGGTGGGCACGCCCAGGGCGGTGAGCTCCGTGAGGAGTTCGGGCGCTCCGGGGGCCTGGAGGCCGCGCCGGCTGGTCAGGAGGAGCCGGGTGGCGCCGTTCGCGGCGAGCCAGCGGGCGAAGCGGGCGCCGAGGGCGCCGGTCCCGCCGGTGACGAGGACGGTCCCGCGCGGCGTCCACGCTCCGGCGGGAGCGGCCGTACGGGCGAGGCGGCGGCCGAGGACGCCCTGGGCGCGTACCGCGGTCTGGTCCTCGCCGCCGTCCGCCGCGAGAAGGGCGGCCAGCCGCTCCTGGGAGCGGGGGTCGGCGGGCTCGGCCGGCAGGTCCACCAGACCGCCCCACGACTGCGGGCACTCCAGCGCCGCGACCCGGCCCAACCCCCACACCTGCGCCTGTCGGGCGTCGGCCGGCCGCTCACCGGGCCCGGCCGCGACCGCGCCCCGGGTGACCGTCCACAGCGGGGCGGGTGCGGAGGCGTCACCGAGCGCCTGGAGCAGCAGCAGCGTCCCGGCGAGCCCGCCGGAGACGGCGGAGCCGTCCGTACGGTCCCGGGTGTCGAGGGCGAGCAGCGACAGCACCCCGGCGAGGGCCGGGGCGTCCCGCTCCGCCTCCGCGAGGAACGTCCGGTACTCCGCCCGGCCGGCGGGGTGCGCGGGCACGGCCCGGACGAGGGCCTCGGCGCCGTGCCGGGTCAGCGCCCCGACCACCCCGTCCGTCCAGGCGTCCGCCGCGTGCCCGGCGGGCACGGCCACCAGCCAGGTCCCCGTCAGGGCGGGGCGGCCCGGCTCGTCCGCGAGCGGGGTCCACGTCGCCTCGTACGTCCACTCCGCCGCGGCCGAACGCTCCCGCTCCCGGGCCCGCCAGGAGGCGAGAAGCGGGAGCGCGGTGCGCAGCGCGTCCAGGGCGGCCTCGTCCCCGGCGTCGCCGAGCTCCAGCGCCGAGGCGAGGGAGGCGGCGTCGGCCTCCTCGACGGCGGCCCAGAAACGGGCGTCGCCCGCGTCCCGGGCGGCGGCCGGGAGGGCGGCCGTGGCGTCGAGCCAGTACGAGGCGCGCTGGAAGGCGTAGGTGGGGAGGTCGACGGCGGCTGCGGGGGTGCCGGCGCCGGTGAAGAAGGCGGTTCGGTCGGCGAGGCCGCCCGTGGTGAGGAGGTGGGCGAGGGCGGTGACGGCGGCTTCGGCCTCGTCGCGGCCCCGGCGGAGGGCGGGGACGAGGACGGTGTGCTCGTCGGCGAGGCAGGGGCGGGCCATGGCGGTCAGCACCCCGTCGGGCCCCAACTCCAGCAGGGTGGTGGCGCCTTCGGCCTTCAACGTCCGAACGGCCTCGTGGAAGCGGACGGTGTCGCGGACGTGGCGGACCCAGTAGTCCGGCTGTGCGATCTCGTCGGTGACGAGGCCGCCGGTGAGGGCGGAGACGAAGGGGATGGTGGGCTGGTGGAAGTCCAGGCCCGCGATGGCGGTGCGGAAGTCTTCCAGCATGGGGTCCATGAGGGGGGAGTGGAAGGCGTGGCTGACGCGCAGGGCCTTGGACTTGACGTCCAGGGAGGTGAGCAGCGCGACGACCTCCTCGACGGCTTCCCGGGCGCCGGAGAGGACGACGGCCTCCGGCCCGTTGACGGCGGCGATCGCCGCGCCGGGCACGAGCAGCGGGGCGACCTGTTCCTCCGAGGCCTGGACGGAGACCATGACCCCGCCGTCCGGCAACGCCTCCATGAGCCGCCCGCGCGCCCCGACCAGTACGGCCGCGTCGTGCAGCGACAGGACTCCGGCGACGTGCGCGGCGGCGATCTCGCCGACCGAGTGCCCGCCGACGAACCGCGGGACGACGCCCCAGGACTCGACCAGCCGGTAGAGGGCGACCTCGACGGCGAACAGCGCCGGCTGGGTGGTTCCCGTGCGGTCCAGGGCCTCGGCGTCCTCGCCGAAGACGACTTGCTTGAGCCCGCCGCCCAGTTCGGCGCAGACGGCGTCGAAGGCGGCGGCGAACACCGGGAACGCCTCGTACAGTTCGCGGCCCATGCCGATCCGCTGGCTGCCCTGGCCGGTGAACAGCACCGCCAGGCGTCCGCGTCCGGTCGCCTGGCCGGTGACCACGGCCGGGTCCGGCTCGCCGGCGGCCAGCGCCGTCAGGCCCCGGACCAGCGTCTCGCGGTCCCGGCCCACCACCACCGCCCGGTGCTCCAGCTCGGAGCGGCGGGTCAGCGCGTGCGCCACCTCGCCCGTACCCAGCTCGGGGCGCGCCTCCAGGAACGACAGCAGCCGCCCGGCCTGCGCCCGCAGCGCCTCGGCCGAGCGCCCCGACAGCGCCACCGGCACCGGACCCGCGACCTGCCGGACGGCCTCGTCCCCGGCGGGGGGCTCAGGGGCCTGCTCCAGGATCACGTGGGCGTTCGTGCCGCTCGCGCCGAACGAGGAGACCCCCGCACGGCGGGCCCGGCCGGTCTCCGGCCACGGCTGCTCGCGGGTCAGCAGCTCCACCGCGCCCGCCGACCAGTCGATGCCGGAGGAGGGCACGTCGGCGTGCAGGGTGCGCGGCAGGACGCCGTGCCGCATCGCCTGCACCATCTTGATCACACCGCCGACGCCGGCGGCGGCCTGCGTGTGACCGATGTTGGACTTGAGGGAGCCCAGCCACAGCGGTGCGGCGTCCGCCGCGCGGTCCCGGCCGTAGGTGGCGAGCAGCGCCTGCGCCTCGATCGGGTCGCCCAGCTTCGTCCCCGTGCCGTGCGCCTCGACCGCGTCCACGTCTTTGGCGCCCAGTCCGGCGCTGTCGAGGGCCTGGCGGATGACGCGCTGCTGGGCGGGCCCGTTGGGGGCGGTGAGTCCGTTGCTGGCGCCGTCCTGGTTGACGGCGGAGCCGCGGACGACGGCGAGGACGTGGTGGCCGTTGCGCAGGGCGTCCGAGAGCCGTTCCACGAGCAGCATGCCGACGCCCTCGGCGAATCCGGTGCCGTCCGCGCCCTCGGCGAAGGACTTGCAGCGGCCGTCGACGGCCAGCCCGCCCTGCTTCATGAAGTCGAGGAACATCACGGGCGTGGACATGACCGTCGCACCGCCCGCGAGGGCCATCGCGCACTCCCCGCGCCGCAGCGCCTGCACCGCCAGGTGCAGGGCCACCAGCGACGAGGAGCAGGCGGTGTCGACCGTCACCGCCGGGCCCTCCAGGCCCAGCGTGTACGCGATCCGGCCCGTGGCCACGCTGCCCGCGCTGCCGTTGACCAGGTAGCCCCGGAGCTCCTCGGGGACCTCGCCGGCGCCCGTCCCGTAGTCGTGGTACATCAGCCCGGCGAAGACGCCGATCCGCTGCCCCTTCACCGACAGCGGGTCGATGCCCGCCCGTTCGAAGGCCTCCCACGAGGTCTCCAGCAGCAGCCGCTGCTGGGGGTCCATGGCCTGCGCCTCGCGCGGGGAGATCCCGAAGAAGTCCGCGTCGAAACGGTCCGCGTCGTACAGGAACCCGCCCACCGGGTCGTGCCCGGTGGGCGCGTAGGCCGCGCCGACGTTCCAGCCGCGGTCGGCGGGGAAGGCCGACGTCCCGTCCCCGCCGGAGGCGACGAGCTCCCACAGCTCCTCGGGCGAGGTCACCCCGCCGGGGAAGCGGCAGCCCATCCCCACGATGGCGACCGGTTCGCCCGCGGCGGCCTCCGCCTCCCGCAGGCGCCGCCGGGTCTCCTGGAGATCGGCGGTCGCCTTGCGGAGGTAACTGCGGAGCTTCTCCTCGGTGTCTGCCATCGCGGAGCCGATCCCCGTTCCTGTAGTAGCCGTTGTCCGGGCCGGCTACACGTCGCTGTCGATCAGTGCGAACAGCTCGTCGTCGCTGGCGGATTCGATGCTCACCGGGGTGTCTGGATTCTCACTTGAATCGGCCGAGAGGAACGGGACGGAAGCCGTCGAGACCGCCGTGGGATCCGCTCCGGCCCCGGCGAACTTCGCCGCCAGCTCCCGCAGCCGGGCCACGACGCGCGAGCGGTCCCCTTCCGCGCCGGAAGCGGAGGACAGCAGGTCATCGACCAGGCCCAGGCCGGCCAGCACCCGGTCGGCGGAGGGCCGCCGGCTGCGGGCCAGCTCCTCGCCCAGGTGCGCGGCCAGCGCCAGCGGCGTCGGGTGGTCGAAGGCGAGGGTCGCCGACAGCCGCAGCCCCGTGGCTCGATTCATTCGGTTGCGGAGCTCCACGGCGCTCAGTGAGTCGAACCCGAGGGCCTTGAAGGCCTGTTCCGGTTCGATCTGCGCCGCCGAGGCGTGCCCGAGGACGGCGGCCACCTGCCCGACGACCAGCTCCACGAGCCGCTCCGTCCGCTCCGCCTCCGGGAGGCCCGCCAGTCGGTCGGCCAGGGCGGGACCGGCCGTCTCGGGCACGGCCCCGGCCCCGCCCTCGGCGGGCCGCGCCCCGTCGGCCGCCGCCCGGCGGGCCGGGACGCGCACCAGCCCGCGCAGCAGCGGCGGCAGGGTGCCGGCCGCCGCCCGCTCCCGCAGCGCCGCCGTCTCCAGCGTCAGGGCCAGGACCAGGGACTCCCCGGTGCCGTGGGCGGCGTCGAAGAAGGCCAGGCCCTGCGCGGAGGACATCGCGGCGATCCCGGCCCGGCCGAGCCGGCGTACGGCCGTCTCGTCCAGGTGCCCGGTCATCGCGCTGCGTTCCGCCCAGAAGCCCCAGGCCACCGCCGTGCCGGGCAGGCCCGAGGCCCGCCGGTGCGCGGCGAGGGCGTCGAGGAAGACGTTCGCCGCCGCGTAGTGCGCCTGCCCGGAGGTGCCGAAGGTGCCGGCGGCCCCGGAGAACAGGACGAACTCCGCCAGGTCCAGGTCGCGGGTGAGCTCGTGCAGGTGCAGCGCCGCGTCCACCTTGGGGCGCAGCACGGCGTCCGCGCGTTCCCCGGTGAGGGAGGTCAGCACCCCGTCGTCGAGGACCCCGGCGGCGTGGACCACCGCCGTCAGCGGCCGCGCCGCCGGTACGGAGGCCAGCACGGAGGCCAGCGCGGCCCGGTCGGCTGTGTCGCAGGCCACGACGGTGGCGGTGGCCCCCGACGCGGCGAGCTCGGCGACCAGTTCGCGGGCGCCGGGCGCGTCCGGGCCCGTCCGGGTGGTCAGCAGCAGGTGACGGACCCCGTACGCGGCCACCAGGTGCCGGGCGACGAGCCGGCCGAGGGTGCCGGTGCCGCCGGTGATCAGGACGGTGCCGTCGGGGCCGTAGCCGGCGCCCGAGGGTCCGCCGGCCGGGCCGTCGAGCCGGGCCAGGCGGGCGGCGCGCACCGCGTCGCCGCGCGCCGCGAGCTGCGGTTCGTCACCGCCGGCCGCCGCCGACAGGGCGGCGCGGAGGGCGTCGGGGGAGGCCCCGGCGGTGTCCAGGAGGACGAACCGGCCCGGGTTCTCGGTCTGCGCGGAACGCAGCAGTCCCCACACCGGGGCGTGCACGAGGTCTCGTACGGGCTCTCCCGCACCGGCCGCCACGGCCCCCTCGGTGACGACCACCAGCCGGGCCCCGCCCAGCCGTTCCTCCGCCAGCCAGTCCTGCACCAGGGCGAGGACCTCGCGGAGCGCCGCCCGTACGGCGTCCGCCGTGACCGGGCCGGCCACGGGGGGCAGCGGCAGCAGCACCGCGTCCGGTACGGGCGCGCCCGCGCCGAGCGCCTCCCTCAGGGCGGGCAGTCCCGCGTACCGGGCGGGCCGGGCGGCGCCGGTGGCGGCGACCGCCTCGGCCAGGGCCCCGGCGGAGGCGTCCCCGTCCCCGCTCCCGTCCCCGAGCAGCGCCCAGGCCGTGCCGGGCGCCGGCTGCGCGGGGCCGGACGGCGTCCAGTCCAGCCGGTACAGCGGGTCGGCGGTGCGCTCGTCGCGCAGCTGGGCCTCCGTCACCTCGCGCAGGACCAGGGAGTCCACGGAGGCGACGAGCCGCCCGTCCCGGTCGGTGAGGGTCACCTTGACCCCGTCCTGCCCGGCCGGGGTCAGCCGGGCCCGCACGGCAGCGGCCCCGCTGCGGGCCAGCCGTACGCCCGCCCAGGCGAAGGGCAGCCGGCGGCGGCCCCCGCCCTGCAGGAACGTGCCGTGCAGGGCCGCGTCGAACAGCGCGGGGTGCAGGCCGAACGCGCCCGCTCCACCGGGAAGTTCCGCCGGGAGCTCCACCTCGGCGAAGACCTCCTCGCCGCTGCGCCAGGCGGCCCGCAGCCCCCGGAAGGCGGGACCGTAGTGGTAGCCGGCCTCGTCGAAGGCCCCGTACAGGGCGTCGAGGTCCACCGGTTCGGCGTCGGCCGGGAGCCCCCCGGTCTCGGGGGCTTCGCCGCCGTCCGCGTCCGGGGCGAGGACGCCGGTGGCGTGCCGCAGCCACGGCCCGTCGGGGTCCGCGCCGAGGCGCGAGTACACCGCCAGGGTGCGCCGGCCCTCCGCGTCGGGGGCGCCGACGGCCAGGTGCAGTTCCACGGAGCCCTGCTCGGGCAGCAGCAGCGGGTTCTCCAGGGTGAGTTCCTCCACGGCCGGGCAGCCCGCCTGCTCACCGGCGTGCAGCGCCAGCTCCACGAAGGCCGTCCCCGGCAGCAGCAGCGTCCCGGAGACCCCGTGGTCGGCCAGCCAGCCGTGCGTACGGGTCGACAGCCGGCCGGTCAGGACCAGTCCGCCGGACTCCGGCAGGGAGCCGCGTGCGCCCAGCAGCGGGTGCCCGGCCGGGGCCAGGCCCAGCGCGGCGGCCGCCTCGGCGGGGGAGCCGCCGCGGGAGGTGTCGAGCCACAGCCGCTGCCGCTGGAACGGGTAGGTCGGCAGCCCGGCGTGCGCCGCCCCGGCGGCACCGGCCGGGAACAGGCTCGCCCGGTCGACGGCGCCGCCCTGGACGTGGAGTTCGGCCAGCGAGGCCAGCAGCCGGGCCCGGCCGCCCTCGCCCCGGCGCAGCGAGCCCACGGCGACGACGGGGGCGTCCGCGTCGGCGGCGGTGTCCTGCACCGCGGAGACCAGCACCGGGTGCGGGCTGACCTCGACGAAGAACCGGTGGCCGTGCTCCAGCAGCAGCCGGGTGGCCTCCTCGAAGCGCACGGTGCCGCGCAGGTTCTCGTACCAGTAGTCGCCGGTCAGCCGGGTCGTGTCGACCGGCTCGCCGGTGACCGTCGAGTAGAACGGGATCTCGGCCGCCCGTGCCGTGACGGGGGCCAGCAGCCCGGCGAGCTCCTCGCGGATCTCCTCCACGTGGGGGGAGTGGGAGGCGTAGTCGACGGGGATGCGGCGGGCCCGCACGCCGTCGCGTTCGCACGCCGCCAGCAGCTCCTCCAGGGCCTCGGTCCCACCCGCGACGACCGTCGAGGCCGGGCCGTTGACCGTGGCCACCGCCAGCACGTCGGAGCGGTCCGCGATCAGCGCGGCCACCTCGGCCGCCGGCCGGGCCACCGACACCATGCCGCCGCGCCCGGCGATCGCGCCCAGGGCCCGGCTGCGCAGGGCCACCACCCGGGCGGCGTCCTCCAGGGAGAGCGCGCCCGCCACGCAGGCGGCGGCGATCTCGCCCTGCGAGTGGCCGACCACCGCGTCGGGGTGGACGCCGTGCGAGCGCCACAGCGCGGCCAGGGAGACCATCACGGCGAACAGCACGGGCTGGACCACGTCCACGCGTTCCGGCGACGGCGCCCCCTCGGCCCCGCGCAGCACCGCCGTCAGGGACCAGTCGGTGAAGGCGCCCAGCGCCTCCTCGCACTCCGCGATCCGCGCGGCGAACACCGGGGACTCCTCCAGCAGTCGGGCCGCCATGCCCGCCCACTGGGCGCCCTGCCCGGGGAAGACGAACACGGTCCCGCCGTCGGCGGCCTGACCGCGCAGCAGCCCCGGGGCGTCCTGCCCGCCCGCGGCCAGGGCCGCCAGCGCGCCCCGGATCCCCTCCGGGTCCGCGGCCGTGACCGCCGCCCGGTGCTCGAACGCGGTGCGCGCCGTGGCCAGCGCGTGCGCCACCTCGGCCGCCGGCTGTTCCGGGTGCGCGTCGAGGTGCGCCGCCAGCCGGGACGCCTGCTCGCGCAGGGCCGCCTCGGTGCGCCCGTACAGCAGCCACGGCACCCCGTCCCCCGCGGGGGCTGCCGGAGCACCGGCCGGGACGTACTGCTCCAGCACGGCGTGCGCGTTGGTGCCGCTGATGCCGAACGCCGACACCCCGGCCCGGCGCGGGCCGTCGCCCTCCGGCCACGCGATGGTCCGCGCCAGCGGGCGGACCGCGCCCGAGGACCAGTCCACGTGGGAGGAGGGCGCGTCGTGGTGCAGGATCGCGGGCAGCAGCCCGTGCTCCATCGCCAGCACCGTCTTGATCACCCCGGCCACGCCGGCCGCGGCCTGCGGGTGCGCGATGTTCGACTTCAGCGAGCCCACCCACAGCGGGCGGTCCGCGTCCCGGCCCTGCCCGTAGGTGGCCAGCAGCGCCTGCGCCTCGATCGGGTCGCCCAGCCGGGTGCCCGTGCCGTGCGCCTCGACCATGTCCACGTCCGAGGCGTCCAGGCCCGCGTTGGCGAGGGCCTGCCGGATCACCCGCCGCTGCGCGGGACCGCTGGGCGCCGCCAGCCCGTTGCTCGCCCCGTCCTGGTTCACCGCCGAACCCCGGATCACGGCCAGCACCCTGTGCCCGTTGGCCTCCGCGTCGGAAAGCCGCTCCAGCACCACCATGCCGGCGCCCTCGCCCCAGCCGATGCCGTCGGCCGCGTCCGAGAACGGCTTGCAGCGGCTGTCGGGAGCCAGCCCGCGCTGCCGGCTGAACTCGATGAACATGCCCGGCGCCGCCATGACCGTGACCCCGCCCGCCAGCGCCAGCCGGCACTCGCCGTCCCGCAGGGCCTGCGCCGCCATGTGCACGGTCACCAGGGAGGACGAGCAGGCCGTGTCCACCGTGTACGAGGGGCCCTCCAGGCCCAGCACGTAGCTGATCCGGCCCGACACCACACTGGAGTGCTTGCCCGTCACCAGGTAGCCCTCGAAGCCCTCCGGCGCCTCGTGCAGCCGGGACCCGTAGTCCTGGTAGCACATGCCCGCGAACACGCCCGTGGGGCTGCCGTGCAGGGTCGACGGGTCGATGCCCGCCCGCTCCAGCGCCTCGTACGACACCTGGAGCAGCACCCGCTGCTGCGGGTCCATGGCCTGCGCCTCGCGCGGGGAGATCCCGAAGAAACCGGGGTCGAAGTCGGCCGCGTCGTACAGGAACCCGCCTTCGCGGGAGTAGCTCTTGCCCGCCGCCTCCGGGTCCGGGTCGTACAGCTCCTCCAGGTCCCAGCCGCGGTCCTCGGGCAGCCCGGACACCGCGTCCCGTTCGCCGGACAGGAGCTCCCAGAACTCCTCCGGGGTGCTCACCCCGCCCGGGAAGCGGCAGCCGATGCCGACGATCGCGATCGGGTCGTCGTCGTGCCGGGAGGCCGCCGCCACCGCCGGGGCCTCCCGCGCCGGCTCCGGAGCGGCGTCCCGCACCAGCAGGGTGCGCAGGTGGGCGGCCAGGGCGTTCGGCGTCGGGTTGTCGAACAGCAGCGTGGTCGGCAGCCGCAGCCCGGTGGCGGCGGCGAGGCGGTTGCGCATCTGGACGACCGTCAGGGAGTCGAAGCCGGCCTCCTTGAACGCCCGCCCGGGCGCGACCGCCTCCGCCGAGGCGTGGCCGAGGACCACGGCGGCCTGCGCGCGCACCAGGTCCAGCACCGCCCGGTGCTGCTCGGCGGCCGTCAGCCCGGCCAGGGCCGCCGCCAGGTCCGGCCCCTCGTCCGCCGTCCCGGCCCGGGCGGCGGCCGACGCCGTACGGGCCTCCGCGATCTCGGCGAGCAGCGGGCTCGGCCGGGCCGCCGTGTAGCGGGGGGTGAACACCTCCCAGTCGATGTCGGCGACCACCTGCGCCGCCCGGCCCCCGGCGACCGCCGGGACCAGCGCGCGCACCGCCTCCTCGGCGGGCATGCCGGGGAACCCGGCGCGCCGGGTGTGCTCCCCGGCCGCCCCGGCCATCCCGCCGCCGTCCCACACGCCCCAGGCCACCGAGGTGGCGGGCAGGCCCTGGGCGCGGCGCAGCCCGGCGAGCGCGTCGAGGGAGGCGTTGGCGGCCGCGTAGGCGGCCTGGCCGCCGTTGCCGACGACGCCCATGACGGAGGAGAACAGGACGAACGCGTCCAGCTCCAAGTCCTTGGTCAGCTCGTGCAGGTGCAGCGCGGCCGTCGCCTTCGGCCGCAGTACGCCGGCCAGCGCGGCCGGGGTCAGAGACTCGACCACCGCGTCGCCGAGGGCGCCCGCCGTGTGCAGGACGGCGGTCAGCGGCTCGTCCGCCGGGACCGTCGCCAGGACGGCCTCCAGGGCGGCCCGGTCGGCGGCGTCGCAGGCGTGGACGGTGACGGTGACGCCGAGCCCCTCCAGCTCGGCGACGAGCTCGGCGGCGCCGGGGGCGGCGGGCCCCCGACGGCTGGTCAGCAGGAGGCGGCCAGCGCCGTTCTCGGCGAGCCAGCGGGCGAAGCGGGCGCCCAGGGCGCCGGTGCCGCCGGTGACCAGGACCGTGCCGCGCGGCGTCCAGGAGCCGTCGTCACCGCCCGCCGTACGCACCAGGCGCCGGCCGAGGACCCCCGAGGCCCGTACCGCGACCTGGTCCTCGCCCTCCCCGGCGGCCAGGACGCCGGCGAGGCGGCGCAGCGCCGGACCGTCGAGCTCCTCCGGCAGGTCCACCAGCCCGCCCCAGCGGTCCGGGTGTTCCAGCCCGACGACCGCACCGAACCCCCACAGCTGCGCCTGCTCCGGCACCGGCGCCGGATCCCCGGCGGCGGTGGCCACCGCCGAGCGGGTCGCCAGCCACAGCGGAGCCGCCGTCCCGGCCGTCCCCAGCGCCCGCACCAGCGCGAGGGTGCCCGCCAGCGCGGCCGGCACCTCCGGGTGCTCCGGATGGCTCCCGGACGCCAGCCCCAGCAGCGACAGCACCCCCTCGGGCCGCCCGGCCCCGCCGAGCGCCCCGGCCAGTTCCTCCGGGTCCGTGTCCGGTCCGACGGGCAGCAGGACCACCTCGGCGCCCCGGCCGAGCAGTTCCTCCCGCACCCGGGCGACGTCCGCCGCCCCGGCGCCCCCTTCGGGCACCGCCAGCAGCCACGTCCCGCGCAGCGCCGGCCGGGCCGCGTCCCGCACCGGACGCCAGGCCACCCCGTAGCGGCGGCCGTCCGCCGCGGACCGCTCACGGCCCTTCTCCCGCCACGCCGCCAGCAGCGGCAGCAGCTCCGCCACCCGGGCCGCGTCGGCCGCGCCGAGCGCCTCGCCCAGCGCCGGCCCGTCCCCGCGGTCCACCGCCGCCCACAGCCGCGCCTCGCGCGGATCGGCGGACCCGGCGCCGTGCGCGGCGGGCGTCGCCTCGGGCCAGAACCGCTCGCTCCGGAACGCGTACGTGGGCAGCTCCACCCGGCCCGCCCCGCCGAACAGCGGGCTCCAGTCCACCGGGACCCCGCCGGTCTGCGCCTCGGCGAGCGAGAGCAGGAACCGGCCGGTGCCGCCCTCGCCCCGGCGCAGCGTCCCCAGCACCAGGGCCTCCGGCCCGTCGCCGTCGGCGCCCGCCGACTCCACCGTCTCCTGGATCCCGGTGGTGATCACCGGATGCGGGCTGACCTCGACGAACACGTCGTGGCCGGTGCCCAGCAGCAGCCGGGTGGCCTCCTCGAAGCGCACGGTGCCGCGCAGGTTCTCGTACCAGTACTCGCCCGTGAGACGGGTGGTGTCGATCGGCTCCCCGGTGACGGTGGAGCAGAACGGGATCCCCGCGGCCCGGGGGGTCACGGGGGCCAGCAGCCGGGCCAGTTCCTCCCGGATCTCCTCCACGTGGTGGGAGTGCGAGGCGTAGTCGACCGGGACCCGGCGCGCCCGGATCCCGTCCCGCTCGGCCCGCTCCATCAGCTCGTCCAGCGCCGCCGCGTCACCCGAGACCACCGTCGACAGCGGCCCGTTGACGGCGGCCACGCCGATCCGCCCGTCCCAGTGCGCGACCAGCTCCCGGGCCCCGGCCACGGGCAGCGGCAGGAACACCATCCCGCCGCGCCCGGCCAGGGCGCCCAGCGCCCGGCTGCGCAGGGCCACGACCAGGGCGGCGTCCTCCAGCGACAGCGCGCCCGCCACGCAGGCGGCGGCGATCTCGCCCTGCGAGTGGCCGACCACCGCGTCCGGGTGCACCCCGTGCGCCCGCCACAGGGCCGCCAGGGAGACCATCACCGCGAACAGCACGGGCTGGACCACGTCCACCCGCTCCAGCCAGGCCCCCTCGGTGTCGCGCAGGACCTCCGCCAGGGACCAGTCGGTGTGCGGGGCGAGCGCCTCGGCGCACTCGGCGATCCGGGCGGCGAACACCGGCGACTCGTCCATCAGCCGCGCGGCCATGGCCGGCCACTGCGAACCCTGCCCCGGGAAGACGAACACCGTCCGCCGCCCGGCCGCGGCCCGCCCGGTCACCACCCGCGCGTCGGCCTCGCCCCGGGCCAGCGCGTCCAGGGCCTCCAGCAGCTCCGCCCGGTCCGCGCCGACCACCACGGCCCGGTGCTCCAGCGCGGCCCGCGAGGACACCAGCGAGGCCCCGACCTCGGCGAGCCCCAGCCCGGGGGAGGCCGCCACATGGGCGCGCAGCCGGGCCGCCTGCGCCCGCAGCGCCTCGACGCCGTGCGCCGACACCGGCCAGGCCACGGCGGGAGCGGCCGGGGCGGTCGCGGGGGCCGCTTCGGCGTCCGTCGCGGGCGCCTGCTCCAAGATCAGGTGCGCGTTGGTCCCGCTGATGCCGAACGAGGACACCGCCGCCCGGCGCGCGGCCCCGGTCGCGGGCCATTCCACGGCCTCGGTCAGCAGCTCCACGCCGCCCGCCGACCAGTCCACGTGCGGGGTCGGCTCGTCCACGTGCAGGGTCTTGGGGAGCACCCCGTGGCGCAGCGCCTCCACCATCTTGATGACCCCGGCCACACCGGCCGCCGCCTGCGCGTGCCCGATGTTCGACTTGAGGGAGCCCAGCCGCAGCGGCTCGCCGCCCGCGCGGGCCCGCCCGTACGTGGCGAGCAGCGCCTGCGCCTCGATCGGGTCGCCCAGTTTCGTCCCGGTGCCGTGCGCCTCGACGGCGTCGACCTCGGCGGCGGTCAGGCCCGCGTCGGCGAGGGCCTGGCGGATGACGCGCTGCTGGGATGGGCCGTTGGGGGCGGTGAGGCCGTTGCTGGCGCCGTCCTGGTTCACGGCCGAGCCGCGGACGACGGCCAGGACGCGGTGGCCGGCCCGCCGGGCGTCCGACAGCCGCTCCAGCACCACCAGGCCGACGCCCTCGGCCCAGCCGGTACCGTCGGCGGCCGCCGCGAACGCCTTGCAGCGGCCGTCCGCCGACAGCCCGCGCTGCCGGCTGAACTCCACGAACATGCCCGGCGTGGACAGCACCGTCGCCCCGCCCGCCAGGGCCATCGACACCTCGCCGCGGCGCACCGCCTGCGCCGCGAGGTGCAGCGCGACCAGGGAGGACGAGCAGGCGGTGTCGACGGTGAGGGCCGCGCCCTCGAAGCCGTACGTGTAGGAGATGCGGCCCGAGGCCACGCTCGGCGTGCCGCCGGTCAGGGCGTAGCCTTCGGAGCCGTCCGACACCTCGTGCAGCCGGGACCCGTACTCCTGGGCCGTCGCCCCGACGTACACGCCGGTGTTGCTGCCGCGCAGGGTGGACACATCGATCCCGGCGCGCTCCAGGGCCTCCCAGGACACCTCCAGCAGCAGCCGCTGCTGGGGCTCCATCGCGGCGGCCTCGCGGGGGGAGATGCCGAAGGCGGCGGCGTCGAAGCGGGTGGCGTCGTAGAGGAAGCCGCCCGAACGTGTGTACGTGGTGCCGGGGTTGGCCGGGTCCTCGTCGTAGAGGCCCTCCAGGTCCCAGCCGCGGTCGGCCGGGAAGCCGGAGATGGCGTCCGTGCCCTCGGAGACCAGGTTCCACAGGTCCTCGGGGGAGTTGACGCCGCCGGGCAGGCGGCAGGCCATGCCGACGATCACGACCGGGTCGTCGTCCGCCTCCGGGCCGGCGGCGGCCCCGGGCGCGGTGAGCGGGGGGGTCTCCGCGGCGGCGAACAGCTCGTCGGCGAGGTGGCGGCCGACGGCGGCGGAGGTCGGGTGGTCGAAGAGGAGCGTGGCGGGCAGGGCCAGCCCGGTCTCGGCCGCGAGGGAGCCGCGCAGCTCGACGGCGGTCAGGGAGTCCAGCCCGAGGGACTTGAAACTGTGCGCGGGATCGATCCGGTGCGGGCCCGCGTACTCCAGCAACGCGGCCGCGTGCGCCCGCACCAGCTCGGTGAGCTCCCGCACCCGCTCGGCGGGGGCCAGGGGGGCGAGGCGGTCGCGCAACGGGTGCGCGGGGGCCGCCACCGCGGGCGCCGGAGGCGAGGCCGGAGCCTGGGCCGTCTCCGCCCCCCGCGCGGGCGCGGCCGGGGTGCCGGGGAGCCAGTGGCGGTCGCGCCGGAAGGCGTACGTCGGCAGGTCGCGGGCCGGGGGGCCGGCGGGGAGGCCGAGGGGGAGGGCGGCGAGGGCGCCGTGGGCGTACAGGCCCGCGGTCGCGGTGAGCAGCGACCGCGCCTCGTCGCCCTGGCGCCGCAGGGCGGGCACCAGGACGGCGCCGGCCTCGTCGGCCAGGCAGGCGCGGGCCATGGCGGTCAGCACCCCGTCGGGCCCCAACTCCAGGAAGGCGGTGGCCCCTTCGGCCTCCAGCGTCCGGACGGCGTCGTGGAAGCGGACGGCCTCGCGGACGTGGTCCACCCAGTAGTCGGCGCGGGCGATCCCGTCGGTGACCATCCCGCCGGTGAGGGCGGAGACGAAGGGGATCTCGGGCTGGTGGAAGTCCAGGCCCCCGATGGCGGCGCGGAACTCCTCCAGCATCGGGTCCATGAGGGGGGAGTGGAAGGCGTGGCTCACGCGCAGCGCCTTGGACTTCACGTCCAGCTCCGCCAGCCGCCCGACCACCCCCGAGACCGCCTCGCGGGAGCCGGACACCACCACGGCCCGCGGGCCGTTGACGGCGGCGATCGCCGTGCCCGGCACCAGCAGCGGGGCCACCCGCTCCTCGGCCGCCTGGACGGAGACCATGACCCCGCCCTCGGGCAGCGCCTCCATCAGCCGCCCGCGCGCGCGGACCAGGACGGCCGCGTCCTCCAGCGACAGCACCCCCGCCACGTGCGCGGCGGCGATCTCGCCCACCGAGTGCCCGCCGACGAACGCCGGGACCACACCCCAGGATTCGACCAGCCGGTACAGCGCCACCTCGACCGCGAAGAGGGCCGGCTGCGCGGTCCCGGTCCGGTTCAGGGCCTCGGCGTCCTCCCCGAAGACCACCTCCTTCAGCCCGCCGCCCAGCGCCCCGCACACCGCGTCGAAGGCCCGCGCGAACACCGGGAAGGCCTCGTACAGCCCCCGGCCCATGCCGATCCGCTGGCTGCCCTGCCCGGTGAACAGGACGGCCAGGCCCCCGGCGTCCGCCGCCGCCCGGCCGCGCACCAGACCCGCCGCCCGCTGGTCCCGGGCCAGCGCGTCCAGCCCCCGGGCCAGCTCCTCGCGGTCGGCGGCGACCACCACCGCCCGGTGCTCGAAGGCCGTACGGGTGCCGGCCAGGGCCCGGCTCAGCCCGGCCGGGCCGGCACCGGCCGCCGCGTCCCCGTCCAGCCAGGCGCGCAGCCGCAGGGCCTGCCCGCGCAGCGCCTCCGGCGTGGTGCCGGAGACCGCGTACGGGAGCGGGTGTGCGGCCGGCTCCTCCGGCGCGGCCCCCGCCGGCTCGCGCGGGGCCTCCTCCAGCACCACGTGGCAGTTGGTCCCGCCCATCCCGAACGAGCTGACGCCGGCCACGAGCGGCCGGTCCGGCTCCGCCCACGGCCGCAGCCCGGTGACCACCTCCAGCCGCAGCTCCTCCAGCGGGACGGCCGGGTTCGGCGTCTCGAAGTGCAGGCTCGGCGGGAGTTCGCGCCGTCCCAGGCTCAGCAGGGTCTTGATCAGGCCCGCGATGCCGGCGGCGCCCTCCAGGTGCCCGATGTTCGTCTTCACCGAGCCGACGAGCAGCGGCCGCTCCGCCGGCCGGCCGGCCCCGAGGACCGCGCCCAGCGCGGCCGCCTCCACCGGGTCGCCGACCGGCGTCCCCGTACCGTGCAGCTCCACGTACTGGACGGTGAGCGGGTCGACCCCGGCCCGCTCGTAGGCCCGGCGGAGCACGTCCTCCTGGCCCTCCCGGCTGGGCGCCGTCAGGCCCTCCCCGCCGCCGTCGTTGTTGACGGCGCTGCCCGCGATCACGCCGAGCACCCGGTCGCCGTCGGCCAGCGCCCGGGCGAGGGGCTTCAGGACGACGACGCCGCCGCCCTCGCCGCGCACGAACCCGTTGGCGCGGGCGTCGAAGGTGAAGCAGCGCCCGTCGGGGGACAGCCCGCCGAACTCGGCCGCCGTGACGGTGCTCTCGGGGGCGAGCGCCAGGTTGACCCCGCCGACGAGGGCCACGTTCGACTCGCCGGTGCGCAGGCTCTCGCAGGCCAGGTGCACGGCGACGAGCGAGGAGGACTGGCCGGTGTCCACGGTGAGGCTCGGGCCGCGCAGCCCCAGCAGGTACGACAGCCGGTTGGCGAGGACGCTGCGGTGCAGGCCCGTCATGGTGTGCCGGCCGATCGCCTCCGGGCCGTGCCGCCGGGAGAGGGTGGCGTAGTCGTCCCACATGGCGCCGACGAACACCCCCGCGTGCTCCCCGCGCAGCGCCGACGGCACGATCCCGGCGTGCTCCAGCGCCTCCCAGGCCAGCTCCAGGACGAGGCGCTGCTGCGGGTCCATCGCGGCGGCCTCGCGCGGGGAGATCCCGAAGAACGCCGCGTCGAAGGCGTCCACCCGGTCGAGGTACCCGCCCGGGCGGCTGTCCGTCCGGCCGGGCGCGGCGGCGTCCGGGCCGTGGAGGACGGCGGGGTCCCGGCGGTCCGCGGGGAGGGGCGTGACGGCGTCCACCCCGTCCCCGAGCAGCCGCCACAGGGCCTCGGGGTCGGGGGCCTGTGGCAGACGGCAGGACAGGCCGATGACTGCGATCCGGCTGTCGGCGGGTGCCGCACCGCCGTTCGGGAGGGAACCGGGCGTGTGCTCAGCCATCTCAGCCATCGTCTTCTTTTCACCCATCCGTAGTGCGCGAGGTCGTGCGGGGGTGATGCTGCGCACCACGGGTGGAGGGGGACTCAAGAGCGGCTGAATCAGGACGGGTCCGGGGCCCCCGCGGCCCCGGACAGCGAGGCCACGTAGTCCTCGCCCGCGATCGGCGCCCCGACCAGCGCGTACGGGACGCCGAGGGCGTCCGCGAGCTCCTCGGCGTGCGGCTCCAGCCGGGCGCAGAGCCGGTCCAGCAGGGCCGGGAGGCCCCGTACCTCGTCCGCGTCCAGCAGTCCCTCGGCCAGGTACCAGCCGTCGTGTCCGGCGAGCTCCTCCAGCGCGTGCACGGCCAGCAGGTCCCGCAGGATCCCGGCCGCCTCCGGCCCGGTCACCGGATCGGATTCGGCCACCTCCCGCACCGCCTCGCGCACCAGGCCCAGCACCAGCCGGGCCGCATGGGTCTCGGCCAGCCGCTCGGCCAGGTCGTACAGGCCGTTCCAGGCGTCGAAGGGGGCCAGCCCGTCCTCGGTGGCCTTGCGCAGGCCGTCGGCCAGCTCCTGGTGGAGGATCCGCTCGCGGACCGCCGCCAGCGTCTCCCAGGTGGCGGGGTCGAGCAGGTCGCGGGAGCCGGCGGCGGGCGCCTCGTCGGCGGGCGGGGTGTAGGCGGTGCCGGCCAGCAGCGCCTGCGCCCCGTCCAGGAGCAGCATCTGGTTGTCGGCGGCGGCCGCGTTGAGCGAGTGCGCGAACCCCTGGTAGTCGAGGAACCGGTTCGCGGAGAGGAAGCCGAGGGCGCCGCTCGCCGTACGGGCGCGGGCGCTGACCCGCTCGGCGATCCGGTCGGTGACCACCTTCATCAGGAAGGTGGTGCGCACCGACCGGGGGGTCAGCGCCGGAGCCTCGGCCGTGGCGGTCGCGGCGGCCACCAGCTGGGTGACGTACGCCCCCGACAGCGCGCCGAACAGGGCCCGCTGCTGGTTGCGGTAGCGGATCACCGGCTGGTCGGCGGCGAACCGGCCGCCGGTGCGCCGCCGGTGGGCGTGGCGCACGGCGACCGCGGCGCTCGCGCCGGCCGTCGCCGCCAGCGCCACGACGGCGGCCTCCCAGGCGAACCGGATCAGGCTGAGGGTGCGGCGGGCCCGGATCGCCGGGCTGCCGAAGGGGTCGGTGAAGCCGCCGTCGGCGGTGAGCACGGCGTTGTCGCGCAGCCAGAACCGGTAGGGGACGCGCACCCCGTCGAAGGAGACGGCCGCGGCGTCCAGCGGCATCAGCGGCGTCGGCGCCAGCGGCCGCACGTCCACGCCGGGCAGCGGCCCGTCGGCGTCGCGCAGCGGCACCAGGAAGCAGAACTCCCCGCACTCGGCGCCGTCGACGACCAGCTGGGCCAGGACCACCGCGAGCCGGGGCACGCCCTCGGCCGCCACGGCGGGCGGGAACTTCACCGCGGCCGGCTCCGGGGTGCGCAGCACGAACTCCTCGCGGGCGGCGTCGTACTCGGCGACGGTCCGCACGGAGGCGTTGCTGTTGCCGTGGCCCAGCTCGGTCATCAGCAGCGCCCCGACCTGCTCGGTGGCCGCCAGCTCCGCCAGCACGTCCGCCAGGTCCTCGCGGCCCGCCCCGAACTCGAGGACCGCTCCGGTCGTCATGCAGTGGTGCAGGAACATCGCGTAGAAGAGGGCCGGATCCGCCACCGCCGACCAGGCGAGGAGCGGGAACAGCCGCTCCCGGTCCTGGACCAGCGGGACACCCGAACCGGCCGCGCGCGCACGGTCGTTGACCAGCCGCAACCGCTCGTACGTCAGCGCGAACCGCTCGGCCCAGCCGCCCGAATCCGGCCGGGTACGGAAGACATCGGCCGAAAACACCTCCTCCAGGAACGCCTGCCGCTCTTGCGGGAACGCGCCTCCCCGGAGAACGTCCGACCACGCCTGAGAGAACCGACCGCGCACTGTTTACCCCACCCCGTGCCATGGAACCAATCGAAACGACGGGGAAGGTAACAAGGAACAGCCCAGGTCAGGGCCGTTCTCAGGCGGAGCCGGAGCCGCCTCGGAGCCGTCCGAGAGCGCCCCGGGACGAGCCCTCGACGCAGCCTTGAGAGGCGCTGGACCCCGCATCCCGTAGCGCACCCCCAAAACGGGCGCGGGCGGCGGGAGATGAGAGCATGCCGGGAAGGCTGGTCATGCGCTGGTCATGTGCTAGGAGACTGAAAGGTGTCATCAGCAATGGAGAATTCCGCCGACGGCGTGTACGACGTGGTCATCCTCGGTGGCGGTAGCGGGGGCTACTCCTGCGCTCTGCGCGCGACCCAGCTCGGCCTGGACGTCGTCCTGATCGAGAAGGGCAAGCTGGGCGGCACCTGCCTGCACAACGGCTGCATCCCCACCAAGGCCCTGCTGCACGCCGGCGAGGTCGCCGACGAGCTGCGCCGCGCCGAGTCCTACGGCGTCCAGGCCACCTTCGCCGGCGTCGACATAGCCGGGGTCCACGCGTACAAGGACGGCGTCATCGCCGGCCTCTACAAGGGCCTCCAGGGCACCCTCAAGGCCCGCAAGAACCTCACCCTGGTCGAGGGCGAGGGCCGTCTGGTCTCCCCGACCGAGGTCGAGGTCGGCGGTGTCCGCTACCAGGGCCGCCACGTGGTCCTCGCCACCGGCTCGCAGCCGCGCTCGCTGCCGGGCCTGGCCATCGACGGCGACCGGGTCATCTCCTCCGACCACGCCCTCTTCCTCGACCGGATCCCCGAGTCGGCGATCATCCTCGGCGGCGGCGTCATCGGCGTCGAGTTCGCCTCCGCCTGGAAGTCCTTCGGCGTGGACGTCACCGTCGTCGAGGGCCTGCCCCACCTGGTGCCCGCCGAGGACGTGGACATCTCCAAGTCCCTGGAGCGCGCCTTCCGCAAGCGGAAGATCAAGTTCGAGCTCGGTTCGCGCTTCTCCGGCGTCGAGTACACCGAGTCGGGCGTCCGGGTCTCCCTGGAGAACGGCAAGCAGATCGAGGCCGAGCTGCTGCTCGTCGCCGTCGGCCGCGGCCCGGTCTCGGCCGGCCTCGGCTACGAGGAGACGGGCGTCGCCGTCGAGCGCGGCCACGTCGTCGTGGACGAGCTGCTGCGCACCAACCTGCCGACCGTCTCCGCCGTCGGCGACCTGATCCCGACCCTCCAGCTGGCCCACGTCGGCTTCGCCGAGGGCATCCTGGTCGCCGAGCGCGTCGCGGGCCTGCCCGTGACCCCGATCGACTACGACGGCGTCGCGCGCGTCACCTACTGCGAGCCGGAGATCGCCTCCGTCGGCCTCACCGAGGCGAAGGCCAAGGAGCTCTACGGCGAGGACAAGGTCGTCGTCAGCAAGTTCAACGCCGGCAGCACCGGCAAGAGCAAGATCCTCAAGACGGCCGGCGACGTCAAGCTCGTCCAGGTCCTCGACGGCCCGGTCGTCGGCCTGCACATGATCGGCTCGCGGATGAGCGAGCAGATCGGCGAGGCCCAGCTCATCTTCAACTGGCAGGCCCTGCCGTCGGAGGTGGCCAGCCTCATCCACGCCCACCCGACCCAGACCGAGGCCCTGGGCGAGGCCCACCTGGCCCTCGCGGGCAAGCCGCTGCACGTCCACGGCTGACCCCGCGCCGCGCCGCAGCGGCTGATATCCGCCAGGAGACGGGCCGGGGGCAACTCCCCGGCCCGTCCGGTGTTTTCGGCGCAAACCGCTGGTACGCGGGCCGTACGGATGCCAGGATCGCAACGCGCGCGGGCACGGGCCCGCCGGTATCCAGCCACCCGGCCACAGGCGAGGACGTACCCATGAACCCGGAACACGGCGCCAACCCGGCACACGGCACCCTCCCCGGCGGCGGGGTGAAGTCCGCCGCCGACCGAGCGGCCGGGCCCCTGCTCGGCCTCTCCACCGTCCTCGTCGGCCTCATGGCCGGGCTGTTCTTCGCCTTCGACGTCTCGGTGATGCCCGGCCTGGCCGCGGGCGACGACCGCACCTACGTCACCGCG
The DNA here is from genome assembly GCF_042893675.1 of Streptomyces sp. NPDC001594. Lineage (NCBI taxonomy): Bacteria > Bacillati > Actinomycetota > Actinomycetes > Kitasatosporales > Streptomycetaceae > Streptomyces > Streptomyces sp. NPDC001594. The sequence continues at coordinate 59,566 of NZ_JBIAVB010000026.1, read as the reverse complement.
ATGCAGCACTTCAACGCCGCCATCGACGGCAACGGCCTCTTCGGCGGCGTCTTCGTCCTCGCGCTGCTCGCCACCGCCGCCGCGGCCCTCGTGGAGTACCGCAAGGGCAGACGCGGGCCCGCCGTGTGGGCGGGCGCGGCCGCCCTCGCCTACCTCGCCGTCCTGGTGATCACGTTCGCGGTGAACATCCCGCTGAACAACGAGCTCGCCGACGCGGGCGACGCCGCCAAGATGACCGGCTTCGCGGTGGTCGACAAGTTCAAGGGCACCTGGGTCACCACGAACATCCTGCGCACCCTGCTCTGCACCGCCGCCCTCACCGCCCTCGTCCGCGCCCTCCTCCTCCACGGCCGCGCCACCCCGCGCTGACCCCCCTCGTGCGGCCGACCCTTCCTACGGCTGCCCGTGCCTACGGCTGCCCGTGCAGGACCAGCGCCCACACCAGCAGCCCGAACGCCACCGCGCACAGCACCGTGCGCCACGTGTTCGCCCGGACCCACGGGGCCTCGAACGCGCGGCGCACGGCCGCCGGATCGGCGACGGTCTCCACCGGGCCGGCCTGCGCCAGGGCGTTGTTCAGCGGGATGTTCACCCGGGCGGTGAGCACCACCGCCAGCAGGTAGGCGGCGAACGCCCCCGCCAGCGGCACCGTCGCGCCGCCCCCCGCGTCCCCGGCCAGCTGCAGGGCCAGGGCGAGCCCGCTGAACACCAGCGCACCCACATAGCCCAGCAGGAACCAGCCGTTGAGGATGGCCACGTTGATCCGCTGCATCGTCTCGACGACCGTCCGGTCGCCGCAGGCCCGCAGACCCGGCATCACCGCCACCGTGAACCCGTAGAACAGGCCGCTGACCAGCCCCGTCGTGATCGTCGCCGCGACCAGTGCCGCGAACCGTGCCGTTTCCATGCAGGTGTCCCCCTCGTGTCCGGCCGACGCGCGCCGTGGACGATCCTAGGTCGTGAACGCGCCACGTACCGTGACGAGCGCGGACTTGCGCCCAGCAGGCGAGACGGCACCTCCTCAGGTACCCGGTGTCCGGGTACCCTCCCGCCTGGGCCCGCACGCCCGCCCCTGACGCTGGAGAGGAATCAGACGTGACCGACCCGAAGCAGAGGCTGGATGTACTGAGGGCCGACATCGAGCGTCGCAACCCCGCCCAGCCCGAGTTCCACCAGGCCGTGCGCGAGGTCCTGGACACTCTCGCCCCCGTGTTCGCGGCGCGCCCCGAGTACGCCGAGGCCGGCCTCGTCGAGCGGCTCGTGGAGCCCGAGCGGCAGATCATCTTCCGGGTGCCGTGGACCGACGACCGCGGCCGGGTCCACGTGAACCGCGGCTACCGGGTGGAGTTCAACAGCGCGCTCGGCCCGTACAAGGGCGGCCTGCGCTTCCACCCGTCGGTGGACATCGGCGTGGTGAAGTTCCTCGGCTTCGAGCAGATCTTCAAGAACGCCCTGACCGGTCTGGGCATCGGCGGCGGCAAGGGCGGCAGCGACTTCGACCCGCACGGCAAGTCGGACGCCGAGGTCATGCGCTTCTGCCAGTCCTTCATGACCGAGCTCTACCGCCACATCGGCGAGCACACCGACGTCCCGGCCGGTGACATCGGCGTCGGCGGCCGCGAGATCGGCTACCTGTTCGGCCAGTACCGCCGCATCACCAACCGCTGGGAGGCCGGCGTCCTGACCGGCAAGGGCCAGGGCTGGGGCGGTTCCGAGATCCGCCCCGAGGCCACCGGCTACGGCAGCGTCCTGTTCGCGAGCGAGATGCTGGCGGTCAGGGGCGTCTCCCTCGACGGCCTCAGCGCCGTGGTCTCCGGCTCCGGCAACGTCGCCATCTACACGATCGAGAAGCTCCAGCAGCTCGGCGCCAACCCGCTGACCTGCTCGGACTCCCAGGGCTACGTGGTCGATGACAAGGGCATCGACCTCGCCCTGCTCCGCCAGATCAAGGAGGTCGAGCGCGGCCGCGTCAGCGAGTACGCCGCCCGCCGCGGCCCCTCCGCCCGCTTCGTGCCCGGCGGCCGCGTCTGGGAGGTCCCGGCGGACGTCGCCTTCCCGTCGGCGACCCAGAACGAGCTGGGCGCCGACGACGCCCGCGCGCTCATCGCCAACGGGGTCAAGGCGGTCTCCGAGGGCGCCAACATGCCCACCACCCCGGAGGCCGTCCACCTCTTCCAGGGCGCGGGCGTCGCCTTCGGCCCGGGCAAGGCCGCCAACGCGGGCGGTGTGGCGGTCAGCGCGCTGGAGATGTCCCAGAACGCGGGCCGCGGGGCCTGGTCCCGGGAGCGCGTCGAGGACGAGCTCGCGGGCATCATGCGCGAGATCCACCGCGTCGCCCACGAGACGGCCGCCCGCTACGACGCCCCCGGCGACTACGTGACGGGCGCGAACATCGCGGGCTTCGAGCGCGTCGCGGACGCGATGCTGGCCCAGGGCGTCATCTGACCCCGCTCTGCCGCGCCTTGCGCCGGGCCCGCACCCCACGTCGACCGGGGTGCGGGCCCGTTCAGCTCCCGGTCGTGGCCCGCAGGGCGCACAGGGCCCAGGCCGCCACCGCCGCGACCGTGAGCGGCAGGACCACCGTGAACGCGGTGCCGGGGCGGTTGCCGGGCTGGACGAAGGCGGCGGTGAGCAGGAGCAGCGCGCCCGGGAGGAACACGAACATGCCGATGATCATGCCGATCAGCGACCAGGCCAGCAGGGCCGACCCGATGAGCAGGCAGGCGCGGGCGAAGGCCTTCGGCCGGCGCGGGGTCAGGAACGGGACGACGCCCATGGCGGCGGTAGCCGCGCAGACGTCGAACAGGACGCCGTACGTCAGCCAGATCCACCAGGCCGCTGCCGCCACTTGGGCCACCAGCGCGGCCACGGCCCAGCCCCGCTGCCAGGCGGACACGGTACGGGGCGCCGGCGCCGGTTCGGCCGGCTGCCGCTGCCGGATGGAGACGTGCGGACGCTCGGCCTTCATAGGACCCCTCGTTTGAACGCGTTCAGCTGAACGTGTTCAACATACGCCATGCGGTACGCGGGCGCACCCGCCCGCCGCGGCCCCTGCCGGCGGGGAGCGGATCCGGGCAGGGGCCCCACCTCCCCCCCCGAACCGCCGCCGCCACCACCCCCGTTCGGCCGGGAGTCCGGCGCCGCCGCGTACCCTGGCCTCCCACCACCCCCAGGGAGTTACCGCGTGCTGACCGCACTGGACGGGACCCACGGCGACCGCGCCGACGCCGTCGCCGTAGCCGACCGTACCGCCTCGTACGAGCAACTGCTCGGCGCCGCCCGCGCCGTGGCCGCCGACGTCGCGGGCGCCCCCGCCTTCGCCGTCACGGCGACCGCCTCGCTCGAAACCGTCGCCGCCGCCGTCGGCGGACTCCTCGCCGGGGTGCCCTTCGTGCCCCTGCCCCCCGACGCCGGCCCCGCCGAACGCGAGCACATCCTGCGCGACTCCGGCGCCGTCGAGATCACCCCCGACTTCGCCCGCCGCTCCGACGCCACCCCGCCCCGCACCGCGGACCCGCGGGACCCGGCGCTCATCCTCTACACCTCCGGCACCACCGGCCCCCCGAAGGGCGTGGTCCTCACCGCCGACGCCCTCGCCGCCGACCTCGACGCCCTCGCCGCCGCCTGGCAGTGGACCGCCGAGGACACCCTCGTGCACGGCCTCCCGCTGTTCCACGTCCACGGCCTCGTCCTCGGCGTCCTCGGCGCCCTGCGCACCGGAAGCCGTCTCGTGCACACCGGCCGCCCGACCCCGCAGGCCTACGCCGCCGCGGGCGGCAGCCTGTACTTCGGGGTGCCGACCGTCTGGTCCCGCGTCGCCGCCGACCCCGGGGCCGCCGCCGCCCTGTCCGGCGCCCGCCTGCTCGTCTCCGGCAGCGCCGCCCTGCCCGCCCCCGTCTTCCGCGACCTGGAGCGCCTCACCGGCCACCGCCCCGTCGAGCGGTACGGGATGACCGAGACCCTGATCACCGTCAGCGGCCGGGCCGGCGGCGAGGTCCGCCCCGGCACCGTCGGCACCCCGCTCCCCGGCATCCGCACCCGCATCGCCGCCGAGCCGGGCGCCGACATCGGCGAACTCCAGCTGACCGGGCCCACGTTGTTCGCCGGGTACCTGGGCCGCCCGGAGGCGACCGCGGCCGCGTACACCGAGGACGGCTGGTTCCGCACGGGCGACATCGCGGCCGTCGACCCCGAGGACGGGGTCCACCGCATCGTGGGCCGGGCCTCCATCGACATGATCAAGTCGGGCGGCTACCGGATCGGCGCGGGCGAGATCGAGAACGCCCTGCTCGACCACCCCAAGGTGAGCGAGGCCGCCGTCGTCGGCGTCCCGGACACCGACCTCGGGCAGCGGATCGTCGCCTTCGTCGTCGCAGAGGGCGTCACCGGCGCCGAACTGACCGACTTCGTCGCCGCGCACCTGTCCGTGCACAAGCGCCCGCGCGAGGTCCGCTTCGTGGCGTCCATCCCGCGCAACGCGATGGGCAAGCCGCAGAAGAAGCTCCTCCTGACGGACGAAGCCGAAGCCCAGGGGACCGGCCGGTGACCGTGACCGTGACCTCTCCCTGGATCCGCCGCTTCCACCCCCCGGCCGACCCGCACGCGGCCCCGGCCTCGACCCCGGTGCTCGTCGTCCTCCCGCACGCCGGCGGCAACGCCTCCTACTACTTCCCGCTCTCCCGCGACCTCGCCGCACACGCCGAGGTCCTCACCATCCAGTACCCCGGCCGCCAGGAACGGCTCGCGGAGCCCAGCCCCGACACCATCGCCGGACTCGCCGACGGGGTGGAACGGGCCCTGGAGCCCTGGCGGGAACGGCCCCTCGTGCTCTTCGGGCACAGCATGGGCGCGGTCCTCGCCTACGAACTCACCCGCCGCCTGGAGGCCGGAGCGGGCCCGCGCGGCCTGATCCTCTCCGGCCGCCGCTCCCCGCTCGTGCCCCGGCGGGACGACCTCCACACCCTGGACGACGAGGCCCTCCTCGCCCACGTCCAGGCCCTGTCCGGCACCGACGCGGGACTGCTGGCCGACCCCGAGCTGCGGGCGCTGATCCTCCCGGCCCTGCGCAGCGACTACCACGCCGTCGGGACCTACCGCCACGAACCAGGGCCGCCGCTGCGCACCCCCGTCAGCGTGCTCTGCGGGGAGTCCGACCCACGGACGAGCGTGGCCGAGGCCATGGGCTGGCGGGAGCTGACGGAGGGCGCCTTCACCTTCCGGGGGTTCCCGGGCGGGCACTTCTACCTGGCCGCCGAACACGGGGCGGTGACGGCGGCGATCGCCGAGGACCTGAGGGGGTTCGCGGGGGTGCGCTGACAGCGCCCTGACATCGGGCGATCGTGCGGGAAAAGCCGTAGGCAAGGCCGAAACGCCTCAATACATTGACGCGCATGGACCAAACGACTGGCGATTCCGGCATCGGCATCGATCGACGCGCCCTCGTGGCGGCCTGCGTCACCGTCGCCCTGTGGGCCTCCGCGTTCGTCTCCATCCGCGCCTCGGCCGCGCACTACGGGCCCGGCGCGCTCGCGCTGGGCCGCCTCCTGACGGCATCGGTCGCGCTGGGCGCCGTCCTGCTGGTCAAGCGCACACCGCTGCCGCCCCGTCAGGCCTGGCCCGGGATCCTGGCGTCCGGGGTGCTGTGGTTCGGGCTGTACATGGTCACGCTGAACTGGGGCGAGCAGGGCGTCGACGCCGGCACCGCCGCCATGGTCGTCAACATCGGCCCCATCGTCATCGCCCTGCTCAGCGGCTGGCTGCTGAAGGAGGGCTTCCCGCCGATGCTGCTGGCCGGCATGGGCGTCTCCTTCGCCGGGGCGGTGGTCGTGGGCATGTCCACCTCCAAAGGTGGCGGTTCCTCCCTCACCGGGGTGCTGCTCTGCCTGGTCGCGGCGCTCGCCTACGGGGCCGGGGTGGTCTCGCAGAAGCCCGCCCTGCGGCACGCGGACCCGATCCAGGTCACCACGTACGGCTGCTTCGTGGGCACGGCCTGCACCCTGCCGTTCGCCGGCCAGCTCCTCACGCAGCTCCCCCAGGCGCCCCCGTCGGCCACCCTCAACATGGTCTACCTGGGCCTCTTCCCGACCGCCCTGGCCTTCACCACCTGGACCTACGCCCTGTCCCGCACCACGGCGGGCCGGATGGGCGCGACCACGTACGCGGTCCCGGCGGTGGTCGTCCTCATCGCCTGGTTCGCCCTGGACGAGATCCCGGGCCCGCTCACCCTCCTGGGCGGCGCGATCTGCCTGACGGGCGTGGCCGTCTCCCGCCGACGGCGGCGCAGTGGCGTCCCGGCCGGGGCGGCGGTGGCGGCGAAGTAGCGGGGCCCCGGCGGGGCGGTCTCAGGGAGGAGTCGGGGGGAACGGGACGGATGTGTGAGGGGCATGCGGCCGTATCAGCGACCCTCTGAGGTCGTCGGGAGCCGCCGCGTCGGGCATCCGGGCCGACATGCCTGCCATCCGGGGCCGCCCTCCGCGTCAGATCGCTACGCGCTCCTGTCATCTCAGCGTCCGACGACCGTCCGGGGCCGCTGCCCGCAGGGAAGGCCAACGGGATCGTCATCCGCTACAGCGCCCGGGGTCAGCTGTCGCCGAAGCGGCGAGCCACGCGCTCCAGGCGGTCGCGGTGTGCCGCCTCAGTGGGCGGGGTGTTCTTGCCCGGCGCCACGCCGACGGATCCGTCGACGAGCTCGCGCAGGATGTCGGCGTGGCCGGCGTGGCGCTGGGTGTCGGAGATGACGCGTACCAGGGCGTGATGCAGGGTCACCGCGCTGCGCTCCTGCGGCCACCACGGGACATGGCCGGTCGCGTCGAGCTGCAGCGAGGCGATCGTGGCGTCGGAATGCTCCCAGGCACGCTTGTACAGCGCGATGATGTCCTCGCGGGACTCGTCCTCGGCGGCCCACATGTCGGCGTTGGGTTCCGCGTCCTGCGTGTACCACCAGGCGGGGGGTTCGGCGCCGAAGAACGGGCGGTTGAAGGTGTCGCCGAAGTAGCCCAGTTCGACACCGGCGGTGTGCTTGACCAGTCCCAGCAGGTTCGTGCCCGTGGGGGTGAGCGGGCGGCGTACGGCGTAGTCCGAGAGCCCCTCCAGCTTCCAGAGCAGGGCGTCTCGGCCCTCCTGGAGGTAGCGGAGGAGCTCGGCCTTGGGATCGGGTGCGCTCATGACGACGAGTCTGACACCCGGCACTGACACCCGGCACTGACACCCGGCACTGACACCCGGTCTGTCACATCCGCCCGCCGGCGCCCGTCAAAGAAGCAACAGCGGGCAACGGAAGGACAACACGATGCTGACCAACCTCATGTACGTCACCCTCTACGTCACGGACCAGGACCGGGCCCTGCGGTTCTACACGGAACAGCTCGGCCTGGAGAAGCGCATCGACTACCCGGGCCCGGACGGCCGCTTCCTCACCGTCGCCGCCCCCGGCAGCCCGGTGGAGATCATCCTGTGGGCGCACGGATCGGCTGCGGGGCAGCCGGCCGAGGTGCAGGCGGGCGGTACGCCCGGGCCGGTCATCCTCGAGTCGGACGACCTGCGGGCGGACTTCGAGGTCTTCCGCGAGCGCGGGGTGGCCTTCGACGGGAAGGAGCCGGAGGACTACGGGTTCGGCATCCGCATCGAGGCGCTCGACCCGGACGGCAACCGCATCTCGCTGCGCGAGAGCCGGCGATGAAGATCGACGCGGTGATCGCCCGCCAGAACGTCGACGACCTGGAGGGGGCCATCCCCTTCTACGAGCGACTGACCGGCCGGAAGGCCGAACGCTTCGCGTTCGCCGGAGTCCACCTGGCGAGCGTGGGCCCCTTCCTCCTCTTCTCCGGCCCGGAGGAAGCCGTCCGGCGGGTCGCCGCGGTCAGCGCCACCCTGACGGTCGACGACGTGGCCGCAGCCGTAGCGGAAGCCACCGCGGCCGGCGCCACCGTCGTGGCCCCACCCCAACCCACCCCCAACGGCCACCGAGCCCTCCTCCGACACCCGCACGGCGGCGTATACGAATACGTCGGCCCCTGACGATGTCGCCGGCGCTGTTCGTGACCAGGGGAGGAAAGCCGTGTCCGATGAGCTGAGCGGTTGGTTGGCACAGACCGCCCTGCCGTTGAACGGCCTCACCGCGGGCGCGTCCACTGCTGACCTCCAGCCGTTGAAGGACGTCCTCGACGGCGTACGGATCGTGGGTCTGGGAGAAGCCACCCACGGGACGCGGGAATTCTTCCAGCTCAAGCATCGTCTGCTGGAGTTCCTGGTCACGGAGCTGGGATTCTCGGCGCTCGTCATGGAGGCCAGCGCGTCGGCCGGGCCGGCCGTCGACGACTATGTCCGCCAAGGCGTCGGGGAGGCCGCGCAGGTGCTCGCGGGCCTCGGGTTCTGGACCTGGCGGACACACGAGGTGCTCGCCGTCATCGAGTGGATGCGCGACTACAACCGGGGGCGACGGGAGGAGCAGAAGGTCCGGTTCATCGGCATCGACCCTCAGCGGTGCGGCAGCTCGTTGGCGGCGGTCGGTGCCTTCCTCCGCAAGACGGCACCGGACCGCGTGGACGGACTCCTGGGCGCCCTCGGCACGCTCGCCACGGCATATCCGGGATCGAGACCCGACCCGCAGCGCCGGTTAGTGCACCAGGCGGAGGAACTCCTGGAGTACCTCCGCCGACACGCCCCCGACGCAGCCGACGTGCTCCGCCATGCCCGCCTGCTGGTACGGGCCGCCGACCTGGTGACACGCGCCAGGCAACACGAGGACCCGGAGCAGACCGTCTACGCCGTACGCGACCGGTACATGGCGGATGCGGTGGAGGCCGTCCTCGAAGACCCGTCCGCCAAGGTCGTCCTCTGGGCGCACAACGGCCACATCGGCAAGAGCCGTTACGGCAACGCGGTACCGGCGCTGGGGCATCACCTCCACGCGCGGTACGGCGACGCCTACTACGCACTCGGCCTGCTGTTCGGCAGTGGCTCGTTCCGCGCCCGGCGGATGTGGCCCGGGCCGTGGGCCCGTCCCCGAGCCGGTGCCGTCGTCGCCAACCGGATCGGCCCCGGCCGCCCGGGCACGGTCGAGGCGCAGCTGGCTGCCGCCAACCCCGGCGACCACCTCGTGGACCTGCGCGGCGCAGCCGAGGCACCGACCGCCGTACGGGAGTGGCTGGGCGCCCGACACGGCACCTGGAGCTTCGGCGCCATGGTCCCGCGCTGGACCTACCGCTTCAACGTGGGCGTCTCGACTCCGGCCGAGGAGTACGACGGCCTGGCCTACATAGCCGTCTCGTCCGCCTCCCGGCCCCTGGCATGGTCGTAGCAGCTGCCGGCGCCCATGAGCATGATCGGGGGGCTGCGCCGTGATCTGGCCGTTCAGGGCCTCCGCGCACGCCTGGGCGCCCCCTGATGCAGTCTGCTACTGCTTGGGTGTCTGTCCCGCCTTGTCTGTTACGTTCCGGCTGATGATGGCCACGGACGACACCGCGGTTCCCGCCTTCCCCCACGCGCTGTCCTTGAGCGTCACCGTGCGCTCGCCAAGCAGGCGCAGGCTGCTCTTGTCGAAGATCCACTCGGTGCGCTCGCCGTTATGGACGCGCGCGATGGCGACGCCTGAACGATCAGCGGCATCCGTCGCCTCAGATACAAGAACGACGCCAGGGATGCGGGCCGCAGCCCGGTAGAGGGCTGCGCTCACTCCGGGCGGCGCTTCGAAGGTCCGAAGTAGATCACCGATGGCTACGAACGCTTCCTGATCGGGACCGGTCGTCGATCCAGAGTCGCCACCGTGATTGAGGCGCGTGTCGGCGTAGATCACCTCCAGCAGTCGGTCGGGGTCGGTTGGGAGAGATTCCAGGAAGCGGTACGTGGGGCCGTTGATGGTGACCTTCTCCCGGTTCGGCGCCGGATCGGTCTTCTCACCCTCGTGGTTGCGTGTGAGGGTTCCGGCTGATCCGTCGACGGAGACCCAGCGCTCGGCGGACTCGTCTGTGCGGGCAGCCGTCATGCCTCCGCCCTTGGCTTCCGACAGAGCGGTGGAGTACCCCTTTGTCCTGGTGTACAAGAACTGTCCGTCTCGGACGCTTGGAGCGGGCACCGTCTGGGCTGCCAAGGCGACGCGGTCCAGCAGCTGGACGGCTGCCGGCTCGGGTTGTGCTGTAGCGGGTTGGCGGTTGGAGTCCCCGATGGTGAGGGTCACCGCCAGGGCAACAGCGCAGGTCGCGGCGCCTGCCGTCAGGAACAGAGCCATTCGACGCCGCGATCGCACTCGAACAGGTTGAGCGTCGTCCGAGGTTTCGCGCATGACGTACTCCTTGATCCGGTCATGTCCGTGGAAAGGCAGATCGACGTCGGAAAGGCCGGGCAGACTCCGGGTGATATCCGCGCGACCGTTCGAGTCGAGTCGTGCGTCGTCGGAGGAGTTCACAGGCTTCCTTCCCGTGTGGCTTGGGATGCAGGGCGACGTCTGGAGGCTGGCGGCTCGGCAAGGTGGGATGCGGTGAGCTTTTGGAGGCGGGCGCGGGCGCGCGAGAGCCGGGATCGCACGGTGCCGACCGATGTTCCGCATGCTTGTGCTACCTCCGCATGGCTGAGGCCAGACCACACGTACAGAAGAAGCACCTCACGATCTGCGTGCCGCAGCCGATTCAAAACTGCTAAGGCGGCCGCGGCTTGTGCGGCGTCGGAGATGCGGGAGACGACCGCGTCTGCCACGTCGGGAACGGTGCTGGGCGGCGGCAGGCGGGCTATGGCATCCCGGTGCCTCCGTGCGGCTCGGCGGGAGTTGCGGATCACGTTGGTGGCGATCCCGAAGAGCCAGGCCCGATGGCTGGCGACCTGATCGAATGAGTCGCGGAGCCGCCATGCCTCAAGGAACGTGAGGGAGACGATGTCGTCAGCCCCGGCATGGTCAGCGGTCATGCGGATGGCATGCGCGTACACAGCATGTGCGTGAGCGTCATAGATTTCCGCAAACAGTTGGTGGTCCACACTGGGTAGTGTCCGCAGAGCCCAACCCGTTGCATGTGACTTACGCCCCGGACGGCAACCGCACCCGTTCGACCAGTGGGCTGCCCGCCACGAAGATCCGCTCGACCCTGCCCCCTGCCCCTACCCCTGCAGTCCCGGCTTGCCTTGCACCGCGACCTGGCCTAGCCCAGAAACAGGGCCGTCAAGCGGGGCAGTCGGCGGGCCATTTCGTCGTGGTCGTTGAAATCGAAGTTCCAGGCCGGGTCCAGCCCCGGGTAGCGGATGGTGAATGAGCCGTCAGGGAGCTGCTCGCCGGTCGCCGTGATGTGTGCGTCCCAGACCATGCCCAGCGTTGCCTCACACTCGAGATCGGATCCCTCGGCGGCTGACGCCTGCACCGCGGGCAGTTCTGCCAGGGCGTCAGGGTCGGTGAGCACGCGTTCGAAGACTTCGCGGCCCTGCGTGACCAGCCAGCCGCGGAAGTAGTCGAAGCCGTCGTCGGAGCATCCGCCGTTGATGACGTAGGCAGCGGCCCACAGAGGGTTCGTATAGGACTCCGCCAGCAGGTCCCACAGCACCTGCTCCGCCGCGACGATCTCCTCGGCCGGGTACGTGGCGAGCTGCCAGGTTGCCAGGCGGACGACGTCCTCGCCGTCGGACGCACGACTACGGGCTGCCTCGATGAGCGCCCAGAACTGCGGTTTGTTCATGGCGGCAGAGCATGCCACTCGGTACCGACATCGGCCCTGTCCCTCGCCAATGACCTGACCAACCCCCGGAGCCGTCTGGTGCGGATACCAGCCCCCGCCTCCCGGGCCCGCTCAGCGGGACTTCGGCTTCGGGAAGGCCGTGCGTAGGGCCGGGCCGCGGGTTGTGAGGGCGATGTGGAGGATGGGGAGGACGCAGACGGTTTGCAGTGCGGCGTACCACCAGGGGCAGATGCCCGGGATCAGGTCCACGCCGGCGATCGCGAGGGGGCAGACCAGCGCGATGGTGCGCAGGCGGTCGTAGGCGCGGCGGGAGCCGGCGGCGGTGGAGCGGGTCAGGCGGTGGAGGAGGACCGCGAGGAAGGGGAGCAGGACGGCCCGGGTCCACATGAACGGGTTCACCAGGTGGCCCGTGCCCGCCACCGCGACGACCGCGAGGAGGGCGGCGGTGCTGAGGACGGCGTAGACCTTGACGGCGGTCCGCGTCGTGGCGAAGGCGGTTCGGGCGGCGGGGGTGTTCAGGAGGGGCGCTTCGGCGGTGTTCGGGTTCGCGTTCATGGCCATGACGCTAGGGAGCGGCCGGACGGGCCGGTATCGGCCTGGGCCCACGGAGGGGTGGGGCCAGCCCCACTCCCGGTCCGAGCTGGGGCTTTGCGGGCTCCGGGCGGTGCACAGTGGGGGCATGGGCCGAGAACGAGGGGGAGTCGTGGGACGTACGGGTTCCTGGGTCGTGCGGGCCGGGGTCGGGTTCTGGCGGGGGGTCGTCGCCGCCGGGGTCTGCATGCTGGTGCCCGGGGTGTGGGCCGCCGCCGTGGGGCGCTCGCGCTGGACGTCCCGCTCGACGTGGCCGTCCGGGCCGCCGGCCCGCTGCGCCTGGACCCGCCCATCGAGGCCGCCCTCTACTTCGGCGTCGCCGAGCTCCTCACCAACGCGGCCAAGCACGCCGGGGCGCACCGCGCGCACGTCTCCCTCGTACGCGACGAGACGGGCGTCGTCGTGGAGGTCGAGGACGACGGCCGGGGCGGGGCCGACGTCCGGCCCGGCGGCGGGCTCGCCGGCCTGCGCCGCCGACTCGCCGTCTTCGACGGCACGTTGGCGGTCACCAGTCCCCCCGGCGGGCCGACCCGTGTGAGGATGGGCGTGCCATGCGCATAGCCGTAGCCGAAGACCTGTACCTCCTGCGCGACGGGATGGTCCGCCTGATCGAGGCGTTCGGGCACGAGGTGGTGGCCACGGCCGCCACCGGGCCCGAGACCCTCGACGTCCTGCGGACGCACCGCCCGGACGTGTCCGTCGTCGACGTCCGCATGCCCCCGACGCAGTCGGACGAGGGCCTGCGCGCCGCCCTCACCGCCCGCGCCGAGATCCCCGGGCTGCCCGTACTGATCCTCTCCCAGCACGTCGAGCAGCTCTACGCCCGCGAACTGCTGGCCGACGGCACCGGCGGCGTGGGCTACCTGCTCAAGGAGAGCGTGTTCGACGCGGAGCAGTTCATCGGCTCCCTGGAACGGGTCGCGGCGGGCGGCACCGCCATGGACCCGGCCGTCATCGCGAAGCTGCTGTCGGGCAGCGCCCCCCACGGCGGGCTGGAGCGCCTGACCGAACGCGAGCGCTCCGTACTGGCCCTGATGGCGGAGGGCCTGTCCAACCACGCCATCGCCCGCCGCCTGTTCCTCAGCGAGGGCGCGATCAGCAAGTACACGACCTCCCTGTTCGGCAAGCTCGGCATCACGGACGACGACGACACCAACCGCCGCGTCCGCGCGGTCCTCACCTACCTCGACGGGCAGTAGCCCCCGCTCCCGGGTTCCCCGACGTCACACCACGAACGTGGCCTCGTTGCGCCCCAGGAGGTAGCCGAGCTGTAATCGGTTGTGTGCGCCGAGTTCCTGCTTGATGGCCGCGATATGGGCCTGGAGGGAACGTTCGCTGATCCCTATGCGGCGTGCGATCGCCTTGTCCGAGTAACCTTCCACCAGCAGCCGGCTGATCGACTCCCGGATCGCCGGGACCACCTCGTCGGCCGCCTTCGCGGCGTGCAGGGGGACGAAGGGAAAGGGTTTCGCCCGGTCCCAGGCCTTGTCGAACGTGTCGCGGAGAAATCGTACGATGGTCGGTTCGGTAATCGAGATCGCCGTGGTACGGTCCTCGTTCGCGGAAATGAAGGCGACGTCGTCCACGATGATGAGACGGTCGAAGAATTCTTCGAGCGTCCGGACTTGTGCCCCGTATTCCGTCACCGCCCGGACGTATTCCTTCGTCGCCTCGTCGAATCTCGTGGTGTGCTGATACAGGGTCCGCATCGCGATCCCCGCCGAGATTTGCCGGCGTACGGATTCCAGCGCGTCCTTCAGCACCGCGCTCGGCCGCGCCCCGTCGGGCTGGGCGGTGAGGATGTCCCGCCGGACCGACCCCAGGGCCTCGTTGATCGCCGTCGAGATGCTGCCCAGGCCGTGCAGGTACCGCACACCGGGCCCCACCACCTCCTCGGCCGGGGCCGCCTCGGCGGTGGCCGCCGGGGCGGGGAGCGCCGCCTGCTGCGCGGCCTCCTGCGCCAGCAGGCCCAGGTGCGTTGCGAGTTCCCGCAAGAAGGCCTGCGGTTCCCCCGGCGTGGCCTTGCACAGCTCCTCAGGTGCACCGCTCTGTGCGGTTTTGACGTATTTGACTACGTCCACTACCCACCCCTGTCTGTCCGGTATGGAGCTGTTTGCGGCGGTTGAGACCCCGTGGGTTCCCGCAATGCGTAAACCGGAGCCATCGTAGGTCTAGTTCCTCTCGAGCGGGCAGGGGAGATTTGGTCTCACCGCAGGAACGAACACCGAGAAGGCGCACCGGAGATCGAGACCACCCGGATACCGCCTCGGTTTGGCGTTCCTGGAATGTCCGAACGCGAAACGACTCGAGGGGACTGGGCAAAATGGGGAAGAACCGCATGGTGACTCGTCCGGCCAACCGTGTTTCGGGAATCCGCGGACGCGTGGTTCTCGCGACGGCCGGCGTCGCCCTCGGGCTCGGCACGGCGGTCGCGGGCCTCGCCGCCCACGCCGCCCAGGAGGGCTCGCCCACCGGTTCCGTCACCCACCTGCGCTCCGGCGACGTCGGCTGGAACCTGGTGAACCCGCACGTCGCCGCCGGTGAGAACGGTGAGGCGGGCGACGTCGGGTGGAACAACCCGCAGCCCGCCACCACCCCCGCGCCCACCCCGAGCTCCTCCGACGACGTTGGCTGGAACTGATCGCTCACCGGCGCCCCGTCCTGCACTGCATCCCCTCCCGCCACTGACCCACCGGCAAAGGAATGGCTGATCCTCGTGGTTGCCTCACCCTGGTTCCTGACCTCCGAGACCGCCGCGGGACTTGACTCCGACGCCGTCCGTGTCTACTGCTTCCCGCACGCCGGCGGGAACCCCCGCACCTTCCTCGGATGGCAGCCCGCCCTGGACGGCCACGCCCTGGTCGCGGCCGTCTGCCCGCCCGGCCGGGGGCACCGCTTCCGCGAGCCGGCCCCGGTCTCCCTCGCGGCCCTCGCCGACGGCGCCGCCGCCGCCGTCGCCCTCGCCGACGGCGCCGCCGCCGCCGTCGCCCTCGCCGAGGACCGCCGCGGCATCCGGGCCCGGGCCCTGCCGCCCTTCCTCCTCTTCGGCCACAGCTTCGGCGCCGTCCTGGCCTTCGAAGTGGCCCGCCGCCTCGACGGCGTGCACGGGTTCGCCGGACTCGTCGCCTCCGGGTGCGCGGCCCCCTCCCTGCTGCCCACCCCCCGCGTCGTGGAGGCGGCCCGCCTGGAGGGCCGCGCCTTCGCCGAGGCCGTCGGGTTCTTCGGCGGCCTGCCGCCCGAGGTGGTGCGCGACGAGGCCCTGCAGGAACTCCTCCTGCCGCACCTCAAGGCCGACTTCCGCATGGTCGCCGCCCACCGCCACCGCCCGGGCCCGCCGCTGACCGTCCCGGTCACCCTCCTCAACGGCACCGACGACCCGCACGTCGGCCCCGCCGCGCTCGACCCCTGGACCCGGGAGTGCACCACCCCGCCCGAGCGCCACTGGGCGGCCGGCGGCCACTTCTACTTCGAGGACCGGCCGGACGCCGCGACCTCCCTCCTGAGCTCCCTCGCACAGGCGGCCGCGGCGGCCGCCTCCGGACCAACCGTCCCCGGTGCTGAGTACGTTGAGCTGATCTGACAGCCCCGCCCCACGTACGACGCCACCCTGCGAGGACCCCTCATGAACCACACCCGCCCCAGCGCCGACCCCGCCGCCCGACTCCGGCGCGGCGAAGCCTTCCGCGCCCTGCACACCGGCCCGGCCCCCTTCGTCGTCCCCAACCCCTGGGACGCCGGCACCGCCCGCATCCTGGCCTCCTTCGGCTTCGCCGCCCTCGCCACCACCGGCGCGGGCCTCGCCCACAGCCTCGGCCGCCCCGACGGCACCAACCGGCTCACCCGCGCGGAACTCCTCGCCAACGCCACCGCCATCGTCGACGCCACCGGGCTCCCCGTCACCGCCGACCTCGAAAGCGGCTTCGGCGAGCGCCCCGAGGACGTCGCCGAGACCATCCGCCTCGCCGCCGAGGCCGGCCTGGCCGGCGGCTCGATCGAGGACGCCACCGGCCGTGACGCGGACCCGCTGCGCCCCCTCGACGAGGCCGTCGAGCGGGTCGCCGCCGCCGTGGAGGCCGCGAAGGGGCTCGACTTCCCCTTCACCGTCACCGCCCGCGCCGAGAACTTCTTCCTGGGCCGCCCCGACCTCGACGACACCATCCGCCGCCTCCAGGCGTACGAGGCCGCGGGCGCCGACGTGCTCTACGCCCCGGCCCTGCCCGACGCCGAGGCGATCCGCGCCGTCTGCGCCGCCGTCTCCACACCCGTCAACGTCCTGATGACCGGCACCCTGAAGCTCTCCGTCGCCGAACTCGGCGCCCTCGGCGTGCGCCGGATCAGCACCGGCTCCGCCCTGTCCCGTGCCGCGCTCGGCGCCCTCACCCGCGCGGCCCGCGAGATCACCGAGTACGGAACCTTCGGCTTCGGCCTGGACGCCCTCCCGTACGCCGAGGCCAACGCGCTCCTGGCCGCCCCCGCCCCCGCCCCCGCCGCCGGACCCGCCGCCGCCCCTGCCTCGTCCGCCCCCGCCCCCGACGCCCCGTCCGCCGCCGACCGAGAGAGCGATCCGGCACCGTGAGCCTTCCGCACGCCACACCCCACGCGCCCGCCGCGCCCGCCGGCCCCGGGGCCCGACCGGCCCCCGCCGCGGCCGTCCACCTGTCCGCGCCCCGCTACGTCCTCGGCGAGCTCCGCGAAGACCACACCACGATCGAGGGCCTGCGCGAGCGGGCCCGCCGGTTCGGCATGCCGCCCCGCGCCGAACTGTGGGGCTGGGGCTCGGTCCACCGCACGGCCAAGTCCCTGGAGACCCTCGCCGCCGAGACCGCCCGCGCCACCCTCGACGGCGCGGGCGCCGCCCCCGCCGACGTGGACTGCCTGATCCTGTGCTCCACCCGCTTCCCCGGCGGCCCCCGCACCCACGGCGCCTTCGTCGAGAACGTCATGGCCGCCACCGGGCTCGGCGCCGCCGCCTTCACCGGCCTCACCCTCGGCCGCTGCGCCAACCTCCTCGCCGGGATCCGCACCGCGCAGGCGTACGTGGCCTCCGGCATGCACCGCACGGTCCTGGTCGTCACCGCCGACCGGGTCACCGACGAGTCCGTCCGCATGGAGAACTTCGCCCTCTTCAGCGACGGCGCCGCCTCCTGCCTGGTCGGCGCGGACCCGCTGGGGCCCGACGCCTACGAGGTCGTCGCGGGCGCCGGCGCCCAGGACCCGGCCGGACTCGACTGGTCCAACGAGATCAGCTCCGACCTGGCCCGCGAGGTCAACCGGCAGATCCTCGACGGGGCCGGCATGAAGACCGGCGACATCCTCGGCGTCCTCCACGCCAACCTCTACAAGCCCCTGGTCGTCCTCAAGGAGCGGCAGGCCGGCTTCACCCGCGAGCAGCTGTTCCTCGACAACATCCCCCGCGTCGGCCACTGCTTCGCCGCCGACCCCCTGATCAACCTGGTCGACCGCGCCCGCGCCGGGGCCCTGAAGCCCAACGGGCACTACCTCCTCGCGTCGAGCGTCCCGGGCGTCCGCATCGCCGTCCTGCTCCGCGCCCTCCCGACACCCGCCACCGCAGCCGCACCCGAAGGATCCCCGGCATGAGCGCGCCCCTCACCCCCGACGAGGGCACCTCCCTCGACATGGCGCGCAGCTCCTACGCGCCCGCCTTCACCCTCCCCGACCTCACCACCTCCCTGCCCTCCGGCCCCTTCGAGGCCTCCCCGCAGGGCGCCGCCGAGGCCGCGCGGATCACCGCCGGGCCGCCCGCCGACCTGTTCCGGCGCCTGATCGCCGACCAGGAGAGCGAGGCCGTCCTGCTCGCCGCCCGCCGCGTCCTCGCCGCCTTCCTGACCCCGGGCGACGAGGACACCGCCCCGGGACCCGACGCCGACGCGGACGCCGTCGCCGCCCACGTCCTGGCCGCCCGCGCCGAACTCGCCGCCGTCCTCGGCCCGCTGCGCACCCACCCCGACCCCCAGGTCCGCACCGCCGTGCTGCGCCAGCGCGCCCCCCTCGCCCTGACCGGCGGCTGCTGGCTCGACACCCTCTCCCAGGCCGCCACCCAGCCCGCCGAGATCGTCGGCCGCCTCTTCGGCCAGCACTGGCTGCTCCAGGGCGAGGGCACCTCCGAGGCCGGGCTGTCCGGCCGCCGCCGCCGGGCCCTCACCGTCCACGGCGTCCACCTCCCCGGCGTGGAGTCCGCCGCCTTCCTCGACGCGGCCGGCGCCCTCCCGCTCACCGCCCTGCACGGCGCCTTCCACCTGGCGCTGTCCCGGCTGCCCGCCTCCTTCCTCCCCGAGGTCGTCGGCGTCCACTACGCCGCCCACGCCCTCGGCCTCGACGAACTCCTCCTCGGCACCGAGCCGATGCTCGCCGAGGCCGACGTACGGCCCGTGCTCGCCGCCTACCTCGCCTTCACCGAGGACTCCCCGACCGGCCCCGCCGACCGCCGCCGCGCCCTGGCCGCCGTACGCCTCCTGCTGCGCCTGGAGCGCGAGCACACCGCCGCCCTCGCCGAACTCGCCGCCTGGCACGACGGGCTGTCGCTGGACGCGAAGGTCGCCCGGATCGTCGAACGGCACGCCCCGTACGCCGGCCGCCAGCACGGCGCCGTGCGCCTCGGCACCCGGCGGCTCACCGACTGGCTCGACACCGGCGACCTCGACGCCGCCGCCTTCGTGCGCGAACTGCGCGGCTCCCGCCGGCTGAAGCCCGCCCGCGACGGCGGCCCCTGCCGCTTCCTGAAGGCCGTCAAGTTCGGCGGCCCCATGTTCGGCATCTTCGACGAGGCCGAGGCCGCCGTCCTCACCGCCTGGGCCCGGGCCGTCGCCGACGGCGAGCCCGCCGGCGCGGACCTCACCCCCCTCGCCGCCGGGGACGCCGCCGCCCGCGCCTGGATCGGGCGGCTCGCCGCCGCCGACCCCGCCGACATCCTGGTGGGCGAACCCGAAGGCCCCGAGGACCACCGCCGGTTCTTCCACCGGCTCGTCAACTTCGAGCGCCACCCCAGCGTGCTGCCGCTCGCCCGCGCCCGCGCCGAGGCCGGCCTCGCCGAGGCCGAGGTCCTCTTCGAGCACGGCGCCGAGGGCCTGCTCACCGACGCCTCCTGGTTCCCGTACACCCCCGAAGCCCTGCTGGAACGGGTCGAACGGATCTACCGGGACAAGCTCGTGGACCCGTACGAGCCGCTCACCGAGATCCCCTCCCGCGACGAGGTGGTCTTCGAACAGTCCACGTACGCCCTCGGCAGCCTCATCGACGGCACCTGGGCGCACCGCGTCGGCAACCTCGGCCGCCGCGGCCGGCGCAGCGACGACATGCTGTTCGCCATCTACGCCGACGAGATGGGCCGCGGCGACTCGGCCAAGAACCACATCACGCTCATCCACAAGGTCCTGGCCAGCATGGACATGGACCTCCCGCACATCCGGCAGGAGGCCTTCCTGCACCAGGGCGAGCTGCCGGACCACCTGTACGGCTTCTCCGTCCACCAGCTCTGCCTGTCGCTGTTCCCCGACAGCCTCTACGACGAGATCCTCGGCTACAACCTGGGCATCGAGATGTTCGGCCTCGGCGCGATGCGGATGCACGCGATCCAGAAGCTGCGCCGGCACGGCCTCGACGCCTCCTACGAAGAGGCGCACCTGTCCATCGACAACTTCTCCGCCGGCCACGCCCGCCAGTCCGCCGACATCGTCGTCGCCTACCTGGACGAGGTCCGCCACCTCTCCGGCGAGGAGGCCGTCCAGCGCGCGTGGCGGCGGATCTGGCGCGGCTACGCCTCCTTCGCCTTCTTCATCGAACACGCCCTGGTCAAACGGGTGCGCGCGGCGGCGGCCGAGGACGCCGGCGCCCCCGCCGAGCTGGTCATCTGAGGAGCCGCGCCATGGAACCCACCACGAGCTTCGACCCCGAGGTGCTCGCGCTCCCCTTCTACGAGGACTCCCACCGCCGCCTCGCCGCGGCGGCCGGGAGCTGGTGCGACGGCAACCGCGTCCTGTGGGAGGAGGTCCGCGCCCTCGCCCCGGACGATGCGGGCCGCCGCCTCGTGCGCGCCCTCGGTGCGGCGGGCTGGCTCGCCGAACTGGACCCGCGGGGCGTCCCCGTGGACGACTTCCGGGCGGTGTGCCTGCGCCGCGAGGCCCTCGCCTACGCCGAGGACCTCGCCGACTTCGCGTTCTCCATCCAGGCGCTGGCCGCCACCCCGCTGCTGCGCTTCGGCAGCGAGGCGCAGCGCCGCCGGTACCTGCCGGGCATGGCCGCCGGGACCGTGATCGGGGCGTTCGCCGTGTCCGAGAAGGAGGCCGGCTCCGACCTGGCCTCGGTCGGGCTGGAGGCGGTGCGCGCGCCGGACGGCTCGTACGTCCTGAACGGCCGCAAGGCGTGGATCGCCAACGGCACCATCGCCGACGTGTTCGTGGTCATCGCCCGCACGGGGGAGGGGCCGGGCCCGCTGGGCCTGTCGGCGTTCCTGGTGCCGGCCGGGACGCCCGGGCTGCGGGTGGAGCGGGTCGACGCCATCGCCCCGCGCTCCTTCGCCCACCTGGCTTTCCAGGACTGCCGGCTGCCCGCCGACGCGGTGCTCGGGCGGCCGGGGAAGGGGTTCGTGGTCGCCGTGGACCTGCTGGAGCGGTTCCGCACGACGGTCGGCGCGGCCGCCCTCGGCTTCGCCCGGCGCGCCTTCGACACCGCGCTGGCCCACGTGCTGGCGCGGGAGGCGTACGGGGCCGTGCTCTTCGACCTCCAGCTGGTCAAGGCCCGGCTCGCCGACATGGAGGTCCAGCTGAACGCGGCCTCGCTGCTGGTGGCCCGGGCCGCCTGGGAGACCGACCGGGGCAGCCGCCGCTTCGCCCGGCACTCCAACATCGCCAAGGTCCACGCCACCGAGGCCGCGCAGGAGGTGGTGGACTCGGCGGTGCAGCTGCTGGGCGCGGCGGGAATCGTCCGGGACTCCGTCACCGAGCGGCTGTACCGGCAGATCCGTTCCCTGCGCATCTACGAGGGCACGTCGGAGGTGCTGCGGATGGCCATCGCGGGATCCCTGGACATGCGCCGTGCGGCCCGCGTCGCGGCGTGACGTCCGGGCACGACCCGCCCCACCCGTAAGACCGTTCGACAAGGAGCAAGCAGTGACCAGCACCGTCCACCCCACCCCCGTCGAGGCCGTCCGCCTCGCGGACCCCTATCCCTTCTACGCGCGCCTGGTCGCCGAGCGCCCGTTCGCCTTCGACGAGGCGCTCGGGGCGTGGGTGGCCGCCGACGCGGCGGCGGTGCGCGCGGTGCTGGGCAGCGGTGCGCTGCGGGTGCGGCCCGTGGCGGAGCCGGTGCCGGCCGGGATCGCGGGGACGGCGGCGGGGGAGGTCTTCGGCGAGCTCGTACGGATGACGGACGGTGCGGCGGCGGCCCGGCTCAAGGGGGCCGTGGCCGGGGCGCTGGCCCGCGCCGACCTCGGGCGGGCCGCCGCGCTGGCCGCCCGGTACACCCGGGAGGCGCTGGCGCGGGGCGGCGAAGTCCCGTACGAGGAGCTGATGTTCGGGGTTCCGGCCCGGGTGGTGGCCGCCCTGTCGGGCCTCACGGACGGCGCCGACCGCGAGGCGGCCCGCGCGATCGGCGACTTCGTCCGCTGCCTCCCCGCCTCCGCGACGCGGGACGACCACCGCGCGGCCGCGACGGCCGCCACCCGCCTCCGCGAACTCCTGGGCCCCGCCCTGACGGCAGCCGCGACGGCACCCGTCCCGGAGCCGGCCGCCCCTTCCACCCCCGCACCCGGGCCGTCTGCGGGGGGCTTCGCCTCCGTGGCCGCGTACCCCGCCGGCCAGGCGGGCGGGCTGTTGCGGGAGCTCGTCGTGGCCGCCGAGCGGAGTGGCCTGCCGCATCCGGGGCCGCTGCTGTCCAACGCCATCGGGTTCCTCTCCCAGACCTACGACGCCACCGCCGGCCTCATCGGCAACACCCTCGTCGCCCTCGCCCGGGGCGCGGACACCCCCGACACCGGGGCGCTCGTGCGCGAGGTCGTCCGGTACGACGCGCCGGTCCAGAACACCCGCCGCTTCGCCGCCGAACCGTTCACCCACGCCGGCTCCACCGTCGAGCCCGGGCAGCAGCTCCTCGTCCTCCTCGCCGCCGCCAACCGCGACCCCGCCGTCAACCCCGACCCCCACGCACTCTCCCCCGGCCGGGTGAATCCGGTCGTGTTCACCTTCGGCGCGGGAGCCCACCGCTGCCCGGGCGGGGAGCTGGCCACGACCCTCGCCACCGCCGTGGTGACCGAACTCCGCACGGCAGGCTGGAGCACCACAGCGACCCCCGCCTACCGCCCTCTGGCGAACGCCCGGATCCCGCTCCTCTAGCGCGCGAGAACGTCCAGGACGCAGCCCCCGCAACGCGATCAGGCCCGGGGGTCCACCACCCCCATGCCTCCAGACGGGACAAAACCCACCATGTCGGACACCGCTCACCTCTGGATGCGGCACGAGGCCCGCCGCACCGAACGCCGCGCCCCCCTCACCCCGCAGGACGCCGCCCGCCTCGTCGAAGCCGGCCTCCGCATCACCGTCGAGGAGTCGGCGCAGCGCGCCTTCCCCCTCGCCGAATACGCCGCCGCCGGCTGCGCCACCGCCCCCGCCGGCTCCTGGCACGAGCAGGCCCCAGACGACGCGTACGTCCTCGGCCTCAAGGAACTCCCCGCCGGACCCGGCGCCCCCGCCCTGCGCCACCGGCACATCTACTTCGGCCACGCCTACAAGGGCCAGGCCGGCGCCCGCGAGCTGCTCGCCCGCTTCACCGCCGGCGGCGGCGCCCTGCTCGACATGGAGTACCTCACCGACGACTCCGGCCGCCGCGTCGCCGCCTTCGGCTACTGGGCCGGCTACGTCGGCGCCGCCCTCGCCGTCCTGCACCACCGCCGCGCCCTCACCGCCCCGCTGGTCCCCACCGACCGCCCCGCCCTCGACGCCCTCCTCGCCTCCACCGCTCCGGCCGCGGACCCCACCACCGCCCTCGTCATCGGCGCCCTCGGCCGCTGCGGCCGCGGCGCCTGCGACGCCCTCGTCCAGGCCGGTCTGGAACCCACCCGCTGGGACCTGCCCGAGACCCGCGCCCTCGACCGGGCCGCCCTCCTCGGCCACGACCTGCTCGTCAACACCGTCCTGACCACCACCCCCGTCCCGCCGTTCCTGACCAAGGCCGACCTGGACGAGCCCGCCCGCCGCCTCTCCCTGGTCTCCGACGTCACCTGCGACGTCACCTCCGACTGCAACGTCCTGCCCGTCTACGACGAGACCACCACCTGGGACGCCCCCGTCCGCACCCTGCGCGAAGGCGCGCGCCCCCTCGACCTGATCGCCATCGACAACCTCCCCTCGCTCCTCCCCGTCGAGGCCGCCACCGCCTTCTCCGCCGAACTCGCCCCGCACCTGCTGCGCCTGCCCGAGTGGGACGGCGTGTGGGCCCGCGCCCTGCACACCTACCGGACGGCCGTCGAACCCCAGGAGGCACCCCTTGTCATCTGACTTATCCGCGCCCGCCGCGCCGCCCGCGCCGCCCGCGGCCCCCGCGTCCGGCACCGTCCACTGGATAGGAACCGGCCTGTCCACCGGCCGTTCCGGGCTCTCCCTCGTCTGCGAGCGCGCCCGCCGGGTGGTCCTGTGGGACCGCACCGCCGAGCGCGCCGCCGCCCGCCTGGCCGCCCTCGGCCTGGCGGGCCGCGCCGAGGTCCGCGCCCTCACCCCGGCCGCCCTGGCGGCGCAGACGGGCGCGGGCGACGTCCTCGTCTCCATGCTCCCGGCCGCCGAGCACGCCCCGCTGCTCGGCCTCGCCACCGACCGCGGCGCCCACTTCGCCTGCACCAGCTACACCTCCCCGGAGCTGGCCGAAGGGGCGCGGCGGGCGGCCGCCCGGGCCCGTACCGTCGTCCTCACCGAAGCCGGACTCGACCCCGGCATCGACCACCTCATGGCCCACGACCTCGTCGCCCGGGCCCGCGAGGCGTTCGGCCCCTCCCCGGCGACCGCCGTGTTCACCTCGTACTGCGGAGGGCTCCCGGCGGCCCCCGGACCCTTCCGCTACCGCTTCAGCTGGGCCCCGCACGGGGTCCTCGCCGCCCTCGCCGCCCCGGCCCGCTACGTCGAGTCCCGCGCCGAGGTCACCGCCCCCCGCCCCTGGGAGGCGACGGCCCCGCTGACCCTGGCGGGCGAGGAGTTCGAGGCCTACCCCAACCGCGACAGCCTCCCCTTCGTCGCCCAGTACGGCATCCCGTACTACTGGCACCTCGACACCTTCGTCCGCGGCACCCTGCGCAACTCCGGCTGGCGCACCGCCTGGAAGGAGGTCTTCGACACCGTCTCCGCCGGCGACCCCGACGCCGTCCGCGCCCTGGCGCGCGAGCTCGCCGCCCGCCACCCGGCCGGCCCCGCCGACCGCGACCGCGTCGTGCTGTCCGTCTCCCTGGAGCTGCGCACCAGGTCCGGCGAGCGCTGGCGCGGCTCCCGGCTGCTCGACCTCACCGGCGGACCGGACGAGTCCGCCATGGCCCGCTGCGTCTCCCTCCCCGTCGCCTACGGGGTCACGCGCATCCTCTCCGGAGCCCTGCCCGCCGGACTGAACCGGGCCGCCGAGACCCCCGGCGAGACCGCGCGGTGGCTTTCGTTCCTCGGCGCCCACGGGCTCGCCGGCCGCTACCAGGAGACCGCCCCCGCTCCCACGGGAGCACCGGCGTGACCGTCTGACGACCCACCCCACCCCTCCCTCACCCCACTTCCCCCTCACCTCAGCCACCGCACAACGAACGAGAGGTTCCGAACCATGGGGCACGAGAGCTTCCGGCCGGGCATCACGCACTTCCGCTGCGTGGGAGTCGGCGTGGGCCCGGCCAACCTCAGCCTGGCGTCCCTGCTGCACAGCAGGCCGGACGTACCCAATCTCTTCCTCGACCGCAAGGAGTCCTTCGGCTGGCACGACGGCCAGCAGATCCCCGGCACCAGCCTCCAGGTCTCCCAGTTCAAGGACCTGGTCAGCCTGGCCGACCCGGCGAACCCCTTCTCCTTCCTCTCCTACCTGCACGCCAAGGGCCGGGTCTACCACTTCCTCAACGCCCGCTTCGACGACGTGCCCCGGCTGGAGTTCCGCAACTACCTGGCCTGGGCCAGCCGCAACAACGAGAACGTCGTCTTCGGCGAGGGAGTGGAAGAGGTCGACTTCGACGACGGGCTCGGAGCGTTCACGGTCCGCACCGAGCGCCGCACCGTCACCGCCGAGAACGTCGTCGTCGGCGTCGGCAGCCGCCCGTGGGTGCCGCCCCTGGGGGAGCACCAGCTCGGCCCCACCCAGTTCCACGTCAGCGACTACATGGCCAACGCGCAGGACGTCGGCGGCAAGCGGGTCGTCGTCATCGGCGGCGGCCAGTCCGGGGCCGAGGCCTTCCTCGACCTGATCTCCCGGGGCGGCTGGGACCTGCCCCGCCGGGTCTCGTGGATCTCGCGCCGGGAGAACTACCTGCCGATCGACGACTCCCCCTTCACCAACGACTGCTACATGCCCAGCCACGCCGACTACTTCTACGGACTGCCGCGCGAGCGCCGCCACGCGCTGAACTCCCGCAACGTCCTCAGCAGCGACGGGATCTCCGAGTCCACGCTGCGCGAGATCTACCAGGGCATCTACATGCACCGGTTCGTCGACGGCAACGAGGACCTGGTCGCCCTCCACCCCGGCCGCGAGGTCTTCGACGTCCGGCCCGGCCCCTTCGGCGGCTGGGAGGTCCGCGCCCGGCACACCCAGGAGGCGGAGTCCGTGGAGAAGTTCGAGACCGACGTCGTCGTCTGGGCCACCGGCTACCGGCCCGCCGCCACCGACTTCCTCGCCCCGCTCGGCGGGCGCCTGGAGCGCGAGGGCGAGGAGCTGCGCGTCGACGAGGACTACGCCGTCCGCTGGGACGGGCCCGCCGACCGCCGGATCTTCGTCCAGAACGGGGTCCGCGGCCAGCGCGGCCTCGCCGACCCCAACCTCAGCCTCAACGCCTGGCGCAGCCGGCGCATCGCCGACCGGCTGTGCGGCGTACGCGGGGACGAGCAGCTCGCCTCCTTCATCGAGTGGTCCTCCAAGACCTCCCAGGACGAACGGTGGACCGCCTGATGACCACGGACCGCACCGGCACCTGCCGCCCCCTGACCACCGACCCCGAAGCCACCCCGCCCATACCCGCGGCCGGCCCGCCCCCGGCCCCGGCCCCCGCCCCCGGCCCGGCGGCCTCCGGGCCCGCGGGCCGGGTCACCCCGGCCGCCGGCCGGGCCGTGTCGGGCGTCGCGGGGGCCGCCGGGGCCGATCCCACCGCCGCCGCCGGCTACCGCACCACCGCCCGCCGTGCCGGCGGCCCGGCCGGGGCGCGGACCGACGTCGCCGTCGTCGGCGCCGGCATCCTCGGCGTGCTCGTCGCCCGCGAGGTCCTCGCCCGCGACCCCTCCGCCACCGTCACCGTCCTCGACCGGGACATGATCGGCTCCGGCGCCACCCGCCGCTCCGCCGGACTGCACTTCCCGCGCGGGGCCGACGAGACCGTCCGCGCCCTGGCCGCCGAGAGCGAACGCTTCTACGCCGACCTCCACACCGCCCGCCCCGACCTGCCCATCCACCCCCTCGCCATGACCGTCCTCGCACCCGAGTCCGCCGAGGAGGCCCTGCGCGAGAGCTACCTCCCCGAGGCCAAGCTCCGCTGGACCGCCGAACTGCCGCCCTGCGTCCCCGCCCTCCCCGAGCGCTTCGGGGCCTGGGAGGGCGACGGCTGCCAGTACGCCGACGTCCACACCCTCACCCAGCTCCTCGCCGCCGAACTGCGGCCCGCCGTCTCCTTCCGCGAGGGCGTCGCCGTCGAAACGGTCGCCGCCGGACCCGGCGGCGCCCGCCTCACCCTGACCGGCGGCGCCACCCTCACCGCCGGGCACGTGGTCGTCGCCCCCGGCCCCTGGCTCGCCGAGCCCGCCTGGCGCGAGCTCGTCGCCCCGCTGCGGGCCCGGGTCAAGAAGGTGGTCGCCCTGCACGTCGAGACCCCGCCCGCCCCCGGGGACCGGGCCGTCGTCCTGCACCAGGAGGACGCCTTCCTGCTGCCCCTCCACCACCGCGGCCACTGGCTGCTCAGCTACACCTGCCCCGAATGGGACGCCGACCCCGCCACCGTCGAACCCGCCGTCACCACCGCCCACCTGCGCGAGGGCCGCGCCCTGCTCACCCGCTACGCCCCCGCCCTGGCCGCCCACTGCCGCTCGGGCCGGGTGTTCTGCGACGCGTACGGGCCCGGCGGCAGGCCCCTGGTCACCGCCCTCGACCCCTACGGCCGGCTGGTCTTCGCGGGCGCCGCGGGCGGCTCCGGCTACCGCCTGGCCCCGGCGCTCGCCGCCCGCGCCGCCGACCTGATCCCGTCCCTCCCGTCCCCGCGAAAGGCCACGACATGATCATCGCGCGTTATGACGACGACGTGCTGGAACAGGCGTTCGGCATCGACATGAGCGGGGTGGAGGGCTTCGGGACCGGCGCCGGCTGGGGCCGGGTCGCCCCCGGCCGGGCCACCGACGACCACCACCACGACGAGACCGAACTCCTCGTCGTCGTCTCCGGCCGCGGCGCCTTCCTCATCGACGGCGAACGCCACGACGCCGTCCCCGGCACCGTCGTCCTCTTCGAACCCTTCGAGTCCCACGTCCTGGAGAACACCAGCCCGGACCACACCGACCTGGTCTTCTTCACCCAGTACTGGCGCGACGCCCAGCGGGCCGCGCACGCCGCCTCCGCACCCGTGCGCACCGGCTTCGGCGACCGCCCCGTCTTCGTCTTCTCCACCCCGCCCACCCCCAACGGCGACCTGCACCTGGGCCACCTCGCCGGCCCCTACCTCGGCGCCGACGCCTTCACCCGCTTCCAGCGCATGAACGGCACCGAGGCCTACCACCTCACCGGCAGCGACGACTACCAGAGCTACGTCCTCGGCGCCGCCCACCGGGACGGCCGCACCCCCGCCGAGACCGCCGCCCACTACAGCGCCGAGATCGCCGAGACCCTGCGGCTGATGGACATACCCCTCGACCAGTACACCGTCACCGACCAGGACCCCGGCTACCGCACGGGCCTCCAGGACTTCTTCAGCCGGCTCGTCGCCTCCGGCGAGATCGCCGTCAGCGCCCACGAAGCCCTCTACGACACCCGCACCGGCGCCTACCTCTACGAGGCCGACGTCACCGGCGGCTGCCCCGGCTGCGCCGCCCCCACCTGCGGCAACCTCTGCGAGGAGTGCGGCGAACCCAACACCGTCGCCGACCTCGCCGACCCCCGCTCCACCGCCACCGGCAGCGCACCCCGCCCCGCCCCCGCCGCCCGCTGGACCCTGCCCCTGCACGCCTACGCCGGCGACGTCCGCGCCCACCACCGGCGCGGCCGCGTCCCCGCCCGGCTGCGCGAACTCGCCGACCGGCTCTTCCGCCGCCCCGCCCTCGACCTCCCCCTGACCCACCCCTCCGACTGGGGCGTGCCGCCCCGCGAGGACGACACCGACGGACAGGTCATCTGGGTCTGGCCCGAGATGAGCTACGGCTTCCTGCACGGCATCCAGTCACTGGGCGCCCGCCTCGGCCGCCCCTGGCGGGCCGACGGGCCCTCCGCCGACTGGAAGATCGTCCACTTCTTCGGCTACGACAACAGCTTCTACCACTCCGTGCTCTACCCGGTCCTCTACCAGCTCGCCCACCCCGGCTGGACCCCCGACATCGACTACCACGTCAACGAGTTCTACCTGCTGGAGGGCGAGAAGTTCTCCACCAGCCGACGGCACGCGATCTGGGGCAAGGAGGTCCTCACCCCCGACACCGTCGACGCCGTCCGCTACTTCCTCGCCGCCACCCGCCCCGAGGGCCTGCGCACCGACTTCCGGCCCGCCGCCTACGAGGCCGTCCTCGGCGACACCCTCATCGGCACCTGGCAGCAGTGGCTCACCGACCTCGGCGCCCGCGTCGCCAAGCACCACGGCGGCCGCGCCCCCGACGCCGGCAACTGGACCCCCGAGCACACCGCCTTCCTCGCCCGCCTCGGCACCCGCCTCGACGCCGTCACCGGCGCCCTCGGCAACGACTCCTTCTCCCTCACCCAGGCCGCCGCCGAACTCGACGGCATCGTCAACGACACCGTCCGCTTCACCCGCGCCGAAGGCCTCCTCACCGACACCCCCGGCTGGGAGGACGAGAACCGCACCGCCGTCGCCCTCGAACTGGCCGCCGCCCGCCTCCTCGCGCACGCCGCCGCCCCCGTCATGCCCCGCTTCGCCGCCCGCCTCGCCGCCGCCCTGGACCTCGACACCCCGCGCACGTGGCCCCGTACCGTCGAACTCCTCACCCCCGGCGCCGCCGTCGACCTCGCCGACGCCGTCTTCTTCCAGGCCTCCCCCGACGCCGCCGCGCCGTCCGAGCCCGTCCTCACCCCCTGGCTCACCCAGGTCGCCCGCACCGCCCTGCGGCTCGGCGCCGACGAGCCGATCGCCCACCGCACCCTCACCCAGCTCGCGGCCGGCTCCCTCCAGGCCGTCACCGTCCAGTACCAGATCCTCGACGCCCTCGACGTCGACCTGTCCATGGACGAACTCCTGCACGGCGGCACCCTCGCGGAACTCGCCGCCGTCATCGCCGAGCGCGCCGAGCCCGCCGCCGTCGCCGCCCTGACCTCGGGGGAGGCCCGATGAACCAGCACCGCCACATCCTGCGCGAGATGGCCGAACGCGGGCTGACCGTCACCCTCGCCGACGGCGACCTGCGCCTGACCGGCAACCGCGAGCGGATGGACCCCGAGTTCATCGCCCGCGTCAGAGCCGCCAAGCCCGCCCTCGTCGCCCACCTGGAACGCGAGGCCGACCGCGGCCCCGGCTTCCCCCTGACCCCCCTCCAGCGCAGCTACCACCTCGGCCGCAGCGGGGTCTTCGAGATCGGCGACGTCTCCAGCCACGTGTTCCACGAGATCGAGGGCGACTGGGACATCGACCGGCTCCAGGCCTCCCTCGACACCGTCGTCGCCGCCCACAGCGGCCTGCGCTCCCGCTTCCTGTCCGACGAACGCCAGGCCACCGAACACGGCGCCCGCGCCCCCCGCATCGGCGTCCTCGACCTGCGCTCCCACACCCCCCGCCAGCAGGACGCCATCCGCGCCCAGCTCCGCGACATGCGCTCCCACCAGGTCCTGCCCGCCGACCAGGCCCCCCTGATCACCGTCGACGCCACCATCCTCGACGACGACCGGATGCTCCTCCACGTCGGCCACGACGGGCTCGTCATGGACGGCATCAGCATGTTCCTGTTCTTCCGCGCCTGGTGGCACGCCTACCAGAGCCCCGGCGCCGACGCCCACGAGGAACTCCGCTACGAGGACTACCTCACCGCCCTCGAAGCCGCCCGCGACAAGGCCCCCGCCCAGCGCTCCCGCGCCTACTGGCTGGACCGCGCCGACGACCTCGCCCCCCACCCCGACCTCCCCCTGCGCACCAGCCCGGCCGCCCTCACCGAAACCCGCTTCACCCCGCGCCGCGTCACCCTGGAACGCACCGCCTGGACCACCCTCAAGGACCGCGCCGCGGCCGCCGGCCTCACCCCCTCCGCCCTGCTCCTCGCCGCCTACGCCGAAACCCTCGCCACCTGGGGCGCGGGGGACCGGTTCACCCTCACCACCACCGTCGCCCACCGCCCGCCCGTCCACCCCCGCGTCTTCGAGGCCATCGGCCAGTTCTCCGACACCCTCCTCGTCGAGGCCGAAGTCGACCGCCGCCTGACCTTCGCCGAACGCGCCCAGCTCCTCCAGGCCCGCCTCCACACCGACATCGACCACCGGCACTACTCCGGCGTCGAGTTCCTGCGCGAACTCGCCGTCCGCCGCGGCGGCGTCACCGGCGCCCGCATGCCGTACACGTTCAACAGCGCCATCGGACACGTCAGCAGCGAGGTCGACGGATCCGCCCTGGAACTGTTCGGCAAGGAGGTCTACACCGTCAGCCAGACCCCCCAGGTATGGCTCAACGCCTTCGCCATGGAGCAGCACGGCGCCCTCGTCGTCCAGCTCGACGGCATCGACGAACTCTTCTGCGAGGGCCTCCTCGACGACCTCGCCCACGGCTACCGCACCCTCCTGGAAACCCTCGTGGACGGGGCCTCCTGGCAGCGGCACTCCTTCGACCTGCTGCCGCCCGCCCAGCGCGAGCGCCGCGCCGCCGCCAACGACACCGCCCTCGCCCTGCCCGACGAGATGCTCGGCGACGCCATCGTGGCCCGCGCCGCCCGCACCCCCGCCGCCCCCGCGATCCTCACCTCCGGCCGCACCGTCAGCTACGGCGAACTCCTGCACCGGGCCGCCACCGCCGCCACCTGGCTGCGCGCCCAGGGCGTCGGCCGCGGCGACCTCGTCGGACTCGTCTGCCACCGGGGCCCCGAGCAGATCGTCGGCATCCTCGCCACCGTCCTCGCCGGAGCCGCCTACCTGCCCGTGGACGCCGCCCTGCCGGCCGCCCGGCAGGAGTACATGCTCACCGACGGCAAGGTGCGCTGCGTGCTCACCAACTCCGGTCGGCCCTCCGACGACACCGTCGCCGCCTTCGACCTCACCCGGCCCTGCTCCGGCCGCGCCGAACTCCCCGACCGGCTCCCCGGATCCCACCCCGACGACCTCGCGTACGTCCTCTACACCTCCGGCACCACCGGCGCCCCCAAGGGCGTCATGGTCAGCCACCGCAGCGTCGCCAACCTGGTCGCCGACTGCCACGACCGCTTCGGCATCACCGCCGAGGACCGGTTCATGGCCGTCAGCGCCTTCCACTTCGACCTGTCCGTCTGGGACGTCTTCGGTGCCCTCTCGGCCGGCGCCGCCCTCGTCATGCCCGACCGCGACCAGGCCACCGACCCCGCCCACTGGCTCGAACTGTGCTGGCTCTACGGGGTCACCGTGTGGAACTCCGTCCCCGCCATCGTGGGCCTCCTGCACGGCCAGGCCCGCTCCGACGGCGACGTACCGCCCGGACTGCGGCTGGTCCTGATGAGCGGCGACCGCATCCCGCCCGCCCTCCCCTCCCAGCTGCGCGAACTGATGCCGGGCCTGGAGGTGGTCTCCCTCGGCGGCCCCACCGAGACCACCGTCTGGAACATCCTGCACCCCGTGGCCGAAGACGAGGACGGATCCTCCTCCATCCCCTACGGCCGCCCCAACACCAACAACCGCGCCTACGTCCTCGACTGCCACGGCCTCGACGCCCCCGACTGGGTCACCGGCGAGATCACCGCCGCCGGCACCGGCCTGGCCCGCGGCTACTGGGGCGACCCGGAACGCACCGCCGAACGGTTCTACGAGGACCCCGTGCGCGGCGAACGCCTGTACCGCACCGGCGACCTGGGTCGCTACCTGCCCGACGGCAGCATCCAGATCCTCGGCCGCGGCGACTTCCAGATCAAGATCAACGGCTACCGGATCGAGGCCGGCGAGGTCGAGACCCGCCTCGCGGCCCTCGCCGAGATCTCCCGGGCCGTCGTCGCCCCCCAGGGCAACCGCCTCGTCGCCCACCTGGTCCCTGCCGGCAACCACCGCCCCCACCTCACGGAGATCCGCCAGGCCCTGCGCGCGGAGCTCCCCGACTACATGCTCCCGGCGGCCGTGCTCTGGCACGAGGAGCTCCCGCTGACCCGCAACGGCAAGGTGGACCGCACCCGGCTGGCCGAACTCGCCGCCCGGACACCCGCGTCCGGCCCCGCCCCGGGCGGCAGCGCCCCGGCCACCCAGGCGGAGAAGATCCTGTGCGACATCTGGTCCACGGTCCTGCGCCGCCCGGACGTCGGCGCCCTGGACACCCTGACCTCCCTCGGCGGCGACTCCATAGCGGCGGCCCGCATCCTGACGGCCACCCGCAAACGCTTCGGCACCACCCTCACCCTCGACCAGCTCGCAGAACTCCCCACGGTCCGCGCCATGGCAGCAGCCCTGATGCCGAAGGAGCCCCGATGACCGCCCGGCCGCAGCCACCCCAGGGGCGCGGGGAACTGCGCGCTCAGCCCCAGCCGACCGGCACGGAACCGGTCACGCCCACCCCCCAGGGGCGCGGGGAACTGCGCGGCCAGCCACACCCGGCCCGCACCGGACCGGCCACGCCCCCGGCGGAGCCGGAGACGATCCGCCGGATCGTCTCCGGGCCGCGGCCCACCCGCGGTCACCTCCACGTAGCCCGCCTGGACGGGACCCGCACCATCCCCCTGCCCGAGCTCCACGACCGGGCGAACCGCCTCGCCCACCACCTGCGGAGCAACCACGGCACAGGGCCCGCCCACCGCATCGGCATCCTCGCCGCCAACAGCCTGGAATGGGTCCTCCTCGACCTGGCCGCCCTGCGGCTCGGCACGCAGACCGCCGGCCTCGAACCCGGCAAGTTCACCCCCTCCGCCGACCTCGCCGCCCGCTACGACCTGGACCTCCTCTTCACCGACCAGCCCACCGGCGGAGCCCCCGGCGTCCTCCCCATGGACGGGATCCTGGCGCTGACCGACCCCGGCCAGGAGCCGCCGGCCCCCCTCCCACCCGTCACCTGGACCACCACCGACGTCACCACCGTCAAGTTCACCTCCGGCAGCACCGGCGTCCCCAAGGGCCTCGGCGCCACCGCCGGCAGCATCGACAGCTCCCTCACCGCCGTCCAGGAGATCTTCGAACACACCCCCGACGACCACCTCTTCGTCTTCCTCCCCCTCTCCCTCCTCCAGCAGCGCTACTGGGTCTACTCCGCCCTCCTCCACGGCCACGACGTCACCGTCACCACCTACGAGGCCGCCTTCGCCACCCTGCGCCGCGTCCGCCCCACCGTCGTCATGGGCGTCCCCGCCTTCTACGAGTCCGCCCGCCGCCAGATCACCGCCCGCCTGCGCCGTACCCCCGGCCAGAGCCCCGAACAGGCCGCCCGTGCCCTCTTCGGCGACCGCGTCCGCTACCTGTGGACCGGCTCCGCCCCCGCCTCGCCCACCGTGCTCCGCTTCTTCAACCACGAGGCTCGCCTGCCCCTCTACGAGGGCTACGGCCTCAACGAGACCTGCATCGTCACCAAGAACCACCCCGGCGCCCACCGCGAGGGCAGCGTCGGCCGGGCCGTCCGCGGCAAGGAGGTGCTCATCGGCGAGGACGGGGTCATCAGCGTCCGCAGCACCCACCCCGTCAACAACCACTACGCCTACGCCCGCCCCGGCGACTCCGAGAAGGTCTTCTCACCCGACGGGACCGTCCGCACCGGCGACCTCGGCCACCTCGACGAGGACGGCTACCTCTTCGTCCACGGCCGCGCCGACGACGTCATCGTCCTCGACAACGGCAAGAAGGTCATCGTCCGCCCCATCGAGGAACTGATGCGCGCCGACCCCGCCATCGCCGAATGCGTCCTGTTCAGCCCCGCCCAGACCGACCTCGTCGCCGTCGTCTCCCCGGCCGCGCAGCCCGCCGACCACCAGGCCATCGCCGCCCGCCTGGCCGCCGTCAACGCCGCCACCACCCCCGACGAACGCATCAGCCGCGTCCTCGTCGCCGACCCGCCGTTCAGCATCGAGGGCGGCCTGCTGACCTCCCAGTACAAGCCGAAGCGCCCCGACATCCGGGCCGCCTACCACGCTCCGCTGCACTCCCAGGAGGCCGGAATCCATGCCTGACACCACCGACCCCACCCACACCGCCCTCGACGAAGCCGCCCGCGACCAGCTCGCCCTCGTCCTGGTCCCCGAGGTCCCCGCCGAGGAGATCGACCCCGACGCCGACATGGTCGCCGCCTACGGGCTGACCTCCCTCAACAAGGTCCTCTTCCTCACCGAGGTCTGCGAGGAGACCGGCGTGGACCTCGCCCACTTCACCGAGCACGACCTCGCCGACATGAAGACCCTCCGCGACGTCACCGCCGCCCTCGCCCGCCACCACGCCCCCGCCGGAGCCTGACCATGACCAGCTGGACCGAGCACGCCGCCGCCGTCCTGGAGAACGACCGGGTGCGCCTCACCCCGATCACCGGCGCCGACCGCGAGGGCATCCGGGCCGTGGCCATGGACCCGGACATCTGGCGCCACTTCGTCGCCGCCGTCGAGACCGACGCCGACTTCGAGGCCTTCTTCGACGCCAACCTCGCCGACCACGCCGCCGGCCGCCGCACCGTCTTCACCATCACCGACAAGGACTCCGGCCGCACCGCCGGCAGCATGAGCTTCGGCAACATGGCCGAGGCCGACCGCCGCCTGGAACTCGGCTGGTCCTGGCTCGGCCGCGACTTCCGCGGCCGCGGCGTCAACCACTGGGCCAAGGCCCTCCTGCTGGAGCACGCCTTCGAGGTGCTCGGCGCCGAACGCGCCGAGTTCAAGACCGACGTCCTCAACGTCCAGGCCCGCCGCGGCCTCGTCAACATCGGCGCCACCGAGGAAGGCGTGCTGCGCAGCTTCAACTACATGCCCGGCGGCCGCCGCCGTGACGCCGTCTTCTACAGCATCCTGCGCGCCGAATGGCCCGCCGTCCGGGCGCACCTCGCGCGCGGCCCCAAGAAGGCCGTCCCGGCATGAACGACCCCACCGCCGCAGGCCCCGGCATCAGCCACATACGGGCCTGCGGCACCCCGTACGAGATCGGCCGCGCCCACGGCGCGGCCCTCGCCGCGCCCCTGCGCGCCTTCCTCGACGACGGCCTCGCCCGCCTCAACCACCTCGTCCCCGAACCCCTGACCCTGCGCGCCCTGCTCCCGGCCATCGCCGCCCACCGGCGGGCCGTCACCGACTGCCTGCCCGACCTCGCCGAGGAGGTGGCCGGCCTGGCCGACGGCGCCGGCACCTCCGAGGACGAGGCCTGGCTGCTCCAGCTGCGCCGCGAGATCCTCGGCTACTCCAAGGTCCGCACCGGCGGCGACTGCACCACCTACGCCCGCACCGGACCCGGCGCCGGCCCGCCCGTCCTCGCCCAGACCGTCGACCTCAACGGCGACCTCGACACCCACATCAGCGTCCTGGAGACCGCCCGCACCGGCACCGCCCGCCGCTCCCTGGTCCTCAGCTTCGCCGGACTCCTCGGCTACCTCGGCCTCAACAGCGACGGCCTCGCCATCGGACTGAACCTGGTCCTCGGCGGCACCTGGGGGCCGGGCGTCCCCCCGTACCTGGCCATCCGCCACCTCCTCGACACCGCCGCCGACACCGGCCAGGCCCTCAAGCTCCTCGCCGACCTCCCCCTGGCCAGCTCCCGCTCCCTGATGCTCTGCGACCCCGGACGGGCCCTGTACGTGGAACACCTCGACGGCGACCTGCGCGTCACCGAGGCCGCCGCCCCCGGCGCGCTCGCCCACACCAACCACTACCTCCACCCGGACTTCGCCCCCGCGGACGAACTCAACGTCTTCGCCCGCAACTCCTCGCTGCGCCGCCTGCGCGCGGCCACCGAGGGCCTGGCCGCCCTCCCCGCCACCGCGACCCCCGAGGACCACCTGGACCTGCTGTCCCGGCCGCCGCTGCGCGTCCCCGGACGCGGGGACATCCGGGCCGAACGCACCGTCGCCGCGGCCGTCATGCTCCCCGCGGCCGGTCGCCTCCACCTCCGCCCGGGCGACCCCGCACGCTCCCGCACCCGCGTCTTCGGCCTGTAGGACGTCCCTTCCGGCGCCGGGGAGGGCCGTGCCAGAGAAAGGAGCACCATGGACGCATGGCTGGTCGACCTCGACCAGGTCGCCCCCCAGGACATCAGCGCGCACTACCCCGAGGGCCTGACCGAGGAGGAGCTGCGGCGCGGCGCCGAGTTCGTCCACGCCCGGGCGGCCCACCGCTTCTTCCGCGCCCGCCTCACCGTCCGCCGGCTGCTCGCCGAGCGGCTCGGGATCGCCGCGCACGACCTGCGCATCCACTACGACCCGGCCGGCAAGCCCTACCTGCCCGACCAGCCCGGCACGCACGTCAGCTGGTCCCGCTCCGACGGGCTGCTGCTGCTCGGCGCCACCGAGACCGGGCCCATCGGAGTGGACGTGGAGCTGGTCCGTCCGGCCGGCAGCAGCCTCGACGTGCTCGCCTTCGTCTACCCGGGGGTCCCGGACGGGGTCGGCGCCGACACCTTCTTCCACGCCTGGACCCTGCTGGAGGCCGCCGTCAAGGCCACCGGGCGCGGACTGGCCGACGGCGCCCGGGAGGTGGACCTGGCCTTCGGGCCGGACGGCTCCGTCACCCTGCGCGGGATCAGCGGGCACGGCCCCCTGCCCTGGCACGGGCACACCGCGCTCCAGCCCACCCGCCAGGACTGCCCCTGGGCGATGACCGCGTTCGTCTCCCGGGAACTGCCCCCGGTGACCGTCCTGACCTGGCCGGACCGCGCCGACGGCCCCGTGGGGCCACCGGCGCCGTCCGGGGCGGGGGCCCCGGCCGAGGGGATCAGGCTGCGCTGACCACCGGCGAGCCGTCCGGGGCGATCGCCGAGAAACCGGTGTACGGCACCAGCGCGGGCGGCACGGCCACCGAGCCGTCCGCGCGCTGGTACTGCTCCAGGACCGCCACCAGCGTGCGGCCCACCGGCAGCGCCGAACCGTTCAGGGTGGCCGCGAAGGCCTTCCGGCCGTCCCGGCCGCGCACCCGGATGCCGGCCCGGCGGCCCTGGAAGTCCCCGCAGTCCGAGCAGGAGGAGATCTCCCGGTAGGTCCCCTGCCCCGGCAGCCACACCTCGATGTCATAGGTGCGCCGGGCCGCGAACCCGAGGTCCCCGGCGCGCAGTTCCACCACCCGGTGCGCCAGCCCCAGCCGCCGGAGCGCCGTCTCGGCGTGCCCGGTCAGCAGCTCCAGCTCCTCGGCGGACCGGTCGGGGTGGCAGATCCGCACCAGCTCCACCTTCTCGAACTGGTGCAGCCGCACCAGCCCGCGGGTGTCGCGCCCGTACGAGCCGGCCTCCGCCCGGTAGCAGGGCGTGAACGCGGTGAGGGCCAGGGGCAGTTCGCCCTCCTGGAGGGTCTCGCCCCGGTAGAGGTTGACCAGCGGGACCTCCGCCGTCGGGATCAGCAGCAGGTCGCGGTCGGCGGCGTTCGTCAGGAACAGGTCGTCCTCGAACTTCGGCAGCTGCCCGGTCCCCGTCATCGTCTCCCGGCTGACCAGGTGCGGCACCCCGTGCTCGGTGTACCCGTGCTCGGCGGTGTGCAGGTCCAGCAGGAACGCGGCCAGCGCCCGCTCCAGCCGGGCCCCCGCCCCCCGGGTCACCGCGAAGCGCGAGCCCGACAGCTTGGCGGCGCGCACCGGGTCCAGGATCCCCAGCCGGGTGCCGACGTCCACGTGGTCGCGCGGCTCGAACGCGAAGCCGGGCACCTCGCCCCAGACCCGCCGCACCACCGGCGGGTCCTGCTCGGTCCCGTCCGGCACGTCGGCGTACGGGCGGTTGGGCACGGCCGCCAGCAGCGCCCCGAGGCCGTCCTCCACCTCCCCCAGCTCCTCCGACACCGAGCGCAGCCGCTGCCGGGCCTCCTGGAGCCGGGCCCGGGCGGCCGCGTCCGGCGGGCCGCCCGCCTTCGCCGAGCGGTTCTGCTCGGCCCGCAGCTTGTCCCGCTCGGCGATCAGCCGGGCGCGCCGTTCGGTCAGGGTGCGCAGGGCGTCCCGGTCCAGGACGTGGCCGCGGCGGGCCAGATCGGCCTCCGCCTCCTCCTGGAGCAGGCTGTGCGGGTCGTGCATGACGGCTCCTCGGTCTCGTTACGGGATGTCCTGGGGCTGTGGCTACGGCTACGGCTGTGGCTGCGGCTGCGGCTGCGGTACGTCGTGCGCGGCGGTGGCGATCGCCCGGTACCGCTCGGGTGC
Source organism: Streptomyces sp. NPDC001594 (assembly GCF_042893675.1). Classification (NCBI taxonomy): domain Bacteria; kingdom Bacillati; phylum Actinomycetota; class Actinomycetes; order Kitasatosporales; family Streptomycetaceae; genus Streptomyces; species Streptomyces sp. NPDC001594. The sequence continues at coordinate 20,508 of NZ_JBIAVB010000026.1, read as the reverse complement.
GCGGGCCCGCAGCCACCAGCCGTAGCCGAGCCCGCCGAGCGCGGCGGCGGCCATCAGCCAGGGGATCCGGTTGACCCACACCGAGTCGGTCCCGGTGACCAGCGCGAAGTTGTCCAGCAGCAGCCACAGCGCGCCGCCCAGCCCGGCCAGGGCCAGCACCGGCGCCAGCCGGGTCCGCCACCAGTGCGCGTCGGGGTGCCGGCGGAAGAACACCAGCACCGCCACCGCCACCGCCGCCTGGAGGGCGACGATCCCGACGGTGCCCAGGGCCAGCATGGTCGTCGCCAGGGTGGTGTACGGATGTGCGCCCGCGAGCGCGAACACGGCGCAGACGACGGCGGTCGCCACCGACAGCACCACGCTCGCCCGGTACGGGGAGGCGTGCCGCGGGTGCACCCGGGCCAGGGAGGCGGGCAGCACCCGCTCGCGTCCCAGGACGAACAGGTAGCGGTTGGCCGCGGTGTGCAGCCCGAGCAGCGCCCCGAACAGGCTGGTGCAGAGCAGGACCTGCATCACCCCGGTCGCGAAGCCGCCCAGGTAGTCGTCGGACAGCCGGAAGAACAGGTCCCCGAGCTGCTTCCCGGCCGTGTCGGCCACCCGGTCCGCGCCGATCGCCCCGACGGCCGCCCAGCTGATCAGCGCGAAGAAGACGGTGATGAGCACGACGGACGCGTACGTGGCCACCGGCACGCTCCGCTTCGGGTCGCGGCTCTCCTCGCCGTAGAGCGCGGCCGCCTCGAAGCCCACGTACGAGATCAGGGCGAACATCAGCGCCACCCCGAGCCCCGGCGTGAACACCGTGTGGGGCGCGAACGTGGTGGCGGGCAGGGTGTCCGCCCCGTGCCGGACGCCGATGGCCAGCGCCAGCAGCCCCAGCACCGCCACCTCGGTGACCATCAGCACCGCCAGCAGGCGGGCGCTGAGGTCGATCCGCCGGTAGCCCATCACGGCCGTCAGGGCCAGCGCCGCGCCCGTCCACACGGGCCAGGGCACGGGCAGCCCGTGGGCGGTGGCGACGAGTTCGGCGAAGTACCCGAAGGCCCCCGCCACCCCGGCGACGGCCGCCGTGTACGCGACGACCGCCGTCAGCCCGCCCGCGACGGCCAGGGGCCGGCCCAGCCCCTGGCCGATGTAGGTGTAGAAGCCGCCCGCGCCCACCACGTGCCGGCTCATCGCCGCGTACCCGACGGAGAAGCAGAGCAGTATCAGCCCGGCGAGGGCGAAGGTGGCGGGCACCCCCGCCCCGTTGCCGAGGGCGTAGGCGAGCGGCACCGAACCGACCACCCCGGACATCGGGGCCGCGGCGGCGACCACCAGGAAGACGATCCGGGGGGTGGTCAGAGTCCGCCGCAGCCCGGGCGCGGCGGCGGCGTCCGGGCGCCGCGCGGCTCTCGCGGGAATCGTGGAGGTCACCGGGGCTACCTCGGGTGGGTGCGGATCAGGTCGACGGCCTCGGGGATGCCCATGTACGGCAGCCGGACCTCGGCCATGTCGTCGGTCCACCGCTCGGCGAGCTCGTAGCGCTCCTTCGGGGTGGTCTCCAGCAGCCTGCGGCCGGGGAACACCTCGTAGTCCTCCAGCAGCTCGGCGTGGGCGAACATGCCCTGCTGGAACAGCTCCTCGCGCTCCAGCACGAACTCCTCCGACGGCAGCTCGTCCCACAGCTGCCGGCCGCGCCGGATCAGCTCGATCAGCCGCGGCCGGTACGAGGGGTTGCGCGCGAGGTGCTCGCGGACGATGGAGCTGCCGACCGTCAGATGGCGGATCTCGTCGATGGACGCCCCGCGGGCGATCTCGGCGGCCGCCGGGTCCAGCAGCGTCCACTTGCGCTCGCTGAGCTCGGCCGCCGGCGCCAGCACGCCCTCGATGACGATGGTGAACACCGCGACCGCGCCGATGAAGTCGCCCTCGTCGCGCACGACGGTCGTGGCGAACTCCGCGATCGGGTTCAGCACGCGCCGCGTGTAGTCGGTGCCCTGCTCCCGGATGAACTCCAGCAGCCCCGCCTCCGGCACCCCGAGGTCGACCAGGTGCTTGCGGAAGATCATCGCGTGCCGGGCCTCGTCGACCACCTGGGTGGTGAAGAACTCCTGCTCGACGACGCCGGGCGCGCCGATGACGTAGTGGGACAGCACGTTCACCGCCCGGGACTCGGCCAGCGACCGGTTGCCCAGCTCCAGCACCAGCGCCTCGCGCAGCGGCCCCGCCTCGCGCATGTGCGCGGGGGTGGCCGCGTCGTGCCCGGCCTCGGCCCGCCCGCGCAGGGTCCCCTGGGCGACGGCCGACAGCCAGTAGCCCAGGTCGCACTCCTCGGCGGTCAGGGTCATCTCCTGGGCGCCGTCGAGCAGGTTGGGCGCGCGGTCCCAGTCGGCCTCGACGGGGATCTGCGGAAGGGTGGTCATCACACAACCTCACGGGGGGAAGCGGGCAGGGAAGCGGGAACGGACGTGGGAACGGACGTGGGAACGGGGCCCGGGACGGAAGCGGCCGGGGTGACGCAGGCGCTGTGCATGCGCCCGGCGAAGCTGAGCATCGGGGAGTCGACGGCGTGGGCGCCGCCCGTGACCTCGGCGAGGAGCATGTCGTGGTCGCCGACCTGGTGCCAGCCCAGCACCCGGCAGGCCATGTGCGCCAGGCTCCCGCCGATCAGCGGGGCCCCGGTGAGCGGGTCGGTGGACCAGTCGAAGCCCTCGAACTGGGCGTCGCCGAGCGGCCGCTGCGGGTTGGCGAAGCGCCGGGCCACGTCCTGCTGGGCCGAGCCGAGCACGTTCACCGAGAACCGGCCGGCCCGGCGGACCATCGCCGCGAACGTCGAGGTGGGCCGCAGGCACGCCCCCAGCACCAGCGGGTCGCGGGAGAGGGTGACCACCGCGCTGGCGGTGGTGCCGTGCCGGACCCCGTCACGGCTGACGGTCAGCACCGTCACGCTCGACGCCAGCCGGCGCAGGGCGAGGCGGGCCGCGTCGGGGTCCTCGTACCCCCCGGCGGACGCCGAGGGCGAGCGGTCCGTCAGCCAGGCGGGATAGCGGCTCACCGGTTCACCCCGACGGCCGGGCCGGCGGCGGTCGCGGCGCGGGTCGCCGGGTGCTCCTCGTACGGCAGCGGGACCGGGCCCCCGGTGGCCGAGCGGCGCCTGAGCATGGCCGTCACCTGGTGCACCAGCGGGGTGTCCTCCGGCTCGAAGGGCAGCCCGAACGGCTTGAGGAAGTTGCCGAAGACCCCGCGGTCGCCGAAGACGTGGAACGGCAGGGCCAGCAGCGCCCACTCGGGCCCGATCAGCCACATCCACAGCAGGCCGACGGCGGCCACGCTCAGCAGGCTGTGCATCGAGTTGTACAGGACGTAGAACGCCTTGTGGATCTGCCCGTTCGCGCTGCGCCGGTAGGCGATGGCGCCCGGGATGTAGCCGATGAGGTCGATGTAGAGGAACAGGCCGATCGCGGCGAACCAGTTGATGTCCAGGAAGTGCCACAGGATGAACCCGATCGTCACGGCGAACGCGACCAGGTACTCCAGGCGGTGCAGGTTGAAGGTGACCGGCGATTCCACCGGGTTCTTGATGTCCATGAGGGGTGTCCTTACTGCGGGCGGGCGGGCGGACGGGCTGGCGGGCGGGCTGCGGGATGTGCTGCTGCCGGCGGGTCAGGACAGGCGCAGCGGGCCGCCGGCGAAGTACTCGGCCAGCTCCGCGGCCACGCTCGCCCGCGACGGCGGGTGGAAGGCCAGGGCGCGCACCGCCGACGCCAGGTAGGCCACCTCACCCGAACGGATGTAGGCCATCCCGCCGAGCATCTCCACGGCCTGGTCCACGGTCTGGGAGAGGAGGTCCTGCGTGGCGTAGCGGGCGGTCAGCACCGCCGCCACGGCCTCGTCGCCCGCGGTGCCGTCCTCCAGCGAGCGGGCCGCGCCCTCCACCAGGGAGACCGCGGCGTCCATCCGCACCGCCAGCTGCGCCCGCTCCGAGGCGCTGCCCCGCCCGCCCGCCAGCACCCGCGCGACCAGGGCGGAGGCGGCGCCGACGTACGAGGAGGTGGCGAGGAGCTCGAACCAGGTGAACCCGGCCGTCTGGAGGTCGTCGAGCCGGTCGGCGTCCTCGGGGGTGCTGTGGATGACGAGGTCCTCGGGGACCTCCACGTCGGTGAGCCGCACCTCGTGGCTCTGCGCGGCGGCCAGCACCGGGGTGGCCCAGAACGGCCGGGTCGTCACGCCGGGGGAGGAGGCGGGGATCAGCATCAGCGCGAGCGCGGAGCGCCCGTCCTCCTCCGTCACCTGCACGCTGGCCGTGAGCACGTCCATCGAACCGGAGAGGCTGCACGGCTTCTTCGCCCCGTTGACCCGGTAGCCGCCCGGGGTGCGCTCGGCGACCACGGAGGGCGCCAGGATGTTCTGGTCGGTCCGCCCCTCCGCCCAGCCGGAGGCCAGCAGCAGCCCGTCCGGGGCCACCGCCGACATCAGCTGCAGCTGGGCCGGGGTCAGCCGTCCGGTGGCCTCCGCCAGCCGGAACAGCATCGCCACCGTGAAGTGGTGCATGGTCGTGGCCACGCCCAGCGACGGCGAGAGCGAGGCGATCGCCCGCTGCACCCGCACCGCGTCCAGCGGACCGGCGGCCGCACCGCCGTACGCGGCCGGCACGAGCAGCCCGGGACCGCCGTGCTTGCGGTACAGCTCCAGCACCGGGCTGTCCGCACCCTCCCGGGCGTCGAGCGGCAGTCCTTCGAGTGCGTCGAGAAGACCTGCGTGGAATTGCTCGCAGATCCCGCGGGCTGTCGTCAGGGAACGCATCGCCGTGTTCTCCTCGGGCTGTCTCGGATTTCCCGTCCGAACCGCCGGGTATTCCCCGCGTTCGGCGCGTTCGGATACTCGAATGCGAATGAAAGTCTTCCAGTCACCAGCTGACTGAGGCCTGACGCACATCTGACCCCCGTTCTCGGCTGACTTGGCCCTGACGGAGGGCTGACCTGCGGCGGGACCGGCCTTGTGGCGCCCGGCGCCCCGTGCCATAAGTAGCCGTAGTGCCGTAGTACCGCAGCGCTGCCCCGAGAATGGATTTCACATGACCGGAACGATTCTGGAGACGGACGTCGCGCTCGACGCCATCCGGCAGTACGCGGACGCCGGAAATCCGAGCGCGTATTTCGCCTTCAGTGACGGCAACAGTTATTTCCGGCTCCCGGACGGGCCCGGGGTGATCGTCTACCGGCCCGTCGGCCGCTACCTCGTCCAGTTCGGCGGCCCCTTCGCCCCCTTCACCCCCGCCGGCCCGGACGGCCCCCGCGCCCGCCTCCTCGCCGCGTTCCGCGCGTTCGCCGCCGGACAGGGCCGCGAGATCGTCTCCGTACAGCTCCAGGGCGCGGACGCCGACGTCTACGTCGACCAGGGCTTCACCGTGAACCAGATGGGCGCCTCCTACGCCGTCGACCTGGAGGCCTTCACCCTGGCCGGCACGAAGTTCATGCAGCTGCGCAACAAGATCTCCCGCGCCCTGCGCAGCGGCCTGGAGATCAAGGAGGTCGCGTACGAGGACCACGCGGCGCAGATCGCGGAACTCGACACCGCCTGGCTCTCCACCAAGGGCGAGGGCGTCAAGCCCCTGGAGTTCCTGGTCGGCCAGACCGGCGGCCGCTACCAGCACCTGCGCCGCCTCTTCGCCGCCCTCCGCGACGGCGAGCTGATCGGCTACGTCTCCTACGCCCCCGTGTACGGGCCGCAGCCGGGCTGGATGCACGACCTCAGCCGCCGCCGGCCCGACTCCCCGCCCGGGGTGATGGAGGCCCTCAACAAGGCCGCCGTCGACGTCTTCACGGCCGAGGGCGTCCGCTGGCTGCACTTCGGCTTCACCCCCTTCACCTCCCTGACGGCCCCGCAGTTCCCGGGCCACAGCCGGGGCTTCCACTGGTTCATGGAGCACCTCTGGGAGCACGGCGCGCACATCTACCCGGCGCGCACGCAGCTGGAGTACAAGCAGAAGTGGGCGCCCTCCGCCGTCCTGCCGGAGTACATCGCCTTCCAGCACGGCGCGAGCCTGCCCGCGCTGGTCCACGTCTTCCGCGCCTGCAACGCGGTCTGAGAGGGAGGTCGTCAACGTGACGCAGTCCGACGAGATCGAGACCCAGGGCCTGCTGGTCGTGGACCGCTTCCAGGCCTGCGCGGCCGCCCCCGACGACCTGGAGGCCGCCCGCCGGTGCGACGCGGACCTGGCCCGCCTGGACGCGCTGCTGCGTGCGGCGGGGGAGTAGCACCGCACACGGGAAGGGGCCCCGCCGGTTCGGCCGGCGGGGCCCCTTCGTGCCGCGTACCGCAGGGAGGGGGTGGTGGGGAGGGGCTCCCCACCACCCCCTCGGGCGGTGTCAGCGCAGCGCCGGGCGGGTGCTGATCAGCGTGCCCGCCGGGCCGTGGACCAGCATCGGGCGGCGGCGGAGGGCCGGTTCGGGCCCGGCGGGCCGCGACAGGTGGCCGGCCAGGAGGTCCTGGACCACCGGGCCGCCGGGGCCCGCCACCAGCTCGTGGCGCGCGTGCCCGACCGTACGCCGGTCGAACAGCAGCCCCTGCCCCGGCTCCAGCGCCGCCTCCGTCAGCGGCCCCGCCCCGCCGGCGCCGAACAGCCGGGACCGGGCCGTCCCCGCCCCGGCCCGTCCCGCCACCGCCACGAGGCCGAACCCGCCGCCGCCCGGGGGCCCGGGCAGCCGCACCGGCGCCACCGCCCCGGCCGGCGCCACCGTGCGCACCAGGTGCAGCTCGATCAGCCAGTCCGCGTGGACGTCGAGCCACGGCCCGCCGAGGGTGCGCCGCAGCACCGCCGCGAGCCCCGCCTCCAGCCGCCGGTCGGCCCCGTCGTAGGGGACGTCGTACGGCACCTCGTACGAGGGGACGGGCAGGAAGAGCCAGTCGTCGTCCGCCGTCCACGACATCCGCAGCCGCACGACGCGGTACGGGGCCTCGTGGAAACCGGCCGCGACCGCCCCCGGCACGGGATCCAGCGCGACGGGCGCGAAGCCGTGCTCCCGCAGGGACACGGCGGATCAGCCCGCGGCGACGGGCGTGCGCTCGGCGGAGAGCCGGGCCAGGTCCAGGCGCTCGTCGAGGTGGCGGGCGGAGGAGTTGGCGCGCCACAGCGCGCCCCGGGCGATGCCCCGGCGCATGTAGGCGGTGCCGGCGCTCGGGATGACCACGTTGTGGAACCAGCCCGCCGCGTGCTGCGAGTCGATGGTGATGTGCAGCCGGTGGTAGGTGATCCCGACCTCCGGCAGGCCCAGCCGCTCCCAGGCCCGTACGACGTTGCGGAACCGGTCGGGGGCCAGCCACTCCGTCATCCCGAGGAAGCCCACCGCCTCCGGGTACAGGTGCCGGTAGCGGCACAGCAGCACCGCGAGGTTCCCGGAGTGCAGGTCGGTGGTGGTCATGGCGGCCTCGAGGTCCTCGTCGCGGACGTCGAAGACCTCGTAGATCTTGTTGAAGAGGTGGGTGTGCACGGCCTCGGGGTCGCCGTTGCCCATCTCGTCCCAGTAGTTGGCGGCGATCTCCATCTTGCTGGCGCCGGCCGTGCCGATCTGCATCATCGCGAGGAAGTCGTCGAAGCGGCCGTCGATCAGCGACTCCTGGATGACGTATGTGCGCAGGTCCTCCTCCCGCGCCTCGCGGTTGATGAACTCGGTGTAGTAGGGGTGCTTGAAGGCGCGGTGCACGCGCACCTGCCCCTTGAGCCAGGACAGGAACGCCTTGGGCTCGGTCGGCGCGGACTCCAGCAGGCCGGGCTCCAGGTGGGCGTCCTCGGCGGCGAGGGTGGCGTTCTCCAGCAGCCGGGTGACCTCGTGCAGCAGTACGGAGCCCTCGGCGCTCGGCCGGTCGGGGATCTGCATCACGGTCTGGTAGATGCGCGAGAGGAGGAGCTGCTGGTGGTAGTGGGCGTCCTCGCGGCCGGGGCCGGCGACGGCCGCGGCGTTCAGATCGGTGACGGCCTCGACGATACGGGCGCGCTCGCCCAGGAACTTGGCGTCGATCTCGTCGGCGTCGACGGTGAGCCAGGACGAGATCTCGTCCACGAGCGCGGCGGCGTCCGTCCTGCGGAGCACGGGCACGGTGGGGTGGTCGCTGCTGGGCAACTGCGTCTCCATGTCTGTCGGGGTCGCTCGGGAGGGCGACGCCAGTTCGGGTGGGTCGCGCCGGGCCGCGAGGGGCAGGGGCGGATTTGTCGACGGGACCCCGGGCGGAAGGGCCGGAAGGGCCGCGGGGGCCCTGAAGGCCGCGAAGGGCCGGAAACGGCCGCTCGGCGGGTCCGCGGAGTCCGGGGAGTCCGGGGAGTCCGGGTCCGGGGATGACGTCGACGGGACGGGACGGATGCGCTCCGGGCGGCGCCGCATGCCAAAGACACGCGCACCCCTGGTATCGGTTCGGGATGCGCGTGCCTGGGATGAGCACCAGCGGAGAGGGCAGGATTCGAACCTGCGTGGGCAGAGCCCGTCCGGCGAAGGGCCGGACCCCATTCGGCCGCTTTGGGTACCTCTCCATCGGCCTTTCTCGTGCCCTCAGCTTGGCACGCGGCGGCTGACACGGGGCTGATGGATATCTGAGAAGGGAATTCCGCCGGCGGACGTGATGGAGCGGTCAGGGTCCCATCAGCGCCGACCGGGATAGTGGAGAACGATCCGTCCAGAGTCCTTCACGACGTACACAGGGAGTTCCCGTGACCGCCGAGACCGCCCCCGAGACCGCCAAAATCGCCGTTTCCCGCCTCTACAACGACGAGAACGGCGAATCGCATTTCATCGACGAGCAGCTGGAGGTGACGGCCCTCAATTTCGCCCCGCCCGCGCCGTCCCTCTTCGTCTCCGAGGGCATACCGGCCAAGCAGGCCGTGTACCTGTACATCCCGGCCGGCTGGTTCGGCGACTTCCACCCGGCGCCGCGCCGCCAGATCATGACGCTGGTCAGCGGCAAGATGGAGTGCGGCGTCAGCGACGGCACCTGGCGCACCTTCGTGCCCGGCAACACGCAGCTGGTCGAGGACACGGTGGGCAAGGGCCACGCCACGAAGGCCCTGGAGGACTGCGTGATGATCGTCTCCCAGCTGGCGGACTGACGCCCCATCACTCCACTCAAAGGGCCCGGGCCTTGAAGGCCCGGGCCCCTCTGCTTATCTACTCAGCCCTTGACGTAGCCGAAGCTCTCGACGAGCTTTCCGCCCTCCAGGCGGTGCACGTTCACCCCGCGGACGAAGTCCTTCGGGCCGCCGCCCCAGCGCAGCGTCCAGCGGCAGACGGAACGCTCGCCGGCCACCCAGACGTCCTCCACTTCGAAGGTCATGTGCTCGTTGCCCGCGATCGCGGTCCAGAACTGCAGACATTCGTCATAACCGACGTGCTTGGTGCCGTCGGGGGCCGGCCCGGAGTTCTCCAGCCGGCAGTTCTCGCCCAGGATGTCCTTCAGCAGGCCGGGGTCGTGCAGCTGGAATGCCTGGTTGAACTGTTCGATAACCTTGCGGGTCTGCTCGTCGGACATCGGAACTCCTCAAGTCTCATGACGCGGCACGGATGGTGGCCGTCGGACCGGCCGGGGCCACAGGAGAAAGTAATACAGTCCAACGGCCCGCTGTCCAAGGTTTTGGAAGTTCCGGCCATTCCGGTCAGTCGCACGTCAGTACCAACCGCCTAGCTTTGTACTATGACCACAGCAGACAGTGCGCCTCTCGCATTGGCCTATCAGCAGGCCACCGAATATCTGACGGGCCTCGCCGAGCGGCCGGTGGGTGCCACTGCCGGCTCCGAACAATTGCTGAAAATGTTCGGTGGCCCGCTGCCCGCCGGACCGGCCGACCCGGCCGAGACCATCGAGGTCATAGGCCGCGCGGTGGCCGAGGGCGGCATCCCGACGGCCAACGGGCCCCGTTACTTCGGCTACGTCACCGGAGGCACCCTGCCGGTCGCCATCGCCACGGACTGGCTGGTGGCCGCCTACGACCAGACCGCCAGCCTCTACAACCTCTCCCCGGCCGTCGCCGTGGCCGAGGACGTGGCCGCGCAGTGGGTCCTCGAACTCCTCGGCCTGCCCGCGCACGCCTCCGTCGGCTTCCCCACCGGCTGCACGATGGCCCACCTGACCTCCCTCGCGGCCGCCCGGCACAAGCTCCTCGCGGAGGCCGGCTGGGACGTGGAGCGCGAGGGCCTGGGCGGCGCGCCGGAGGTGGCGATCGTCGCGGGCGCCCAGCACCACATGACCATCGACCTCGCCGCCCGCTACCTCGGCTTCGGCACCGCCCGCATCCGCAACGTCCCGGTGGACGCCAAGGGCCGCATGATCCCCGTCGAACTGGAGCGCACCCTCTCCGGCCTCACCGGCCCGGTGATCGTCTGCGCGCAGATCGGCGACGTCAACTCCGGCGCCATCGACCCCGTCGGGGAGATCTGCGACATCGCCCACCGCTACGGCGCCTGGGTCCACGTGGACGGCGCCTTCGGTCTGTGGGCCGCCGCCAGCCCAAAGCTCCGCCCCCTCCTCAACGGCGTGGAACGGGCCGACTCCTGGGCCCTGGACGCCCACAAGTGGCTCAACGTCCCCTACGACTGCGGCATCGTCGTCATCGCCCACCCCGAGGCCCACCGCGCGGCCATGCTCAACGAACGCGCCGGCTACCTCCCGCCGGGCACGGACGGGGAACGCGACGCCATCGAATGGGTCCCCGACTTCTCCCGCCGAGCCCGCAGCCTCCCGGTGTGGGCGGCCCTGCGCACCCTGGGCCGCGAAGGCGTCGCGGACCTGGTGGAACGCTGCTGCGACCACGTCCGCCACTTCGCCGACCGCCTCTCTGACGTCCCCGGCGTGGAACTCCTCAACGACGTCGTCCTCAACCAGCTCCTGGTCCGCTTCGGCGACGACGACGAGACCACCCGCAGGGTCATCGCCCGCATCCAGCGCAGCGGTGTCTGCTGGTTCGGCGGCACCCTGTGGGAGGGCCGGGCGGCGATGCGCGTCTCGGTGGTCAACTGGCGCACCACCCGCGAGGACGTGGACCGCAGCGCGGACGTCATCCTGTCCGCCCTGACCGCCGAACTGACCCCCTGACCACCCCCCACCCCCCGGCCGGGCCCCGTCCCCCGGGCCCGGCCGGGGCGGGTGTCACCCCTCGTGGGCGCCCCCACCCGGGTCCTGGGCGATGAGCCTGGCCCGCTTGACGGCCACGGCTGCCGGATCGGCGGGCCCGTTGACGCTTTCGAAGCCGGCGATCAGCTCGTCCAGCCCATCCCGCTCGATCCGCCGCCCGGCGGCGTCTCCGGCCAGATCCCGGACCATGACCGCGTAGAGGGGCGAGTCGCCGGACGGCTTGGCCTCGTCACGCTTCTCGTAGCCCCACCTCTCGTACAGGGCTTGCACCTTCGCATGGTCGGAGTCCACGAGGAGCGTCACGAAGTCCACTTCGACCGCCCGGACCAGCGCATCGTGGATCCGGCGGCCCCTCCCCGTGCCCTGCCACCGGGGCACCACCATCAGCTCGGACAGGGCGAAGATCCGCCCCCGCACACCGTCGGGCCGATCGGCCCCCTTCCACCACCCGCCGGGCTTGAACTTCGACCCGTACGCGTATCCGACCGGTCGGCCGTCCTCCCACCCCGAGACACACGTCCAGTCCTCCCGCCCCGACCACAGGTCGACGAAGTAGGAGAACCGCTCGCGGGAGTGGAAGGGGTCGGGATCGCCGGCGTACACCTCGTCGTGAACGTCCAGGAGCAAGGACCGGACGTCTTTCGCATCAGCGTGCGCGTACCACTTCAGGTCCATCGTCGTGCTCCCTCACGTCACAGGTGCACCAGCCGGACCATTGCCGTGAGCACGGGCGAGTCCGGGGAGGGCTGGACGACTCCGATTGCCTCGTAGCCCCATGACTCGTAGACCCGCTGTACCTTTCCCTCCCCAGCGGCCGGGTTGACCATGAGCGACACGTAGCGCTCCGCGCGCCCGGCCATCAGCTCGTCATGGATCCGCCGGGCCAGTCCCGTCCCCCGGTGGGGAACCGTCACACCGATCTCCTTGAGCGCCAAGGCCGGCGATCCGCTTCCATCAGCGGTCCCCGGCTTCCACGGTGTTGCCGTACGCGTACCCGATCGGCCGTTCGGCTGCATCGAAGGCGAGCACAGCGCCGAAGCCCGCCTCCTGGCCATGACGTTCCAGACGTTCGGCGAAGATCGGGACCGCGTAGTTCGGCAGGTGCAGCAACGGTTCGCGGACGTCGGCGTACACCGCGACGAGCGGTCCCCGGGCCGGCCCCAGTGCTGTGAATCGACGCAGCCGGGTGGTCATGTGATGTGCCCCCTGCGGCGAGGCCGCGCCGTCATCGGGGGCTCAGGCCTTTCATCATCACCGCGTACACCGGCGAATCAGCGAACGGCTGGTTCTCTCCGATCTTCCGGTACCCCCACCGCTCGTACATCGCCTGCAGCCGGGGCCGCTTGGTGTCCACGGTGAGGACCGCCAGCGCCTCCGGCCGCCCTTCGAGGAGTGCGTCGTGCAGGCGCGGGCCCAGCCCGGTCTTACGCCACTTCGGACGCACCATCAGTTCCGAGACCGAGAACGTGTCGGGACGTTCCGGCGGGGTGTCGAGGTGTCCCTGCCACCATTCCCTCCCCGGCGTGGCGGGGGCCCCGTAGGAGAAGCCGACCGGGATCGGACCCTGCCAGGCGATCACGCAGCTGAAGCCGGGGTTGCCGCCCCAGTGATCCACGAACCAGGGGAAGCGTTGGACGAACTCCTCGTGCCGGCGATCCGCGTACGCGTCCTCATGCACGTCCAGCAGGGTCTGGCGGATACTGCCGAGGTCGGCGTGGTGGTAGCGCCTTATCTCTGTTGTCACGCCGTGCTCCATTCGGTGCGGTAGCGGTCCGCCCACTCCCGGGCCACCTGGGCGGAGGGGGCGACGGTGAACAAGGACCGGTGGAAGTCGCCGATCATCGTGCGGAGACGGCCCGGAAGCGGATTGTCGGCCATCAGCCCGAAGACGGCGCTGGTCGTCGCGCACGCCTGCTCGGCCTCTCCCTGGTGGAGTTGGGCCGAGCCGAGTCGGACGATGGCCATCGACCGGTTCCGCCGCAGGTCCCCGGGCAGTGACGCCAGGGCTCTGTGGGAGGCTGCCTCGGCGTAGGCCGGCTGGTCGAGCAGCTCGTGCACGATCGCGGCGATCGCCGCGAGCTCTGCGGGCCCGTAGAAGCCGATCCACGGGGCCCGCGGCACGTCGAGGTCCGCCTTGGCCAGGGCATTCTCGGCGTGGCCGGGCGCGGAGACGTCACCGGGACGACCCGTGATCTCCAGCAGCGCGGAGTTCATCCGATCTGCCAGCTCGTCCTGTGTGAGCCCCAGATCAGCCATTCGTGCCCGTAAGACGGCGTTCCCGGCCATGGCGCCGAACGTATCCCGCGCTCGAGCCGGGGACAAGAAGGGCCTTAAAGCGCGGGTAAAGTCTTCCGCTCTTCAGAGGCGCGGCGGCAGCCGATCCTTCCTGTTCCCTCTGGAGCTCCGGCCGTTGACTGGTCGCAGCCGCCAGAGGCGAGGACGTCTCTGGTCACCCACCCGCTGCCGACGGTAGGGAGCACCTTTGCCCAGTTCATCTCCGCGCGACGTATTGAGCGTGGACCCTCCTGACGGTGCGGGTGCCGGTCCCGCTCCGCTGTGCTCGCCCAGTGAGGAGCTGCTCGACCGGGCGCTCGTCGGGTGGGAGCGGTTCCTGCGCGGGTTCTCCTCGGAGGGGTCGGATGAGTGAGCAGTACGAGTACCTGCCGCACCGGCTGCTTCGCCAGCGGGTGCGTGACATTCCGTCCGGGGTGGAGGGGGTGCTGATGGCCGTGGTCAACGAGAACGTCTCGGATTGCGGCTTGGAGCGGTGGGTGGAGCTCGCGTACATCCGGGGCGCGGACGGTCGGGAGTTCACCACCGCCGTCGGGAACGTCGAAGCCGCCTGGTCGTCCGGAGGCCCTCGGTGACGGGAGGTCGGGTCTGCTCAGCGGGGCATATGGCGCCCCAGCTCCTGGGCCATCTCGCGCAGTCCCGCAGCCCGAGCCGAGGTTCCGTGTCCCGTCCAGTCCACCGTGATCGCGGCGCGTTTCGCGAGGACGAGAACCGTGGCGATGAAGCCCTCGGAGAGCGCGAGCCAGATGGCGTGGCCGCTTCCCCGGTGCCTCGCGAGGAGGGCGTCGACGAAGACCGCGAAGGCGTCGGGGCTGATCTGGCACTCGTCGTTCTCCATCGGCCCGATGCCCGAGGGGAGTTCCAGTTCTGCCTCGAATACCGCCACCTGGCGCTGGAACATCCGGGAAGCGCCATTGGACGGGTTCCAGAGTGTCTCGTCACCGATGTCGAAGTACTGGCTCATCCCCGCGCCTTTCAGCTGTCGTGCCGGACGAGCGTAGCCTGCGCGCAGGTCGGTGCGTTGAGCATCGAAGGGGGCCCGATGACCTGGCCGGATGTCGCGGCGGTCGATGCGTGCGTGCGGAGCGACGGGTGGGGTGGGGACCGGTGTGCGGTCGCTGCCGCGGCCGGCACCTCGCACGCGGCGTTCCTCGACCTGGGGCGAATGCCGGGCTACGCGGCTGTGCCGTCGGCTGGGACGCCGAGGTCCGGTGGAGGAGCGGTGCGCGGCTTCGGTGTGGTTACCTCGAGGGTGGCGGAGGCGAGGGCGGCCAGGGCTTCTCGGATCCTGACCGGTCTCGGGAGGGGCCTACTGGAGGTCCGACTCCTCGCAGCGGGTGACCCAGGACGTGAAGGGCTCCGACGGGTCCGTGCGGCCCGCCAGGTAGGCGCGGGTGACGCGCTCCACGTAGTCCGGGAGGTCCGCCGCCGTGGTCTTCAGGCCGCGGAGCTTGCGGCCGAAGGCGCCTTCCTGGTCGGCGGCGAGGGAGAGGGTGCCGCCCAGGTGCACCTGGAAGCCCTCGACCTGGCGGCCGTCCGCGTCCGCCACCAGCTGGCCCTTGAGGCCGATGTCGGCGACCTGGGTGCGGGCGCAGGAGTTGGGGCAGCCGTTGAGGTTGATGTTGAGGTGGGGGAGGTCCGGTTCGGAGGCCAGGCGCTTTTCCAGTTCTGTGATCAGGGTTGCCGCGCGTTCCTTCGTCTCCACGATCGCCAGCTTGCAGTACTCGATGCCCGTGCAGGCCATCGTGTTGCGGCGCCAGGGGGAGGGGCGGGCCTGGAGGCCGATGTCGGCCAGGGCGGTGATCAGGGGTTCTGGGTCGGCCACGTCCAGGACCAGGAGCTTCTGGTACGGGGTGAGGCGGACCCGGCCGCTGCCGTGGGTCTCGGCCAGGTCGGCCAGGGCGGCGAGCTTCGTGCCCGAGAGGCGGCCGGCGAGCGGGGCCGCCCCGACGTAGGACAGGCCGTCCCGCTGGGGGTGGACGCCGATGTGGTCGATCGGGGCCGGGGGGAGGGCCGGGGCAGGGCCGTCGAGGAGGGGGCGGCCCAGGTACTCCTCCTCCAGGACCCGGCGGAACTTCTCCACCCCCCAGTCGGCGACGAGGAACTTGAGGCGGGCCCGGCCGCGCAGCCGGCGGTAGCCGTAGTCGCGGAAGAGGCGGGCCACCGCCGCCCACACGTCGGGGACGTCGGCCAGGGGGACCCACACCCCGACGTGCTGGGCGAGGATCGGGACGGTGGAGAGGCCGCCGCCCACCCACATGCCGAAGCCGGGGCCGTGCTCGGGGTGGACCGCGCCCAGGAACGCCAGGTCGTTGATCTCGTACGGGACGTCCGGCAGCCAGGACACGGCCGACTTGTACTTGCGCGGCAGATTGGAGAGGGACGGGTCGCCTATGTAGCGGGCGGCGATCTCGCGGACCGCCGGGGTCGCGTCCAGGACCTCGTCCGCGCCGACGCCCGCCACCGGGCTGCCGACGATCACGCGCGGGCAGTCCCCGCACGCCTCGGTCGTCGACAGGCCGACCTCCTCCAGCCGCCGCCAGATCGCCGGGACGTCCTCGATCCGGATCCAGTGGAACTGCACGTTCTGGCGGTCCGTGATGTCCGCGGTGTTGCGGGCGAAGCGCATCGAGACGTCGGCGACCGCCCGCAGCTGGGCGGCGTCGAGGGTGCCGCCGTCGCTGCGCACGCGCATCATGAAGTGCTCGTCCTCCAGCTCCTCCGGGGCGAGCGAGCCCGTCTTCCCGCCGTCGATGCCGGGCTTGCGCTGGGTGTACAGGCCCCACCAGCGCATCCGGCCGCGCAGGTCGTCGGGGTCGATGGAGGCGAAGCCCTCGCGGGAGTAGACCCGTTCGATGCGTTCCCTGACGAGGAGGGGGTCCTCGACCGCCTTGAACTCCTCGTTGGCGTTGAGGGGGTCGTGCTCGCCCAGTGCCCACTGGCCCTCCGGGCGCTTGGCGGCGGCGGGGCGCGCGGTTCTGGCGGTGCGGACCGGCGGCGCGGCGACAGTTTCCGTCATGGTCCTGCTGCTCCTTGTCGGGTCAGGTGGTGCCGAGGGGGGCTACCGGGACGATCATTCCGCTGGGCAGCCAGCTCGCGGATCCGGAGTGGTGGTGGCCGCCCCCGGCGGAGCCGGCGCCCCCGCTGCCCGGTACGTACAGCACCGCCGCCGCGTAGAGCTTCGCGGGCGCCGGGCCCGCCGACCCGCGGGCCGCGCGCCACGCCTCGAACCCGGCGGCGCTCGGCACCTCGCCCGCCAGCCGGTCGCCCAGCGCGGCGGCGTACTCGACGGCGGCCGGGCCGTTCGGGGCGTAGCGCAGCGGGATGAGCTGGCCCGCGCCGGGGGAGAGCAGCGGTGCGGTCAGCAGCCAGGGCGCGAGGTACGTCCCCTCGGCGAGGGTGCGGCCGGCCTCGACGTCGTGGACGGCGGTGTCCGCGCCCGCCCACCCGGAGGTGACGAGCAGGGGCCGCCGGGCGGAGGCGTCGGGAGGGGATACGGAGATCCCCGCGCGGGCGGCCGCGGTACGCGCCTCGGCGGCGGCGGCCCGGCCGCGCGGGGAGTCGTCCTCGACCAGGGACACGGCCCGCGTGCCGCGCCCGGCGAGGAACGAGACCGTCTCGCGCAGTGCCGCGGCGTCGGCGGGCGTCAGGGCGTCGGACGGGCAGCCGGCCGGGGCCTTCGCGCTGCCGCCCAGCACCGCGCCGGCGGCGGCGCTCGCGCACTCCGCACCGTCGGCGCCCCGCAGCCCGGCCGGGGCCGCGGCGGCGCCCGAACGGCGGCCGGTGTCGACGGCGAGCGGGGCGGTGGCCCCGCCGGCGGAGACCCACACCTGCCCGGGCCCGGCCGGCAGTTCGACCGGGATCCAGGTCAGCGCCGACCCGGGCCGGGGTCCGCCCTTGGCCAGGCGGTCCCGGACGGTTCCGGCGGAGGCGTCGGGGGCGGCGACGGCCACCAGGTTGTACCCGGGCCGGTTCGGCACCACCAGCACCGGCACCTGCCTGCCGCCCAGCCCGACGGACCCCAGCACCGGCCCGCCCGCCGCCCGGACCGCCGCCCCGCCGCCCGGGCCCGCCAGGCTCCCGGCCAGCGCCGCGCACACCGCCGCCGCGGCGAAGTACGCCGTGGCGGCGGAGCGGCGGGCGAGCAGCCGGGTGCGCAGGAGCAGCAGCACGCCCAGGGCCAGGGCGGCGGTCAGCACGACCGCCGCCAGGAGGACCGCGTTCACCGGCGGACGACCCCGTCGCTGACCACGAACAGCACGCCGTGCGGCTGCGCGTCGCCGTAGTCGCCGTGCGGCCACGACGCCCGGTCGAAGCCGACGCACGGCTTGCCGGTGTTCTCGTCGCGGAAGGACCGGTCGAGGGTCACCCGGCCGCGCCGGTCGACGTCGAACATGCACACCCGGTGGTCGCCGCCGCCGCCGAAGGAGCCGGCGACGAAGTAGTTGGCCACCGCGATCCGGCTGACCTGCGTGGTCTCCCGGTACACGCCGTCGGCGCCGCGCTTGAAGTTGTCCATGGCGCCCCAGTGCGGGCCGCCCGAGCTGACGTCGCGGATCGGAACGGTGCTCACCAGTTCGGGGCAGTCCCGCTCCCGGCCGCCGCGGCTCGCCTCGGCGAGCTCGTCCACGGAGCACCGCGCGCCGGTCCCGGCGGCGAGGAGCTTCTGGATGTCCAGGACGTAGACCATGCCGGTCGTCTGGTCGAGGGGCTTGCCGTACGGCACCGACTGGCCCATCACCGTGTGGAACAGGAACCGGTCGTCGGGGCTGACGGCCAGCCAGCTGCCGTTGTCCCCGCCGCCGGTGACCTGCCGGTCGCCCTGGAAGGTCCGGTAGGCGGTCGTGTCGTCGAAGACCTCCTTCCACTGCGGGGCGGGCGCGGTGACGTCCGGGGTGTAGAAGACGGCGCCGCCCGCCATGGAGGAGACGAACGCCCCCTTGTGGCCGGGCCGGTTGGTCAGCGCCGTCTCCATGACCACCCGGGACTCGCGGAAGAAGGCCCGCGGCTCCTGCGCCCCGCGCGGCCCGTCGGCCACCTTGGACACCGACTTCAGCACCGGGTCGTTCCGGTTGCTGATGTCGAAGACGCGGACCGTCTGGCGGGCCAGGTTCTCCTTCAGCGCCGAGTCCGGCGTCATGAAGTTGCGGGCCTCGGCGAAGTCGCTCGCCACCATGACGTTCAGGTCCTCGCGCACCGCGATCCCGTGCGGGTTGGCGCAGGTCGCGGCCGGCAGCGCCGGGACGTTGCCGCACTGGGCCGGGTCCTCGCCCGCCTCCGTGGCCGCCGGGATCTCGGCGAGGGTCCTGCCGTCCCGGCCGATGCGGACGATCTCGCCGGGGGAGCCGGCGGCGCCGTTGCCGACCCGCACCTGGCCGCCCGTGTAGGTGCAGGGGCCGGTGACGTTCGGGCCGCCCATGTACGTGCCGTACGCGGTCCCGTCGCTCAGCACCTGGTAGGCGTCGGGGAGGGTGCCGCAGGGGGTGTCGGCGGCGGTGTTGACCCCGGCGATGGTCAGCGCGGGCAGGGCCTTCGCGTCGAAGACGAAGGTGGTGTCGCCCATGATGCCGCCGGCGTAGATCCGGTCGCCCTTGTGCCACACGTACTGCATGTGGTGCGGCTCGTTGCCGTTGTTCGGGCCGACGGTGACGGTGTTGGCGACCTTGCCGTACGTGGGGGAGTCCGGGGTCGCGTCGACGACCGTCAGGAAGTCCGGCGCCGGCTGCTTGGCCGGGCCGGACCAGACGAGCATCCACTGCCGGCCCGGGCCGCCCGCGGGGGCCACCAGGTGGTTGGTCGCCGAGTAGGTGACGCCGTCCGAGCCCTGGAAGGTGGAGGTCCAGGTCTCCGGCGTGCCGGCGGCGGCGGGTTCCGCCGCGGTGAGCATGGAGGCGGTGAGTCCCACCGCCGACAGACAGAGTGCGAGGCGGCGTATCAGCCTTCCTCGCCGCGGTCCTTGCAGGCTCATATCTCCGCGTGCCTCTCCGGGGATGTCGGGCAGAAAGTGGGGGGAATTCGGCAGGCTCTTTCCGTCACTGTCGCAGAGGGGTGCTGGCGGTCCGCTGATGAACCGCTTACCGGCTCCTGACCGTGCCCCCTATAACCCCCTAAATCAAACAAACATGCAGGTCAGAATCTTGTGATGACTGCTTCGCCCGGAAAATGCCACCCATCAGCGGACCGTCAGTGCTTTATGTGTGGGCATTGCTAATCTCGGCTCAGAATTTCTGACCGGTTCGCCGCGTCCCCCCTTTCGAAGGAGCCGCCGGGTGACGACGACCCAGGCACACGGAGACAGGAAAGAGCTGGCCGAGCGGGCGGGCCGGGAGTTGGAGGACGCCTCCGCCCTGGAGGTCCTCACCTGGGCCGCGGAGACCTTCGGCCCGAAGTTCTGCGTGACCTCCTCCATGGAGGACGCGGTGGTCGCCCACCTCGCCTCGCGGGTCATGCCGGGGGTGGACGTGGTGTTCCTGGACACCGGCTACCACTTCGAGGAGACCATCGGCACCCGCGACGCGGTCGAGGCGCTCATGGA
Source organism: Streptomyces sp. NPDC001594 (assembly GCF_042893675.1). Classification (NCBI taxonomy): domain Bacteria; kingdom Bacillati; phylum Actinomycetota; class Actinomycetes; order Kitasatosporales; family Streptomycetaceae; genus Streptomyces; species Streptomyces sp. NPDC001594. The sequence continues at coordinate 587 of NZ_JBIAVB010000026.1, read as the reverse complement.
CGTCAACCTCCTCACGCTGCTGCCGTGCCGGACGGTCGCCGAACAGGACGCCGTGTACGGGCCGAAGCTGCACGACCGCGACCCCGACCTGTGCTGCGCCCTGCGCAAGGTCGGCCCGCTCGACGCGGGCCTCGCCGGCTACGACGCGTGGGCGACGGGCCTGCGCCGCGACGAGTCCCCCACCCGGGCGGGCACGCCCGTCGTCGGCTGGGACGGGAAGCGGGGCAAGGTCAAGATCTCGCCGATCGCCCGCTGGACCCAGGACGACGTGGACGCGTACGTGGCGGAACACGGCGTGCTCACCAACCCGCTGCTGATGGACGGTTACGCCTCCGTCGGCTGCGCCCCCTGCACCCGCCGCGTGGCGGAGGGCGAGGACGCGCGGGCCGGCCGCTGGGCCGGGCGCGGAAAGACCGAGTGCGGACTGCACGGCTGATGACCCGACGTACGGAGGCGGAGCTGATGAGCGTGGACGGCCAGGGGGCGGGGGCGACCGTGTGGCTGACCGGTCTGCCCAGCGCGGGCAAGACCACCATCGCCTACGCGCTGGCGGAGCGGCTGCGTGCCGAGGGCCACCGGGTGGAGGT